>NZ_CP104965.1:2345046-2957592 GCF_025452235.1 Devosia neptuniae
GATGCCTATTTCGCCGAGGCCGAAAAGCGCAACATGCTGATGGTGGGCGGCAAGGTGATGATGGATCGCAATGCGCCCGAAGCGCTGCGCGATAGTGCCCAATCCGGCTATGACGACACCAAGGCTTTGATCGAGCGCTGGCATGGGCGAGGCCGCGGTCTCTATGCCATCTCGCCGCGTTTTGCCATCACCTCGACCCCAGCGCAGCTGGAGGCGTCGCGCGTGCTCGTGGCCGAGCATCCCGAGTGTTATGTGCAGACGCATCTGAGCGAGAATGCCGCCGAAATCAGCTTCTCGATGGAGTTGTACCCGGATTCCCCGGACTATGCCGGCATCTACGAGGATTATGGACTGCTCGGCCCCAAGACGCTGTTGGGTCACTCCATCCATCTCAATCATCGCGAAACGCAGGTGCTGGCCGAAACGCAATCGGTGGCGGTGTTCTGCCCGACATCGAACCTGTTTCTGGGCAGCGGGCTGTTCGATCGCGAGCGGCTGGCCAAGGCCGGGGTGCGGATCGGCATTGCCACTGACATCGGCGGGGGCACCAATTACGGCATGCTGGCGACGCTGGACGAAGGCTACAAGGTGCTGCAATTGCGCGGCCAGCGGCTGACCCCGCTCAACTCCTTCTACATGGCGACGCTGGGCAATTCCCGGGCGCTGTCGCTTGAAGGCATTATCGGTTCGATCGAGCCAGGTTGTGCGGCGGATCTGGTGGTGCTCGACGCCAGCGCCACGCCGGCCATGCGGCTGCGCATGGAGACGGTGACCAGTCTGGTCGAAGAGCTCTTCCTGCTGCAGACGCTGGGCGACGATCGTTCGATTGCCGAGGTCTATGTTGCTGGCGCACGGGCGAAGTCAACTTTAGGCGGGTTGTGAGGACGCTGGCCTTGTCTTAGGGTCGGCGTGGTTTTAGCGCTGAATCTCCTGCCTGTGCCGGGCTGTCCGTTCGCTCCCTTGAGGGGCCGCGGGAAAGATCGCGCCCTATGCAATTACCTCCGACAAGGAGGAGACGAAGAAGGAACGACAATGACCTACGCGACAAAATCCGGCCTTTCAGTTCATCCCCTGCTGGTCGATTTTGTTGAGAAAGAAGCGCTCCCTGGGCTCTCCGTATCGGCCGAGCAATTCTGGAGCGGGTTTGCCGCGCTGGTGGCCGAGCATGGCCCGACCAATGCGACGCTACTGGCCAAGCGCGAGGATTTGCAGGGCCGGATCGATGATTGGCATCGCCGCTATGGCCCGGTTGCCAACAATCCGCAGGGCTACGAATTCTTCCTCCGAGATATCGGCTATGTGGTGCCCGAGCCGGCTGATTTCACCATCGAAACCACCGGGCTCGACCCCGAAATCACCACTCTTTGTGGGCCGCAACTGGTGGTGCCGGTCAGCAATGCGCGCTATGCGCTTAACGCCGCCAATGCACGCTGGGGCAGCCTTTACGACGCGCTTTATGGCACCGACGTTATCGAGCGCAGCGGCGACCTGGCGCCCGGCAAGGGCTATAATGCGGCGCGCGGGGCAGCGGTGGTCGATCGGGCCGCGAGCTTCCTCGACGAGGCTTTCCCGCTGGAAAGCGGCAGCCATCGTGACGCCACCGGCTATCATGTGATCAAGGAAGACGGCGTCCGCCGCCTGGTCGTTGATACGGCAGCAGGCCGCACGGTGCTCAAGGATCAGGCCGCGTTTGTCGGCTACGGCGGCACCGAGACCAAGGGCGAACTGGTGCTGCGCCACCATGGGCTGCATGTCATTCTGGTGATCGAGCCGGGCAGTGTGATCGGCGGATCGCATAAGGCGGGGCTCAGCGACATCATTGTCGAAGCCGCGCTGACGACGATTCAGGACTGCGAGGATTCGGTTGCGGCGGTCGATGCCGAGGACAAGGTCGGGGTCTATCGCAATTGGCTGGGCCTGATGAATGGCAGCCTGGAAGACACGTTCGAAAAGGGCGGGCGGCAGGTGACGCGCAAGCTCAATGCCGATCGCAGCTACAAGGACGTGAACGGTGCGCCGCTGGTGCTCAAGGGGCGTTCGCTGCTGCTGGTGCGCAATGTGGGCCATCTGATGACGACGGATGCTGTGCTGGCCGATGGCAGGCCGATTGGCGAAGGGCTGATGGATGCGGCGCTCACCGTGCTCTGCGCCATGCATGACACGCTCAACAGCACGACGGGCGCGATCTATATCGTCAAGCCGAAGATGCATGGGCCCGAGGAAGTGGCCTTTGCCTGCGCGATTTTCGCCTCGGTGGAAAAGATGCTGGAGCTCAAGCCGCTGACCATCAAGATCGGCATCATGGACGAAGAGCGGCGCACTTCGGCTAACCTCAAGGCCGCGATCCATGCGGCGCGGGAGCGGGTGTTTTTCATCAATACCGGGTTTCTTGATCGCACGGGCGACGAGATCCACACCTCGATGGAAGCCGGGGCGGTGCTGCGCAAGGACGAGATCAAGTCCGAGCGCTGGATCGCCTCCTATGAGGATCGCAATGTGCTGATCGGGCTGGCTTGTGGTCTTTCCGGCAAGGCGCAGATCGGCAAGGGCATGTGGGCGCGGCCCGACGATATGGCGGCGATGATGGCGGCCAAGTCCGGCCATCCCAATGCCGGGGCCAATACGGCCTGGGTGCCTTCGCCGACGGCGGCGACGCTACATGCCTTGCACTATCACCAGATCGACGTGTTCGAGGCGCAGCAGCGCCGCCACAACCAGCCGGTGCCGCCGCTTTCGGAGCTGTTCTCCATGCCGGTGCAGGCATCTTATTCGCTCAGCCGCGAGGAGATTACCCGCGAGCTGGAGAATAATGCGCAGGGTATTCTGGGCTATGTGGTGCGCTGGGTGCAGCAGGGCGTGGGCTGTTCCAAAGTGCCCGACATCAACAATGTGGGCCTGATGGAAGACCGCGCCACCTGCCGGATTTCCTCGCAGGCCGTGGCCAATTGGCTGCGCCATGGGCTGGTGTCAAAGGACGAAGTGACCTCGGTGTTCGAGCGCATGGCGGCGGTGGTCGATCAGCAGAATGCGGATGACCCCATCTACCGGCCGATGGCGGAGAATTTCCAATCGGTGGCGTTCCAGGCCGCGCTCGATCTGGCGCTGCATGGCGCCGATCAGCCCTCCGGCTATACCGAGCCGCTGCTGCACGCGGCCCGGCGCAAGGTCAAGGCGCGCGAGGTGCATTGATCAGCTGACGAAGTCGAACTTATCGACGTCGAACAGGCCGCGGTCGGTCATCTTCAAATGCGGGATGACCGGCAGCGCCAGGAAGGCGACTTGCAGGAACGGCTCCGGCAGCACGCAGCCCAGGGCGAGGGCGGCGTCGCGCAGGTGATGCAGATCTTGGGCGACGGTTTCGAAGGGGTTGAGGCTCATCAGCCCGGCGATGGGCAAAGCCAGCTCGGCTGATATTTTGCCGCCGTCGGCTACCGCGAAGCCGCCTTGCAATTGTATCAGCCGGTTGACGGCCAGGGCCATGTCTTCGTCATTGGCGCCGATGACGGTGATGTTGTGGCTATCGTGGCCGACCGAGGAGGCGATGGCGCCGCGTTGCAGGCCGAACCCTTTGACGAAGCTGCGGCCGATATTGCCGTTGCGGCCATGGCGCTCGATCACCACGCATTTGAGCACGTCCTGGGCGATGTCGGCCTGGGTGCCGCGTTCGCCAATTTCCAATGCTGCGGATTCGCGGAAGGTGAGGATGAGGCCCGGCTTGACGCCGATCACCGGGGTTTGGTTGCGGTCGGGGCGGGCGGGGATGATGAAATCGTCGGCCACGATCGTGCGGGATTTGACTGAGGTCAGGCCCACCGGCGCCACGGGTTTGCGCGCGGCAAACAGCTCAGGACGCACCAGGCGGCCGGCGGTGAGCACATCGGAAACGCGACAATCCTCAAGGCTATCGAGCAGGGCGATATCGGCGCGCCAGCCGGGGGCGAGGAGGCCGCGATCCGTAAGGCCGAAAATCCGGGCGGCGGAGTGGCTGGCGGCGCGATAGACGTGGTGCAGGGGCCGTCCCATGGCGATGAGGCGGCGGATGGAGCTATCGAGGTGCCCTTCTTCGGCAATGTCGAGCGGGTTGCGATCGTCGGTGCAAAGGGCGACGAAGCTGGAAGTGTTTTCGTCGAGGATTTCGGCCAGCGCCTTGAGATCCTTGGAGACCGAGCCTTCGCGGATCAGGATCGCCATGCCCTTGGCGAGCTTTTCGCGGGCTTCGGCGGCACTGGTCGCCTCATGGTCGGTGCGAATGCCGGCGGCGAGATAGCCGTTGAGGCTCTGACCGAGCAGCAGCGGGGCGTGGCCATCGATATGGCCATCCTGGAAGGCGACGAGCTTGGCGATGATGCCCGGATCGGCCGATAGCACGCCGGGAAAGTTCATCATTTCGGCCAGGCCAATGACCTTGGGATGGTTGCGGAAGGGCTCGAGGTCTTCGATTTCCAGCGCTGCGCCATTGGTTTCAAAACCGGTGGCCGGGACACAGGAGGAGAGGTTTACCCGTACATCCATGATGGTTTGTTCGGCGCTATCGAGGAAATAGCGAATGCCTTCGGCGCCCAGCACATTGGCGATTTCATGGGGATCGCAGATGGCGGTGGTGACGCCATGCGGCAGCACGCAGCGGTCGAATTCGAACGGGGTGACCAGGGAGGATTCGATATGCAGATGAGTATCGATGAAGCCGGGCACGGCAAAGCGGCCGGCGCCGTCGATGATGGTTTCGCTCTCGTAGCTGGCATGGGTGCCCACGATGCGGTCGCCGACAATGGCGATGTCGGTCAGCGTGACAGTGCCGGTGATAACATCGAGCAATTGCACATTCTTGATGACGAGATCGGCTGGCGCCTTGCCCTGTCCGGCCATGATCATGCGGGTGAGAAGTGCGGCAGAGGTCATCAAAATATCCTGGAATGGGCAATGGCCGAGAGTCGGCCGCTGGCCCTGCGGCGTCAAGTCCCGGCTGTGGCCGGAACCACGGCGAAGGGCGCACGTTTGCCCTAAAGCGCCAAAAGGGGAGAACCAGTTTGGAAACCTATGATCCACACAAGAACAAGACCGAGGTCCGGCAGGGCAGCCCGCGCAAGATGAATATGCGCGTGCTGGTCATTTCGCTGATCGGCATCGTTATCCTGTTCGCCATCATCTATCTCGTCTTTACCATGAGCCAGCCGAACCCGACCTGATGGCCCGCCTGATCAGAGCCAGCCGCGAGGATTTGACCATTGTCCGGCAGCGGCGCGGCAAGGGCTTCACTTATGTCGATGCCGATGGCGCCGTCATTAGCGACCGGCTGACCCGGTTGCGCGTGGCGGCTTTGGGCATTCCGCCAGCCTGGCAGCAGGTGCGGATTGCCAGTGACCCGCGGGCGCATATCCAGGCGCTGGGGGTCGATGAGGCGGGGCGCGATCAATATATCTATCACCCCGATTGGGAGCTGAAGCGCAATGGCCGCAAGCTGAAGCGGCTGGCGACGTTCCCCGTCGTCCTGCCCAAAGTGCGGCGCAAGGTGCGGGCGGGGCTGAATGCGCAAACCGGCAGCCGTGAACTGGCGCTGGCCATCGCGGTGGCGTTGATCGACAAGACGGCAATGCGAGTGGGGCGCGAGAAATATCTCGAAACCAGCGGTACACGGGGCGCGGGAACATTGTTTGCGCGCGACGTGAAGGTGGTTGGGGACGAAATCAGCGTGAGTTTTGCGGCTAAGGGCGGCAAGCGGGCGGATTATCGCTTTACCGACAAGGCGCTGGCTGCGGCCCTGAGCCGGATCCAGCAATTGCCGGGCAAGCGTCTTCTGGTCTATCGCGGCGAGAGCGGCACGGTCCGGCCGATCCAGACCGGCGCCATCAATGACTATCTGCGCGAGCTGGCAGGGGTGGATATTTCGGCCAAGGATTTCCGCACCTTCCATGCCAGCGTCATGGCCGCAGAGGCGCTGGCCCGCATGGAGAGCGGGGGCTCGATGTCGGCGCGGCGGCGGCAGATGGCGCAGGTGGCGCGTGAGGTTGCCGAGCAATTGCGCAATACGCCGGCGATTTGCCGGAAATCCTATATCGCGCCGTGCCTGTTCAAGCTGTTCGACCAGGGCAAGCTGCAGGCCCTGTGGCTCGAAGCCGGCAAGGGCCGGCCCGGGCTTTCCACGCGCGAGAAGCGGCTGGGTGTCGTGCTAGCGGCCGTCGGGTAAGTCCCTCAGGCCGCGCGGTTGCGGGCGCGACGGCGGCGTTCGGGCGTATTGAGCGGATCGGCGAAAATGCCGGCAATCTTGGCAGGAATGACGGCGCCCGAGAACAGGAAGCCCTGCAGGGTATTGCAGCCCATCTTGCCCAGAATGGTCGCCTGCTTTTCCGATTCCACGCCCTCGGCGGTGACTTCGATATCCATGGCATGGGCCAGCGTGACGATAGCCTGGGTGATGGCCACCGAGACATGGCCCTCGGCCAGCTGGCTGACAAAGGAGCGGTCGATCTTGATGCGATCGACGGGGTAGCGCTTGAGATAGCTCAGCGAGGAATAGCCGGTGCCGAAATCGTCCAGCGCGATCTGAATGCCGGCGGCGCGGAAGGTGCGCAGGTTCTGGGCCGAAATATTCTCGTCGTCGAGCAGGATGGATTCGGTGATTTCGAGTTCCAGATCAATCGGGCGCATGCCGGTTTGATGCAGGATGTCGAAGACCTGGTTGGAGAAATACGGGTTGCGCAACTGGGTCGGGGAAATGTTGACCGCGATGGTGCGACCGGGCGCGCTGGCGCCGATTTCGCAGGCGCGCCGCAGCACGAATTCGCCCAGCTCTTCGATCAGCCCGGTATTTTCCGCCACGGGAATGAAGCGCGCCGGGGAAATCTGGCCATACTTCGGGTGATACCAGCGCGCCAGAGCCTCGGCGCCGATGACCTTGCGCGTCTTTTGATCGACCAATGGCTGGAAGGCGACCGAGAGCTGGTCGTTGCGATTGAGCGCCGCGCGCAGCTCGCCTTCGATCGTGTGCTGGAGCTGTAGCAGCTCGTTCATATGCTCTTCGTAGACCATGGCGCGATTACGTCCGCTCGCCTTGGCCTCGTAGAGGGCAATATCCGCCTTGCGCACCAGCTCGCGCGGTTCGGCCGAACTGGCATCGGCTTCCACAATGCCGATGCTGACCCCGACATGGGCCTTGAAATGGCCGAGATCGAAGGGCCGGCCGATGGCTTCGATGATGCGCCCGGATACCGCCATGGCGTCGAAGGGGCGATTGTGGGTGACGGCGAGAATGGCAAATTCGTCGCCGCCGAGGCGGGCCACCATCACCTCATTGCCCACGACCAGGCGGATGCGTTCGCCAACGCTGCGGATCAGATCGTCGCCGGCCTGATGGCCCAGCGTGTCATTGACCTGCTTGAAGCGGTCCAGATCAAGCATCAGCAGCACGATATTGGTGCTGGGGGCTTTCTGCTCACGCAGTATGCGCGCCAGATGGGTATCGAAATTGGTGCGGTTGGGCAGGCCGGTCAGCCGGTCATGGGCGGCTTCATGTTCGGCAATCCGCCGCCCCTCCTTCAGGGCAGCCGAGGAGCCGCGCAGCTTGCGCAGCAACAGTATGAAGAGCAGGGCGCCGGCCAGGATGACGAAGATCAGCACCGGCACGGTGTGACCCAGCATCAGCCGACCGGGACGGTCGCCGGTCCATTCGAAGAAGGCCACGAAGCGCCCGGCGTCGTTGATCACCGGGTATGAGACCCGATCGGGGCTGGCGGAGGGCACGAGCACGAAAGCTGCATCCTCGATCAGGTATTGGTGCATCATCTCGGTGACGGCCTGCTCGCCGAGAAAACGCACCGACACCATCAGGCTCGCCGTGCCGGGCGTGTGCGTTAGGGTGCGGGTGTGGCTGACAATGGGAGTGACGCCCACAATGGCGGGCTTGCCATCGACCAGCGCGAAATCGCAGACGGTGGGCGGAGCCTCGGCCCTGCCGCTGACGAAATCGGCCATTCGTCCGGCGCCGATCAGGGTCCGCAATTGCTGAACGAGAGGCATGACACCGCTGGCCATGTCGCGGAAGCTGGTCGTGGCCGCGGCTTGCCCGTCTTCCATCACGTAGAGCGGCTGGTCCTGGGCATCGAGCACCATGGTGCGGTCATGCCCAAAGAAATTGTGCATCCACAGGCCCATATTGGCATGGACCCAATCATGATCGAAGGTCTGGCCGGTATGGATCACCGCCTCGTCCCAGATGGCAATGCCGCCCTGGTCCTTGAGCATGAGGTCGCGCTTGCCCTGCAGTACCTGGGTGACCATGGTGGTCTGGCGCTCGATGGCGCGCTGGTCGATGGTGCTGGTCGACCAGAAGACAAAGCCGATCACAGCGGCAGCCGTTGCAACCAACGCCAGGACGACGGGCAGCAGGACAGCCGTTATGAAGTGCCAACGTTCGGTCGTCGAAGTTTGCGCCTGCATGAATAGGAACCGGGCCGATTACCGGCTTAACCTAGACCGGGTAAACTTGCAGACTGGTTACTAGATTTCGCATAAATCCGCAGAGCGATCTTAATCAGCTGTTTTCTTTGAACAGCACTTCGCGGTCCTGCGTGAAGTTGGCCAGAAGCGGCAGGCAGGCGCCGCCAACCTCGCGGGCGCCGAAGCCGATCGTGCCCTCGGCGATGTCGAAGGGGGCGAGGCCCTGGCGGTCGAATTGGGCGAAAGCCGCCCGCGTTGCCTCCACCAGACGTGCCCGCACTGCGGTGGGGAAGGCGCCATCGAGCACGATTGTTCGGAAATCGATGATCGAGACGGCGGTGACGCAGGCAATCGCCAGGCTCTGGGCGGCTTCGGCGATCCAGTCATCAAGCGGGGCGCCAAGCGCGCCCCAATCGCTGGGATCGAGCCAGAGCACTTGCGGGTCGATCCCGGCCGATTTCAGCCGATCGGCCAGCACATAGATGGAGGCGCTGCGCAGCAGCTGCTGGAAGCCGCCGGGAACGGGGACGGGCAGGGGGGCGAGTGCGCCGGCATAGCCGGTGCGGCCGGGAAACAAATGCCCATTGAGCACCACGCCGCCGCCCAGAAACGAGCCGAGGAAAATGTAGAGGAAATCCTCGCCATGCTGGCCATTGCCCAGCACCAGTTCGGCGGCGCAGGCGGCCGTGCCGTCATTGTGCAGATAGACCGGCCAGGTGCTGATACCAGCGATATCGCGGCGAATATCGGCATGGCGCCAGGATTCGAGCACGTCGGGGGGCGCCGCGAGCTGGGCTTCCCAGTTCCACAATTCGAACGGCGAGGCGATGCCGAAGCCGGCAATGCGGGCGCGCTCGGCGGGATTGAGCTGGGCGGTCAGTTCGGTAATGCCGCGTTGGGCCAAAGCCAGCGCGATTTGCGGCGTGGGATAGGGATGCGGCTCGTGGATGCGGCCGAGCACATTGCCGGTAAAATCGAGCAGCACCACATCGGAGGAACGCCGGCCGATCTTGAGTCCCAGGAAAAACGCGCCACGCGGATTGAGCGCATAGGGCACGAGCGGCTGGCCGACCTTGCCGCGCAAGGGCGACTGGCGCGTGATCAGCCCATCGCGCTCCAGCGCATTGGCGATGGTGGAAATGGTCTGCGGCGACAGGCCGGTGCGGCGGGCGATATCGGCCTTGGGCAGGGCGCCATGGCGGCGGATCAGCGAGAGCAGCAGCCGCTCATTGTAGAGGCGGACGCCGGTCTGGTTGGTGCCGCGGCTCAGATCGTCCGAACGGGCCCGACCGCCGTCTGCCTCAACCATCCACCCGCCCCTGTTTTCTTAATCAGGCCAATAATTTGCCATAGCGCAGCTAGCCCGAACGGGCGCGAATTCGCAATCGTTTTCATTGGCTTGCAGCTCCTCCCGGCAAACTAGTGGCGCCGAACGGGTGGCTCTGTCAATTAATAAATCAGTTGGATTAATTTATTGACAGGAGCGGAATGTGCGGCTGATATGGCGGCAAGGACGGGTGGCCGGAGGAGAGCGCCGCACGGACTATCGACCCGCTGCGCCCATCAGGGCGACGGCAATTCTCGGGAGGAGACATTATGGGTAGGTTTATCAAGATCGCGGCCGCAGGGGCCGTGATGCTGGGTCTGATGGGCGGCACGGCGGCCATGGCGCAGGAGGCCATTGTCGGGCTGATCACCAAGACGGAAGGCAATCCCTTCTTCGTCAAGATGCGCGAAGGCGCCCAGGCCAAGGCCGACGAGCTGGGCATTGAATTGCGCACTTTTGCCGGCAAGTTCGATGGCGACAATGACAGCCAGATCGCGGCCATCGAAAATCTGATCGCCTCGGGCGCCAAGGGCTTTGCTATCGTGCCTTCGGATTCCAGCGCCATCGTGCCGACCATTCAGCAGGCGCGTGATGCGGGCCTGCTGGTGATCGTGCTGGATACCCCGCTTGATCCGATCGACGCGGCCGACGCCACCTTTGCCACCGACAATCGCAAGGCCGGTGAATTGATCGGCGCCTGGGCCAAGGGCACGCTGGGCGACAAGGCAGCCGATGCCAAGATCGCCTTTCTCGATCTGGCGGTGAACCAGCCAACCGTCGATTATCTGCGCGACCAGGGCTTCATGGCCGGCTTCGGGATCGATGTGAAAGACCCCAATAAATATGGCGACGAAGACGATGCGCGCATTTGCGGGCACGAAATGACCGGCGGCGCCGAAGATGGCGGCCGCACGGCCATGGAAACGTTGCTGCAGAAATGCCCCGATATCAACGTGGTCTATACGATCAACGAGCCGGCTGCTGCCGGTGCCTTCGAAGCGCTCAAGGCCATCGGCAAGGATGATGGCTCGGTGCTGATCGTGTCGGTCGATGGCGGCTGCCCGGGCGTTGCCAACGTCAAGGCCGGCGTGATCGGCGCCACCAGCCAGCAATATCCGCTCAAAATGGCCGCCATGGCCATGGAAGCGATCAAGAAGTTCGCTGACACGGGCGAAAAGCCGGCGGCAACGCCGGGCCTCGACTTCTTTGACACCGGCGCCGCGCTGGTGACCGACAAGCCGGTGGCGGGCGTTGAGTCCATCGACACGGCCAAGGGCGCTGAACTCTGCTGGGGCTAAGCTGATCTAACCACCGGAGAATGGTTCGACCTCATCCTGAGCTTGTCGAAGGACGAGGTTGAACTATCCCCGGTGCCACGCCCTCGTGGTTCGACAAGCTCACCATGAGGCCTACTGAAATATACCCTGGGGAGGGGCGTTGATGAGTGATGACGCAAGCGGTTCGGCCGTAGCGGAAAAGGGATTGGCTGGGGCCGCGCAGGCGGTGGCCAGCTTTGAGGAGGACGCGCCCGGCCCGGTCCGGCGGCTCCAGGCGTTCCTGCACAGCTATCCGACGGCCATTCCCTTCATCGTGCTGATCGTGGCCATTGCGATCTTTTCGGTGGCGGCGGGCAGCAAATTTTTCGCGCCCTTCAACCTGTCGCTGGTGCTCCAGCAGGTGACCATTATCGGCGTGCTGGGCATTGCCCAGACCCTGATCATCCTCACCGCGGGCATCGATCTGTCGGTCGGGGCGATCATGATCCTGAGCTCCATCGTCATGGGGCGGCTGTCGGTCGTCGCGGGCGTGCCGGTGGAAATCTCCTTCGTGCTGGGCATCGCCACCGGCATTCTGTGCGGGCTGATCAATGGCGTGCTGGTGGCATTGGTAAAGCTGCCGCCCTTTATCGTGACGCTGGGCACCTGGTCGATCTATGGCGCCATGATCATTTTCATCTCGCAATCGGAAACCATCCGCAGCCAGGATATCGCGGCGATAGCGCCCATGCTGCAATGGATGGGGGCCAGGGTCGCGTTGGGCGGTGGAGCGATCCTCACGGCCGGCTCGATGGTGATGATCCTGATCGCCGCCACGGTCTGGTACATTCTCAACCGCACCGCCTTTGGCCGGCATATCTACGCCACGGGCGATGATCCGGAAGCCGCGCGCCTGGCGGGTATCAATACCAAGATGACGCTGATCGGCGTCTATACCTTGGCCGGGTTTATCTGCGCCCTGGCGAGTTGGGTGCTGATCGGCCGCGTCGGCGCGGTGTCCCCGCTCGGCAGCCAGACGGCGAACCTTGATTCCATCACCGCGGTCGTCATCGGGGGCACCTCGCTGTTCGGCGGGCGTGGCTCCATCGTCGGCACGCTGCTCGGCGCGCTTATCGTGGGCATGTTCCGCAATGGTTTGGCGCTGGCAGGCGTCGACGTGCTCTGGCAGGAATTTGCCGTGGGCGCCCTCATCATCATCGCTGTTACCACCGACCAGTGGATCAGGAAGATTTCCGCATGAGCCTTGATCAAACGGCCGCGGGCCTTACCGCAACTCCCATCGACGGCCCCCAGCCCATCCTCAGCGCGCAAGGCTTGCAGAAGCGCTATGGCAAGGTGGTGGCGCTCGACAATGCCGATTTCGAGCTGATGCCGGGGGAAATCCTGGCGGTCATTGGCGACAATGGCGCAGGCAAATCAACCCTGATCAAGGCGCTGTGCGGCGCCGTGATCCCCGATGCGGGTGTGATCAAGCTCGATGGCTCGCCGGTGCAGTTCAAGTCGCCAATGGAGGCCCGGTTGGCCGGCATCGAAACGGTCTACCAAAATCTGGCTCTGTCGCCGGCGCTGTCGATTGCCGACAATCTGTTCCTCGGTCGTGAAATGCGCAAATCTGGCCCGCTTGGCAATATCTTCCGGCTGCTCGACCGCTCGACCATGAACCGGCTGGCCCGCGAAAAGCTCAGCGAATTGGGGCTGATGACCATCCAGAACATCAACCAGTCGGTGGAAACGCTGTCGGGCGGCCAGCGGCAGGGCGTTGCCGTGGCCCGTGCGGCAGCCTTCGGCTCGCGCGTGGTGATCATGGACGAGCCCACGGCCGCCCTGGGCGTCAAGGAAAGCCGCCGCGTGCTGGAATTGATGCTCGATGTGAAGCGGCGCGGCCTGCCCATCGTGCTGATCAGTCACAATATGCCGCACGTGTTCGAGGTGGCGGATCGCATTCATATCCACCGGCTTGGCAAGCGGATCGCGGTGATCAATCCCAAGGATTATTCCATGTCCGATGCAGTCGCGATTATGACCGGCGCGATGCAGCCTCCCTCCTGACGCTTCTCCCACGGTGTCATTCCCGCGAAAGGGGAACCTCTGTTTGCTGTCTAACATCCCGAAACGGAGGTTCCCGCTTTCGCGGGAATGACATCGTGGGTTAGGAATAGGACCGTGCCGCTTCGGGCATCGACCCTCTAAGCATTTTGGATATGACCATGACCAAAGTCCGCGCCCTTGTCCTTGAACGCCAGCATGAACTGGCGCTGCGCGATATCGATCTGCCGCTCGAAGTGGGGCCGGGCATGGTCAAGATTGCCATTCACACCGTGGGTGTCTGCGGCTCGGATGTGCATTATTATACCCATGGCAAGATCGGGCCATTCGTCGTCAATGCGCCCATGGTGCTGGGGCATGAGGCGGCCGGGACCGTCACCGAAATCGGCGTGGGCGTGACCAATCTCAAGATTGGAGACCGGGTCTGCATGGAGCCGGGCATACCCGATGCCAACTCGCGGGCGAGCCGGCTGGGCATGTATAATGTCGATCCGGCCGTGCGCTTCTGGGCCACCCCGCCCATTCATGGCGTGCTGACGTCCGATGTGGTTCATCCCGCCAATTACACGTTCAAGCTGCCCGACAATGTCAGCTTTGCCGAAGGCGCCATGGTCGAGCCCTTCGCCGTGGGCATGCAGGCGGCGGCCAAGGCCAGGATCACGCCCGGCGATACTGCGGTAGTGCTGGGCGCCGGGCCGATCGGCACCATGGTGGCGATTGCCGCGCTTGCCGGCGGCTGTGCGCGGGTGATCGTGGCCGACCTGGCCCAGCCCAAGCTCGATATTGCGGCGCGCTATCAGGGTATCATTTCGGTCAATATCCGCGAGAAGAATATCGTCGAGGAAGTTGCCCGACTGACCGAGGGCTGGGGCGCCGATGTGGTATTCGAATGCTCGGGTTCGCCTCATGCCTGGAAGACCATTATGGACCTGCCGCGCCCGGGCGGCGCTATCGTCGTGGTCGGGCTGCCGGTCGATCCGGTGGCGGTGGATATTGCTGGCGCATCGACCAAGGAGCTGCGGATCGAAAACGTGTTCCGCTATGCCCATCAATATGACCGCGCCATCGCGCTCATCGCCTCGGGCAAGGTGGATCTCAAGCCGCTGATTTCCGAGACCTTTGCGTTCGAGGATTCGATTGCCGCGTTTGATCGGGCCGTCGAGGCGCGGCCGAGCGATGTGAAGCTGCAGATCAAGGTGGCTAAGTAGCCAAATAGAACCAGTAGACCTCATCCTGAGCCTGTCGAAGGACGAGGTCGTGGCGAGATTGTCGTGCCCGACCTCGTGGTTCGACAAGCTCACCATGAGGTCTCAGGGAGCGAGGACAATATGGATTTGAAGCTGCGTGACAAGGTCGCCGTCATCACCGGCGGAACGGTGGGTATCGGGCTGGCTGTCGCCGAAGGGCTGGCGGCCGAGGGGGTGAATCTGGTGCTGGTGGGCCGCGACACGCTACGCGGCGATGATGCGGCAGCGCGCATAGCCGACAGCTTCGGCATTATCGCCACCGCCATCAGCGCCGATGTGGCCACCGCCGAGGGCTGCGAGGCGGTGATCAAGGGTACGGCCAGGGCCTTTGGCGGGGCCGATATCCTGATCAACAATGCGGGGACCGGCTCGAACGAAACCATTGCCGAGGCCGACGACGCCAAGTGGCAATATTATTGGGACCTGCATGTGATGGCCGCCGTCCGGCTGGCACGCGGGCTGATACCAGCGATGAAGAAGCGCGGCGGTGGCGTGGTGCTGCACAATGCTTCGATCTGCGCGGTGCAGCCGCTGTGGTATGAGCCGATCTACAACACCACCAAGGCCGCCTTGATGATGTTTTCCAAGACGCTGGCCAATGAAGTGGTCGGCGACAATATCCGCGTCAACACCATCAATCCGGGCCTGGTGCTGACGCCGGACTGGATCAAGACGGCCAAGCAGATCGCGGGCGAAGATGGCTGGCAGAAGCATTTGCAGGGGGTGGCCGACGAAGCCGGTGGCATGAAGCGCTTTGCCACGCCTGAGGAATTGGCGAACTTCTTCGTCTTCATGTGCTCGGACAAGGCGAGCTACTCGACCGGCTCGACCTATTTCGTCGATGGCGGCTGGCTCAAGACGGTCTGATCGGAACCAACGAAGCGGGCTCACGGTTGTGACGGCAGCGTCACTACAAGGGCCCACGCCATGGATGCCGGCAACGCCATTGGATATGTCGATACCTTCCTGCCCCAGCACATCATTGCCATTCGCCTGGTGATCGCGGCCGTTCTTGGTGCGATGATCGGGTTCGAGCGGGAGTGGAACACGGCTGAGGCCGGGCTTCGCACGCATATTCTGATTGCCGTGGCGGCGTCGCTGTTCACCATTCTGGCGTTCGAGATATTCCACACCATCCAGGGCGAGGGGCATTCCAACCCCGACCCGATCCGTGCCGTCGAGGCGGTGACCGCGGGCATCGCCTTCCTCGGTGCCGGGGCGATTTTCCGGCGCGGCGGTGGTGTGCAGGGGCTGACCACGGGCGCGGGCATGTGGCTGGCGGGCGCCGTCGGCGTTGCTGTGGCGCTGGGCTATTACCTGATCGCGCTGGGCGTGGCGGTACTGGCGGTGATGATCCTGGCCGTGTTGCGGGCGTTTGCCCATCGTGTGGTGGGCCGGGACGCGCAAAATCCTGCGGTCAAAGGGCCGCGGGGAGAAGCAGATGGAGAGTGATGGCGCGCGCCGAGGGACATGCGCGCTGCCGATCCTGCCTCTCCCCCCGTACGATCAACAACCGGGAGGTGTCGCGACCGCGCCCTGTTGCCAAGCCCCCTTGGAGTAGGGCCGGCACGCCGCTCCGGCGCAGGTGCAAGCTGCCGGAGGGTTTAGCCAAGTGGCGGAGAGGGAGCTTGGGAATGCAAGGCCGGCCCGAAGGCAGATCCTGCAGCACCTCTCCGCCGAGGCATGCAACCTGTGGACGCAGGGATTGCATGCCAACCGAGCTGGACGCCGATGGCATCCGGAAAAAGAAGCGGCCGCACCGTCGTGAGACGGAGGGCCGAGCTAACCTTGCATGGTCAAGAATGTCCGCGGAGGCGCCGCACCACCGCAAACGAGGTCACGCCGCATTGGGACGCCGACAGCCCGCCTATGCGCGAACCGGACCGTGGGAAACAGGCAAAGCGGGGTAATGCTCAGGTAACATTCGCTTGCGTTTTACATGTAAAGGCACACAATCGCGCCGTTTTGCGGGGGAGGTGTGCCGTTCTGCAACCTGCACCAGAGCGCGACCAGATCGTTGCAGCCCTCGATCATCTGCTCGAGTGGCCCGAAATCGCGCGCTCGCCGCAATTGGCCAGGTTTGCCGCCTATATCGTAGGACGCACGCTGGACGGCGAGCAGCAGGCCATCAAGGCCTATTCCATCGCCGTCGATGTATTCGGGCGGCCTGCTGATTTCGACCCACAGGCGGACCCCATCGTGCGCGTGCAGGCGCGGCGGCTGCGCGCCCTGCTCGACGCCTATTATGCGGGGGAGGGTGCGGCCGAGCCGGTGCGTATAAAACTGCCGGTAGGGCGCTATGTCCCCGAATTCGAGCTGGTGGCAGATCCGGCTGAAAAGCCGGCGGGGCCGGTCGCAGAAGATGAGCCAAGGCTGGCGGCGCCCCAACGGCAGAATGGCGTAACCCTGTCCTGGTTCGCATTGGCCACGATCGCGCTGGGCGCGGCTGCCATTGCCTTTTCGACGGCGACCTGGCAACCGCGCCAGGCGGCACAAGCCTTGGCCACAGGCGCGGTGCAGCGGCCCAGTCTGGTGGTGGCGGAGTTCCAGAACCTGACCGGGCAGGGACGCAGCGCCCTGCCGTTATCGGGCCTGGCGATCGAGCTGGTCACGGATCTGGAGGCCTTCGACACCATTGATGTGCGCTATGACGGCGCCCCGGCACCCGAGCCGGTGCCGGCCGCGGAGTTTGCGCTGAGCGGCATTGCGCGGGTCGATGCCGACATGGTGCAATATAGCGCCATTCTCACCGATACGCGGACCAGCGATATCATCTGGAGCGAGGTGATCTCGCTGCCCCTGGCCCGTGCCAGTGAGCCCCTGGCGCTCGATGAAGTGTCGCGCCGGCTGAGCCTGGTGCTGGGAAGCACGCGCGGACCGGTGCATGCCCAGGCGCGGCAATTTCTGGCCTCAGATGCACCCATTGCGGGCAATGAGAACGCCTATCTCTGCCGGGTAGCGTTCGATCTCTATCGCGATACGGGCAGTGCCGAAACGGGCGAGCGGGCCAGTGCCTGTTTTGCGGCGTTGCCCGCCAGCGAAGGCGAGAAGGCCGGTGTCCTGGCGGCCAAGGCAAGCCTGATCGCCGAAATCGGCACAGCCGAGACCCTGGCCGACCGCTACAAGACGGCCGAGACGGAGATGGCACGGGCCATTGCCGCTGCTCCGGTCGATGGGTTCGTCTGGGAGCAGCAGGCGCGGCTGTTTGAGACCATTGGCGCCATAGCGCAGGCCGAAGCCGCGTTCGGCTCGGCAACCCAGCTCAACCCGGCCAGTGCCGATGCCTTGGCCGGCTATGCCAGGCTGCTGGCCTTTTCCGGCCGGCTCGACGATGCGCGGGCTCTGGCCGATCAATCGGTGAGCGTGCCGCCCAATCCGCCCGCCTGGTATTTCGGGGTGCCGGCTTTGCTGGCGCTGCGCGACCGGGACTTTCCTGCCGCCATTGCCCATGCCGAAATCTATGCCACGGCCGATCGCGAGCTGGGGCCGGTGCTGGCGATCATGGCGGCGCAGCAGGCGGGCAATAGCGCCGTGGTCAATCGCTATTTGCCGCAGGTGCTCGAGATTGCCAGCTTTCGGGCGGTGGGCCTATTGCCGCAATTGCGCAAGCGCATCAGTGACGCGGGCCTATTGGGCCGGATCGGCGCGACATTGGCGGCGGCCGGCGTGCCGCCCGCTTCGCTCAATGCCGCGTTCTGATCAATGCGTGGATGATTGCGAGAAGAGATTGATGACGAGCACCCCGGCCAGTATCAGCCCGATGCCGATCAGCGCAGGCAGGTCCAGCGTCTGCCCATAGACGAAATAGGCGATGATCGAGACCAGCACGATGCCGACACCGGACCAGATAGCGTAGCCGATCCCGACGGGGATGGTCTGTAAGGCGAGCGAAAAGAAATAGAAGGTGATGCCATAGCCCACCACCACCACGATGGTGGGGACAAGCTGGGTAAACCCGGCCGAGGCGCGCAGGAAGGACGTGGCGATCACCTCGCCGACAATGGCGATGGCGAGATAGATCAGACCGGGCATGGCCGCTCCAGGGGCTTGAGGGATATGGCGGCTAACTTATGGTGCCGCTGCGGCCCCGCAAACCGGGTTTCTTTGCTGCGGTCTAGCCAAAGATCGCTTGCGCCAGCCCAACAAATCGTACGCCACGCTCCTCGAAATTCTTGAACTGGTTGTAGGAGGGCGCTCCGGGCGAGAGGATGATTGCGTCGAATTGCTTGCTGTAGCCGGAGAGCGTGTGCATGGCGCTGGCGAGGTCGGGCTCCGCCAATACGGTGATGTGGGGCGCTGCCGCTATCGCGGCCGAGGCGAGGCGGGCGCCGGTGACTGGGAGGCAGGCTAGCGTGGTCACGCCATAGCCGGCCAAGAGGCTCGCGAGTTCAGTATAGTCCTGCTCGCGCTCGTGCCCGCCCGCGATCAGCGCGATGCGGAAGCCCTTATAGGCCGCGAGTGCCGCCTTGGTGGCTTCGGGCGTGGTCGAGATCGAGTCATTGACGAAAATGGTGCCGCCGAATTGGTGTTCCTCCAGCCGATGCGGCAGGGGCACGAAGGCGGCGATCCCGGCCACCACGCCCTCAAGGCTGGCGCCGGCGGCCAGAGCGATCTGGGCGGCGAGGCGGGCATTGTCCACATTGTGGCTCCCCTTGAGGCGCGAGCCGATGGCCACTTTGTCGATGGCCGCCAGCTCTTCCGTGGTCAGCTCGCGCAACAGGCGGCGATGGTCACGCACGGCGTGGGCCACCAGCGCATTGCCCTTGGCGCCGGCGCCCAGTGCCACCGGGAAACTGCCGTCGCGATTGATCAGGTGCAGTTTGTCCGCGTAATAGCGCTCGACCGAGCCGTGCCAGTCGACATGCTCGGGATAAAGATTGGTCACCGCCGCGATATCAGGCAAAAAGTTCATGTCGGCGGTCTGGTAGCTCGACAATTCGAAGATGACGACCGGGTGCCGGTCGGCGATGTCGAGTGGAGCGACGCCCACATTGCCCGCCAGCCCGGCGTCGATGCCCGAACGGGTCAGCATCAGATGGGTCAGCGTCGCGGTGGTGGATTTGCCTTTGGTGCCGGTAATGGCGATGACCGTGCGGCCATGACGATAGGTGGCGCCCCAGAGATTGAGATTGGACGTCACCGGTATGCCGGAATGGCGGGCAATGTCGAACACCGGCTTGTAGCGCGACACGCCCGGGCTTTTGACGATGAGGCCGAAGCGATGGTCGCGGATCGCCATGCCCAGGTCGTCCGCCGCAATCTGCTCGGTGCCGGGAATATCGGCCTGCCCGCTATCGACCGTCACATAAAGCTTGAGATCGGGCTGGTGCGCCTTGAGAAAGGCTGCGGTAGAAATGGCCTCGCGGCCGGCGCCATAGAGCAGGACGGGTTCTTCAAACCGCATAGGCAGCCACCTTGGCGGCAAGGGCCGGGGGGATGTGATGGTCATGGCTGTCGGTCAGGCATTCGGCCATGGCCGCCTGCAGCTTGGGCTCGCCATATTGGGCAAACAGGTCCGCCTTGACCGCCCGCACCACGGCCGCTTCATGCCAATCGGCATGGCGGGTCAGCGTATAAAGGCACGCTGCGGCTTCGAGGATTTCCCCCACACATTCCCAGGGCTTTTGCCCGGCGAGACCCGACAGTTCGCGGAACGAGGCCTCGTTGTCGAGATTATCCAGCAGGTCCTTGCCAAAGATCGAGAGCAGGCGATCCTTGGCCATGAAGGGGGCAAAGATCAGGAAGACGAAATGGCATTTCGGGCATTCCCCGCACCAGAGCGGGCCGTCATTGCCGGTGAGCCGGAAATTGCGGTTGCAGCTGGAAAACACCCGATCGAACTTGGTTTCATGCGTGAACAGCGACGCAATGCGCGCTTCCGAATAGGGGCGGAGCAGGGAATAATATTTGAGCGCGCCGCCGGTGGCGTCAGACAGGATCGAGGCGATCAGCAGCTCGAAGCCCAGCGATTTGGAATATTGGTGATTGGTCTCGCGCCCATCGAAGGTGACATTGCCTTCGCTGGCCGAGCGCTCATTGGACAGCACGATCTGGTTGAAGCCGAACAGCACGGCGCAGAGCGCGGCAATCATGGAATTGATCGCGGTGGAGGGCACATGGCCATTGTAATAGCCCGGTTCCTTGGAGAGCCGGATCATCTCGGCGTCGAGCGTGCGCGTGACATAGACCGGTTTGGTGCCGATCTTGTCGATCGAAGTGATGATCGGTCCCTTGGGATTGACGGCAAAGGGCGTGAAATCGAGGCCGACAGCAGTCAGCAGATCAACGCTGACCAGCGAATCCTTGCCCCCGCCAATGGGCAGCAAAGCGCGGTCGGGCAGGGCCACGATCGGCTTGATAGCCTCGGCATCATGCGGCGCCGAAATGGTCAGCTTGCCGAAACGGGCGAGATTATTGCGGGCATAGAATTCGCCCAGGCCGTTCTCATAGACGTCGATAGCAAAGGCCCGTTCGGCCTCGCTCAGCGCGATATTGGGCGCGACGATCTCGAAGGGCGCGCGCAGCTTGAAATAGCTGACTCCCAGCACGATTGCCGTCAGATCGAGCAGCTTGGCAAAAGCGGGACTGGCCGCCTTTTCGGGATCGACTTCCGGCAGGGTCAAGGTCTCGGTAAAGCTCTTGCCGCCCAGGCCATAGGTAAAAATGGCCTGGCCCGTCGCCGGATGGAAGGATGGACGCTCGATGAGAAATTGTTCGGTCACGGGGCTGATCACTCGCGGATGGTGCCACCCATATAGGTGATTTGCAGGCGTGGCGGGAGTAGGGCGCTTGCGCTGTGTCGAATCCGCGCCATGCTGTTCGTCGTATGGTTGGAAGCCGGATAGTCCGGCACAATTGAGGAGATAGAACAATGCGGGTTCTGGTTTTTGTCAAAGCCAACGAAGACAGCGAAGCGGGTGTGATGCCCTCCACCGAACTGCTCGAGGCCATGGGCAAGTATAATGAGGAATTGGTCGAGGCCGGTATCATGAAGGGCGGTGAGGGATTGCAGCCCTCCAACAAGGGCAAGCGCATCCTGTTCGACGGTTCCAGCCGCACGGTGATCGACGGGCCTTTCACCGAAACCAAGGAATTGGTGGCCGGCTTCTGGATCTGGGACGTTCGGGATATGGATGAGGCCGTGGCCTGGGCGCGGCGCTGCCCCAATCCGATGGACGGCGGCGGTGTGCTCGAAATCCGGCCGGTGTTCGAAATGGATGCATTCGGCGAGGCCATGACGCCCGAAGTGGCCGAAATCCACAATCGGGTGCGCGACAAAATCTGACCTTCGGCCGGCAGTGACAGAGGGCGGTGGTTGGGCTAGCGTCCGCGCATGTGCCATCCCTCTTTCATGACAAGCCAGCGCCGCGCCACCTCAGCCATGCCGGGGGCCTGCTTTGCCTGATCCCCGCCTGACCCTGGCTCGTGACGGGATTGCCGCCCGGTCGCTGGACGGCATCGTGCCGGCTGCCCGCTATATCGACACTTCCATGCGCCAGACCGTGGTGCCCTCGGCCGCCTTGCGCCGTGCGCCGTCGCCGGATGCCGAGCAACTCGATCAAGTGCTGTTTGGCGAACTGTTCGAAGTGCTGGACGAGGTGGATGGCTGGGCCTTCGGGCAGGCCAAGCGCGATGGCTATGTCGGCTATGTCGAGGCGAGCGCTTTGGGCGAGGTCTCGGCCGCACCGACCCACAGGGTACAGGCGCTGCGGAGCTATGGCTTCAGCGCGCCCAGCATAAAGGCCAAGCCCACCGGGCTCTATTCGATGAACGCTATGATTGCCGCCGAGGGGCAGGAGGGGCGTTTCATCAAGACGGCGGGCGGCTGGTTCGTCGCGGAGCATCTGGCTGGTATCGATCAGGCCGAGACGGATTATGTGGCTGTTGCCGAGCAGTTCGTCGGCACGCCCTATCTGTGGGGCGGACGCGAGAGCCTGGGGCTCGATTGTTCCGGTCTGGTGCAGCAGGCATTTTACGCCAGTGGCCGCACTTGCCCGCGGGACAGCGACCAGCAGGCGGGGATGGGCGAAGCGATCGAAACACCGGCGCGCGGCGATCTGGTTTTCTGGCGCGGGCATGTGGCGATGATGCTCAACCAGGCCGACATCATCCACGCCAATAGCTGGCACATGGCCGTGGCCATCGAGCCCCTCGCCGAAGCCATTGCGCGCATCAGCCGCCTCGGCGGCGGCGAACCGACAGCCTTTCGGCGGCCCTGAGCCGAGGACGCGCTAGGCGCGCCCTCGCTTGCATTCCGTTCAGCCTATTGTGCGACCGGCCGCAGGGCCAGCAGCTGGAGCAGGCGGCCCGGATTGGCGTTGGAAATCACCGGCGAAACGATGGGATTTTCCGCGCTGGCCCAGCCAGTGAAGCGCTTGGTGCTGTACTGGTAGAAGGACGGGCTGTTGTAGACCGGGATCACCGGCATGGCCTCCGCGACCTTGAGCTGGATGGCGTCCATGATCGACTTCTGCTCGGCCGGGTCCTTCACCTGGGTATATTTGTTGAGCATCTCGACCACTTCAGGATCGGTCCAGCGCTGGGCCGAGGTCCGGCTCTTGCCGAAGTCGGCGGGGTTGAACGAGCGAATATAGGGGAAATAGGGATTGGCGGCCGACCCTATGGCGTTGAGCGACATGGCGTATTTCGCGCCGATCAGATCGGAGGCCCAGACCGATTCCTCGGGCGTGCTCATCTTCACGTTGAGGCCCGCCTCTTTCAGCGTCTCGATGGCGATCTGGGTGGCGTCGATCCAGTCGGTCCAGCCATTGGGGATTTCGATGTCGATGGCGATTGGGGTGCCGTCGGGATTGTCACGGAAACCATCGCCATCCTTGTCGACATAACCCGAGGTTTCGAGCAGGGCCACGCCGGCATCAAGGTCGAACTTGCCATATTGGCCGAACTGGGTGGCGACTTCGGGATTGCTGAAGGCCTTGTAGAATTCGCCCAGCATGGAGGGATCTTCGTTGATCACTGGATAGCCATAGCCGGCAATGTCGATGATGGTCTGCCGGTCGATCAGCATGCTGACCGCGCGGCGGAAATTCACGTCGTTGAAGGCTTTCCGGTTGTTCTCGTCGGGGCTTTCGAGATTGAGCGTGAATGCCACCAGGCTCGAGGGCAGGAACCAGTATTTATTGTGCTCGGGGTCCTTGGCCACGAACGTATTGTCGATATCGGGAATGAAGCTGGTCGCCCAGTCGAGCGTGCCATCGGCCAGTGCCGAGAGGACCTGCGGATTGTCGGCCAGCTGAGGTAGCCGCATGCAATCGACCTTGAGGTTCTCGGCATCCCAGTAATTGGGATTGCGGCATTGCTCATAGACCTGGGGCGTGAAGCGGGTGATTTCGGTGAGCGGACCCGAGCCGACCGGGGTCTCATTGGCGAAGGTGACCGGATCGGCGACATCCTTCCAGATGTGCTCGGGCACGATGGGCATGGCCACGATGGTGGTAGCGATCAGCGAATTGGGCTGCACCAGGTTGAAACGCACCGTGCGCTCGTCGACCTTTTCCACCGACTCCATCAGCGGCGCCACCGAGTTGAAATCGAGGGCCGGGAATTTCTTGAGATAATCGTAGGTGAACACCACGTCATCGGCGGTGATGGGCTCGCCGTCGGACCATTTGAGCCCGTCACGCAGGGTGAAGCTGATCGATTTGAGATCGTCCGCCAGCTCGAAACTCTCCGCCAGGCGATATTCCCATTTGTTGCCGGCCAGGCGATTGAAGATGGCCAGCGGCTCGTAGATGAAATCCTTGGTGGTGGCGCGGGCAGAGGTCTGGTTGAACGGGTTGAAATTGCGCACCCAGGTGGTGGTCTGTTCGGAACTGGCCGTCAGCACACTCTGGGCGCTGGCGGGCGCCGCGGCCATGGCCAGCACCAGGGCGGAGGCCGCCAGGATCACTTTGTTCTTCAGCACTGTTTTTCTCCTCTGCATCTGCACATCGCTGGGGCGATGCCGTTCTTTTTGCAAGATCGGCCCAAATTCGGAGTCGAAGCAAGAGCCAAACGCCCTCATCTTGCTTCAAGGACAGCCGTGCAGGCCTTGGGCAAATCCGCCAGCGTCAGCGGCGGGGCCGGTGGGCTGGTGCTGGGCTGGTAGGGGGCATCGGTGAACCAATAGTCGAGTTCGGAGCCGCAGCCGTCCCCGGGCGGCACCACGTCCTGGTCCTGACAGGACGAAGCTCCAGTTGGGCAGGAAAGCCGGACATGGATGTGGTCGTCGTGACCATACCAGGGGCGGATCTTGCCGAGAAAACTGCGGTCCCGCCACCGCGTCTGGCACAGCGAGCGCTTTATGCCCGGTGCGACGAAGATGCGGGCGACGCCCGGCAATTGCGCCGCGCGATAGATCAGCAGGCGCTCGGCTTCACCAAAACGGTTTGGATCGATGTCGCGGCTGCCCTGCTTGAGCACCGAAATGGCGGATAGCTCCTCGCGCTCCTGGGCGCTCAGGGTGTGGCCCGGCATGGGCTGCAACCAGAGATCGACATCGAGCCCGATCTGATGGGAGGCGTGCCCGCTTTTGGCCGGTCCGCCGCGCGGCTGTCCCATATCGCCGACCAGGAGGCCCGGCCAGCCATCCTGCGCCGCAGCCTGGGCGAGCGCACCGATATATTGCACCAGCTCGGGCGTGCCCCAGCGGCGGTCACGCGACAATCGCATGGCCTGCCAGCCCGGCCCATCCGTCGCCAATTGCACGGCCCCAGCAATGCAACCCTTGGCATAGCTGCCGATCGGCACCGAAGGCCCACCGGTCGGACCCGTCACTGCGCTAAACAGGTCACGCGCGGCCTGTTGCCCATGCCCAGGCGCGGCGAGCAGCAAGAAGGCGGTGAATATGGCACTTAGAAAGCGGAGCTGCATGATCGATACCCGGCCGTGAATCACCCGCCCACTATAGCGCCGAACGCGCCACGATGCCGATCACACCCGAAAAAGCGGACATTGGGGTCGCCGTCAATGGAGTCCCATGGGTGTGCGATGTGGTTCCCCCACGATCTCATAGCCGCGCTACGCGCCTATGATGCCGGAGAGCCGCCGGTTCCCGCAAAATACTGCCGCGGCGGGGCGCCCAGCATGCGTTTGAACATGGTGGTGAAGGCGGCGGCGCTGTCGTAGCCGAGGTCCAGCGCCACGCTGGTGACCGCTTCGCCATTGGCCAGGCGCGGCAATGCGCTGAGCAGGCAGGCCTGCTGGCGCCAGAGCGACAGGCTCAATCCGGTCTGGCGGCGAAATGTCCGGGTGAAGGCGCGGCGGCTCATGGGGAGCGCCCCGGCCCATTCGTCGATCACCAGATGCGGGGACGGGTTTTCGATGAAGCTGCGGCAGAGCGCGGCGAGGCGCGGCTCGGATGGGAAGGGTAGGCCGAGCGGCATTTCGGGCAGTTTGGCGATTTCATCGAGCAGCAGCGCCATGACGAGATCCGAGCGCGTGGTGTTGTCTTGCGGCAGGGCGACGGCTTCCACGATCAACGCGCGGGCCAGATCGGTCAGCGCCACCACGCGCACATTGGCCGATATGTCGGGCAGAGCCGCCGGCGAGACATAGATCGAGAGCATATGGACATGGCCGATCATATCCACGGAATGCTCGAGTTCGGGCGGAATCCACAAGGCATGTTCGGGTGGCACCATCCAGCGGCCCTGGCTGGACGTCACCATGACGACGCCGGTGCGGGGATATAGCAATTGGGCGCGGCTATGGTGATGCGGCGCGACGGCGTGGCCGGCGGGATAGCTCGAGGGCAGGGCGTAAACCGGCGCCGGGGCGGCCTCGATCTGGCGCAGGCGCTGCAGATGATCGCTCTGCCCGTTGTCCGGTTTCATGCTTGGCCCACTCGCGAAGTAAATTGACCAGAACACGAATGCGGGACAGGCGCAATTGGTCTATCGAGAATGCCTCAATATGGAGCGATACCGTGACGAATAGTGCAGTGACTGCAGATCGGGAAGCGGGGGAACAGACGGCGTTTGCCGTCATCATGGCAGTGAGTTTCTGCCATCTGCTCAATGACACGATGCAGTCGCTTATTCCCGCGCTCTATCCAATGATCAAAGCGGATTACGGGCTCGATTTCACCCAGATCGGGTTTTTGGGCCTGGTGTTCCAGGTTACGGCCTCGCTGCTGCAGCCCTTGATCGGCATCTATACCGACAAGCGCCCGCTGCCCTATTCCCTGCCCATCGGCATGGGCTTCACCCTGATTGGCCTTGTCGTGCTGGCCTATGCGCATTCCTATTGGATGCTGCTGGTCGGCGCGGGCGTGGTGGGGCTGGGCTCGGCAGTGTTCCACCCCGAATCCTCCCGCGTGGCGCGGCTGGCCTCGGGCGGACGGCATGGGTTGGCGCAGGCGCTGTTTCAGGTCGGCGGCAATTTCGGTTCGGCCGTGGGGCCGCTGCTGGCCGCGTTCATCGTCTTGCCGCGCGGGCAGGGCAGCGTTGCCTGGTTCTCGCTGGCGGCATTGCTGGGCATCGGCGTGCTGTGGCAGGTGGGCAATTGGTATAGCCGTCACCGCGCCGCCAATCGGAGCCGCAAAGCCCCCGCACCGGCCGTGACCTTGCCGCGCAAGACCGTCATCATGGCCATTGCCGTGCTGGCCTTGCTGGTGTTCTCGAAATATGTCTACATGAGCAGCCTTTCGAGCTTTTACACCTTCTACATGATCGAACGCTTTGCCGTGTCGGTACAGGACGCGCAGATCCTGTTGTTCGTGTTCCTGGGCGCGGTGGCCATCGGCACGGTGGCGGGCGGACCGATCGTGGACTGGTTCGGCACCAAATTCGTGATCTGGCTGTCGATCCTGGGGGCGCTGCCGTTCACCCTGGCGCTGCCCTATGCCGATTTCACCTGGACGGTGGTGTTGACCTTCATCATCGGGGTGATCCTGGCCTCGGCTTTCTCGGCCATTGTGGTGTTTGCGCAGGAATTGGTGCCCGGCCGGGTTGGCATGATTGCAGGCCTGTTCTTTGGCTTTGCCTTCGGCATTGGCGGAATTGGTGCGGCGGTGCTGGGCATCGTGGCGGACCGGACGAGCATAGAGTTCGTCTACCAGATCTGCTCCTATCTGCCGCTGCTGGGCCTGTTGACCATTTTCCTGCCCGATATCGGCAAGGGCCGGCGCAGCAAGAAGGCGGCATAATTCCTGGGGCTCTGCCGAGATATCGGCAGAGCCCGTCGCTCTTAAACGCCGTAGCGCGGTGCGGGTGTTCCCGTCTGGCTGGCGGCGAACAGGGCATCCTGGGCAGCGTCGAAGCGCGCCCAGAGGTCCAGATCGCCCACCGATGGCAAGGTGACCTCTTCGCCGCGATCGAGCCCCGCCAGGGCAGCGTCGACCAGCGCATCGACATTCATCACCAGCTCGGCCGGAATCTGGTCGAGCGGCAAGATGGTGCCATCATAAATTTCGGTGGCGACCCCGGCGGGCAGCACCGCCTGCACCCGCACGGCAGTGTCCTTCAGTTCGGCCTGCAAGCCGCGCGTATACAGCAGCACATAGGCCTTGGTGCCGCTATAGGCCGAGGCGATCGGGGGAGCCTTGAACGCCAGGACCGAGCCGATATTGACGATGGTCCCGCGATTGCGGGCGACAAAACCGCCCAGTGCAGCGCGCGACAGGCGGGTCAATGCGGTGATGTTGACGGCAAGCAGGGTGTCGATTGCTTCCGGCGCGATGTCCATGCTGGCGCCGAGATACGAGACGCCGGCATTGTTGACCAGCATGTCGATCGAAGTATCCGCGGCCAGGATATTGGCGACCTCTGCCATACCGGCATCGCTGGACAGGTCAGCAATGACGGTTCGCACACTAACGCCAAAGGCGCTGGTCAACTCGTTCGCCAGCTTCTCGAGTCGGTCGGCGCGGCGGGCGACGAGGATCAGGTCATGGCCGCGGGCCGCCAGACGCTTGGCATAACTGGCGCCGATGCCGGAGGAGGCGCCGGTGACCAGGGCGGTGGAACGGGGAGTGACAGGCATTTTCTAGTCTCCATGGGGTGATGGAAAGGAGATAGGACAAGTCGCTTCTCTGCATTAGACTGACCAATGTGATTGGGTTTATTGGTGTGGTCGATAAATGAAGCGTGAGGATCTGAGCGATCTGGCGGCGTTCCTGGCCGTGGCCGAGGAGCGCAGTTTCACGCGCGGCGCGATCCGGCTTGGCCTGTCGCAGGCGACGCTGAGCCAGACGGTCAGCAATCTCGAACGGCGCCTGGGGCTGCGCCTATTGGCGCGCACTACGCGCAGCGTACGCACCACCGAAGCGGGCCAGCGCCTGCTGGAAACGCTGCGGCCCGCCCTTGCCGATATCGATGCGCAGGTGCAGGCGCTCATCGCCTTGAGCGACACGCCTTCCGGCACTATTCGGCTGACCAGCATCCGCTTTGCCGCCCGCGCCCTGGTGCTGCCGGCCCTGTCGGCGTTTCGCCAGGCCTATCCGCGCGTCAAGGTGGAAATCTCCGCCGAGGATGCCTTCACCGATATCGTGGCGAGCGGCTTCGACGGGGGCATTCGCTTTGGCCATCAGGTGGAAAAGGACATGGTGGCGGTGCCCATCGGCCCCGATGCCCGCGTGGCCGTGGTGGCAGCGCCGGGCTATTTCGAGCGCCATGGCAGGCCGGAAAATCCGCGCGATCTGGCCCGGCACGATTGCATCAATTTCCGCATGGCCAGCGCCGGCAGTATCGCCCGCTGGCAATTCTGGGAGAATGGAAGGGCGCTCGACGTCAAGGTCGATGGCGCGCTCACGGTCAATGACGGCGATCTGCTGGCGCAAGCCGCTCTGGACGGGCAGGGGCTGGCCTATATTTTCGAGGATCAGGTGGCCGAGCACTTAAAGAGCGGCCGACTGCTGCGCTGTCTCGAGGCCTGGTGCCCGCCCTTGCCGGGATACCACCTCTATTATCCCACCAGGCGGCAGAAGACCCCGGCGCTGGCAGCACTTGTGGAAGCGCTGCGCTATCGAGCGTGAAGATATTATCGTTCGATGAGAATTGCTCGCGCAGACCAAAATAAAGAATGTAAATTCAAAGGCTTTACTTCCATTCTGGCTCAATTATCGTTCTTCTTTCGGAGTGTTTCGGCTCAATCATCTCGGTAGCAAAGAAAAGCCCCGCTGCCGGGCCTTTCGTTTTGGATGCGGATTTTACTTCGAGGGGTGTCTGCTGACTTCGCTTCGACGAAAATGGGTCGCGGGTATGACTGGGCGGGTGAGGGCGGGAACCACTCCATTCTGCTTCATCAACTTTTTGATGCGCAGTGGGTGAACACCCATCTCTGCCGAAACGTCGAGAAGCGAAATGTACCGCTCGGCAAAGGCTTCCAATTCGCGAACCTCCAGCAGCCTTTGGACCTGTCCGCAGATTGGGCTGTTGAATGGGGATTATGCCGGCGCGGACAATTTTTGAGAACAAAGGATAGCTGATGTCCAAGAGCTCCGCTTCCTTTGGTACAGTCACGAATCCAAGCGGCATCTCGTGCGTGATTGCTTTGACTTCTCGTGGATCTACCGGAATGGAAAGCATTCCCTGTTCGGCTTCGTTGTACCCAACATGGGAAATCCCTTTGGACAAGATCATCTTTACGATTCAGTTCAACGGTGTTCGTGCTCGTCCAACGGCCCTGGGTATCGGATGCATACTGTCATCGCCGTTCCATTTCTCGGCGTGCGTACGCAAGCTAGCCAAAGGCGTCGAGGTCGGATTGACATAGCCTTTCGCTCTGCTGCCTTTTGCGCCTGGCAAATGCACGTGCGGAACCAGCCCTGCATAAAAGATTCGTTTCACCAACTGCAGGCTTAAGACCAAGATATTTGAGCGCCACCCTTTTTGTCATACCCTCCTCAGTCTCACGAAGTTGGTCTTCGAAACTGGAGGCCTCGAAAATAAAAATACTGTCATTTGGCCCAGCGACAGTGCGGCCTTCAACGCCCAAAGCCCGCAGGCGCTTCTTCAACGTTTGAGAGGTAATGCCGTATTCTTCGCTGGCGGACCTGGCGCTATGGAGTTTCCGATCCTGGACTGGAAGGCCGAACACCACATCGCCTTTGCCTACGGGAACGGTCTCCACGATGTAATCGTGCAGAATTTTCTGGAAATCTTCCAGGCCCCCATAAGGGCGATTTCCAGGCGACACAAAGTCACGAAGATTTCGAAATGCCTCCCTCTAGGTGTGCCCCATGAAATCCGTCCCCATCCAAACCCGCCCACGTCCACCTGCCGAACGCACCGGATGCGCCGTGGAGGTGACGCTCTCGGTCATCGGAGGGTTGTGGAAGCCGGTGATCCTGTTTCACCTGCTCAATGGCAAATTGCGCTTCAATGCCCTGTGTCGCGTGGTCCCCAACGCAACGGCGCGCATGGTACGCTCCAGTTGCGAGAGCTGGAGCGAGATGGGTCATCAATCGCATTGTCTATCCGGAGGTGCCGCCGCGAGTGGAATATGAACTGACCGATCTTGGCCGTTCGCTCGAGCCGGTTCTCCTCAGCATGCGCAACTGGGGTGCTGGCTTTGCTGGCATCGAGCACACCGATGCGAATTGCCGATAATACACATCTGGAGACCTGTCTCGACACGGCAGAACTTGGGGCGGGCGTTAAGGGCTCGAAATGGCCGACATGGGTTCGATGGCCGGATTGGCACGTGTGGGTGGGGAAACCTCCAGTCCGGATCGGGCAGGGCGTGGGTTCCACCGAAATATCGGGCGCGTCCACGTCCAGTTCCGCCGACAGCGCTCAGGGTGGCACTATAAGCTGCGCCGGCGCGGGCACTGGCCAGTGACGTTGGCGTCACCATCAGAGGCGGCGGATCGACCACCACGGAATAGAAATGGGAGCCGGTGAATGGGCCGCTCAGCGTGCTGTCGCTGGCCGAAACGGTGAACTGGAACGGGCCCGACGCCGCGGCGCGGCTGGACAATGTTCTACCGAGTCGGGCTCAAGCCCGGCGGCACGGCGCCGCTCGAGACGCTGAATTCGTATGGCTCGGTCCCCAGCGCCCCTCTGATCCGCTCGAAGAAAAAGGTGCCGGCGCGGGCATTTGACAGCGCCGTAGAGAAAATAGCGATGCTTGGCGCCTCCACCACCAGGGTGTAATCGGCCGATGCTTCCAGCCCGTTGATGTCGGTCGCATGCACCCTTATGGGAAAGCTGCCCACTTCGCTGGGCGTGCCCGAAATCATCCCAGCGATGGCGGAAAGCCCGCGCGGTAGCCGCGACCCCACGAGAATGGAATAGGGGGCCTGGCCCCCAGAACCATAGAAGTCGTGGCCATAGAAGGAGCCGAGCATTGGGTACGGTCGCGGTGCGCCGCCGAAATGCGGCACTATGCCGGCTTGGCGAGGCGCATACTTACCGACCAACAAGTGGACCAGGTGCATGTCTAGGCCAGGTGACCGGTCACTCCGGCTTGGGCGGCAGCCAAGCCGGAGCCGTTGTGTTTAGGCCGCCCAGAGGGCGGCTTCACCCGACAGGATCGGCGCCGGGCGAGGTGCCTTGGCGGCCGAAGGGCAGGGCGGGGGATCATCATCATCGTCGTGGCGCCGTGATATCCCCAGGCGGCGTAAGGTGCGGACAGGTGTCCTTCTGCGCCCAAGCCGCTCGCGTGGCTGGACGACACCGGCTTTTATGGAAGCAGCGGGCTTTCCATCGAGCTCTTTGAGGGCGCCAAGTATCTTGTCGATATGCAGCACCGTGCCATCCTCCAACTGCCGCAGAGCTGGCCTGTCGCGCACGGCCCGCGCGTCGGATGCCCAGGACGCGAGGATGGCTCGCTTTTGCTCGATGGTGAGGAATGGGTCGAAAACCACATCATAGGGGTCGGAGTGCCCCTCAGCTGTATCCCGATCGTTCGTCTCATATTCATCGGATGGATAAAAACCGTTCCACATCTCAATCCTCCCAGACAGCAGGCGTTTTGGCCTTGCCGAGGAGCGGTATCTCACTCTCGCTCGCCCGGGGGCTGAGGTCCTTGACCTTGGATTGCAACGGATGGTCTGAAGGACCCCGCGCCAGCACTGTTTTGGCTTTCGGCCGGGCGGCTTGCGCCACCGCATTGCCAGGCCACAGGTCCTCGCCTGCAAGGGCCGTGCGCAACTCCAGCCAAGGGCCGCTGGCCTGCTTGCCGGCATTGGCAGGGATCGCGGTTGCCAGGCCTGGTGAAAGGGCCAAAGCGCAAGCAATCGCGGCAGCAGACAGTGAAATCGTTCGCATTTTGATACTCCTTTCATGGGGTTCGGATTGGAAAACTATGATCCGGCTATCGACGCGGCCGATTGTGGCGGGCGGGCCATTGCCCCATCGCTGACCGGGAAGGCCGCTTGCTCCGGCGCAGGGTCGGGCTCCTGATGCCGCTCGACAACTTCGAGCGTCTTGAGGGCAAGCGCAGTTTCGGTGCGCAGCCGCTTGAGATGGCGGATCGTTGCCTCCACAGGCTCGCCTCGGCTTTGCCGATTTGCCATGGCGACGAGTTCGGCATCGATCAACTGGATGACGCATTCCGCTTCGATGCGTGTCCAGGGGTCGGGCATATCCGTGCGGAAGGCCTCCCGCGCAAGCCGCGAAATCCTGTCGATATCAACGGTCCACTCCAGGAGCAGTTCTGGCTCGGGGTTTGCCAAGGCCGGTTTCTCGTTGATGAACGCGTGCATTTCTCCTCTCTCGCAATTGGATGGCGGCGCCCGGTCTGCTCCGGGCGCCGCTGGCCTTAAAGTCCATGCCGGCTCCCGCAGGCAGGGCAGGGGCCGCGTCCTTCTTCGGCTTTTCGGCGACCAGCGCTTCCGTGGTGATCAGCAGCGCCGCCACCGAAGCGGCGTCCTGCAGCGCGGTCCGGACGACTTTGGCCGGATCGATCACGCCATTGCCGACAAGGTCCTGATATTCGCCCGTCGCGGCGTTGTAGCCCCAGCCATAATCGTCCTTTTCCAGCAGTTTGCCCACGATCACCGAGCCATCCTCGCCCGCATTGAGCGCGATCTGCTTGGCCGGCACCTGAATGGCGCGGCGGACGATATCGACACCGGCCTTCTGGTCGGCATTGTCGGGTGACACCTGCTCCAGCGCCTTGAGGGCACGCAGCAGCGCGATGCCACCGCCGGGCAGGATGCCTTCTTCGACCGCCGCGCGGGTAGCGTGCAGGGCGTCGTCAACCCGGTCCTTCTTTTCCTTCACCTCGACTTCGGTGGCCCCGCCGACGCGGATCACCGCGACGCCGCCGGCCAGCTTGGCCAATCGTTCCTGCAGCTTTTCGCGGTCATAGTCGGAGGTGGTTTCCTCGATCTGCTGGCGGATCTGGGCGACGCGACCGTCAATGTCGGACCGGGCGCCGGCGCCATCCACGATTGTGGTGTTCTCCTTTTCGATCACCACCTTCTTGGCAGTGCCAAGCATATTGAGTGTGACGTTCTCGAGCTTGATGCCGATGTCTTCGGACACGACATTGCCGCCGGTAAGGATGGCGATGTCTTCGAGCATGGCCTTGCGGCGATCGCCGAAGCCCGGCGCCTTGACGGCCGCGATCTTGAGGCCGCCACGCAGTTTGTTGACCACGAGCGTCGCCAAGGCTTCGCCTTCCACATCCTCCGCAATAATCAGCAACGGCTTGCCCGACTGCACGACACTTTCCAGCAGCGGCAGCATGGGCTGCAGTCCGGACAGTTTCTTCTCGTGGATCAGGATGTAGGGGTCTTCCAGTTCCACCCGCATCTTGTCCTGGTTGGTCACGAAATAGGGTGAGACATAGCCGCGGTCGAACTGCATGCCTTCGACGACTTCCAGCTCGGTCTCGGCGGTTTTGGCTTCTTCGACGGTGATCACGCCCTCATTGCCGACCTTTTCCATGGCTTCGGCCAGGAACTTGCCAATCTCGGCATCGCCATTGGCCGAAATGGTCCCGACCTGGGCGATCTCGCCATTGGAGGTGACCTTGCGGGCATGGCTCTTGAGGTCAGCCACCACCGCATCGACGGCCAGGTCGATGCCACGCTTGAGGTCCATCGGGTTCATGCCGGCGGCCACCGCCTTGGCGCCTTCCTTGACGATGGCCTGCGCCAGCACCGTTGCCGTCGTGGTGCCGTCGCCGGCCAGGTCATTGGTTTTGGAGGCGACTTCGCGCACCATCTGGGCGCCCATATTCTCGAACTTGTCTTCCAGCTCGATTTCCTTGGCGACCGTTACGCCGTCCTTGGTAATGCGCGGCGCGCCGAACGATTTTTCGATCACCACATTGCGGCCTTTGGGGCCCAGGGTGACCTTGACGGCATTGGCCAGGGTATCGACGCCGCGCAGCATCTTGTCGCGGGCATCGGTCGAGAATTTGACTTCCTTTGCAGCCATTTTCGTTTCTGCTCCTTCAGCTGAACAAGCGCCTCAAGCGGCCTTGCGGGCCGGCTCGGTGCTTTCGATCACACCCAGAATGTCGGATTCCTTCATGATGATGAGATCCTCACCATCGATGCGCACTTCCGTGCCGCTCCATTTGCCGAACAGCACGCGGTCGCCGCTCCTTAGGTCGGGCGCGACCAGTTCGCCGCGCTCATTGCGCGCGCCTGGACCCACGGCGATCACTTCGCCCTCCGAGGGTTTTTCCTTGGCTGTATCGGGGATGATAATGCCGCCAGAAGTCTTTTCATCGGCTTCGATGCGGCGAACGAGCACACGGTCGTGCAAGGGGCGGAAAGCCATCCATTCCTCCATTATCAACATTGATGTCAGAGCGCGTCCTCCGGCATCCCGGGAGGAAGCAGAAAATGAATTAGGAGCGCGGCAAGCGGCTTCAAGAGGGGCCAGAAAAATTTTGGCACTCACCGGTAAAGAGTGCTGATTTGCACTCAAGCCGCTGGTGGCGTTATCTTAATTGGCGAAGCACTTGCGCGAAGGGAGAGCGGATCGATGACCGATACCAGTTTCATCAAACAGCTCGATGGCTATGGCCTGACCACGGCCCAGATCCACTATCGCCTGCCGGACCAGCCTTCGCTGCTGCAGCTTTACGTATGGCAGGAATATGATCTCGCCCCCGATTTTCCCACCCTGCAGGGGTTCCTGAATTTCTGGCGGCGCGAGATCGAAGGCGCATTGCATTCGGTGTGCATTGCGCATCAGCGGCTGATCAAGCCCAGCGAATTCCGGGCCATCAACGGCGTCATTACGGTTCATTGAAATGGCCCCGCTCCGGGGAGTGGGTAACACTCCTCGGGGCAGGGCCGCAGATACCCGGCGCGGTCGGTGTGACTATTAGTGCACCTGACCCTGTCCATTGATGGCGATGCGCTTGACCTTGGATTGCGCCGTGGCCGATTTGGGCAATGTCACCGTCAGGACGCCGTTCTTGAACGAGGCGTTGGCCTTGTCCTCCTCCACTTCCGAGCCGAGCGGGATGCGCCGTTCGAAACGGCCATAGAACCGCTCGGAGAAGTGCCGGTTCTTGTCCTCGTTCTCGGCGCGCTTTTCGCCTCGAAGCGTCAGCACACCGTCATCGAGCAGGAGTTCGATGTCCTTTTCATCTATACCAGCAATTTCGGCGGTCACCCTGACCTCGTTGTCGGTTTCCGAGATTTCCACATTGGGCCACCCGGCGCCCGCTGCAAACGAACCGAATGCCGGCAATCGCGTATCAAAGCCGCGGAACGCGTCGTCGAACACGCGGTTGATTTCGCGATGTAGCGACAGGAAGGGGTTCTGCTCGCTCTCGCGATAGAGAGACGGGGCCTGGTTGTCGCCGTTCCGGCCCCAGGGAATGAGATCACGTACACTCATCTGGCCTTCTCCTTTCAATGCCATGGATTGACTGACAACCCGGGCGCCAGCGCCCGGGTTTCGCGATAAACCTCGGTTAGGCGGCCTGTCGGTTCGCTTCGATCTGCTGCGGTTCCACCGGCGTCCGCGCGGCCGTGCCGATCTCGATGCGCCGTGGCTTCATCGCCTCTGGAAGTTCGCGCCTGAGGTTGATCGTCAACAGGCCATTGCTAAGGTTCGCGTCGGCGACCTTGACGTGATCAGCCAGCTCGAACCGCCGCTCGAACGTCCGGTTGGAAATGCCGCGATGCAGATATTGCGCATTGTCTTCACCGGCCTTTTGGCCGCTCACCACAAGCAGGTTGGGCTCGTGGGTGATGGTCAGGTCCGCCTGCGAGAAGCCGGCTACCGCCATGGTGATCTGATAGTCGTCCTCGCCCGTCTTGACGATATCGTAGGGCGGCCAGCTATCGATCGCCTGCACACGACTGGCGTTTTCCAGCAGGTTGAACATTCGGTCAAAACCGATGCTCGACCGGTACAGGGGTGCGAAATCTAGACTAGTCCTCATAGCCATATCCTCCTTGAGCAACATGGATACGAGAGGCGCCCAAGAGGAACGCCTCCCAGACCTGCCGGGCCAAAGCCCCGGCAACACTTGATTTTGGAACGGCAAAGCGGTTTTCAAGAACCCAACGCGAAAATTTATGATGCCATGCTAATTGACCGTCGTCACCCGCACCGGACCACTGCGATCAGCACGTCCGCCCATTCGCCGCCAATAGCATTACGTGAGATCGTGCAGTGCTTTGCCGTTGGGCGGGCCGATCTCGAAATTCGAGAATTTCACGTCCAGCCCTTGGCGTTCCGGTGTGCAGAGCATGGGCCCGACGCGATAGGTGGATGCCTTGGGAAACGGACAAAGTCGCAGCAAGGGCCAGCGTATGCCGTCTGTGGAGGATTGCAGGCGCAGCACGCCGGCTTGCACGGTGACGCGCAGATAGAAATCCGAAGGGTCGGATGCATAGATCGATGTTGACCAGTCCGATCGGTCGACGGTCAGCACGCTACCGATGCACGCGGCGCCGTCCGACAGTTCGATGCCGGCTTTTATCCAGTTTTTCTCATCGATGCGGACCATTATTCCGGCCTGATCGTAGAGTGCCTCGTAGCGGGCCTGAACTCTCAGGGACGCGGTGAAGTCGCCCGCCCAGGCATGGCCGAAAAAGTGGCCGCTATCGCGGGTGAACCCGTAATAGGTGTCCCGCCAGAAGTCCGTTTTCTCGTCGGAGCGCACCGTTAGCGCCCCGTCATCCAGGGACCATTGGCGAGGCTCGTTGTGCCAACTGCAGGATTCAAACATGACGGCTCCTTGAGAAATCGAGTAGCCGACACACACGGCTGGTGGGCTGGCGGCGCGCTTGCCGCTGCCATATGCGATCCGCTCAACCGCGGAATTTCAGGTGCAGCATTGGATGATGCTCGTAGTGCCCGGCGCCGTGCTGGATGATCGGGTCTTGGGATGTCAGGTCCTCGATATTTTCATCATCCGCGATCTGGTAAAGCGAGACGCCATATCCACCTGCCGGGTCCATGACGGGACCATGGGCGACGATTTTGCCTTGCGCCAACAGCTCATCGAGAAAGGCGCCATGCTGCTGCATCCAGCCGGCCTCGTCGGCCGACATGGTTGCGAGAAAGTCTGCACGTGGCGGGATGAACTTGCAAAGGTATGATTTCATGGTCGATCTCCATTCTGGTTGGTTCGCACTGCGTTCGGGAACATGACCTAAAATCCGCCGATCCACATTGGCGTGGATCGGCTGGAATGCTCAGCCTTGCGGCGGCAACACTGCGGCCCGGCCAAGTTCTGTCAGCCCGTAAATACCTCTGCTCTCCCGTACGAACCAGCCATAGACATTGTCTCGCAAAATTGCCGGCGCTCTGGTGACCAGCACCTTGAGCTGCTTTGGGCTTTGTGGGCCGGCCAGCAACGCCGCGGCGCAAGCTATGCAATCTTGCCGATAGGCCGTCATGATCGGCTTGCCGCGCCCCCCGCCAACCTGTGGGTCACCCACCCTGCGCTTGTGTTCATCAAGCAGCCGGGACCGTCTTTTCGCGTCACGGCGCGGCGCAGCTGCAAATGGGGCAACGATGACCGCCACATCTCCGGCGTCTGAGACTGAAATTACCCCAAAGCCAAGCCGTCGACACAGATTTCGGAAACGGGCATCGTGCTCTCGCCCCCTTCCGGTCTTGGATGCTCTTGCCGCGAGCCAGACTTCATCACAGAACGAGGCCCGCTTCACGCCTTGCATGACCAATTCGAGATTGAAGGCGAGCTTCATTTCGCAAACGACGATGACAGGCGGATCGCCGTCTTTAACGCCAACCAGATCGCAATCGTTGACCTCGCCTTTGACGGAATAGCCGGCGCCTTCCATGAAGGTCTTCAAAGGGAGGTAAAGGTCCGTCTCCGCCATTTGGTCCGTTTCAGATCGAGATGCACACGGGCTCGATATACCTGAGTCTGCCCGCCGATGCCGCGCTGTCAGGAAGGGGCCAGGCTCGGCCACTGCAATACCAGGAACCACAGGCGATATTCAGGTGCGGATGTCGATGACGCTCTCGCTGTCCGGCGCCATTAAATCCGCTTCCAAGCGACTTCACCGTTGAATACGCCGGCGCGTTCGGCCACGCGCGTGGTCGTTAGGCGATGGATGCCTTCCCGCCGTAAAACCTGAATGGTCGCTTCGAAAATCGCCTCGAGCGTCGTTGCAGATCGTGCCTGGCGCGGCTTTTTGCGGGCGCTGAGATGTTGAGGCGGTGTCGCGTCCATATGCGAATCCAAAAAACGAATGATCCTTCATATATTGATCGCATCATTTCGGCCGACAGATAAGGAAGTTCCATGACGGATATGAAGAAGGTCGCGCTTGTGACCGGCGCCAACAAAGGCATCGGTTTCGAAATTGCCCGGCAATTGGCCGAGGCCGGCATTGCGGTGATCATGGGGCGCGAAACCTGCAGCGCGGCCAGGATGCCGCCAGCGATCTGGCAAAGACCGGGCTGGACGTCGAGGCGATCGAAATCGACCTCACAGACGAGGCGAGCATAGCTTCGGCGGCTGAAAAGATTGCCGCCAAATATGGCCCGCTCGACATTCTCATCAACAATGCCGGGATCGTCGATCCCGAAGATGGTCCGCCTTCCGTTAGCTCGACGGCCGCGACGCGCCGGCTTATGGAAACCAATTTCCTGGGCACCCTTGCCGTTACGCAGGCCATGCTGCCCTTGCTGCGCCGCTCGAGCGCCGGTCGCATCGTCAACCTTTCAACGACGCTGGGTTCGCTGGCAATCAATGGCGATCCGAACTCGCCTTATTACGAGGCCCGGCTGATCGGATACAATGCGTCCAAGGCCGCGCTCAACATGCTGACAGTCCAGTTGGCGGCGGAACTGAGGGACACCTCCATTGTCGTGAACTCGGTTGCCCCAGGCTATGTCAAGACCGACCTGACAGGCGGCAACGGCTTCATGACACCTGCCGAAGGTGCACGCCTGCCGGTCGAATATGCCTTGCTCGGCCCCGATGCCATTTCCGGCAGCTTTGTCGAGCCACAGGGCAACGTCCCCTGGTAGGGCCTCACCAGAATTGCGGGCAGGAGTGGCATCTGCCCGCAAGGTCCGCTTTGCAGCGAGCCTGTCTTAAATCCCGATGACCGAATTAGGGTCAATAGCGACCAGGCAGAAACGCGCCCCTTATCGGACATTCAGCGCTTCCGCCGTGACCCTCAGAAGCTGCCGTTGCTGTCCTATATGTGAGTGGGGCAACGTAAATCGGTGGGTACGCATAGGCGATCATTTCAAGCGCGGCTAAACGTCTCCAACAGGGATACGAAGCTGTGCCGTTCACCCTGCCCTTCGGTCAGCTTCACGCGGCCTTCGATGTCGCCAAGGTGGGTATCCATCAGGCCCTGCGCCTTTTTCAGGTCTTTTTCCCGCAGGGCCGCGACGATCGCCCGGTGGTGCTCCGCCCCGCAATCGTCGACGCGCTCGTCTTCGTAAAGCGCCATGACCAGGGAGAGCCGGGCGACCAGTTTGGCCAGCATCTCGGACAGCACCGCGTTGCCGGCGATCCGCGACAGTTCGACGTGGAACTGACCGACTGACGCGGACTTGGGCGCGTTGTGATCGGCATGGTAGACGCGCAACTCCTCCTCGGTGAGGGCTTCCAGCCGGTCGAGATCGGCTGGTGTGATGCGCTGCAGCACCAGTTCAAGCGTCGTCCGCTCCAAGGCCCGTCGCGCTTCGAAGAGCTGTTTGGCCTCCTCAACCGAAGGCTCGGCCACGAAGGTGCCGCGGTTGCGTTTGCGTTCGAGCAGGCGATCCCGCTGCAGCACACCCAGGGCGCCCCGGACTACGGTGCGGCTGACGCCGAAATGCTCGGCTATGGCCTCCTCGATGATTTTGCTACCGGGCTTGAGCGCGCCTTCGCCAATGGCGGTGGCGAGTGTCGCGCAGATGCGGTCCGTCACATCCTCGGCTTCTTCGATATCGCTGAGCGGCTCCGCCATTGGCGCGGTCTTTTTCCGTGTCGGCTTACGCATGGTCACTCCGAATCTCTGCCCAACAATAGCGCAGCTGACGAAATTTTGTGCATCATTTTTTGCGCGACAACATGCGAACTGTTATGCGTACAAACTTTCGCATATTCATTATAACTAAATTTCATTATTCATATCAATGAATTGCAAGAAAGATGACTGGCGAATTGCGATGTGGCACGGCGCTTGCAATGGGGTTGGCAACACCACTGCTAGCACCCCTGATACCCATTGCAAGTCTCATGCCGTTTTGACGGACAGGACGAACCGGGAGAGACCAAATGAGTGGCCTCATTGCCAATACCCTGTCCGTTCAGGGGCTGACCCATAGTTATGGTGGCGCTGCCGCCGTTGACGAGGTGTCCTTCACGGTGCCCGCTGGAGAGATCGCCGCATTGCTCGGCCCGAGCGGCTGCGGCAAGTCCACCGTGCTGCGCGCCATCGCAGGGCTGGTTAGCCCGCGCAGTGGCAGCATCATGCTGGGGGATGCGGATCTGGGGCATTTGCCGGCGCGCGAACGCGGTATCGGCATGGTGTTCCAGAATTATGCGCTGTTCCCGCATCTGACGGTGGCCGAGAATATCGCCTATCCCCTGGCCTGCCAGCATGTGGGCCGGACGGAGCGCCGCGAGCGCGTGACCGAAATGCTCGAACTGGTGCGACTGGCCGATTATGCCAAGCGCCTGCCGCGTGAACTCTCGGGGGGCCAGCAACAGCGCGTCGCCGTCGCCCGCGCTTTGGCGCCCAGCCCATCCCTGCTGCTGCTCGATGAACCCTTTGGCGCGCTTGATCGGGCACTGCGTTTTGACCTGCAGGTCGAAATGCTGCGCCTGCAAAAGACATTGGGCATTACCACGCTGATCGTTACCCACGATCAGGAAGAGGCGCAGAGTCTGGCCAGTTCGCTCGTGCTGATGAACAAGGGCCGCATCGAGCAGATCGATACGCCCATGGCGGTCTATGACCGGCCGCAGACCCTGTTCGTCAATCGCTTCATCGGCCAGGCCAACCAGTTCGAAGCCATCGTTGAAACACTAGAGACGAATGCGACAATTCTTCGCCTCCGCTCGGGCGAGGCTCTGTCGCTGCCCCGCCGGTTGGATTTCGTCACCGGCGCTGCCGTCGTCGCCACCTGCCGGCCCGAACATGTGTCGTTGGTCGATGCGCCCGCCGCCAATGCGCTGGCTGCGACGGTCGGCGTTTCCGTGCCGCTGGGCCCCAGCCTGGTGCACGACCTCATTCTTGCCAATGGCGGCGAGCTGCGCGCCAGCCAGGCACGCGGCCCGGAAACTCTTGTCCCGGCCGCCGGCTCCACCGTCTTTGCCAGCATCGACACCGCTCGATGCCACGTCTTTCCGGCCCCCGGAACGCCTTCTGCCTGATCCTGCCTCGAACCCATGGTGCATGACATGACTGCAATGAAATTGACCCGCCGCCAGTTCGGATTTCTCGCCGCCGGTGCGGCAGCTGCCGGCCTGCTGCCCATTCCCACCCGCGCTGCCAATGGCAGCATGGTTGCCGCGACCTTCCCCGGCAATTGGGAGGACGCCTATCGCCGCGTACTAACCCCGCTGGTCTTGGAAGCCGGGTTCGACCTCACTATCGCTCCGGCCCTGGCGCAGGACCAGTTGGCCAAGATCATGGCCAGCCCCGGCAGCCCCGCCTATGACACACTGCTGATGTCGCCGGGCCAGATGGCCATCGCCCTTGAAAACGACCTGATCCAGAAAATCGACACCAGCCGCCTTGCCAATTGGAGCAAGCTCGATCCGACCTTCCAGGGCGAATATGGTCCCACCGTCACCGTCGAAGTCAACGGCATAGCCTATAACCCCGATTTGGTGCCGGCACCGAAGGGCTATGCCGACCTGTTCGAAAACCCGGCCTTTGCCGGCAAGGTCTCCTGGACCGGCTTTGGCTCCAACACCGCTGTCATGGCCTATACCCAGCTTGCGACGATCTATGGCAGCGGCCCCGATGACATGGACGCGGTGTTCAAGCTGTTTGCCGATCACCCGGAGAACCTGGCCGGCGTTGTCGACAGCACCAATAGCCAGATGTCGCTCTATCAGCAGGGCGAAATCGCGGTGTTCATGTGCAGCACCGGCAATGTCGCCAAACTCAAAAGCCTGGGGCTCAACGCCGAATTCGTGCATCCCGAGACGGGATCGCCTGCGGCGCCGGTCAATATCCACCTGACCAAGGGCTCGGCTAATCTCGATGCCGCCTACGCCTATATGGATGCTGCCATCTCCAAGGCCGCGCAGGAACAATTGACCCTGCCACCCACCGAAATGTTCCCCACCAATATGGACGTCGCCCTGACGCCGGGCATTGAGGCCTTTGTGACGCGGGATACCATCCCCTCGCTGGTCTATCCCGATTGGGCGATGATCAACAAGAACCGAGCCGACTGGATCCGCGCCTTCGACGCCCTGGTTGCAGGCTAGTCCGATGCGAGCGAGCGGCTTTCCATTCCTCGTGCCCATGCTGGCATTGTCGGTGGCGTTCTTCGCACTGCCGCTCGCTCTGCTCGTCGCCTATAGCTTTGCCGGCGAGACCGGACCGTCGCTGGAGAACTATGCCAAGTTCCTCGGCGACCCCTTCAACTTCCGCGTCCTGCTCAATACGGCCCGTCTCGGTTTGGAGACGGTGCTGGGCACCACCTTGCTGGGCATCCCGATTGCCCTGCTGTTCTGGCATAGCGGCCCGCGCATGCGACAAGCCATCGTCTTCCTGACCCTGATCCCCATGCTGACCAGCAATGTGGTGCGCACCTTCGCCTGGATCGTCATTCTCGGGCGGCAGGGGCCGATCAGCGAGAGCCTGATGTCGCTCGGGCTGACTGGTGGCCCGATTAGCCTAATGTTCACCGAGCTGGGCCTCGTGCTGGCCATGACGCAGATCGATCTGCCGCTGATCATCCTGCCGCTGGTCGCCATCCTCTCCCGCCTGCCGCGCAATCTGACCGAGGCCGCGGAAGTATCGGGCGCCGGTCCATGGCGGGTTTTCGTCACCGTGCTCCTGCCGCTCATGCTGCCGGCGCTGCTGGCCGGCTGGATCCTGGTTTATGCCAGCACCAGCGCCTCTTTCGTCACCCAGGCGGTGATCGGGGGCGCCCGCAATGTCTATGTGCCGCAACTGATCTATCGCGAGGTCGGCACGCTGTTCGATTGGCCCCTGGCCTCAGCCATTGCCGTCGTCCTGCTTTTCACCACCGGCATTCTCCTGCTGGTCCTCAGCATGCTGTCCTGTCACCGGAGGCTTGTCGGTCATGGCTAAACGCCCAACCAATCCGCTGCCCGAGTGGCTCTACAAAATATTCGTGTTCGGCCTCGGCACGCTGTGCCTGATGTTCCTCATCGCGCCGATCGTGCTGGCCCTGGTCATGTCCTTTACCGGCGGGCAGACGCTGAAATTCCCCCCGGAAGGCTTTTCGCTGCGCTGGTACGAAGCCCTGCTCGATCCAGTCCGCTCCGCCACCGAGCATATCGCCGCCTTCAACTCGCTCAAGATCGCGGCGCTGGCCGTGTTCGGCGCGCTGCTGTTCGCGGTGCCCGCCGCCATCGGTGCGAGCCGGGTTCGTCGCAACACGGCCAATGCGGTCGAGCCGCTACTGCTGTCGCCCCTTGTGTTGCCGAGCCTGGTCTATGGCCTGGCTGCGCTGATCGTCGCCAATCTCATCGGCATCCGGCCGTCGCTCTGGCTCACCATAGCGGGCCATATCGTGGTGTTCGGCCCGCTGATGTACCGCTCCGTCGCGGTGGTGGCGCAAGGGCTCGATCCGTCGCTCGAAGAGGCGTCGACCCTGATGGGCGCGAGCTGGCTCACCACGCTGCGCCGCGTCACCCTGCCCCTGCTGTTGCCGGGCATTCTGGCCGGGGCGTTTCTGGTTTTCATCCAGTCGCTCGACAATGTCTCGATCTCGCTCTTCCTCGCCGACCCCTCAACCACCGTGCTGCCGCTGCGCATGTTCGCGCTGATCGAGGAAGGGCTCGACGTCCGCGTCGCCGCCATGTCCGGCATTCTCATCACCGTGGTGCTGATCGGCCTGCTCATTGGCCGCCGCGCCCTCGGCAGATCCCAAACCTCATAGCCAACGCGCTGCGGCGCCTCCCAACAAGGAACCCAAAATGAACGTCCACGCCCCTGCCGGCACCCGCCGGATCGAAGAACTGTTGTCCGATTTCCAGCCGAACTTCGATTTCAAGGCCCCGCTGCCGCTGCCCTTGGAGGAATACGAGGAGCGCCTGCGCCGCATTCGCCGCGAGGCCGTCCTCGCCGGGCACGACGCTTTAGTCATCCACACCGACATGGTGGGCTGGTTCCACACCTCGAACGCCTATCTGCGCTATGTCTGCGATTGGATGCGCGAGGGCGTGCTGATCATTCCGACCGACAGCGACAAGCCGATCACGCTGCTCTCCTTCTTCACCCAGGCGGTGATCCTGCCGCCGGGCGGCGAGCCCATGCTGGTGGAAGACATCTGGCAGATCGGCGCCATCGGCCGCGAATATGCCGACCGGCCGGGCTCGTCAGTGGCCCTCACCGCCGAGCACTGCGCCAATCTCCTCGCCAAACTGGGCCTCTCCAAGGGCCAGATCGGGCGCCTGGGCGATCGCACTTCACTCGAATTCTGGCGCTATCTCGAAGACGCTATGCCCTCGGCCAAATTTGTCGGCGACAATGCCATCATCGACCGCATGCAGAAGCTGCGCAGCCCGCGTGAAGTGGAAATGTTCCGCGCCGCCGCCCAGCTCATCAGCATCGGCACCCAGGCCGCCTATCACGTCACTCGCCCTGGCGTGACCGATGTCGAAATCTACGCCGCCTTCAGCCTGGCGCAGCTCGCCCGTGGCGGGGAAACCGGCGATGGGTACCAGATCGGCATCAACGAATATGGCACCCATTGCGGCAAGCCCTATGGGCATGTCGTCCGGCCCGGCGACCTGATCAATCTCTATATCTCCAACGTCACCTATCGCGGCTACACGGCCCAGACCGCCCGCATGATCGCCGTCGGTGACATCACTGCCCGCCAGGAAAAGGTACTCACCGCCTGCACCGAAGGCGTCAAGCGCGCCGAACAGCTGATCCGCCCGGGCACGCTGATCAGTGAGGTCAACAATGCTGCTTTCTCGTCCTATATTGACCATGGCCTGCTGAGCGCACCCGACGCCCGCACCATGCCCTATAATTGGAGCCCGGCTGACGATGGCGGCCCGCGCCTGCTGCCGCGCCAATATGTGCCGGACGCCGATTGGGAAGCGCAGGGCCGCAAGCTCATGCATGTCTATCCGGCCACCCATGGTCCGCATAACCCCAATCTAGGCCATTCCGTCGGTATGGCCGGGGCGCAGAACAGCTTCAACGTCTCCTCGCACAATTTCGACCGGCTGGAGGAAGGCATGATCTTCGTGCTGCACACCCAATGGCTCGAAGCCCAGTCCGCCGGCTGCAATATCGGCGATTGCTATCTCGTCACCAAAGACGGCTTCGAAAACCTCAGCCGCCACACCCCACTCGAAACGCATCGGATCGCCGCCTGATGGATCAACTGGCCGACACGCATACCCATTTCGATTTTGCCGCGCTCGACGCGCGGCAGAGATATAAGCTCTTGATCGGCACCGTCATCCCGCGCCCGATCGCTCTCATCACCACGCTCGGCCTTGATGGAAAAGCCAATGCCGGCCCTTTCAGCTTCTTCAATGTGCTCACGCATGATCCGGCCATCGTCGCCATCGGCGTCGAGAATTATTCGGACATGAGCTTCAAGGACACGGCCCGTAATATCCGCGAAACGGGCGAATTCACCGTGCACATCGTCGACCAGGCCCTGGCGGCACAGATGGAAATCTGCGCCATCAAATTCGGCCCCGAGATAGACGAACTCGCCGAAGCCGGACTCGCAACGACCCCCGGCCAAATGGTGCGCAGCCCGCGCATTCTAGCCGCACCAGCCGCCCTCGAATGCCGCCGCTACATGACCCTGGAAGTCGGCAAGGCCCGCGAGATCATCCTGGGCGAAGTCGTCGGCCTCTATGTCCGCTCCGACGCCGTCGATCCCACAAACCTGCATATCGACCAGCACGCCATGGACGCCATCGGCCGCCTCGGCGGCCACAGCTATACCCGCACGCAGGATCAGTTCGAAGTCAAAACACCAAGTGTGGCAGAGTGGGAGAATGGCAAACCCGAGGCCGGCTAATACGGCCCGAGCCACCCGCGAATAACCCTGCATTTATAGAGCAAAGAAAAGCTCAATGAATGCAGCGAGGTGCCCCATTCCGGCCGTTCAGATCGCCCCTCGCAATTTCCTGAAAGCTGCCGTTCGACTCAGGCGTTGGATCGACATCGTGACCTGCAGCCTCTCAGTTCCCAGCGATAACTCGTTCAGCTAGTCGCGGCGGATGCTACCTATGAATCTCGGTGGCGTTGCTGTGATTTCGACAAAAATGTCAACCGAGCTTTCGATCGCAGTACCTCGAATTCTTCGATTTGCATTTGGATTTATGGCCGATACAACAAGGCGTGAGTGGCAAGGATTGCTTGGCACTCGATTTCATTTGCCGGAAAAAGTTTAGATCGGATGGTCATCCCGATCCTCGCGTAAGCGAGACTTGTCGCTCTTGAGCGGACCCATGGCGTCTTTTGCTCGATCCTTCCGGATCGGGTACAGGCGCATGGTGTTCGTGGGTGATCACGACGTCCTCCGCCTGTCAGCGCGGAGAACACAATGTCCAATATCCAGCACAATAGCGCTTCCCAATCCAGTCTGTCCGTCGAAGTGGATGGCACGGCAATCTATGCCGAGACCATTATCGGCGGCGGCACCAGAATTGGCGGTGAAACGCCAATCCGGCCCCGGCGCGTACCGCGTTTTATAGCCGTAGTCATGGCGGTTGCCGTGCTGGGGTCGGCCTTCTATGCCATCATGTCCTGGCGCGATGCCCGCGCCGCCGCCGCAGCCGCGGCTTCCGCCTGGGCCCCGGCGCCCGTTCAGGTCTCGGCGGTCGAGCTGGCGTTCGAAAATCTGCCGCTGAGCATCGCGGCTATCGGCTCACTGCAGGCCGCCGACGAAATCGTGCTGGCGCCCGAAGTGGGGGGCCGCATCAGCCAGATCAATTTCGAATCCGGTGAAACGGTGGATGCCGGCACGGTGCTCGTCGCCCTGGATGACAAGACGGAGCAAGCCGAACTGCTGGCCGCCCAGGCGCGCTCCCGCTTCGCCGATCTGCAACTCGAACGCTCGCAGCGCCTCGCGCCATCGGGCACCGAATCCCGCCAGGCCTTGCAGCAGCGCGAAGTTGAGGCCGAGCAGGCGCGGGCCGATGTCGCCATCATCGACGCCCGCATCGCCCAAAGGAACATCACCGCGCCCTTTGCCGGGGTTATCGGCCTGCGCCAGGTTGCGCCCGGTGCCTTCGTCACCGCCGGGCAGAGCATTGCCACGCTGACCGCCATCGACACGCTGCACGTCGATTTCAGCGTGCCGCAACGCGACCTGCCCAAGCTGGATATCGGCGCCACGGTCAGGGTCACGATCGACGTGTTCCCCGATCAGGACTTCACCGCCACCGTCACGGCGATCGACCCCGTGATCTCCGCGCAAACCCGCAATGTGACCGTGCAGGCCACGCTGGACAATGCCGACGGCACGCTGCGGCCCGGCATGTTCGCCAATGTGTCGGTGTCATTGCCGTCCAAGCCCGACACCATCCTGGTGCCCGGAACCGCCATCCAGCAAAGCGCTTCGGGCGATGTGGCCTATCTCGTGCGGGACGGCGTGGCGGCCATCGTGCCGGTCACGGTCGGAACCCGGCTGGATGGCCGGGTCGAGGTCATTTCCGGCCTGGCGCCCGGCGATGTGCTGATCACCGAGGGACAGTTGCGTGTCGCGCCGGGCGCCGCCGTCACCATCGCCGATCCCAATGCTCCCGCTGCTGCACCCGCCTGGTAGGTCCCCATGTCCTTTACTGATATTTTTATCCGCCGGCCCATCCTGTCGGTGGTGGTCAGCCTGTTGATCCTGCTGGTCGGCGGCATCGGCCTGTTCTCGCTTCCCATCCGGCAATATCCGAACCTGGAAAGCGCGACGATCACCATCAATACCGCATTTCCGGGGGCAACCCAGGAGGTGATGCAGGGCTTTGTCACCAGCCAGATCGCCCAATCGATCGCCACCGCCAGCGGTATCGAATATCTGCAATCGACCTCGACCACGGGGCTGAGCAGCATCAAGGCCAAGCTGGTGCTGAATGCCGATGCCGACCGCGCCATGACCGAAATCCTGGCCAAGGTGCAGCAGATCAAATATCTGCTGCCCGTAGGCGTGTCCGATCCGATGATCACCAAGATCACCGACGGCGCCTCGGCGGTGCAGTATATCTCGTTTACCAGCACCACGATGACGGTGCCGCAGATCACCGACTACATCACCCGCGTCGCCCAGCCGCTGTTCACCTCGATCAACGGGGTGGCCTCGGCGCCACTGGCCGGCGCCCAGCAACTGGCTTTGCGCATCTGGATCGATCCGGATGCGCTGTCGGCCCGCGACCTGACCGCCGGCGACGTGGTTGCGGCGCTGCGCGCCAACAATGTTCAGGCCGCTCCCGGCGTGTTGCGGTCCGGCCAGACGGTCACCAACATCACCGCTTCGACCGATCTGACCAATATTGACGACTTCCGCCAGATGGTCATCAAGAGCGGCGCTGGCGGGCTGGTACGTCTCTCCGATATCGCCACGCTGGAAATCGGCGGCCAGAGCTACGATACCGGCGCCCGCTACAATGGCGAGCGATCGGTGGTGGTCGAGGTCTATCCCACCCCTGAGGGCAATCCGCTCGATATCGTGGCCGCGGCCGAACAAGTCATCGAGGATATCCAGGCGACCGCGCCTCCGGGACTGAAAATAGCCAATGCCTTCGACATCGCCCATTTCGTCCACGCCTCGATTTCCGAGGTCGAACACACCCTGGTCGAGGCGGTGATCATCGTCGTGGTGGTGATCTTCCTGTTCCTGGGCTCGATGCGCGCGGTGATCATTCCGGTGATCACCATTCCGCTCTCACTCATCGGCACGGCGGCGCTGATGCTCGCATTCGGCTTCTCGATCAATCTGCTGACACTGTTGGCCATGGTGCTGGCCATTGGCCTTGTCGTCGACGATGCCATCGTGGTGGTGGAGAATATTCACCGCCATATCGTGGACGGCAAAACCCCGGTCGAAGCCGCCATTATCGGCGCCCGCGAGATCGTGGGGCCGGTCATCGCCATGACCGTCACGCTGGCCGCGGTCTATGCGCCGATCGGCATGATGGGCGGTCTCACCGGGGGGCTGTTCCGCGAATTCGCCTTCACCCTGGCCGGTTCGGTCGTGGTGTCGGGCGTGGTGGCGCTGACCCTGTCGCCGATGATGACCGCGCTCCTGATCAACCGCAAGGTCACCGAAGGCCGGCTCTCGCTGGCCGTCGAACACTTTTTCGAAAAGGTCGCCCGCGGCTATGCGGCTCTGCTCGGTCACAGCCTCAATCACCGTTGGGCGGTATTGGCGGGCGCAGTAATGGTCTTTGCAGCGACGGTCGTGTTCTTCACCCAGAGCCAGAGCGAAATGGCGCCGCCGGAGGACCAGGGCGTGGTGTTTACCGCGGCTCGGGCGCCGCAATATGCCAGCCTCGATTATACCGCCGCTGCGACAAGGCAAGTTGACGCGATCTTCTCGCGCCTGCCGGAATTCGGCTCCAGCTTCTTCGTCGATGGCATTGATGGGCAGAACAATTCCTTCGGCGGGGTGGTTTTGAAGGACTGGGCCGAACGGGATCGCAATTCGGATGAAGTACAGGGGCAGTTGTTCGGCGAGTCTGCCGGCATTCTGAGCGCTTCAATCACCGCGTTCCAGCCATCGGCGCTACCGGCGGCCAGCGCGGGCCTGCCGTTCCAGCTCGTGCTGCGCTCGACCGCCGGATACGACGCGATCTTCGAGCAGATGGAAACGTTGAAATGGGCGGCGTGGCAAAGTGGCCTCTTCGCCTGGGTCGAGACGGATCTGGCGTTCGATAGTCCGTCCACCAATATCGCCATCGATACCGCCAAGGCTGGTGAATTGGGGGTCAGCATGCAGACCACCGCCGACACGCTGGCCGCCCTGGTGGGTGGCAATTACGTCAACCGGTTCAATTATTATGACCGTTCCTACGACGTCATACCGCAGGTGGCGGCCAAGGACCGGGTGACGCCGGAAGACCTGGGCTCCTATCACGTCCGCACCGCATCGGGGACGACGGTGCCGCTATCGACCATCGTCACCAGCACGGCAAGCGTGCAGGCCAATCGTCTGGGCCAGTTCAACCAGATGAATGCCGCAACCCTGTCTGCCGTGCTGCTGCCTGGGGCCACCATGGGCCAGGCTGTCGACTATATGCAGTCCCAGCCGCTGGCGCCCGGCATGAGCATCGACTGGCTGGCCGACAGCCGGCAGTTCGTCGCCGAAGGCAGCCAGCTGACCGTCGCTTTCGGCTTTGCCCTCGTGGTGATCTTTCTCGTGCTTGCCGCCCAATATGAGAGCTTCCGCGACCCCTTCGTCATCCTGCTGACGGTGCCGCTGGCGCTGAGTGGAGCCCTGGTGCCGCTCTATCTGGGCTTCACCACGATCAACATCTACACCCAGATCGGGCTGGTGACATTGATCGGACTGATCTCCAAGCACGGCATCCTGATGGTGGCCTTTGCCAATGAAATCCAGGTAAGCAAGGGCTATGACAGGCGCGCGGCAATCATCGAGGCATCTGCGGTGCGCATGCGCCCCATCCTGATGACCACGGCGGCCATGGTCACCGGCCTCGTGCCCCTGCTGATGGCCGACGGCGCCGGTTCGGCAAGCCGGTTTGCCATCGGCATCGTCGTGGTGATGGGCATGCTGGTGGGCACGCTCTTCACCCTGTTCATGCTACCCACCTTCTACGTGCTGCTGGCCAAGGACCACCGCAAGGCGAGCAAGCGGACCGGCACGGGCTTGGTGCCTGCGCCCGGCCAATAACCTGACGCATGATGGCGGCAGCGAGGATTACCTTCGCTGCCCATTTCCCCACGACGATCCGCGCCTCTGCCCGCCGCCACCGCTCGTGCTACTACAAAAGCCCTGGTGGCAGATGGCCATGAACTACGTGGCACTCAACGTCGCTGTCGGCAGCGGCATACCTTCAGCGCAATAAATGGCACGAGGCAGGATCTAAACAGCAAATGTCCGTTCCATTTGGACAAGGAGATCGCCCGCGGCCTCGCTGCTATGCGGGTTTGCGTCCCGCGGCCGACAGAAAGTTACTGCCTGCTGGCCACCGATCATTGGGAACCCGTCTGCAGAGCCCGCGACTTAAGTCTGTTGGCGCGACATTCGCTGGCCGCATCCCACCGTAAAGCCGACCGCCCCAAGGGCCCAAACGCCCGAGCTCGGCGTCAGACCCGCAGTAGAACTTGCAGCGACCATGGCCTTGGACCTGGTTGAGTTCGACTAGTTTAAGGTCTGCTGCCGCGGTCTAGCCGCCGAAAGCTGCCAGTCTGCTGCCGGCCCCTTTGCTGCAGTTCACCCTGTGGAAACTGCGTTGACTTGCCTTTGGAATGACCTCAGGCCGCCCGTCGTATTGGCTCGTGCGACCGTTGGCGCGACAATGCTAGTCAGGTCGCCGCAGCAGGCCTCAGAAACGCTGTCGACATGTCCGAAGCTGGGAGGAGTAACGATATCAAGCGTTGGAGGTGGAACTGCAGGAAGCTCTGTAGGGACGCATCTTTGCTAAATGCCGAGAAATGGCATCGCGTTCAGCACCGGGCCCCATCCGCGCTTAGCCAATTTTGGTGAGCCAAATGACTGCGAACATTGAGCCACTCCAATGGCAAAAATGCCAAACCTATCGAGCGATAACAGGAGGATCGGCGCTTAGTAGATCCGCATTTGCAGGCGCATGACGATGTCCGAGCCCAGGCGCTGGAAGCCGTATTCGCGCATGGTGCAGGTCCAGCCTTCGCCGGATTTTTCGATGCGGAACAGATTGTAGCGTGCCGGGTCGTCCAGTGTGCCGCCCTGGGCGGCGCTGGCTGCGGCGACGCCGACCACCGGCACTTCGTGGTTCTTGCCGGGAATGGAGTGGATCGAGGAGCGGTGGGTGTGCCCGTGCAGGATCAACTCGGCGCCGTGTTCGGCAATGACCTGGCGGAACAGCTTGTGTCCCTTGAGCCCGAATGAGGGATGCTGGAGTTCGGCATTGGGCGGGTGATGGATCAGCACGGTGCGGAAATAACCCGCATCGCCCATAGCCTTCAAAATCCGCCCCAGCCGGTCAGCCTGCTTTTCGTCGAACCGGCCGATGGCCAGGAAGGGCCGGGTTGGCACGGCGCTCGAGCAGGAAATGATCGCGAGCTCGCCCACGCGGCGAACGAAGGGGAAGGCCGCGCTATCCAGCGTCTCGCCCTTAAGGTAATCGCCCCAATCCTTTTGGGCGGTTTCGAGCGCGCCGGGCACATAGGCGTCGTGATTGCCGGGGCAAACGGCGATGCGTTCCGGGCTGCCCAAAGCTCGCAGCCAGTCGCCGGCGCGGGCCACTTCGCTGTCGAGCGCCAGATTGGTCATATCGCCCGTCACTGCCGTAAAATCGGCATTCTGGCCCTGCATGTGGGCTACAAGGCGCGCCAGCGTCTCGCTATTGAGTTCGCCATGCCGCTTGAGCTTCCAGTTGAGGAAGCCGGTCAGCCGCTTGCCAAGCAGATCGCGCAGGGCGACCTCGGGCATGGGCGAAAGATGGATGTCGGAGATGTGGGCAAGGGTGATCATCAGGGGCGTAATGCCAGAAGGAAAGGGGCAAGAAAACGGACAATCGCCCGTAACGTCAATTTTGTCGTCATCAAAGCTCTGCTACCGATAGGGCGTAAACGGAGCCAGCCATGCAGATGAATCGATTCCAGCAGGTGCGCGCCAAGGTCTTCCTGACGCTCAAGGGGCTTTGGCACAGGATGACTATAGGCGCGCGCATCATGCTGGTGGATGGGGACAAGGTGTTCCTGATCCGCCATACCTATGTGCCGGGCTGGCAGTTCCCCGGCGGCGGTGTCGATCCCGGCGAAACCATGGAGGCGGCGGCCCGGCGCGAAGCGCTGGAAGAAACCGGCTATCGGGTCACCGGGCCGATCGAGCTGTTCGGCATCTATCACAATGCCAGCCCCGTGACCGATCGTGACCATGTGGCCTTCTATGTCGCCAAGAACCATGTGCTGGAGCGCGCGTTCAAGCCCAATCACGAGATCGCCGAAGCCGGCTGGTTTGACCGCAAGGCATTGCCGCAGGGGGTTACGCCAGCGACCTCGCAGCGGATTGATGAATATTTTGATGGGCAACCGAAGCGGGAGATTTGGGGGTATTGAGGGGCCGTTCTTTCCTTCTCCCCTCGTGGGAGAAGGTGCCCCGAAGGGCGGATGAGGGGGTGCTTCCATAGGCACTAGAGCATGGGATGGCGCAAACCCTCACCCTGACCTTCCGCTGAACGCGTCAGGTCCGTCCCTCTCCCACAAGGGAGAGGGTAGAAAGCGCAGGCGCTCACTTTAAAAACGGCAGCTCCGGCCCAACCGGGATAATCCGCGTCGGATTAATCGTGATGTGGCTCCAGTAGTAATGCGTGCGGATGTGGTCGAAATCGACCGTTTCCTTCACACCGGGAACCTCGTACAGCGCCTTGAGATAGTGGCTGAGATTGGGGTAATCGGCGATGCGTTTGCGGTTGCATTTGAAGTGGCCAACATAGACCGCGTCGAACCGCACCAGCGTCGTAAACAGCCGCCAATCGGCTTCGGTGATGGTCTCGCCGGTGAGATAAGCGGTTTCGCCCAATAGACCTTCCACCCAGTCCAGTGCGTCGAACAGCTTGGCGACGGCCTCGTCATAGGCCTCCTGCCTGGTGGCAAAGCCGGCCTTGTAGACGCCATTGTTGATGTCGTCATAGACGCGGGCATTGATGGCGTCGATCTGCGGGCGCAGGGCCTCGGGGTAATAATCGTCCGTATTGCCGGTCAGCTCGTCGAAGGCCGAGTTGAACATGCGGATGATTTCCGAGCTTTCATTGGAGACGATGGTGCCGGTCTGCTTGTCCCACAGCACGGGCACGGTGACGCGGCCGGTATAGTCCGGCACGGCCTGAGTGTAGACCTGCCACAGGAAGTCCTTGCCGAGCAGGTCATCGCCGGTCGAGCCTTCGTCGGTCAGAAAGCTCCAGCCAGTTTCGTCGGGCATTTTGGGCGAGACGACCGACACCGAGATCAGGTCTTCCAGATTCTTGAGCTTGCGGACGATCAGTGTGCGATGTGCCCAAGGGCAGGCCAGCGACACATAGAGGTGATAGCGCCCGGCCTCGGCCTTGAACCCGCCTGTGCCCGATGGGCCGGCGCTGCCGTCAGCAGTGATCCAGTTGCGGAAGCCCGCCTGGCTGCGCTCGAATTTGCCGCCCGTCTTTTTGGTGTCGTACCATTGGGTGGACCATTTACCGTCGATCAGTTGTCCCACGATCGAACCCTTTCCGTCATGTTGTCGTCTCGTTTGCAGGTCTAAGTCCGGCAAGCCGAATACGTTGCCATTCACATAGACCGGCGCGGCGGGAAGGATAAGAACTCAATGGCGTGACGAACCGTTGTGCATATCGAACACAGCGCCCGCCGAAGGTCTTGATTTTCTTCGGTGCTGCAATACCTTTCTGTTTACGCGAGGCCCCCATGGTGCTAATGCGATTTTCAGGCGTGGAGGCGCCCAGGATGGTAAAGGTTTTGCTGGTGACACGACGACCGTAAGCGGTCTTTTGAAGCGGTGCCCTGTTGCGGCGCCGGGTTTGTCCTACGCATTCCATCCTGGATAATGTCATGAGCCTTCTATCTGCGCCTTCGGCTGCGGCCGCTGCTGTCTCCGCTTCGCCCATTCACGCGCCCACCGTTCGCTACGCAAATGCCGCCGATGATGCTTTCATCGAGGAATTGCAGGCTATTGCCTTTGGCCCGGGCCGGTTTGCCCGCACCGCATTTCGCATCCGCGAGCGGTTTCCGATCGACAAGAGCCTGAGCCTGGTTGCCGAGGTCGATGGCACGCCTTGCGGCTCGGTTTGGATGACCCCGATCAGCATTGGCGGCATCAATGGCTGGATGCTCGGCCCGCTGGCTACCCATCCCAATTTCCGCAAGCTCGGCGCCGGCAAGCTGCTCGCCCGCGAAGTCACCAAGCGCGCTTTGGCGCGGGGCGATGGCCAGTTCGTCATGCTGGTGGGCGACCGCGACTATTATTGCCCGCTGGGCTGGGAGCCCACCACTTTGGGCGCCATCCAGTTTCCGGGCCCGGTCGATCCGACCCGCGTGCTGGTCTATGCCGATGATAAATCGCTGGCCACGACGCTCAGCGGTTCGATCGCGGCGTTCCAGCGATAAAAGGGATGCAGGGGCGGGCAGGCTCGCTTAAGCTCCGCATTCCGATTTGAATTGCTGGTGCCTCTTGTCGCTGGACGCCTCCGTCATCGATCAACTTGCCGCGCGGCTGCTGGCTGCCCCGCCTGCTCTGCCAGGTGGCGAACAGCTGGTGCCCGATTGGCTGCCAGAGCGGGCCTTCGATCGCCCGCCCGTGCCGGCGGCGGTGCTGATCGCGCTGATTCGGCGGCCCGAGGGCTATACCGTGCTTTATACCGAGCGCTCGCCGGATCTGCGGGCGCATTCGGGTCAGGTGGCGTTTCCCGGCGGCAAGGTGGATGCCGCCGACGCCGATGTCGGAGCCGCGGCTTTGCGCGAGGCCTATGAAGAGGTCGGCATGCGGCGCCAGGATGCGCGCATTCTGGGCTTCATGCCCACCTATTTCACCGGGACCAATTACCTGATCACGCCGGTCGTTGCCGAGGTCGAGCCCAGCGGCCCCTTCGTGCCCAATCCGGGCGAGGTGCATTCGGTGTTCGAAGTGCCGCTGCAGCGGATTCTGGACACCGAGAGCTATGGCCGGTTCCGCATCAAGCGGAATGGGCGGGAGCACAGCACCTGGCAGATCGACCATGATGGCCACACAATCTGGGGCATTACTGCCAATCTGACCCGCCAGTTCCGCGATCTGGCGCTGGGCGAGGTCGCGCTATGAAGCCGGAAGAACGGCTGGCCGCGGCCGAATGGCTCCTGCGTCCTGAAACACAGGCGATTTTTGCTGCACTCGATGGCGACAAGGGCCGCACCCGCGCCGTTGGCGGTGTGGTGCGCGACACGCTGCTGGCCCGCGAGCGGGATAATCCCGATATTGATCTGGCGACCGTACTCACGCCCGATGAAGTCATTGCGCGGGCCAAGGCCAATGGCATTGCCCACTATCCCACCGGCATCGACCACGGCACGGTGACCCTCAAACTGGGTGAGACCCTGGCCGAGGTCACGACGCTGCGCCGGGATGTGGAAACCGATGGCCGCCATGCCGTGGTGGCCTTTGGCACTGATTGGGCCGAGGACGCCGCCCGCCGCGATTTCACGCTCAATGCGCTCTATTGCGAGGCGGATGGCACTCTGTTCGACCCATTGGGCGGCATTAATGACGCGCTCAATGGCCGGGTGCGTTTCATCGGCGACGCCGCGACGCGCATCGCGGAAGATAGCTTGCGCGTCTATCGCTTCTTCCGCTTTTCAGCCAGCCATGGCGGCGAAAAGTTCGACCCCGATGGGCTGGCGGCCTGTGCCGCTGCGGTCGGGCAATTGGGCCATCTGTCGGCCGAGCGGGTCGGCAGCGAAATCATGCGCATGCTGGCTTTGCCCGATATCGCGCTGACCTTGGGCGCCATGGCAGCCATCGGGCTGATTGAGATCGACGCCGATCGGGTCAAAACACTGAAAGCCTATGAAACATTGGGCGGCTTTACCGCCGCCACCCGGCTTGCCGTTCTGATCGGCGACCGGCCCGCCGAAGTCGTTCAACAGCAATGGCGGCTCTCGAACGAGGTCATGCGAGCGGCCCAAACCGTGGCCGCCGCCGCTGAGATGGTCGAGCAGGACCGGCTGGATGAAGCTGCCTATCGATTTGGCGAGGTGGCCGTCGAAGGCCTGGCGCTGGCCGCAGCGCAAGGCGGCTGGAAGCCCGACCGACTGGCCGAGGCCGCTCGCTCGCTGGCCGCCGTGCAATTGGTGCCGTTTCCGATTTCGGGCAATGATCTGGCCGGCCTCGGCATCAAACCGGGGCCGGCTCTGGGCCAGGAACTGGCGCGCCTTGAGCGCATCTGGATCGACAGCGGCTTTGCCCTGGATCGGGAGGCGCTGCTGGCGCAGGCGAAAGTTTAGTGCTTGGTCGCCTTGGGCCCGTCGGTATCGACGATGCGCTCCTTGATGCGCTCGATCATTTCGGGGCGCACATCGGTTTCGCCATGCAGGGTCTTGAGATTTTCCACTGCGCGGCGCACCACTTCGGCTTCGCTTTCCGCCTCGGCATGCCAGGTGGAGCCGGGGATCAGTGAGCCCGAATCAAAGCGTTTCATCTGCATCTCCCTAGTTTGAGCAGTGGGAGGGAACGTGCAGGGCAGGGTAGGGTTCCAGGGTTTGTGCCACGACCTCGTCCTTCGACAAGCTCAGGATGAGGTCTACTGGGTATCCAGCACTCTATCAGTAGACCTCATGGTGAGCTTGTCGAACCACGAGGTCGTGGCACGACCCCTCAATCGTCGGCAAATTCGCCGATTTGGCTCAATCCTTCCAGCCATGTGCCGTCATCGTTCCGCACCACTTCGCGTGGCAACACGCCGCTTTCGGCGGCTATGGCGTCGGCCAGGTCGCGGGCATGGGTCACGACCCAGACCTGGCTGCGCTCCGCCGCCTTGACGATCAGTCGTGCCAGCATCGGGAGCAGGTTGGGATGGAGGCTGTTCTCCGGCTCGTTGAACGCGATGAAGGGCGGCAGCCGATAGGACAGTAGCGCCCCCGCCAGCGCCAGGAATTGCAGCGTCCCGTCCGACAGTTCGTGTGGCGCGAACACCCGCTTGGGCATTTCGGCGTAACGCATGCCGAAGCTGGCGAATTCGCCGACCTCGGGAATCACCAGTTCGGCACCGGGAAAAGCATCCTGGACTGCCCGGTCGAGATCGATGCGGTCGCCGCGAATATGGTGCAAAGTCGCCAGCACGGCGCCGAGATTGCTGCCGTCCGAAGCGAGTGAAGGCGCCGTCACCGCGCGAGAGGGACGGCGTAGTGCCGATTCCGCATCGGTGCGAAAGCCGTGGAAGAAGCGCCAAGCGACCAACGAATCCCGCACCAGCGCAACTTCCGAGCGCCCCGACAAGGCGGCCAGCGCCGTCTCGCTGGCCAAGATATCGTCATCAGCCAGCTCGCGTCGCCCCGCCGCGTCGCGCGCCCAGGCCATGCCGCCCTTGCGATCCATCAGGCTGACAGTCTTGCCGCGTTGCTGCCATTCAAGACTCTCGGCACGCACCTGGGCCTCGTTAGGAAAGGCGGCCGTCGCTTCCTTCGGGGCAAAGCCCACGTCAAGCCGATAGGTCGGATCGAAACTGCCGTCCCCCAGATCGGCAAAGCTCGCGGCCAGCCGCAGGCTGTTGCCCTCGCCCCTGCGATAACCGTCAGTGCGGTACATCGGCTCGAAACTGCCGTCTGGTGAAAGATTCTTCCCGCCGGCCCAGAAGATCGAGGCCAGCCCGCCTTCGCGCGCAATCTCGTCGGCCAGCGTGCCACGCGCTGCCGCTTGCAGCAGTTCCAGCGAGCGGTAGAGGTTGGTCTTGCCCACGCCATTGCCGCCCACCAGCACCGTCAACTGCCGCACCGGAAACCGGATCTTGCGGACCGAACGATAGCCGATGATCTCGACGGCGGAGAGCGTCATGTCACGGCCAGCGCACTTCGGGCGGCATGGAGGAGAGAATCGAGTTCACATTGCCCCCGGTCTTGAGGCCGAACATGGTGCCCCGATCGTAGAGCAGGTTGAATTCGACATAGCGCCCGCGCCGGATCAACTGTTCGTTGCGGTCGGCCTCGGTCCATGCGGTTTCGTAATTGCGGCGCACCAGTTCGGGGTAAATCCCGAGGAACGCTTCGCCCACCGCCTTGGTGAAATCGAAATCGGCGTCCCAATCACCCGAATTGAGCTGGTCGTAGAAAATGCCGCCAATGCCGCGATGTTCATTGCGATGGGGCAGGAAGAAATACTCGTCGCACCAGTCCTTGTAGCGCTGGTAATCGACGCCCGGCCGATCCGCACAGGCGGCGCGCATGGCGGCATGGAAATCGAGATTATCGCGATCGTCCTGCACGCGCCGGCGATCCAGCACGGGGGTCAAATCGGCGCCGCCGCCGAACCATTGCTTGCCGGTAACGATCATGCGCGTGTTCATATGCACCGCTGGAACATGGGGGTTCCAGGGGTGCACGATCAGCGAAATGCCCGAACTCCAGAACTGGGCGCCCGCCTCGGTGCCCGGCATCTGCTTGGCAAAATCGGCCGAGAATTCGCCATGGACGGTCGAGATATGCACGCCCGCCTTCTCGAAGACCCGGCCATGCAGCATGGACATTTCCCCGCCCCCGCCCGCGGCGCGATCCCAAGGGGTACGCTCGAATGTGCCGGGTGGCAGATGGCTATTGGGGCCGGTTACATCGGCCTCCAGCTGTTCAAAAGCGGCGCAAATCCGGTCGCGCAATGCGCGGAACCAGGCGGCAGCTATGGCTTTTTTATCGTCGATATCGGTCGGAACGGTCATGGTGGCAGTGGAATGAACCCTCATTTGAGCTCTGTAAACCCGTCGGTCTGTCTTTTTGCTTCGCCCAGTATAAGCGTTGCGGCCAACGCCACATTGATCGAGCGCAGGCCCTCGCGCATCGGAATGCGCACGCGCAGGTCCGCGACGTCGGCCACAGCGTCGGGCACTCCGGCGCTTTCGCGGCCCACCATCAGGATGTCATTGGCCTCGTATTGCGCCTCGTAGGCAGAAGTCGTGGCCTTGGTGGTCAGCAACACCAGCCGTCGCCCCTCGAAGTGCCGCCATTGCTCGAAAGCGGCAAAGCCGGTGTGCTCGCGCACGATGGCATGGTCGAGGTAGTCGAGCCCGGCACGGGCCAGCGATTTGGCCGAGAACGGGAAGCCGGTGGGGTGGATGATATGGATAGTCGTGCCCAGGCATGCGCCGAGCCGGATCAGCGTGCCGGTATTGTTGGCGATATCAGGCTGATAGAGGGCGAGTTCTACGGGCATGGGCTCCTCGGGCAGGGCGGTATCCCCGCCACGGATTTGGCACTTTAAGGCCTGCTGCGGCAATCGGGTTGGGAATAGTGTCGCAGTTGATCCATGTCATCGCCCACCGCACTGGACAAGTTCCTGTGACAGTGCAAAAAGAACCCCGGACTGACGGGCCGCTTGAGGGTGGACGGCGGCTGATTCCGCTTATGCGTGAGAGGCCCTGCCGCTACCGGCCGCGTTGGGCGTGTATTGTACGGGGATCGTGACCTTGGCTACGCAAGCAGAACATTCAACGACGCGGCGGGACTTCCTGTATGTCGCAACCGGTGCCGTTGGTGCCGTGGGCGCGGCGGCAGTGGTCTGGCCGCTGATCAACCAGCTCAATCCCGATGCGTCGACCCTGGCGCTGGCCAGTATCGAGTTCAATCTCGCCAATATTCCAGAAGGCCAGTCGGTGACGATCACCTGGCGCGGCCTGCCGGTTTTCGTGCGGCATCGCACCCAGGCCGAGATCGACGAGGCCAAGGCGGTTCCGCTGGCCGATCTCAAGGATCCCGAGACCGACGAGCAGCGCACCAAGCCCGGCCATGAAGAATGGCTGATCATGATCGCCAATTGCACTCACCTCGGTTGTGTGCCGATCGGACAGTCGGGCGATTTCGATGGCTGGTTCTGCCCTTGCCACGGTTCGCACTACGATAGCGCCGGCCGTATCCGTCGCGGCCCGGCACCCAAGAATCTTGTGGTGCCGCCTTATGAATTCATCAGCGATACGCTGGTCCAGATCGGTTAGTGGGGGCTTTTCCGATGTCAGAACATTCGACTTACGTTCCAGGAAATGCCGCCGAAAAGTGGCTCGACGAGCGCCTGCCCGTCGTCAGGTTTGCCAAAGAGCACCTGATGGATTTCCCCACGCCGAAGAACCTCAATTACTGGTGGACCTTCGGCGCCATCCTCGTGATGTGCCTCGGCGTGCAGATCGTCACCGGCATTATCTTGGCCATGCATTATACGCCCAATGTGGCGCTGGCCTTTGACTCGGTCGAGCATATCCGCCGTGACGTCAATGGCGGCCGCATCATCCAGGCGGTCCACTCGGTGGGCGCCTCGATGTTCTTCGCGGCCCTCTATATCCACATTTTCCGCGGCATGTTCTTCGGCTCCTACAAGGCGCCGCGCGAGATCCTGTGGATCCTGGGTGTCGTTATCTTCATCCTGACCATGGCCACGGCCTTCATGGGCTATGTGCTGCCCTGGGGCCAGATGAGCTTCTGGGGCGCCACGGTTATCACCAATATCTTCTCGGCAATCCCAGTGGTGGGCGAGAGCCTGCTGCAGCTGCTGCGCGGTGGTTTTGCCGTGGGCAACCCGACACTCAACCGCTTCTTCTCGCTGCATTACCTGCTGCCGTTCATCATTGCGGCGGTCGTGGTGCTGCATATCTGGGCGCTGCATGTGCCGGGCAACAACAACCCGATCGGCGTCGAGGTCAAGGACAAGCGCGATACCGTGCCCTTCCATCCGTATTATACGATGAAGGACGCCTTCGCGATGGTGCTGTTCATGATCCCGTTCGCGTGGTTCGTGTTCTTCGCCCCCGACATCCTTGGTCACCCCGACAATTACATCATGGCCAATAGCCAGGTGACCCCGTCCCACATCGTGCCGGAATGGTATCTGCTGCCCTTCTACACCATCCTGCGCGCCATCGACTTCAACGTGCTGTTCATCAACTCCCAGCTTGGCGGCGTGATCGCCATGGGCCTGTCGATGCTGGCGCTGCTGGTGGTGCCGTGGCTGGATACGAGCAAGGTTCGCTCGGGCACGTTCCGCCCGATGTTCAAGTGGTTCTACGCCCTGTTCGTGCTCGACTTCATCGCCCTGGCGTATCTGGGTGCGCAGGAAGCCGCCGAGCCCTACACGACCCTGGCCAAGGTGTGCACCGGCTACTACTTCCTCCACTTCTTCGTCATCCTGCCCGTGTTGTCGCGCATTGAGGTTGCCAAGCCCCTGCCGACCAGCATTTCCGAGAGCGTTCTCGGCAAGGCACATTCGTGAAAGGCGGGGCGGGTTCAATGTTGACGTTCAAGACCATCATCGCTGCTGTCGCCATCGCCGCCGGCATGGCTGCAGCGCCGGCTTTCGCTGCCGAGGGCGCCGCGCCGCCGGTGCCCAAGGAAAGCTGGAGCTTTGCCGGCATTTTCGGCACCTATGACCAGAACCAGCTGCAGCGCGGCTTCCAGGTGTTCCGCGAAGTCTGTTCGAATTGCCACAGCGCAAGGCTGCTGGCGTTCCGCAATCTTTCCGAAGAGGGCGGTCCGGGCTTCACCGAAGGCCAGGTCAAGGCGCTGGCGCTCGAATATGACGTGGCCGATCCGACTGCCGATGGCGGCACCCGCAAGGCCGTGGCGGCCGACCGCTGGCCGTCGCCCTTCGCGACCGACCAGGATGCCCGCGACGCCAATGGCGGCGTGGTGCCCCCTGATTTCTCGGTGCTGGCCAAGGCCCGCGGCATCAAGGACGCCTTCCCCTGGTGGATCACCAATTACTTCACCGGTTACTCGGAAGGCGGCCCGGACTATATCCACGCGCTGCTGAACGGCTATCACGATGAAGCGCCCGAAGGGTTCGACCTGCCCGAGGGCAAGCATTACAACGATTACTTCCCCGGCCACTCCATCGGCATGGGTCCGCCGCTGCAGGACGATCTGGTGGCCTATGAAGCCGCCGAGGGCCAGGAGCCGGTGCCGATGACGGTCGAGCAATATTCGCACGACGTCGCCGCCTTCATGATGTGGCTGGCCGAGCCGGGCCTGGTCTCGCGCAAGGAGACCGGCTTCAAGGTGCTGCTGTTCCTCATCGCCTTTGCCGGCCTGATGTGGGCCACCAAGCGCAAGCTGTGGCAGGGCATCGAGCACTAAGCTCGTCGCAACACGATTTCGCAAAGGGCTCCCTCGGGGGCCCTTTGTTTTTGCCGCGGTCACATCGGCTTCAGGGCTCTTGCCAAGCGCGCGCCGGGCCGCAATATGGTAACAATAGCCAAATCAATCGCGAGGCCGCCGACATGTCCGCAGTTCGCATCGCCGTGACCGTTGTCAGCGCCGCCATCACCGTCAGCCGCCACCCCGTGGTGCGCGCCGGTGTGCGGGCGGTGGTCAGCAACCCCAAGGCGCGCGAAACGGCTATCGGGGTGACTCGCTCGGCCGCCTACAATGCCGGCGTGATCGCGCGACACATCATGGGCCGCCGCGCTCCCTGATTTTTCCAAGACCAATTATCCAATTTGCAGGATTGCGATGACGCTCGACCTCAAGGCCCTTGTGCGCACGATTCCGGACTATCCGAAAAAGGGCATCCTGTTTCGCGACATCACTACGCTGATCGAGCATCCCGAGGGCTTCAAGGCCAGCATTGAGCAGATCGCCGAAGCGCATCGCCATCTGGGCGTCACCCATGTTGCCGGCATCGAAGCGCGCGGCTTCATCTTCGGGGCAGGGGTGGCGATCGCGCTGGGCGTCGGCTTCATCCCCGTGCGCAAGAAGGGCAAGCTGCCCGGTGAAACTATCGGGCAGAATTACGCGCTCGAATATGGCGTTGATACGATCGAGATCCATGCCGACGTGCTCGACGCCGGCGACACGGTGCTATTGGTCGACGATCTCATCGCCACCGGCGGCACGGCCATCGCCGCCGTGAGTCTGCTGCGGCGTACGGGCGCTACGGTGGCCAACGCGGCCTTCGTCATCGACCTGCCAGACCTCGGCGGCGCGGCAAAGCTCGAAGCCGAGGGCGTGGAAGTCTCAACGCTGATGGCGTTTGCGGGGCATTAACTCACCACGGTGTCATTCCCGCGAAAGCGGGAACCTCCGTTTACTTTCTTCGCATCGCCAACAGAGGGTTCCCGCTTTCGCGGGAATGACACTGTGGGTGGGTGAGTAATGGTAGGCGCGGGTGTAGCGAGCAAGTGCCACGACCTCGTGGTTCGACGGGCTCACCATGAGGTCTACTTCCAGATCGTAGGAGCCTCAGTAGACCTCATCCTGAGCTTGTCGAAGGACGAGGTCGTGCTACCGCCCTACCAGCTCTTCCGCCCATCCATCTTCTCGATCACGATGGTGGACAGATCCAGTTCGTCCACCAGCCGCAGATTGACCGCATAGGTCCGCGCGGTGGGGAAGCTGTTGGGGTCGCCGTTCTTGGGCGTGCCGTCGCTATTGTACATCGAGGCCCAGTCGGGTGAATCGCCCCAGGTCTGGATGCCGCAATTGGCGCAGAAATGGTGCAGGTTCATGCCGCCGCTGGCCGAATAGGTCTTTTCCGCCGTCGCCGAGAGCATCTTCAATTCGCCTTCGCCGAAATAGCCCCAGACCGCGCCCGTCCTGTGGCAGAAGCTGCAATTGCACTCCTTGGCGGAGGTCGGCAGATGGGGCAGTTCGATTCTGGTCTGGCCGCAGTGACAGGTGGCTATTACGGTCATGGCATGGCTCCAAGCTGTGATTGGCGCCAGCATGGCTATGGGCCGTGACAGGCGGTGTCAGCAGCGTTAGGCCGCCATGGCCTGGCGCTGGTCGACGAGGCAGAACTGGTTGCCCTCGGGGTCACGCATCACCGTATAGGTCGGCAGCACCCGCACGATTTCGGCTCCTGCGGCTTTGAGGCGTTCCACCTCGTTGCCGCGGTCGCTCACCGCAATGTCGAAATGCACGCGGTTATTGTCATAGCGCCGGCCCTCCACATTCTGGAAGCAGATGCTGGGGCCTGGGCCATCCACCATCACGGTGGGGTCGGTTTCCGGCGTCAGCCCGAGCGCGGCCAGCCGGGCGATTTCGGCCTCGTCATAGTCCCGCACGGCATAGCCGTCGAGCATCTCGGCCCAGAACTGGGCCAGTTTGGCCGGCTTGTCGCAGTCGAATACGATTTCCTGGATGGCACCCATGCCTTGGCTCCTGTGGTCGTTTCTTTTTCGTTAAACCGGAATTAAGGCAAGACTGGGCAAGCGAAAGGCCCGGCGCAAGGGGATGCGCCGGGCCTCGTTAAGCGTATTTGTCAGTGCCGGAGCGTTAGGGCTCGAGCTGGCCGGTTTCGGGCCGCTCCTCGGCGCTGATATCGGGCTCGTTGCGCGTCTTGTAGAGCGAGAAGATAATCCCGCCCGCCAGGATGCTGATGGTGACCAGCAGCGAGAGCAGCGTATCGATATGGATATGCAGCGGTACGAGGAAGATCTTGATACCCACCAGCACCAGGATGATCGCCAGCGACACCTGCAGATAGCGGAAGCGGTTCATCGCCGCGGCCAGCGCGAAATACAGCGAGCGCAGACCCAGAATAGCAAAGATATTGGACGTGTAGACGATGAAGGTGTCCTGCGTCACGGCGAAGACGGCGGGCACCGAATCCACGGCAAAGACCAGGTCGACGACTTCCACCATGATCAGCGCCACGGCCAGCGGGGTCAGCCAGGTGACGATCTTGCCGGTCTTGGGGTCGGGCTGCTTGACCGTGAAATTGCGGCCATGCAGCTGCTTGGTCACCCGGAAGCGTTTGGAGATGAACTGGAAAACCCGGTTTTCTTCCAGGTTCGGCTCTTCATCCTTGTGGGTGAACATGCGGATGCCGGTGAACACCAGGAAGGCGCCGAAGCCGAACAGGATCCAGTTGAATTCATTGACCAGAGCCGCGCCGAGCCCGATCAGGATGGCGCGGAACAGGATGACGCCCAGAATGCCCCAGAACAGCACGCGGTGCTGGTAGATGCGGGGAATGGCCAGGAAGCCGAAAATGGTGGCGATGACGAACATATTGTCCATCGCCAGGCTCTGTTCGAGCAGGTAGCCGGTATAGAATTCGAGACCGGCTTCGGCGCCGCGCTGCCACCAGACCCAGCCACCAAAGGCCACGGCAATCAGCACGTAAAAGCCGTAGAGAGTCAGGCTCTCCTTGGCGCCGATCTCGTGCTCATCCTTGTGCAGGACGCCGAGGTCGAAAACCAGCAGAGCGATCACGATCGTAATGAACGCAATCCAGAAATAAACGGGAGTACCTAGAAAATCACCCGATAGGGCGGCAAGAAGCGATTCCATCGCCGGACCATCTCCATGAGAAAATTGGAGCAGCTCCGACATCGCGAGAGCATCATCACTCTCGCCAGAGGGGCCCGGCGCCGCGTGTTAATAATGCGCGTAGGGCGAGAGAAATTCAAGTCCCCGTCTGTTGGGGGGTGAATTGGGGAGGGGGCCCAATCCCGCATCACCCACGATGCCATTCCGGCGCAGGCCGGAATCCATGCTGAAGACCATCCCAGAGCTGGATGTGTGCGGCGCGCCCCGGACTTGGATTCCGGTCTGCGCCGGGCTGACTCCGTGGATGGTGAGAGGGCGGCGCTGGCCCGAATACTGTGAGCCTTCGGTGCCTCCACGCCTCCAAGCTATTCCCTCCATCGTCATTGCCCGGCTCGTCCGGGCATCCATTGCCGCGGCTGATGCTGAGAGATGGATCACCCGGACAGCCGGGTAATGACGATGAATGGAAGGGTTCGCGAATGCGACTAAGCTCGTTCAGCTCAGCGCGGTGTACACAACATCACGATGGCGTCGCCAGTTTCCAGCTGCATGGCGACACCATGATTGGGATCAGGAATCACCCGCCCGGCCTGCACATTGCGGGCGGCGCGCAGGGGCCCGTCGCTGAAGCCGACCCCATCCTGATAGCCCATGATGGCCCCGGTGCCAGAGGACGGGTCGCCAAAGGTGGTCGAGGCGAAGCCATAGACCGAGCCATAGATGGTCAGAATGCCGGCGCGGGTGGCATTGGCGTCCCGGCAAGACCAATTGCCCTGCACCTGCTGGGCAAAGCTGGGCGTGGCGGCAAGGGCGAGAAGACTGGCGGTGAGGGCGATTCGGCGCATGAGCTGCAGAGTGAAGGGGCGCGCTGTCGCATTCAAGAGCGCCGCTTGAGCAACCCGCCGATCAAGGGCCATCTGGTGAGCGCGAGCAACACTCGCTGGCCAATTGGCACGCGGTAATCGCGCAATTTGGAAAACCCTACCACTTCGGCCGTATAGACCAGCTCGCCGCGCTGATTGGTGGCGGTGATGCGATTGAACAGCAGGCCCCAGCCGGGAATCGAATTGGAGGCGCGCTTGTCGGTCACCACCAGCTCATAACTCACCGTATCGCCCGGCCGCACCGGCACCTTGAAGTCCATGGAATTGACGCCCGGAGAGGGCCCGGAAATGCCCGGCTCTTCACCTAGCCCGCGCAGGCGCTGCTCTTCGGCGTCAAGCGCATCGACCATGCGGCGATGGCCGACGCTGACGGTGTGCCAGCCGCTGGCGACCAGTCCGCCGAAATGGCTGTGCTTGGCGGCTTCCGGGTCGAGGTGGAAATATTGCGGATCATAGAGGCTGGCAAAGCGGATGATCTCGTCGGCGGTGAAGGTGTGGCTGCCGAGCGGGAATATCTCGTTCAGCGCGATATTCTCGAACCAACGGGTCATGCTGCGGCTTCCGCATTGCGCGTTTCGACCAGATTGGCCAGCCGCATGGTCAGCACCGGCTTGCCCTGCTGGTTACGGATGTCGAAATCGAGCGTGACAATGCCCCATTGCGGGTGGCTGGCGGAGCGGCGCAGGTCGGTGATTTTCACCGTGCCGCCGATCGTGTCATCGACCATGACCGGGTTTTTCCATTTCAGATTGGTGAAACCCAGCCCGCCGGCCGAGGCAATCTGACTCAGGAAGCTGTCGACCAGCATGCGCAGGCTCAGCGCCCCGGTCTGCCAGCCGCTCGACGCTAGCCCGCCCAGCAGCGACGCCTTGGCGGCCTTTTCATCAAGATGAAAGGGCAGGGGATCGAATTCGCGGGCGAATGTCGTGATCATCTCGCGGGTCACCTTGGTGTGGCCCAGCGCGATGACTTCGCCCACGGCAAGGTCCTCGAAATGGCGGCGATCGCGAGTTACAGGATTGGTCATCGAACTTCCCTATACGTCAACGCCTTTTGCACCCTTTTCCCGGTTGGGGCAAGCGCGAGACCCTCAGATGCCGGTCGGCAAACGCCGGCTGACGCGATAGTCGAGCGGGGTCATGCCGCGCAAGCGGCGGAAGGCTTTTGCCAGGTAGTTGGCGTCGCTGAAGCCGGTCAGCGCGGCAATGGCGCCGATCGTCATGTCGGTGGCGACCAGTAGCCGCTCGATCCGCTCGATGCGCCGCTCCTGCACGAAACTGGAGGGCGCCAGCCCCGTGGCCAGGGTGAACTGGCGGACAAAATGGCTCCGGCTCATCTCGGCCAGGGCGGCGAGCCGGTCGATATTGAGCGTGCGGTTGAGATTGGTGTCGATATAGGCGACCACCCGTGCAATGGCGGGCGGCAGGGTGAAGTCCGGCGCCGCGTCGGTGCCGAATACCCCGTCATGCAGGGCCGCCATGGCGCCATAGGCGGCGCTCGAGGCTTCGCCCGGCGAAATGCCAGGCCGGTCGATCAGCGTGTGGCAGGCTTGGGCCAGGCGGTCGATAATGCCGGGCGGCAGCGTAACGACAGGCCCGGCGGCATCGATGATTTCGCGGGCAAGGCGCAGCGCCTCGCGGCCGTTCAGCACCATCCAGAAATATTCCCAATGTCCACCCCGCTCCAGCCAGTAGCGATGGGCATGGGGCAGGCTGAGCACCATGGTTTGCCCCGGCACCAGCTGGTGCCTCACCCCGGCGAAGTCGAGCCGTCCTTCCCCCACAATGGTGTGCTGGATGACGAGGAACGGTGCGCTGCCGCGTTGCAGCCCGTCCCAGGAATAGACTTCGTTGAGCCGCTGCTCATAGCCGGCGCTGATCGCCATGCAATGGAGTGGCACTGCGCTTTTGGGAAGCGTCAGGACGCGAACTTTATGGCCGTAGTCGATGAGCTGTTTGAGCACAAAATTACCCGCAATGGCACAAGGTTTCTCTAGCACCAATGCGGCGTTCAACGCTAGCAGTGTGCTAACCAATTCGCAGTGTGTGCTGCGTCCCGGAGGAACGTCATGTCATTCAAAGTTACCGTCATCGGCGCCGGCTCGGTCGGCTTCACCAAGACGCTGATCTCGGACCTGCTCAAGGTACCCGAATTCGCCGATTGCGAATTCGCGCTGACCGATCTCAATCCGCACAACCTGGATATGGTCCACCAGATCATCGCCAAGATCGTTGCGGTCAATAATCTGCCGGCCAAGGTGACGGCCACGACCGATCGCCGGGCCGCCATTACTGGCGCCCGCTACATCATGAGCTGCGTCCGCGTCGGTGGGCTCGAGGCTTTTGCCTCCGACATTTCGGTGCCGCTGAAATATGGCGTCGACCAATGCGTGGGCGACACGCTCTGCGCCGGCGGCATTCTCTACGGGCAGCGCAATATCCCGGTGATCCTTGAATTTTGCAAGGATATCAAGGAAGTAGCCGAGCCTGGCGCGGTGTTCCTCAACTATGCCAACCCCATGGCGATGAACACTTGGGCCGCTAATGCCTATGGCGGTGTGCAGACCATTGGCCTGTGCCATGGCGTGCAGCACGGGGCGCATCAGATCGCCCAAGTGCTGGGCGTGGCGGATAGCGAGCTCGATTATGTGTGCTCGGGCATCAATCACCAGACCTGGTATATCGATATTCGCGCCAAGGGTCGCAAGATCGAAAAGGACGAGTTGATCGCCGCTTTCGAAGCCCATCCGGTCTATTCCAAGCAGGAAAAAGTCCGCATCGACGTGCTCAAGCGTTTCGGCGTCTATTCCACCGAGTCCAATGGCCACCTCAGCGAATACCTGCCCTGGTATCGCAAGCGCCCGGAGGAAATCTCCAAGTGGATCGACATGAGCGACTGGATTCATGGCGAAACCGGCGGCTATCTGCGCTACTCGACCGAGCGCCGGAACTGGTTCGAAACCGATTTCCCGATGTTCCTCGAACAGGCCGCCAAGCCGCTCGACCAGCATAAGCGCACCTCCGAACACGCCTCTTACATTATCGAGGCGATGGAAACCGGGCGCGTCTATCGCGGGCATTTCAACGTACGCAACAATGGCATCATCACCAATCTGCCTGATGACGCCATCATCGAAAGCCCCGGTTTTGTTGACCGTTTCGGCCTCAACATGGTCGAAGGTATCACTCTGCCGCTGGCTTGCGCGGCCACCTGCTCGGCCTCGATTTCGGTGCAGCGCATGAGCGTGGAAGCCGCGATGACCGGCGATATCGACATGCTCAAGCTGGCAGTGCTGCACGATCCGCTGGTCGGCGCCATCTGCACCCCGGACGAAGTCTGGCAGATGGTGGACGAGTTGGTGGTGACCCAGGCCCAGTGGCTGCCGCAATACAAGGACGCCGTCCCGGCCGCCAAGGAACGGCTCGCTAAGGGCACCGTCAAGACCAAGGATTGGGAAGGCGCCGCCCGCAAGAAGGTTCGCTCAGTGGAGGAACTGCGCGAAGTCGTGGGCGGGCATCACTAAACTTTAGGTCATCGATATTCCTCCCGAAATGGGCGCTCCACGAGCGCCCGTTTTGCTATTTCGGGGTGAGCACAAAGTTACCCTTTGACGGTGGCGTGCTGGCGCGGCGGCACTAAAACCAAACGGCCCCAGCGCAGAGCGCCGGGGCCGCTTTTTGGAAGCAGGGGAGGTTAGCGTCAGGCGACGCGCTGCTTCCGGGAGCCGCGGGCCCATTCGGGCAACATAGTGCCATGGGCTTCAAGGAGATCGTCGACCAGGTTCCAGATCTGGTCGAGATCGAGTTCGGCAGCGGTGTGGGGGTCCATCATCGCGGCGTGGTAGATGTGCTCGCGATTTTCCGTCATCAGCGCCTGAACGGTCAGTTCCTGCACATTGATATTGGTGCGGATCAGCGCGGTCAGTTGGGGCGGCAGGTCGCCGATAAAGGTGGGCTGCAGGCCATTGCTATCGACCAGACATGGCACTTCCACGGCTGCATTGTTGGGCAGGTTGGTGATGACGCCGTTGTTGCGCAGATTGCCGTAGATCACCGAGGGCTCGCCGGTCCAGACCGAGTTGACGATGGAGGAGGCGTATTCCTTGGACTGCTGAACCTCGATGCGGTCAGCGTTGCGGTAGTCCTCGGAGGTCTTTTTCCACTTGGCGATCTGCTCGACGCAGCGCTTGGGATATTCGTCGAGCGGGATGCCGAACTTCTCGATGATGTCCTCACGGCCTTCCTTGATGAAGTAGGGCGTGTATTCGGCAAAGTGCTCGGAGCTTTCGGTGACGAAATAGCCGAGGCGCGTCATCATTTCGTAGCGCACCTTATTGGGGCAGCGCGGATTCCAGGTCGGCTTGGGCGCGCGGCCTTCTGCATAGGCCTTGAACAGGTCCGGGTAGAGATCCTTGTAGGACCCGTCGGGCTGGCGATGCTCGAATTTGAGGTAGAAGGCCATGTGGTTGATGCCGGCCGAGCGATAGCGGATTTCCTCGTAGGGAATCTCGAGATCATGGGCCAGTTCCATGGCCGTGCCCTGCACCGAGTGGCAGAGGCCGACCTGCTTGATGGTGGGGTATTTCTCGGCAATGGCCCAGGTATTGATGGCCATCGGGTTGACATATTGCAGCATGATCGCGTCGGGCGCGACCTGCAGCATGTCTTCGCAGATGCTCCAGAGATGGGGCACGGTGCGGAGGCCGCGCATGATGCCGCCAACGCCCAGGGTGTCGGCAATGGTCTGGCGCAGATTGTATTTTTTCGGCACGTCGAAGTCGATGACGGTCGAGGGCTCATAGCCACCGATCTGGAAGCAGACGACGACGAAATTGGTGCCGTCCAGGGCCTGGCGCTGGTTGGAATAGGTCTCGACCTTGGCCGGTACGCCCAGCGTCGAGATCAGCTTTTTGGCGATGACTTCGCTTTCTTCCAGCCGCGTGGGATTGATGTCCATCAGGCGGATGGTGGCGCCTGCAAGCGCCGGGCGCTGCAGGATATCGCCGACAATGTTCTTCATGAACACGGCCGATCCGGCACCGATGAATGTGATCTTGGGGTTTGCCATTGGGGAATGCTCCAGCGTTAGGCGGCTATTTCGAATGCGGCGCGGACCAGCCGAGCCGTATATTCGGTTTGAGGATTGGTGAGGACATCGGCGACCGGGCCTTGTTCGACAATTTTGCCGTGTTGCATGACCATGACGCGGTGGCAGAGGGCGCGCACGACCTTGAGATCGTGGCTGATGAACAGGTAGGACAAGCCCTTCTCGTCCTGCAGCTTGCGCAGCAGATCGATGATCTGGGCCTGCACGGACAGGTCGAGCGCCGAGGTGGGCTCGTCCAGCAGGATGAATTCGGGCTCCAGCGCCACGGCGCGGGCAATGGCGATGCGCTGGCGCTGGCCGCCGGAAAATTCATGCGGGAAACGGTTGAGAATGCCATCGGGCATGCCGGCATCCTTGAGCGCCTGGCGGACCCGATCGAGCCGCTCGCGGCCATTGGCCCCGATATTGTTGACGATCAGGCCTTCCTCGATGATCTGGCGGATCGACATGCGGGGATTAAGGCTGGCGAAGGGATCCTGGAAGACGATCTGCATGCGGCTGCGCAGCGGGCGCATAGCGGCGCGATCCCGATCGTGGATCGGCTGGCCGTCGAAGAAGATTTCCCCACCCTGATTGTTGATCAGCCGGATCAGGGCCTGGCCGAACGTGGTCTTGCCGGAGCCGGATTCGCCCACAATGCCGAGGGTTTCGTGGCGGGCCAGCTTGATGTCGAGATTGTCGACCGCCTTGAGTTCGAAGAAATCGGGCTTGAAGAAGCCGCCGCGCTTGAGGGTGTAGGAGACCTTGACGTTCTTGCCTTCGAGCACCGTGTCCTGCTCGCCGACCAGAGGATTGGCCGTGCCCTTGGGCTCGGAGGCGAGCAGGTGGCGGGTATAGGCGTGTTGCGGATTGGCGAACAAAGCCTCGGTGGCATTGTGCTCCTGCACACGGCCGTTCTGCATGACATAGACATAGTCGGAGAACTGGCGGACCACGGTCAGGTCATGGGTGATCAGGATCACCGCCATGCCATACTTGTCCTTTAGGTCCTTGAGCAGGTTCAGAATCTGGGCCTGCACCGTCACATCGAGGGCGGTGGTGGGCTCATCGGCGATCAGCACATCGGGGCGATTGGCGAGCGCCATGGCGATCATGACGCGCTGGCGCTGGCCGCCAGAGAGCTGGTGCGGATATTGGCGAAGCCGGGCACCGGGATCGGGGATTTGCACTTCCTCGAGCAGCTTTTCGGCGCGCTCCATGGCCTCCTTGCGGGAGATGCGGTTGTGGAGATGCAGGATTTCGCAGATCTGCTGGCCGATGGTGTAGACCGGGTTTAGCGAGCTCATCGGCTCCTGGAAGATCATGGCGATATCATTGCCGCGCAGCTTGCGCATATCGCGCTCGCTGGTGGCGACGACATCCTTGCCCGAGAGCGTGATGCGCGAATTGGGCAGAATGGTTGCCCGCTTGGTCAGCAGCTTCATCAGCGTGCGGGCGGTGACGGATTTGCCCGAGCCGGATTCCCCCACCAGAGCGATGGTTTCGCCCTTGTGCAGCTGGAAGGACACGTCGTGCACGGCGTGAACCACGCCGCCCTCGACCTTGAAATCGACCCCGATATTGCGCGCATCGAGGATCAGTTCGCGGCCGTGGCTATCGGCATCGTGGCGGGTATTGGAAACAGGCTGGTGATTGGTGTCTGGCATGGCCTGGTCCTCAATACGGATCGACGGCGTCGCGCAGGCCATCGCCCAATGCGTTGAACGCAAAGACGGTGATCAGCACGAAGATGACGGGCGACAGGATCCAGGGATAGGAGCCGATCACCGAGAAGGAGCCGGTATCCTGCAGCATTAGGCCCCAGGAGATCAGCGGCGGCTTCACCGCAAAACCCAGGAAGCCGAGGAAGCTTTCGAGCAGCACAACCGAAGGCACCGACAGCGTCACCGCCACGATGACGTGGCTGAGCACGTTGGGCAAGATATGGCGGGTGATGATGCGGCCATCCGAGGAGCCCACGGCGATGGCGGCGCGGACATATTCGATGCGGGCCAGCGACAGGGTCTTGGAGCGCACTTCCCGGCTCAATTGCGCCCAGCCCAGCACCGCCATGACGCCGATGACGAAGGCGATGAAGACATTGGAGGGGGCAGTGATGGGGATGAGCGAGGTCAGTGCCAAATAGAGGGGCAGTTGCGGGAAGGCGAGGACGAATTCGACGAATTTCTGCGTCCAGCGGTCGAACCTGCCGCCCAGATAGCCCGAGGTAATGCCGACCAGTGTGCCGACCACGGTGGTCAGGAGCGTCACGACGAGGGCAATGGTGAGCGAGATACGGGAGCCGACAATGCCGCGCGAAAGGATGTCGCGACCGAACTTGTCGGTGCCCAGCAGGTGGAAGGTCTTGGCCGGATCGGTGGGGCCGAAGAAATGGATATTGGCCGGGATCACCCAGAGGATGTGGTAGGCATAGCCCGGCACAAAGAAGCCCAGCTCGGTCGGGTTTTCATAATCCGGGCCGACAATGGGCTGGAAGGTGACGGGGTCGAGTTCCTCGCCTTCGCTGATCGGATAGACCACCGGAAGCGGGGAGAAGCTGCCATCGGCGTGGAAGAAGCTGATCGTGTCAGGCGGGGCAAAGCCGATATTGGTCTGCTTGGGATCGTGCGGGGCGAAGAAATCGGCAAACACCGCGACGAGCAACAACAGCACGACCAGGATCATGCCGAGCATGCCCATGATGGAGCGGCGGAAGCGACGCCAGACCAGGCTCGAATAGCTTTCGCTATTGGCATAGCGCGGATTGATAGCGCCGGCGGAGTTGACGTCGGCCTGTGACTCGGTGGCGGCAGTGGGCATGGCGGCGCCGGCATCGGGAGGCAGGGGGATGGATTGATCGATGGTATCGCGAGCCATCATGCGTCTCCCAGCCGGATACGGGGATCGAGCACGGCCAGCATCATGTCCGAAATGATATTGCCGATGATCAGGGTGGTGGCGAGCACCAGCATGAAGGTGGCGGTGACCCAGACGTCGCCGACGGCCATGGAGCCGGTGATGGCCGGGCCGACGGTGGCAAGGCCGAAGACGATGGCGACTTCGATTTCGCCGGTCAGCATATAGGGCAGCACCACGCCCTGATAGGCGACGAGCGGATGCAGCGCATTGGGCACTGCATGCTTCATGATCACTGCACCGTGGCTGAGGCCCTTGGCGCGGGCGGTTTCCACATATTGGGCATTGAGCACGTCGAGCAGATTGGCCCTCATTACGCGCATATTGTAGGCCAGGCCACCAAAGGTGGCGATGGCGATGACCGGCCAGACGTGCTTGACCAGATCGACGAACTTGTCCCAGCTCCAGGGGGCACCGCCATAGCGGGGCGAGAAGAAATTGCCCACATCCTGCACGCCCATGCGGAAGACCAGGAAATACATGATGACGATAGCCAGCAGGAACCGCGGGATGGTCATGCCGAGGAACGAGACGAAGCCGAACAGGGTATCGACCCAGGAATACTGACGGGTAGCGGCCACGATGCCCATGGTGATGCCGATGGCCGAGGCCAGGATATGGCAGGTCAGCGCCAGCAGGATGGTGGCGGGCAGGCGCTCGGCCACGACGGCGCCAACGGGCTTGTTGAAATAGAGCGAGTGGCCGAAATCGAAGCGGGTGATGATGCCCCAGATCCAGTTGACATATTGCACGGGCAGGGGGTCGAACAGGCCATTGGCGGCGCGATAGGCATCGGCCTGGGCCTTGGCAGCTTCGAAGGAAGCGCCGCCCTGATTGATGGCCATGGACTGGATATAGTCGCCATAGTCGCCGGGAGGCGCCTGGATGATGGCGAAGGTGACAAGGCTCAATACGAGCAGAATGGGTATCGCCGACAGGATGCGCGATATGAGGAAACGGATCATCTGGAGCGGCTCATCTTAAGTCTGTGGGTGACGAGGGGCCGGAGCCCCTCGCCGGGAGAAGAGCTTAGTTGCTCTTGATCGGACCGTTACCGACGCCGGGGGCGCCCGGCAGGGTATCGGGGAACAGTTCGTTGGACGATTGCTGCTCGGCCGGAACATAGAGGCGTTCGCGGATCAGGCTGTCTTCGGCCCAGTTGAACTGCAGGATCGGGGTGCCCGGAGGCACGTTGACGAAGCGCTTGTTGATGATCAGCGCACCCGGATATTGGGTGAGGCCTATGGCAAACAGGTTCTCGGTATAGAGACGCTGGTAGGTCTTCATCAGCTCGATGCGCTCGGCCGGATCGGCCGTGGCGACGAAGCTGTTGACCGTGTCCACCATCTCCTGCTCGAAGGGCAGAAAATCCTGCGTGCCATCGGTGCCGGCGCGGTGGTTGTAGCTGATCTGGGGGCCGGTAGGCGCCAGGTTCTGGGTGTTCTGCACCACGGTGATCAGGTCGGCGCCGTTTCTAAGGACCTGCCAGTCGAACTTGCCAGCTTGATAGTTGGCATCGCGCTGGTTGCCGGCCTGGAACTGCGCAATGACGCGCAGACCAAGGCGTTCCATCTGGGCGATCACGCCTTCGGCCAGGCTCTTGTCGGTCTGGTAGTCGGAGGTTGCCAGCAGGGTAATTTCGACATCCGCACCGCCCACCACATCGGCCGGGAAGTTGACGAAGCCATTGCCATCGGTATCGACCAGGCCGGCTTTTTCCAGCAGTGCCTTGGCGTCGTCCAGCGAGTACGGATAATAGACTGTGGAGTCATTGTCGTAATAGCTGGTCGGTGGCATCAGCCCGCCTGCGTAAGGCGTGGTGAAGGGGCCCTTGACCAGGGCTTCGCCCAGCGCCTGGCGATCAAGCGCGTAGGTTACGGCTTTGCGGAAATCGAGATTGCGGTTGAGTTCGCGCACGGCCTGGCCGCGGGCATCTGGTTCGCCCCAGCCATTGGCCGACAGGTTCGGATAGAGCGAGTAGGAGATGGTGCGAGCGCCGAAGGCGAGACGGGCGGGCGCGGATTCTTCGGCCGAACGGCGGAGGGCTTCGACGAAGCTTTCCGGCTGTTCGAGATTGGACAGATCGCCCGAACCGGCCACGGCCTGCACGTCGCGGTCTGCCCAGGTGGACAGGCGATATTGCAACTCGTTCAGGTAGGGGAGCTGGTTGCCGTTCTCGTCAACCTTCCAGTAATAGGGATTGCGGCGCATCACGATGATGTCGTTGGCGCGATATTCCACCGGCGCCCAGGCACCCATGACCGGGATGTTGAGATATTCAGGCGGGAAGGCGTTCTTGAACTGGTCATAGGTCGCGCCATCCTTGTATTTGGGATGCTCGGCCTTGAGGATATGGCTCGGACCGGGGCAGAAATTGCCGTAGGCCATGGCATAGAGATATTGGGTCGGCTTGACGTCCTTGAAGGTCCATTTGATCGTGTAGGGATCGACCTCTTCAAGCGTGGTGCCGACGCCGAACGTCTCGGGCGAAGCGCCATTGAGCGGGGTGACCTGGGGATCGAGCAGCACATCGTTCCAGTAGAACATGATGTCTTCGGCGTCGAAGGGGTCGCCGTCGGACCATTTGGCGCCTTCGATCAGGTGCATGGTCAGCTGATGGCCGTCTTCGGACCATTCCCAGCTCTTGGCGAGGTTCGGCAGGGGCTCGAGTTCCTCGGCCTTGACCTGGAACAGCGGGCCGGTGCGCGTCAGGCATTCGGAGAGGCCGATATCGATGCCGCCCCAGCCCTGGGTCTGGCCGGCGCTGTAGTTCCAGCCTTCCGGACGACCGCCGATGACGTGGCGCATCACATCGCCATAGGTGCCGATGCCGTCGGGCATGTTGGCGGTCTTGTAGACCAGGGGCTCCTTGGGCAGGCGCTCGGCAACGGGCGGCAGCTTGCCGGCATCCACGAACGCCTTGACGTAGTCGGGCTCGTGATATTCAGGCAGCGCCTTGAATTCCTGGATATCCTTGATCCCCACGAAGGTGGGAACCTGCTGGGCGTCGAATTTCGGTGGTTCGGGCGGGGTGGTGGGGGCCACTGTCTGGGCTTGCGCCGCAAGAAGGGAAATACCCAGCATCAAGCCTGCCCCGCCAAGGGCAATAGCGTGTTTTCTCATAGTTCCTCCCATGGCAACGGACTGGCTTGAGCCAGAGGCCGAATATCCCATTCGAGCCCGTCTCCCGTGCAATGCTTGAATGGTACGCCTTGCCATGGCCGAAGCAATCCGGAATGATAGAGACTTCTTCCGGGTTTCTAAGATTTGGAAAATCGTGCAATGGACGAACTCAACGCTGCCGGTGACCTGGTCCGGCTGCCCAGGCAGCGGGCGCCGCGCCCCACGCCGCGGCCGGACCGCAGCTTTTATGCCTCGGGCAAGGCCTTTGGTCGCTTCGGCATGCGGGCCTTTACACCCCAGCTGATGGCGGCCGCTCACAGCCATGGTCATATCGAGTTCAACTGGCTCACGCACGGCACGATGGACTATTTGTTCGACGGACGGGCCATTACGGTGGGGGCCGATCGGCTGGTGGCGTTCTGGGCCGGTATTCCGCACCAGACCGTGGGGCTGAGCGGCGATGCGATTGCCGGCAAACAGCACAATATCTACCTGCCGATGGATTCGTTCCTGCATATGCCGCAATTGGGGCGGCTGACCGAAACCCTGATGGGCGGCGGGGTGATCCAGCTGCTCCCCGATGCCATCGGGCTCGACACGCTGGAGCGCTGGCACGGCGATTATCGCAGCGGCAATTCACTGCGTACCGATATCGTGCGGCTGGAAATCGGCACCATGTTCCGGCGGGCGGCCATCACCGGCTGGGACCTGCTGCTGTCGCCCTGGATCGAGCCGACTGGCAGCCGCACCCGCACCGGCTCGCCCGTGCGCTATGTAGTGCGTATGGTGCGGCATATCGTGGAGAACATCACCGAGCCGCTGACTGCGGAGGACATTGCCCATGTGGTGGGGCTGCATCCCAATTACGCGACCAATCTTTTCACCAAGGTGATGAGCATTTCGGTGCAGAAATTCGTGGTCCGGATGCGGCTGATCCGGGCACGGTCATTGTTGTTTGACGGCAATACCTCCATCGCCAATGTGGCATTCCAGTCCGGTTTCGTCAGCCAGACCCAGTTCTACGAACATTTCCGCAAGGCCTATGGCATGACGCCCAGCCAGATGCGCAAGGATACGATCGAGGGGTAGGTTTCTCCTCCGGACAGCCGAAAGCGCCGCCCGGCCGGTATGGCGTCGCGGTTATACGGTAACGGGCGGCCATTGGACCTTCCGAAACTAATAGAGTGGGCCAATGGCCGCCCGTCACGATCCGCTTTTTATGCAGGGTCCGGTTCAGGCGGTACCATTCTTGCAGGTCCGGCTGCCGAGTTTCCAACCCCACTGGACAGGCGCCCCCATCCCACGGTCTCCCCACCCGGCCCTGCGTGCGGGCCGCGTAACTGGCGGGAATGGAGGTATAGTGACATGGGGTGAAGGGGCGGGGATAAGTTTTTTGCAATGTCCGATTTCGACCCCATTTCGGACGTTTAGCAAGACGGGGTAACCGCCAAAAAAGCAGCCGCTTGTAGGCCACAAATCCGGGCCCTAAAGGTCTTGCTTCGCACCAGCCCTTTATGAGTCTTTCCGCCTAGCTACTGCTATATAAATTTACTGGCAGAGGTGTTTAAATGTACGACAGTGAAGTGGGGATGCGCCTGTGATTGGTAAAAGCCATGACAATAAAAATGCGCGACACTCGCCTAGGACGTGGCAAATACTAATTTTAGCATTTCAGTTTTTTATGTTCTTAGCCGGCAGCATTTTTCTCACAACAACAATGGACGCCGCAGGTGCGGAAATGGAGGGTCTTTTTTGTGAGATTTTTCAGGAGCGGGCTATCAAGGTCAATCAACGAGTTGCCCAGTCCGAACTTTTGGAATTCCTAGAAGTTCATGCAGAGGTCGACTGCCTAGAAAAGAACTATGTACTTGAATGGAGCGTGCGGAACCAATTCCTGCGTGAGATTACTTCGATTCGCAAAAGCATGAGAAATCATCTTCTTAACATGATGTGTGCTTCGGATGCCGGCTGGGAATCCGCCTTTGAATACGGCTGGACTTCAAAATACGATTTTATCGATCAGAACGGACGCCCAATTTCATCCATTGTCGTGAACGGATGTTGATATCAAATTCTGAAAGCCGCCGTTCCGCTTACCACCCCTTAGTGCCGTTCGGCATCAAGCCAAAAAATCCAGCGTTATCTGTCCTCCCGCCGAGCCGCTCGCTGTTAACTGCAATCGCGATGCACGCAAGCATGATTGGCTTCGTTGCTTTACGAAGGAAGGGATACCAACCACGTAGTGAAGCATGGTCAGTTTCAGCAACTTCGTAATGCTTGCGCCCAAGCACTTGCGCTTCGCCTATGGGACGGTCGCATTGACCTATTTCGGGTTGCGTCTGACGATGGCTATCGCGGAACATCAAGGCATCATGCAGATGCCACCCTATGCGGCAGATGCGGCGATGGTGGGGGCGATCTTTGTTGGCGCGTTGGTGGGTATCAGGATGTACCTGCGCAAGGGCACAGATTCGGCCTCGGACTAGTGGATTTCAGCGACGTGTAAGGGGCGGGGACTGGGCACCGCCCCCTCTCACAATTGCTATCTTGTAATCTTTCGCGCCCGCAGATCGTCGAATACCGAGAAGAACATTGCCGCCGTGTCGACATGCTCGTGAAAGCCCAAGCGCCGTGCCTTCGATCCGTCGGCGAAAAAGTCATAGTCCCAGGCAAAGACCGCATCGCCGAACGGCCAAGATGATACGTCCTGATAGCTGATATCAGCCAGCCCGTGACGGGCCACCATTTCTGCCCATAGCTGCGCCTTGTCGGCCATGATGGTCGCCAGGTTCATCGGCAGGGGTGGTGCCACCTCCAGCTCGAAATAGGCGGCGATTCTGGGCCACATCTCGTTCCAGCGAAACAGGTCGCCATTAGTGATATTGAGCGCCTGGTTGGCGCAGGCGGGCGTGGTGGCGGCCCAGACGGTGGCCCGCGCCAAGAGCCCCGCATCCGTCATTTCCAGCAGGCTGTCATAAGCGCCGGGCTTGCCCGGGAAACGCAGCGGCAGCCCGAGTTCCTTGGACATGCTGGCATAGATGGCGATAACCATGGCAAGGTTCATCGGATTGCCTAACCCGAAACCGATAACCACCGAGGGACGCAGCGCCGACCATGTCCAGCTTTGCCCGACCTGCCGCCCTTCCAGAAACGCTTGCTGGTCGATATTGAATTCAGGCGGCATGTGATTGGCGTCACTCTCGCGTGCGGGTGTCTTGAAGGGGCCCAGATGGGCGCCATAGACCTTGTAGCCCTGCATCAGGCTGATGTGCTGCAACCGGCTGGCGATGGGCTCGATCGCGTCTACGACATTGACCAGCATGGCCAGGTTTGGTGGCACCAGCTCGGCCCAACTGGGGCGATCCTGGTAGGCGGCATAAAAAATATGGGTGACATCGGACAGCTCGGCGAGTGCAGCGCGGGTGGCCTCGCGGTCGAGCAAATCGACGGCGATATAGCGGGCACGGTCGGTGGTGACACCGCCGCGGCGTGACAGCCCGACAATATCCCAATCATCCAATGTGGCCAGATGTTCGATAAGATTGCCGCCAATCACGCCATTGGCGCCCACAACCAGGGCGGTTTTTCGGGCTTCGGCCATGTTCTGCTCCTGTGCCCGGAATGGGCGATGGCACAGCATCATCTATTTGCCTGGGTCGTGGCAGTCGGCTAAATATACGATCAGTTATAAGAAAAACTTTGGGTAGCGTGATGGATGTGCTGGCCGCAATGGGCGTGTTCGTCAGGGTTGCCGAATTGGGTAGCCTGTCTGCGGCAGGCCGGGATCTGAAACTGTCCCAGCCCGCGGTAAGCCAGAAAATCAGCGCGCTGGAGCAGCATCTGGGGGTCCGCCTGGTCAACCGGACGACCCGCCAGCTGGCGCTAACCGAGGCGGGCCGGACCTATTATGCGCGGGCCAAACCGGTGCTCGCCGCGGTTGATGAGGCGGCCGAACTGGTCGCTGGCGCCGGGGCGCCGCTGACCGGCCACCTCCGCATTCAGGCGCCAACCGGTTTCGGCCAGATGTATCTGGCCGATATCGCGATCGCGTTTCAGTTGGAACATCCGGGGCTGACCTTTGAATTGATGCTGGACGACCGCTACGTGGACCTGACCGAGCAGGCCGTCGATCTTGCCTTGCGTTTCGGCACTCTGCGGTCCTCCGGTCTCATTGCGCGCCGGTTCGGCACGCTCAGGCGGATACTGGTTGCCGCACCCGCCTATCTGGCCCGGCACGGCGCGCCGGACACGCCCGAACACCTCTCGACACACCGGCAGGTGCGCTTCAGCGGGGCGGCAGTGGACGACACCATGCCATTGACCGGCCCGGCAGGCTCACTGCTGGTCCCGGTGCAGACCAGCTTTCTCGCCAACAATACCTTCGTGCTCACCAAGGCGCTGGTGGCCGGGCTCGGCCTGGGTGGCGCGCAGCTACCCCAGATACGGGCCGAACTGGCCGCCGGCCAATTGGTGCAGATCATGCCTGACTATCAATATGCGCCGCTCGACGTGCATGCCGTCTATCCAACGTCGCATTTTGTCCCGGCCAAAGTCAGGCTGTTCGTCGAGCACCTCAGACGCGCCCTGTCTGAAATCATCTAAAGTCCGACAGTTACGCCAGCCAGATGGTCCGTCTAAGGCGGTCCGCTTTTCACGGCAACTTCCGAAAAGCTAGGCCGACTTCCCACCCATCACCGCCGTTGCCCCGCTAGGCCGAGCTCAAGTATTAAACTTGAACAGCATCACGTCGCCGTCTTTGACGACGTATTCCTTGCCTTCGTCGCGGGCTTTGCCGGCTTCCTTGGCGGGGACTTCGCCGCCCAGGGTGACGAAGTCGTCATAGGCGATGGTCTGGGCGCGGATGAAGCCGCGTTCGAAATCGGAGTGGATGACACCGGCGGCCGCGGGGGCCTTGTCGCCCTTGTGGATGGTCCAGGCGCGGGTTTCCTTGGGGCCGACGGTGAAATAGGTCTGTAGGCCCAGCAGCGCATAGGCTTCGCGGATCAGCCGGTTGAGGCCGGCTTCGTGCAGACCGAGAGACTCGAGATATTCGGCCTGTTCGGCATCGGGAAGCTGGGCCAGCTGGCTTTCGATTTCGGCCGAGATGATGACGACGCCCGCGTCGTGCTTATGGGCGTAGTCTTCCACCAGCTTGCTCATGGCATTGCCGTTTTCGGCGGAGCCTTCATCGACATTGCAGACGTAGAGGGCGGGCTTGGAGGTCAGCAGCTGGAGTTCCTGGAAGGCTTTTTCTTCCTCGGCGTCGCGCTTGACGAAGCGGGCGGACTTGCCATCGCGCAGCAGGACCAGGGCGCGGTCGATCAGCTCGAGGGTGAGCTTGGCGTCCTTGTCGTTCTGCTTGGCTTTCTTCTCGACGCCGTTGCGGCGCTTTTCGAGACTTTCAAGGTCGGCCAACATCAGCTCGGTCTCGACCACTTCAGCATCGGCGAGCGGATCGACCTTGTTGGCGACGTGGATGATGTTGTTGTCTTCAAAGCAGCGCAGCACATAGGCGATGGCGTCGCATTCGCGGATATTAGCGAGGAACTGGTTGCCCAGCCCTTCGCCCTGCGAGGCGCCCTTCACCAGCCCGGCAATGTCGACAAAGCTCATGCGGGCGGGCAGCACGTTGATCGACTTGCCAATGGCGGCGAGCTTATCGAGGCGGGCGTCCGGCACCGAGACTTCGCCCACATTGGGCTCGATGGTGCAGAAGGGGAAGTTCGCGGCCTGGGCGGCAGCGGTGCGGGTAAGCGCATTGAAAAGGGTCGACTTGCCGACATTGGGCAGGCCGACGATGCCCATCTTGAAACCCATGGGGAACTCCGGAAATTGTTGGCTTCCACATGGTTCGGATGGGCTGAGATGTCAATGCGAACCTAAGCGGCGCGCTTGTTGCCCCGCCATTGCAGCGCGATCGAGATCAGCAGCAGCACGACGATACCGGCCGAGATCAGGGCATTGTAGCCGGCCAGCGAAATGCCGAGAAAACGGAACTGGACGACGTCGCAGCCGATGACATGGGCGTCGTTCATATTGCTCAGGGCATTGAAATCCATGGCGTCGCCAACGCCGGTGCAGGCGGTGGGGCCCGGCCAGAAGCCCCATTCGACGCCGGCATGGAAGCCGCCCATATAGGTGCCCCAGGCGAAAATGGCGGCCGCGATGGCCATGGCGATATACCACACCGTCAGCGGCAGCTTGTTCCAGGCGAGCAGGATCAGCAGCAGGAGCGGCAGGCCCCAGTAATAGGCGAGGCGCTGTTCAAGGCAGAGCTCGCAGGGGACCAGCCCGCCGATCAGCTGGCTGCCCCAGGCGCCGGCAATGGTGGCAAGGCCGAGCACGAAGGCGATGGCGGCGGTGATCTTGTCGAGGGGCCGGGAGGTAGGGGCTGGCATGGGACGTTCCGTGTGACGCTGTACTCGCGTCGATAAAACCGAATTGGGGCGAATTCCAGCGGGGAACGGCGATGTGATCAATCGCCGGGCAGGGTGATGCCCAGCGCCTGGCGCAGGGCAATGGCATTGGCGGGCGCGTGCAGCTTATCCTCGTGCACGAAATAGGCGAAAACGTCCTTGCCGGACTTGGCCCAGGCGCTGATCGTTTCGGCCCAGTCGGCAATGTCATCGGGCTCGTACCCCGTTGCGCCGGGGCGGGAGGGGCCCTGCAGGCGGCAATAGGCGAAATCGGCGGTCAGCTCGCGGGCGGGGTATTCGGGGGTGTCGGCGATGACCTGCGCCACATTGTGGCTGGCCAGCAGGTCGCGGACTTCGGGCGTGGCGAAGCTGGCATTGCGCAGCTCAATGGCGTGGCGAATGGTGGTGACGCCAGCGGTGTCGAGATAGGGCGGGGTTTTGAGCCGAGTGTCGGCCTCCGCGGCGAGGGCGGTGTATTGCTCGGGCGTCTTGGGCAGCAGCTCGAGGAAGGCGCCGAATACTTCGGGCTTGTAGCTCAGATTGGGCGGCAATTGCCAAATGAAGGGTCCCAGCTTTTCGCCCAGGGCGAGGGGGCCGGAGGCGAAGAAATTGGCCAGTTCGGCCCGGCAATCCTTGAGCCGCTTGATATGGGTGACCAGTTGCGGGCCCTTGATCGAGAACACGAAGCCCTCGCGCGCCTCGCCGGCCCATTTGGCGAAGCTGGCGGGCTTTTGCGTGGCTCGGAAGGTGGCGTTGATCTCGATGGTGCCGAGGCGGGAGCTGGCATAGGCCAGTTCCTTTTTCTGAACCAGCCCCTGCGGAAAGAAGGTGCCGCGCCAGGGTTCGTAAACCCAACCCGCCGTGCCCGTTCTGATTGTAGCCATGCCAAAGGTCTTCCACGATAAGCCAAAAGCTCAATGACTGCAGAGCCACCAGTTGTTGGGTGATACCATAGGGGCGGATGGCTGCGCTGACCATCGGTCACCATCAAAAAAGCCGGGCTCCCCTGCCGTGCAATGCAGCCGCAATGTCTGTCGCTAGACTGCCGAAAGCCCGATAGGAATGATGCATGCGCATTTTGCTGGTCGAAGACGAGATGAATATGGCTGCGGCGCTGACCGCCGCGCTGAGCCGCCACGACATCGTGGTGGATCATGCCCGCACGCTCGAAATTGCGGAGGAGGCCTGCCGCAGCGGCGTGCATGATGCGGTGCTGCTCGACCGCAAATTGCCGGACGGTGACGGCCTGTCGTTGATCCCCGTACTGCGGCGGGAGCATGCCGGCCTGCCGATCATCGTGCTGTCGGCGCTGGGATCGCTCGATCATCGCGTCGCGGGGCTCGACCATGGGGCCGATGACTATCTGGCCAAGCCGTTTTCCACCGACGAGCTGTTGGCACGGTTGCGCGCGGTGATGCGCCGCCCGGCCCAGATCGGGGAGAGCACAGTCAATGTTGGTTTGCTGCGGTTCAATCTCACCGCCCGCCATGCCGAAGTTGCGGACGAGCCGCTGGACCTGACGCGGCGCGAATTGCTGGCACTAGAAATATTGGTGCGGCGCTCGGGCAGGACGGTGCCGCGCAGTGCGCTGGAAGAGGCGGTCTATGGCTATGACGATGAGATCGCGTCCAATACGCTGGACGCCCATATCTCGCGGCTGCGCCGCAAGCTGAGCGGAGCGGGGGTGGAAATCCACGCCATTCGCGGCCTGGGCTACTTGTTGCGGGCGGCATCATGAAGCCGTGGAACTATCCGTCCCTGCGTGTCAGGCTGACCTGGCGCATGGTGGCGATGCAGGCCCTGGTGCTGATTGCCTTTACCAGCGTGGTGGCGATCCCGATCGTCGAGCTGATCCGCCAGGAACAGGGGCTCGATGACGGGGTTATCGAGCACATTGCCGACTCGATCCAGCGCACTGCCGCAGGCGATTTGGAGGTTGTGCTCAACGAGGACATGATCGAGAAATCAGCCGATTTTCCCCGGTTCTGGTTCTATGCGATCGATATTGACGGTCATTCGGCGCAGATGGGGAACATTCCCGCGGGAGTCGCAGATCTCCTCGAGGACCTGCCGCGGCTAAACTCCGCCAATATTGCCGATATCGGCCTATCCGAGGCGCCCACTGCCATCGTGCGGCGGGAGAACCGCGATGACGGCACGTTGTGGATCATTACCGGCGGCGGCCCCGAGGTCGGCTTCAAGGCGCTGTTTGCAACGTTCGGGGATTCGCTCTTTCTCGGCCTGCTCTTCCTGTTGACCCTGGTTTCCTTCCTGGTCATCCCGATGGTGGTGACCCGCCAATTGCGGGGCGTGGCCCATGTGGCGGCGGAAGCGGACAGGATCGATGTCGACCAGCGCGGCATCCGCCTGTCCTCGGCCCATGTGCCCGAGGAACTTCATTCCCTGGTGGGAGCGGTCAATTCGGCGTTGCAGCGCCTCGATGACGGCATGGAGCGGCGGCAGCGCTTTCTGGCCGATGCGGCCCATGAATTGCGTACGCCCATCGCCATATTGCAGACCCGTATCGAACTGCTGCCCGCTGACGAGCAGCGCAGCCGGCTGCTGCTCGACGTGGCGCGGCTGGCTAATCTGGCCAACCAATTGCTCGACCTGCAACGGCTCGACGCCGACCTGACGGTGTTCCAGCCAGTCAACCTGGTCGACCTGGCCGCCCAGGTTACCGCCGACATGGCGCCCTTGGCGATCGCCGCCGGGGACGAGATTTCCTTCGATGCCGAAGTGGACAACGTCACCATTGCGGGCGACGCAGCGTCGCTTTCGCGGGCCATTGTCAATCTCATCCAGAACGCGGTGATCCATGGCGGCAGCGAAACCGCTATCCGGGTCGGGGTGGGTCGCGACGGCTCGCTGCGCGTTGCCGATACCGGGCCTGGCATTGCCGAAGAACACCGCCAGACCATTTTCGAGCCCTTCAATCGCGTCGTGCCGCTCGATCAGGGGGCCGGGCTCGGGCTCAACCTAGTGCGGGACATCATCGCCCGTCACCACGGCCAGATCACCGTGGGAGACGCCCCTGGAGGCGGCGCGCTGTTCGAGATCTCCCTGCCTGTCGCCAGCCCGGCAACCTAGCGCGCCAATGCTATGAACGAGTACGCCTCCCCAAATGCTTGCCGATGAGCAGCGACAGTGCCGAAACCAGGAAATAGATGGCGCCAAACGCGGCGTATCCGGCCACGACGGGCAGGACCGCCGGCACGGGCTGTTGCGCCTGGACGACGAAAAACGCGCCGGCAAGTGCCGATTGACCGCCGCTCAGGATCATTGCCCATTGCGCGCCTGACGATTTCCAGCGGCGGATGGCGGTGCCCAGTTGCAGCAAGCCGGACAGGATGGCCCATGCGCCAAATACCGTCAGCACGGCGTTCAGCCCTGCCTGCAGGGCGATAAACACGGCCAGTGTGGTGACCAGACTGACGAAAACGTTGATCGCTTGCGTATTGTTTTGGAGTAGTCCGCCGTTGCGAGTGGCGTCCACATAGTTGGCCGCTGCGTCCCAGAGCGGGTAAATTACCAGCAGGATGGCGCCAAGAGCTGCATTGCTCTGCCCAAGCGTCAGGGCGAATGCTACCCAGACTACAGAGAATGCCGCGCGGGAGATATAATAGGTGGCGAGCCAGCGGTCCTGAGCTGACCGGGCGGAGTTCTCGTCGATGGTGGGCATTTTGTTCTATCTACTAGTTGGAAGGTCTGAGGGGGTGAAATGGACGTAGAGGTGAGATTTATTTAGCTGGAGAGGCGGGCTCGCACCGAAGCGGTGATCATGCCAAACAGTTTTGGATTGCCATGGACTCGGGCCGATAACATCGCTCCGTGGACCGCAGCCATGAAGGCCTCCGCTTCGGTTTGGGAGGCGCTTTGAAGCTGAAAGATGCCCGACTTGGCGCCACGTTCAAAGGCCGACGCCAGCCATTCCGACAAGGTCTCGAAGTGCAGGCGCACTTCCTTGGCGACTGCTGCGGGTAGGGCGGGCAACTCGCTGGCCAGAAGCGCGCATATGCAGAATGGCGCGCTTGCGTCGACAATGCACTTTTCCCAATAGGCGATGTAATTCGAAAGCTGCTCGCCCGGGTCCTTGGCCGTTCGTTCAAGCGCGGCAAATCCGGCTCGCGCGTCCTCGCGGTAGCGAAGCACCAGAGTGCGCACCAGGTCGACCCTGCTGGGAAAGTGGTGGTGAATACTGGCTTTGCGGATGCCGACAATCTCGGCGATATCCGCATAGCTGAAGCCGTTATATCCCCCCGCAACGATCAGCGGCCGGGCAGCGGCAAGGATATCGTCGGAGGTCGAGGAAAGATGGGTCATAAACTTACCTACCTATTGATAGGTAGGATGTCAAGCGGCCTTGCTTGGAGAGAGGCGGGTAGCAGGCCAGAGTTCACCTAAGCAGTACAAGTTCGGCCGCTTAACCCACGTTAGCGTGGGATCGAACTGTCAGGGCCTTCCGTTGCGGGCAAGCACCAAACGGAGAGCCCAACCATGTTCATGCGTGTCGATCGACTGATCACCGAACTGCCACCGCCAGCTGCCGCAGACCCCAATGCGGCCGCAGCGCTGCAGGAGCTGCTCGGCGGCAAATATGCCGAGATGTCCACGCTCGGAAATTACATGTTCCAGAGCTTCAACTTTCGCTCCAAGGACAAGCTGCGGCCGTTCTATAGCCTTGTCGCCTCCATCACGGCCGAAGAGCTGGCGCATGTGGAACTGGTGAGCAATGGCGTCGCCATGCTGAACAATGGCCCCGACAAGCCCCAGGGGGACAAGGGCGATGGCGGCGATATCTCCAAGACGCCGTTCGAGGCGATGCAGGACATTCGTCTCGCCTCAGCCTTCCTGTCCAATGGGGGTGGCTCAACGCCGGTGAATGCCAATGGCGTGTCGTGGAACAACGACTTCGTCACCACGACGGGTAATCTGATTTTCGACTTGCTGCACAATTTCCATCTCGAATGCGGCGCACGCCTGCACAAGCTGCGGGTTTACGAGACGGTCAGCGATCCGACCGGACGCGAAGTGTGCGGCTATCTGCTGGTGCGCGGCTCGGTGCATGCCCATTCCTATGCATTGGCACTGAAGAAGCTGACCGGCGTGGATATCGAGAAGATGCTGCCAACGCCCAATATTCCGCTCTCCAACATTCCTGAATGCCAGAAATATCTGGATGAGGGCTCCCATCGCCGCCTCTACACCTGGAGCCAGGGTGACTACCAGGAAATCTCCGGCATCTGGTCCAATGACGAAGTCGCGCTGCCCGACGATCCGCCGGGGCCGCTCGAAGTGGTCGAAGGTATGCCCGATGGCGGCAAGATCCAGCAATTGGTCGGCATCCCGTCGGCCTTCACGCCAGACTATGCGCCCGAGGAAATGTTCGAGATCGCCGCCAAACTTTACAAAGCCTCACGCTAAAACCGGAGCAGACCATGACTGACACTCGCGATATCTTCATCACCGGCTTGCGCAATGCCCATGCCATGGAAAACCAGGCGCTGGCGATCATGAAACCGCAGGCCGAACGCATCGAGAACTACCCCGAGGTGGCGCGCCGCCTGGAAGAGCATATTGGAGAAACCGAGGGGCAGATCGAACGGTTGGAACGCATCCTCGATACGTTGGGTGAAAAGCGGTCCTCGCTCAAGGACATGGCATTGTCGGTGGGCGGGGCCATGGCGGCCATCGGTCACTCGGTGGCGCCCGATGAAATCGTCAAGAACAGCTTTGCCAATTTCGCCTTCGAGAATTACGAAATCGCCGCCTACAAGTCCCTGCTCGCCTTGGCGCAGCAGGCCGGCGATGCTGGATCGGTACAGCTTTTGGAAGCCAACCTGGCCGAGGAGCAGGCGATGGCGGAGTGGCTGGATGACAATATCGAGGCGGTGACGCTGCAATATGCCTCGCTGCGGGAAAGTGGTGAAGCAGCAAAGCGCTAGCGCGAAGCGCCGGCCGGGCTACGAACGGGTGGCCTCATTATCGAGCGCGGCGATGAGCGACCTCACCAGGTCCGCATCGCGGCTCGAGGCCGGATGGTAGATCACCATGCCAAGCTCGGGACGCCCGTCAATGGCGAAGCCTGAAAATTCAAGCTCCAGCAGGCCGACCCCGGGATGATGGATGCGCTTGATGCCTTCATGCTTGGTGGCGACCTCATTGTCGCGCCAGAGCCGGTTGAATTCCGGGCTTGTTCGGGACAGCTCGTCTACCAGCACCATGCTCTCCTCGGTGGCGCCGGCCCGCGCCACGTCCGCGCGGAACGAGCCTACCACATAGCGGGCAACGCTTTCCCAATCCTCCTGTTTGGCCCGGACACGTGAATCGGCGAACATGAGCCGAAGGATGTTCCGCTGCTGCCGCGGAAGCTTGCTGTAATCGGTCAGTACCGCCGCCGCCGCCCGGTTCCAGGCGACGACATCCCAGGTGGCTGTCTTGATGATGGCCGGGCTGTTGCCGAGGGTGTCCAGCACGCGTTGCAGCCTGGGCGTCACACCGTCAATTGCCTTGTAACGCACCTCCGGCGGCCGGCCGAGACCGAGCAGGAAAAGATGCTCCCGTTCGGGTTCGGTGAGCATGAGGCCCTTTGCGATGCGATCGAGTACATCGGCCGAGGGGGCGCCACCACGGCCCTGTTCCAGCCAAGTATACCAGGTCGGACTGATATTGGCGCGTTGCGCGACTTCCTCGCGGCGCAATCCCGCAGTGCGGCGCCGCCCGCCGATGAAGCCCAGCGCCGCTGGATCGAGCCGGGTGCGGCGATCCCGCAGGTAAGTCCCCAAGACGTTGGTGGCGGGAGCGGTCATGGCGAGCCAGTTGGTTTTTATACTATGATAAAGTCACTACTTTAACAGGAAGAGATATAGGTCCATCTGGCAGACCGAACAACCAGAAAGGTGCTGCCATGCGTGTTTTCCTGACCGGCGCGACCGGCTTTATCGGCTCCAAGATCGTGCCCGAACTCATCAATGCCGGACATGAGGTTTTAGGGCTAACCCGGTCGGAGGACGGGGCGGCGGCGCTGGTCCGGGCCGGTGCCGAGGTCTATCGCGGCAGTTTGGAGGATCCCCAGACCCTCGCGCGTGGTGCATCACAGGCAGACGCAGTCATCCACACCGCTTTCGATCACGACTTCACCAATTTCGTCGCCAATTGCGAAAAGGACCGACGGGTGATCGAGGCAATCGGCGGCGCGCTCGCCGGATCGAACAAGCCATTTCTGATCACGTCCGGCTCGGGGATGGGGAGCGGAGCGCCCGGTGAGCCGGCGCTGGAACGGCAGTTCGACCGCAATAATTCAAATCCGCGAAAGCTGTCCGAACTGGCCGGAGAAGCGGTGGCGGCCAAGGGCGTGAGCCTTGCCGTGGTGCGGCTGCCACAGGTGCACGACACCAAAAAGCAGGGGCTGATCAGCCCGATGATCGAGATCGCGCGGGCTCACGGCTTTGTGGCCTACGTCGGCGACGGCAAGGAGCGCTGGGCCGCAGCCCATGTCTCCGACGTCGCCCGCCTGTACCGCCTGGCACTTGAAAAGCACGAGGCTGGAGTGCGCTATCATGCCGTTGCCGAGGAGGGCGTCTCGATGCGTCAGGTTGCCGAGGCGGTGGGACTGGGCCTGGGTGTTCCCGTGCGTTCCCTGTCTTTGGAGCAGGTTGCCGATTACTTTGGACCATTGGCGCATTTTGCCACTCTGGACATGCCGGCATCGAGCGAATGGACGCGCAACACGCTTGGTTGGAACCCAACCGGCCCGAGCCTCATCTCGGACCTGCAGCGTATGAACTACACCGCCGCCGCGCACTGATCGCCTAGCGCGCCGCGGCCTGGCGTCCGACCCTGGAGGGTTGCAATTCTGGAGGGAGCGTTTATCTAGTGCGCTAGATACTGGTTCAATAGTGAACCCTGGTCTGTCGCGAGGATACGATGACACCTCAGAAAAGCGCGTCGCATCAGGTTCGGACGCAAATCTCGTTCGCGGTCTACGGCGCGGCGGGTCGAATGGCGCGCATGCACAAGCCGTTCCTTGATCCGCTGGGTCTGACCTTTCCCCAATATCTGGTGATGCTGGAGCTTTATGCGGCGGCGCCCCGATCGGTGGGTGAGCTCGGAAACGCCTTGGGGATGGATACCGGCACGATCACGCCGCTGCTCAAGCGGCTCGAGACCAGCGGGATGGTGACGCGGATGCGTGACCCCGAGGATGAACGCCGTGTCCTGGTCGATCTGTCGCCCGCTGGCCGCAGCATCAAGGACGAGGTCTGGAGCATTTCCGACAAGATCAAGAGTGCGTGCCGCATGACCGAGGACGATCTGGTCGCGCTGCGGGACACTCTGCATGACTTCGCTCATCCCGCTAAACCTGAAAGGTCACAGACATGAAAATCGCAGTCATTGGCGCCGGCAATATCGGCGCGCAGGTCGCCAAGAAGCTGGACGCCGCCGGCCACCAGGTGAAACTGGCCAACTCACGTGGTCCCGAAAGCCTTGCCGAAACCGTGGCTGGCACCGGCATCGAGGCCGTTGAGAAAGAGGCGGCCGTGCAGGATGCCGATGTGGTCATCCTCTCGGTGCCTTTCGCCCGGAACCCGGACCTGGCATCGATTGTCGCCGGCGCCCCTGCGGGGGCGATCGTGGTCGACACTTCCAACTATTATCCCGCCCGTGACGGCAAAATTTCCGAGGTGGAGAGCGGCAAGCCGGAGACCGTTTGGGCCAGCGAACAAGTGGGACGCCCCCTGGTCAAGGCCTGGAATGCGCTGCTGACGCAGACATTGGCCGAGGCCGGTTCGGGGCCCGGTACTCCAGATCGCATTGCCATCCCGATTGGGGGTAACGACGCGGCGGCCAAGGCCCTTGTCGCCGATCTGGTCAGCATTACTGGCTTCGATATTGTGGATGCCGGCAGCCTTGAGGAGTCCTGGCGGCTGCAGCCGGGCACCCCGGCCTATTGCACCGAGCTGACTGCCACCGAGCTCAAAGCGGCGCTTGCCGCGGCCGACAAGGGGCGTGCTGCATCGAACCGCGACGCCATTATGGCATCGTTTTCCAAGCCGGGTGCACAATTCACCCGCGCCGGCGCAGTCGCAACCAATCGGTCGCTCACTGCCTGAGATATTGGCCGCGGCAGTGGCCAAAAACGCGCATGGGCAGCCGGTTTATACCGCTGCCCATGCTTTTAATTTTGTTGGTAGATCCGGGTTTGGTGGCGCTGGATGGATAGTCATCCGCGCCGCTACGCCAGCTAGAACTTGTAGTTGATGCCGGCGCGGACAACGCTGAAGCGTTGGGTGGCGTCGATGCTGCCGCCGGGCAGGCCGCCATAGGTCTGGGTGCCCAGATCGACATAGAGATATTCGGCCTTGACGGTGATGTTTTCGGTGGCGGCGGCTTCAAGGCCCACGCCAGCCGTCCAGCCCAGGTGGTTCTTGCTCTGGCTGGTGATCACGTCGGCGGGGTTGGTCACGCTGGCCGTGCCGCGGCCCCAGGCGACGCCGAGGGTTGCATAGGGCATGACCTGGCCGAACACCATGCCGGCGCGGCCGCGCAGCGTGCCATAGGCGTCGAGGCCGACCTTGGACGTGCCGATGCCGGCGAGGTCTTCTTCATGGCCGATGCTGGTCCAGTTGAGGTCGGCTTCGCCGCCCAGCACGAAGCCGCCCATGTCCATATTGTAGCCGACCTGGCCGCCCAGGTTCCAGCCATTGGACTTGTTCTCGGTTTCCACGCCGCCGCCGGTGGGCTTGCGGGTCAGCTCGCCCCAGGCATAGCCGGCATTCACGCCGGCGTAAAAGCCGCTCCAGGTCGTGGCGGGCGCATAGAAGGAGCCGCCGCCGCTATTATTGCCGCCATTCCAGCCAAGATCGGCGGCGAATGCCGGAGTGGTGACTAGCAGTGCGGTGGCAAGCGCAAGGGCCTGGCGATTCATGGTCGTCCTCGTCGGTCGGAAAATATGGGTATTGGTTTTCCGTAAAATGCGACGGAATAAATTAACGCTGCGGTAAGGAACGTGGTTAACGCGGCCCGGTAGCGTGCTGGCAGCGTTCACTTTTTCGCGGGAACGGGGCGGGCGCCGCGCGGACGGACGAAAATCGTGGAGCCGGCAGCGACGCTGTTGCGGAGCAGGACGAGCTGCGCTAGAGAGCATGACTTGTGCCCCTCTGGCGGAATGGTAGACGCAGAGGACTCAAAATCCTCCGCCGCAAGGCGTGCCGGTTCGAGTCCGGCGGGGGGCACCAATCCCGGTAGATTTGAGCCTTACGCGCTTTATGCGCCGTGTTGCCGCACGAAGCGATGCATCAGGTCGGCGCAGAGATCGGCATGGGTTTCGAGCAGCAGGTGGGGGCCATCCAGAATGTGCGCTTCGAGCCTGGGTAGATCCTCGAGCCAGGAGCGGGTTTCTTCCAGCTCGAAATAGGGATCGTGGCGGCCCCAGAGCAGCAAAGCCGGCGGCTGGCGGTTTTTGAGATAAGCGGCGATCTGGTCGAACCGCGCGACATGGTGCTGGTAATCCCGCACCAAAGCGCGCTGGAGCTCGAGCCGGCCCGGGAGCGACATCACGCGCCAGTCTTCTTCCCAATCCCTGGGATTCATGCGGGCGGCAATGTCGTCGGGCACGCCGCTGACATATTGGGCGCGCGTTCCCTCGGCAGTGAGGTGGGCGTAGGCGGCCGCGGTGTTTTCGGCGTCGGGGCTTTTCCAGAAGGCTCGCACCTGCGCCCAAGTCGGACCCATGCCGCTTTCATGGGCATTGGCATTCTGGATGATCAGGCCCAGTACCTGATCGGGCCGGCGCATGGCGATGTGCAGGGCGGCGGGCGCGCCGTAATCATGCAGGTAAATGAACATCCTGGTGATGCCGAGATGATCCAGCAGGCCCTCGATCAGGTCGGCGAACTGCGCGAAGGTGGCGGGCTCGATGACGTCGGACGCGCCATAGCCCGGCAGGTCGGGGGCGACGACGCGACATGATTGGGCAAGGGTGGGGATGATCGGCTTGAACATGCGCGAGGAATTGGGCATGCCGTGCAGCAGCAGGAGACCCGGTGCATTGGCATCGCCGGCGAGCGTGACGTGAAGCGAGACGCCGTCGATGGCGATGTACTGCTCGGTGAATTTGGAGTTGTCGCTGTTTGGCATGACTGCCTCCCGTGGCGATTTGTCCGGTCAGAATGGGCCCTGCAGATGATCAAGCCCGCGTCGTTCGCGGTCTGGGTCGCGATTGAAGCCGGGAGCGGTGGGGTCGAAATATTGCCAGCCCTCTTCTTCGTAGCGGGCGCGGCGTTCGGTGATGTCGACCTGCTGGGCCTTGGTGAAGATATCCTCGACTACCCCCGCCTGGCTTTCATCGACGCGCACCGAAACGACGCTGCCGCCGCGGCGGACGCCTTCGGCAAAGACGTGGGCATCCTGTTCGTGCACGCCCGAGCTGGTGAAGGCGCCGATGACGCCACCGGTGGCGCCGCCCAATGCGGCCCCGGCAACGGCGCCGACCGCGGTCGATACCAGCCAACCGGCGGCAATGACCGGACCGATACCGGGTATGGCCAGGGCGCCGAGGCCGGCCAATAGACCGCCCGCGCCGCCGATGATGGCACCGATACCGGCGCCAGCACCCGCGCCGTCAGCGGCCTTGTCATCGGCATTGTCTTCTCCCACTTCGTCATCGAGGGTCGAGACGACGAGGGAAATATCGTCTTCGGGAATGCCGGCGGCTTCCAGGCCCCGTACCGCCTGAGCCGCCAGGGTATAATCGTCGAACAGGGCGGTCATGGTCTTCATGGCGCGTCTCCAATCCAGCTAATGTGGATGTGAAACGAAGAGACTGGCGCGAGCGTTCCCGAGCGGTGGTTCAGTCGGGCTTGATGGCCTTGGCGTAGAGCCGCACCATGCTGAGCGGCATGCCGGGGCGCTGGAAATAGACGCGGGCGCGCAGATCGGCCTTGCGGCCGCTGCGGAACAGCCTGGTGCCCAGGGCCTTTTCGGCGGCTGCCTCGGGCGAGTTCACGCCATCGACCTGATGCTCCGGCGGCTCGGCGCCTCCCGAGGCAAGATCGACCACGCGATAGCTTAACGGCATAACCAATTCCCCTGTCGGGCTATCCTTAGCATGCGCCGCGGTAGCTGGTGGCACGGAATTGGTGAACTCGATTTCGAGCGCGACCTCGATGGCTTCTTCGATCAACAGGCCGATTGCGGGGGCCTGCGGGTCCTTGGGCAATGTGAAGAGGGCCTGTTCCAACTGGTCACGGACCAGCCGCGCTTCTTTCGGCATGGGTGCTCTCGCATCGGGTGGTTTGAAACCAATCGAAACCCGCCACATTCGCCGGCGCGGACTTTAGGTTCGGCTCTTCTGAGCTGACTATCGATTGACCCCCACCATTCGCGTCAAAAAACGGCCATCAGATGACGGGATTTGCGGGCTTTTTATTCAAAGTTTCGGCTCGTGCCACTGGCTGTCGATGAAGCTCAGCGCGTCGCGGATGCCGGTGGCCCAGACGTCCCAGGAATGATCGCCATTGGTGATGCGAAATTCGACCGGGCGATTGTCCGCCTGCATGGTTTCGTAGAAGGCGATGGCGCCGCGCCAGAGCTTGTGGCTGTCGTCGTCGCCCACGGTGAGGAACAGCGCGGGCAGGTCGGTATTGTCGGCAATGGCCTGGGCGAGGAGCGTGAAAACGTTCTGACTGTTGAAGCGACGGGCATCAAACGGGTTGCCGAAGGCGCTGCCGAAATGGGGTGGCACCGGCGGCAGGTCGATGCCGGTCGAGACGTCGGCTGGGTCGTTGTGGTGGAAATAGGTGCTGTCGATGATCAGGGACATGGCTTCGGGGGCCAGATCCAATTCGTCGACGGGCACGTTTTGCCAGATGGCGCCGGACAGGCTGGCGGCGGATGTGAAGAGGTCGGGATGGGCGAGGGCGAGGCGAAGGGCGCCATAGCCGCCCATGGAGAGACCCGCAATGGCGCGGCCACCTTTGTCGGTGCGGACGGGATAGGCGCTTTCGATGGCTTGGCGGAGGTCGGTGACGACAGCAGTTTCGGAATTGCCGGGGCCGCCGATATCGCGGGAATCGACGTACCAGCCTTCGGGACCGGCGCCGGGCATGACCACGAGGGCAGGTGTGATGGTGTGGCCCATCATGTCGTCGAGCGTGGGTTGGATATGGCCCAGATCACGCCAACTGGTCTGATCGCCGCCCAGGCCGTGCAGCAGGTAGATGACGGGCCAACCACCTGGGGGAGGGGCGCCATCGGGGCGGTAGACCAGGGCGTTGATGATGCCGCCCAGGCCGGGACTGGGGAAGGATTTGCTCTCCATGGTGCCGGCCAAGGACGGATAGCCAAGTAGCGAGATAAGCAGCGCTGCGCAAAGGGCTTTGATCATGGCGCAATACTAGCGGTGTGGCGTTTGCTCAACAATGGCCGGGGGAAGCCGCCTGCGCCGTTGACGACTTTGGGAGCCAAGCGTAGACAAGCGGCCGTGTCATTTCAAAGCCTCAAGCGCCCGTCCAGCCGGCACCCGATCTTTTGGGTGTGAAATGGTCCCCGCAGTGTCTCCCAGCATAATGGATTGCTACTGTGTTCAGGGCCGACGTGACGCAATTTTGTTGAGGCTTTCTGGAGCGTTCTGATGAACCCCATGTCCAAGCCGCTCTGGCAGCGGTTTACGTTTTTCCTAATTCCGTTGATGGTTTCCAACATCCTGCAGTCGCTGTCAGGAACCGCCAATGCCGTCTATGTCGGGCAGATGGTTGGGGTGGAGGCGCTGGCTGCGATCTCCACTTTCTTCCCTATCCTGTTCTTTTTGATGAGCTTTATCATCGGGCTCTCCTCGGGCGCCACGGTGCTGATCGGGCAGGCCTGGGGCGCGCGCAATGTTGACAAGGTCAAGCAAATTGCTGGCACAACGCTCACCGCGACGATCACTTTAGGCGTCATTGTCGCCATTATCGGTGGCACGTTTACGCCGCAGATCATGCAGGTGCTGGGTGCGCCCGCCAACATCCTGGGATTGTCGACCGACTATGCGCGGATCGTGCTGATCGGCATGCCGGGCTTTTTCGTGTTCCTGGTTGTGACGTCGGTGTTGCGCGGGGTGGGCGACACGGTGACGCCGCTGATGGCATTGATCATTTCGCTGATGGTGAGCCTGTTGGTGACCCCGGCGCTGATTCAGGGCTGGTTTGGCCTGCCCAAGCTGGGGCTGCTGGCGGCGGCTTATGCGTTTATCGCCGGCTTTGTCAGCGTGCTGATTTTCCTCTTCATCTATATGCGCGCCCGCAAATTGCCGCTGGCGCCGGACGCGACTTTGTTGCGGGCCATGGTGCCCGACTTCAAGCTCCTGGGGTTGATCCTGCGGCTGGGCGTGCCGGCCGGGTTGCAGATGGTGATTTCCTCGATCTCGGCCATTGTGGTGGTGGGGCTGGTCAATGGCTTTGGCTCGGATGCCACGGCGGCCTATGGCGCGGTCAACCAGGTGATCGGCTATGTGCAGTTTCCGGCCATGTCGATCGGCATTGCCGCCTCGATTTTCGGGGCGCAGGCCATTGGCGCGGGGCAGGCGGGGCAATTGTGGGGGATCACCAAGACGGCGCTGGTGCTCAACCTCATCATCACCGGCACGTTGATCCTGGTCGCGTACCTGTTCTCCCAGCATCTGGTGGCGCTGTTCATCACCGATCCGGCGGTGATCGAGGTGACCGAGACGCTGCTGCATATCGTGCTGTGGAGCATGCTGTGCTTTGGCTGGAGCGTGGTGTTCTCGGGCATCATGCGCTCGAGCGGCACTGTGGTGGCGCCCATGGTGATCTCGCTGGCCTGTATCCTGCTCATCGAATTGCCGGGGGCTGTAGTGCTCAGCCGGACGAGCCTGGGGCTACATGGCATCTGGATCGCTTATGCGGCGAGCTTCACGGTGATGCTGGTGGCGCAAGCGAGCTGGTATCGCTTCGTGTGGCGCAAGAAGAAGATCGTGGCGCTGATCTAGCAACAATGAAGGCCGGGGAGGAGCCCGCCTTTTTCATGCGCCGACCAATGAATCCCATGCGGCGAGTGCGCCGGTAACGATGCGATCGAGATCGGCCTGCTGGGCGCCGTCGCGGGCTTCGATGGCAAGGCCATTGATCACCGTGGCGTAGAAGGTGGCAATGGCCTGCGGGTCGGCGCTGGCCGGCACGTCGCCATCGGCAATGCCGCGGGCCAGGCGGGCGGCCAGATGGTCGCGCGTGGCCTGGCGGCGGCGAGTCAGGTGGGCGCGGACTTCGGCATTTTGCGGCGTGCCGACCGTGGCCGCGAGCACGATAAAGCAGCCGGGCGGCGTATCGGGATTGAGCTGGGATTCGGCATTGCGCCGCAGCGTTTCGGCAAAGGCAATGCGGGCGGTGGGCGCCTCGTTCAAGGCGTCCGGGGAAAAGCAGCCATAGCGGTCTTCATAGAGCTGGAGGGCTTCGAGGAACAGATTTTCCTTGTTGCCGAAGGCGGCGTAGAGGCTGGGCTTGCCGATGTCGAGCGCTTCGGAGAGGTCGCCAACCGAGGTGCCCTCATAGCCGCGCTCCCAAAACAGCAGCATGGCATCATGCAAGGCCTTGGTTCGATCAAACTCGCGCGGGCGTCCTGCCAAAACCGGGTGTCCAAATGATTTTTCTACCGATCAGTATAAAACCATTGACCGGCCATCACAAGCCGGTCTAGCTATTATGTACCGATCGTTAGAAAATGGAGATGAATATGCGGTCCAAACCCGAACTTCTCGACCAGGTCGCCCTTGTAACCGGGGGCAGCCGCGGCATTGGGGCGGCGATTGCCATTGCCCTGGCGAGGGCCGGCGCCGATGTGGCCTTCACCTTTGCCAGCAATGGCGAGCGGGCCGAGGCAGTCAGCCGGCAGATCACCCAGCTTGGCCGCAAGGCGCTGGCGTTCCAGGCCGATTCAGCTGATGCGGACGCGGTGGTTGCAGCCGTCGAGCGCACCGTGAGCCATTTCGGCAAGCTCGATGTGCTGGTCAACAATGCCGGGGTCGGCGATGGCGGTCCGTTTGCCGATGTCTCGCAAGCCGATTTCGACCGGTTGTTCGCCATCCATGCGAGAGCCCCATTTTTCGCAGCGCAAGCGGCGGCGCGGCACATGCCCAATGGCGGCCGGATCATCTCCATCGGCAGCAATCTGTCGACCCGCGTTCCCGATGCGGGCCTGGCGCTCTATGTCTCCAGTAAATCGGCATTGCTCGGCATGACGCGGGCATTGGCGCGTGAGTTGGGGCCGCAGGGGATTACCGTCAACACCGTCGATCCCGGCTCGACCGATACCGATATGAACCCCGCCAATGGGGCTCATGCCGCTAGCCAACTGATGCATAACGCATTGGGCCGGTTCGGTGCGCCGGACGATGTCGCGGCGGCAGTCCTGCACCTGGCGGGACCAGGCGGCCGCAGCATTACCGGAAGCTCGATCTTGGTCGATAGCGGCTTTAACGCCTAGGACCAGTCGGCATTCGCTGATGCTGGCCTGCAAATGGCGGTTTTCTGCGCTTCCGGTGCTCACGTACCCAAAAGTACGCTGCGCTCCGGTTCTCGAAATCCGCCATTTTCGGCTCAGCCTGAGTGAATGCCGACTGGTCCTACGGCGGACAGCGATGTTCCAGCCAATCGACCGCGAAAGCGACGATGGCTGGGGCATCGACCAGCACTGACGGGGCGTGGCCGATCAGGCCGCGCCGGCCCTGGCCGGTGGCCAGGAAATCCTCGACCACGTCGGCGAAATAGTCATCGGGCAGTCCTTCGACCACCGGGTCGGACGTGTCGAATTCCTCAAAGTCGCGCCATGTCGTCTGCCCGTCCACAAGGATCGGCGCTTGATAGCGGCGCAGGCGCTTGCCGGGAATGTCGGCGAGATGTTCGGCGTGGTGCAGCAAGGTCATGGTATCGAGCGGCGCGCCGATCAGCATGGTCTTGCCGCCCGCTTCGACCAGCTTGCCGAAGGGCGATTGCGGGCCATAGCCATAGTCGAGCGCATGATCGGCGGTGAACCATTCGGCCCTGCCACCCAGAGCGGCGCAGGATGCCCCGGGACTGGCGCTGCGCCGGGCGCCGGGCGTGGTGCGCAGCAGCTCGGGAAAGGCGCCATTGTCGCGCGTGGCGCGGGAGCGTTCGGGATCGAACGGGGGTACGTCGACGCGCAAAGCCGGGTCCGGCAGGTCGCGGTCGTCATAGTTCCAGTCGCAATAGCCCATGATCGTGCCGGTGGGCCCGACTGTGTCCATGAGTGCTGCTATCAGGGCGTCGGGCCCGCCAAGCACGGGTCCGACCGAGCGCAGGCCGGCGTGCACCAGAATGGCGTCACCGGGCTCGATGCCAAATGCAGAGATTTGGCCTGCCAATACCGACCGCGTCCACATGGCCGATCAGTCGCGAGCGTAGGCGGCCTTGCGTGGTTCGGCCGGGGTGGTTGTGGTTTCGCGGGCGTCATAGATGGCGCGGGCTTCCATGATGGTGCCGTGATGTTCGGCCGACCAGTCCCAGAGGCCGCTGATCGGCACCTGGAGGGTCTTGCCCAGCTCGGTCAGGCTATATTCCACGCGCGGCGGCACTTCGGGATAGATGGTGCGGGTGACCAGCCCGTCGCGCTCGAGATTGCGCAGGGTCAGGGTCAGCATGCGCTGGGACACGCCATTGATCATGCGCTTGAGCTCGTTGAAGCGCAGCGTGCCATTCTGGCCGAGAATGCCCACGACCATGACGCTCCACTTGTCGCCGATGCGGTTGAGCACGTCGGACATGGCCAGGCAATTGGCGGATTTGGAGGTGTCGGTGAGAGACATGTGCGGACCTTAGGCTCGGATAACTTAGGCACAAATATAAACACGGTTACTGCTTGTGCCTAGGGGTAAGTGATCATGCCGCCTGATGTTCGGCGCCGTAGAGCCTGAGATAGTAGTCCAGATCGCCGTTGCGCAGGCCCAATGTCTCCAATACGCCGCCCATGAAGCTCACCGGAGCCGTGCCCGGCGCGGTGACGATCCTGCCATCGACCACTGCCTGCGGCTGATCCTTGTAGTGCGCCGCGCCGGCATAGCCACTCGGGGTGAGATTGTCGGCTGAGTTGGAGGTATGCGCGACGTTGTCGAGAATGCCGGCGCGGGCGAGCGCCAGCGTGCCATCGCAAATGCCGGCCACGGTCTTGCCGGCGTCGCGGCTTGCTACGAGCACTGCCGTGATATCGGGCGGGGCATCGCTGGCCCATGCACTGCCACCGCAGACGACGAGGGCGTCGAACGTGGCGGCGTCGATGTCTTCCACTGCCAGATCCGGCGTTATCCTGAGGCCACCGGCCGAGGTGACCGGCTTGCCGCCCGGCGTGGCGAATTTGGTGTTGATGCCGAGATAGCTGCGGGCGCCGGCATTGAGCAGGGCGGTTTCCCAATCGGCAAAGCCTTCGGTCAGAACGGTGATGACGGTGGTCATGGTGGTGTCTCCTCGTGTCCGTGTTGCCACAAAGTTGAACGCTTGTGCTGCCAGAGGGTGTCAGGAGCGGTCAAAAGCCTGTCACCGGGGGCTTGGCCACATTGAGATAAGGGGAGGGCGCTGGTAAGAGGAGGCGCCTTCCCGACATACTCGGAGACTTTGTCACTTGCCGTTTGCCCGCCGTCTCGGCCTTTTCGCCTTTGCCTGCCTTGTCAGCCTCGCCGCCGCCCTTGGGACAGCGCGGGCCAATCCGATGCTGCTGGTCGATATGGACAATCTCGACGTGCTTTATGCGCAGGAGGCGGGACAGCCCTGGCACCCGGCATCGCTGACCAAGATGATGACGGCCTATGTGGTGTTCGAGGAAATCGCCAAGGGGACGGTGACGCTGGATACGCCGGTGATCCTGTCGGCCAAGGCGCTCAAGCAGGCGCCCTCGCGCTCGGGCCTGCCGGTGGGCAGCGCCATGAGCCTCAAGGACGCGCTTTATGTGATGATCGTCAAATCGGCCAATGACACGGCCATGGCGATCGCCGAGACGGTGGGCGGCAGCGAAGCGGGCTTTGTTGCCAAGATGAACGACGTGGCGGCCCGGATGGGGCTGACCGCCAGCCATTTTAACAATCCCAATGGCCTGCATGATCCGGGGCAATATATGTCGGCGCGGGATCTGGCCGTGCTGGCGCTCTATATCCGCCAGAGCTTTCCGCAATACCTGCCGATGTTCGGCACCGAAGCGGTGCAGGTGGGCAAGGCGCGGCTGGAATCGCAGAATGAATTGCTGACCAAGTTTTCCGGCACGACCGGTATGAAGACCGGCTTTGTCTGCGCGTCCGGGCTTAACATGGTGGCCACGGTGGAGCGCAATGGGCGCCGGTTGCTGGCCATTGTGCTGGGTGGCTCGTCGGCGCGCGAGCGCAATGAGCGGGCGGCTGAACTGGTGCTCAAGGGCCTGTCCGGCAGCATGCAGCCGAGCGGCCAGACCGTGCTCAATCTGGCCAATAATCCGGGTGCGGCGCCGGTCGATATGCGCGCCAATATCTGCGGCAAGGGCTCGCAGGATTATGTGAAAGCGCAGGAAGCAGCTTTCCCCATGGGCCTCAAGGGCCAGCCGACCTACCTGACCGATACGGTCGTGCCCAACACCTATGTGGCGACCGATCTGGGGCGGATGGCGGTGGGTGTGGTACTGCCGCGGCCGCGGCCGGCGCATGTGCCGATGTTTGCCGCGCCGACGACGACGGAAGCGGCATTGGATGGCGGGCTGCGGCCTGGCGTGCCAGTGGCGGGCGGGGATATCCCGGTGCCGCGGACGCGGCCGGTTTTTTGATCAGCTTTTAAGGATGGAAAACCGCAGCACGTCACCCTCGGTGGCGAGGCTGCAGGCGTGCCCGTGCTGGCGGCAATAGAGCGGGATATCGACCTTGGCCATGGGGTCGGTGGCGAGCACGATCAGGGCTGCGCCGGAGGGCAGGCTATCGAGCCGTTTCTCCATGCGCAGCACCGGGAGGGGGCATTTGAGCCCCCGCGCGTCAATGAGCTCGGGCTCAGTCGCCAACAACCAGGACCCAATAGACGCCGTAGCTGGAGGCGGGATTGAAGGCCATGGCAACGCCGGCCTTGCCGCCGGCCGAGGTCAGCCCGGCCGCGTCGGCCGGGTTGTTGCGCCAGCCGGAGAAGGTCTCGGCAAAGGTGGCGTAACCGGCGCTGAGCTTCATGACGCGCAGGCCCTGCGGAGTCTTGGGCGGGGTGCCGGTCTCAGCATATTGATTGGCCAGGGCCTGAGCGGTGCCATCGAGGCCGGTATCGGGCGTGAGGGGCGCAATGCCACTGGTGGCGCGGTAGGCATTGACAATGCTGAGGGCCTGGGCACGGTCGAGGCTTGCGCCAGGCTGGTCCATGCGGGCGCTGAGGCCCGGATGCAGTGCGGCGCCAGCGCTGCCACCGCCGCCGCCCATGCTGCATCCGGCGAGTGCAGCAGCTGTCAGCAGGGCGAAGGCGGCAGCTGCCACGGGTTGGGTGAGGCGCAAAACGGGCATTGGTTTTCCTTTGTTGGGCAGGGCGATTGCGGCGCGATTAAGCTGCCGCTGATGGCCAAATGATGGTGCTGTCTGGCACTATTGCACTGCCATTGCCTTAACGCGGGGTGAATCAGGACAAAACGACGCCCTTGCGGCCAAGCCGGTTTGGCCGCAAAACCAGCAGCCTGACCGACGCAAAGGGGAGACGGCGGTGAACCTGCGGTATCAAATTCTGGCGCTGGCGATCATTCCGCTGATCGTGGCGATATCGGCGATTACCCTTTTGATCACCTGGCAGTCCACGCGGCTGGCTCAGACCAGTATCGATACGTTCGAAAGCAATCTGCTGGAGGCCAAGCAGACCGAATTGCTGAACCTCACCAATCTGGCGATTTCGGCGATCGACGATATCTACCAGGCGGCAGGACCGGACGACGAGGCGGCCAAGGAACAGGTGCGCGCCATTCTGACCACGCTCGACTATGGGCAGGACGGCTATTTCTTCGTCTACGATTATGACGGCAACAATGTCGTGCATCCGCGCCAGACCTATCGGCCGGGGCAGAACTGGCTCGATCTGGTGGACCCTGACGGCGACCATGTGATCGCCAACCTGATCCAGCGGGCCAAGGAGGGGGGTGGGCTGCACCAGTATAAATGGGAAAAGCCCTCTGCCGGGGCGATGGCGGACAAACTATCCTTCGCGGTGGGGCTGGACAAATGGCGCTGGATGCTGGGGACGGGGGTGTATCTGGATGACGTGTTCGCCCAGACCGCTGCGGCCAAGGCCGAATTGCGGGCCAGTATCGGGCAGACGTTTTTCATCGTCGCGCTGATTGCCGTGCCGGCGGTGTTGATCGTGTTTGCCACCTGCATGCTGCTCAATGCGCGCGAGCGGCGCATGGCGGACAGCAAGCTCAAGCAATTGACGCAGCGCATCGTGGATACGCAGGAAGAGGAACGCTCGCGGCTGGCGCGGGAACTGCATGACGGAATTTCGCAGAACCTGATCGGGGTGCGCTATGCGATCGACCTGGCGCGGCGCAAGGCCAGCAATGACAGCGCCGACGCGATCGGCGCCATCGAGCGGGGGGCCGAGGCGCTGAATGGGGCGATCAAGGAAGTGCGGCGCCTGTCGCATGATCTGCGGCCGCGCGTGCTGGACGATCTGGGGCTGAGTTCGGCGCTCGAAGCGCTGTGCCACAATTTTTCCGAACGGACGGGGATTGCGACGCAGCTGGAATATAGCGGCTTCAAGGTGCGGCCCAAGCCTGAGGCGAGCACGGCGCTCTATCGGGTGGCGCAGGAAGCACTCAACAATGTCGAGCGGCATGCCGGCGCCAGCAATGTTTCGATCACCCTGCTCAGCCCCAAGGGGCGGGTGCAAATGATCATCGAGGATGACGGCAAGGGCTTTGCCGGGCAGAGCGGCATGGGCGGGCTGGGGCTGCGCAATATGCAGGAACGGATGGCCCATTTCGGCGGGCTGTTGCTGATCCAGACCTCGCCCACCGGCACGCGGCTGCAGGCCAGCCTGCCCAAATCGGCCAGCCTGCCGCAGGCGGAGCTGAGCGAAGTGGCATGAGCGACAAACCGATCAAGGTGCTGCTGGTCGACAATCATCCGCTGGTACTGGACGGGCTCAAGGCGATCCTTGAAACCTTCGAGCATATCGATGTGGTGGGGGTAGCGGGGCTGGCGCTGACGGGGCTGGAAATTGCCCGGGCGACGCGGCCGCAGGTGGCGCTGATGGATATCAACATGCCCCATGTCAACGGCATCGAGGCGCTGGAACTGTTCCGCGAACAGGTGCCGGAAACGCGGGTGCTGATGCTCTCGATGCATGATAGCCGGGAATATATCTCGACCTCGGTGATGCACGGCGCCTCGGGCTATGTGCTCAAGGATGTGTCGACCGAGGAAATCGTGGAGGCGATCGAGACGGTGGCGGCGGGTGGCACCTATTTCTCCTCGGGCGTGTCGGATGTGTTGCTGGAGCGCCGGGCCAGCGAGGCGGCACAGCCGCTGACGGCGCGGGAATATTCGGTGCTGCTGTTGATCGCGGCGGGGCAGAGCAACAAGCAGGTGGCCGAGGCGTTGTCGATTTCGGCGGCAACGGTGGAAACGCACCGCAAGAAGATCAAGAAGAAGCTCGGCGTCAGTTCCACGGCGGGACTGACGCGGTATGCCATCGAGAATGGCTTGGTCTAGACGCGGCAGCCGCCATACCCAGTATTGGGTACGCCGCCGCATTTGGGCCACATGGCTATATTGTCCGGCGGGGTGACGCGTTCTAGCACTGGCTCCCAAATGGCCGTCCGCCAACGTGCGGAACCCTCGGGAGGACTCCATGGCTGGTTTGTTGGCGTTGTCGCGCGCGATCGACGCGATCAATACTGTTATCGGGAAGGCCGTGTCGTGGCTGTTGCTGGCGGCGGTGCTGATAAGCGCGGTCAATGCGACGACGCGCAAGCTATTCAATCTCAGCTCCAATGCGTGGCTGGAGGCACAGTGGTATCTGTTCTCGGCCGTGTTCCTGATTGCCGCGGGATACACGCTGCTCAATAGCGAGCACGTCAAGGTCGACCTGCTCTATGGGCAATTGCCGCGCAAGGCGCAGCTCTGGGTCGATATCCTGGGGACGATCTTCTTCCTGTTCCCGTTCTGCCTGATCACCATCTACCTGTCCTGGCCCATCGTGGCGGCCAAGTTCGCCAGCGGCGAAATCTCCAACAATACCGGCGGGCTGGTCTTGTGGCCGGTCTGGGCGCTGATCCCGGCCGGGTTTGGCCTGCTGTTCCTGCAGGGCGTGTCCGAGCTGATCAAGCGCATCGCCGTCCTGCGCGGGCAAATTCCCGATCCGGTGTCGGTTGCCGATGCCGAAGCTGCAGCACTCTAGACCCGGACAGTCATCATGTTTGCCTTCTTCGCGGAAAATCTCGCGCCCATCATGTTCCTGTCGCTGATCGTCGTGCTGTTGCTCGGCTATCCGGTGGCGTTCGCGCTGGCCTTTGTCGGCTTTGCCTTCGGTTTTGTCGGCATCGAAATGGGGCTGCTGCCGATCAACCTGTTCGGCGCCATTCCCGACCGCATCTTCGGGCAGATGTCCAACGAGACATTGCTGGCTATTCCGTTCTTCACCTTCATGGGGTTGATCCTCGAACGAAGCGGCATGGCCGAGGACCTGCTCGATACCATCGGGCAATTATTCGGGCCGGTGCGCGGGGGCCTGGCTTTCGCGGTGATCTTTGTGGGCGCGATCCTGGCGGCAACCACGGGCGTGGTGGCGGCATCGGTGATTTCGATGGGCCTGATCTCGCTGCCGATCATGATGCGCTATGGCTATGACCGCAAGGTCGCGGCCGGGACGATCGCAGCGTCGGGCACGCTGGCGCAGATCATTCCGCCGAGCCTGGTGCTGATCATCCTGGCCGACCAATTGGGCCGCTCGGTGGGCGATATGTACAAGGGCGCGCTGGTGCCCGGGCTGCTGCTGGTGGCCGCTTATGCCGCCTATATCATCGTCATGTCGATGATCTATCCCAAGAGCGTGCCGGCCCTGCCGCCCGAGGCACGTACACTGCGCGGGTGGAAGCTGCTGGCGCGGGTGATCACTTCGCTGGTGCCGCCGCTGGTGCTGATATTCCTCGTGCTTGGCACGATCTTCATCGGCTTTGCCACGCCCACTGAAGGTGGCGCGATGGGGGCGGTGGGTGCGCTGGTCTTGGCCATGCTCAACCGCAAGCTGGACCTGCCCATGGTCAAGTCGGCGCTCTATTCGACGGCCAAGCTGTCATGCTTCGTGATTTTCATCCTGCTCGGCGCCCGCGTCTTCTCGCTGACCTTCTATGGCGTCAACGGCCATGTGTGGGTCGAGCACCTGATGACCTCGATTCCGGGCGGGGTGATCGGCTTCCTGATCATCGCCAATCTGCTGGTGTTCTTCCTCGCCTTCTTCCTCGATTATTTCGAATTGGCCTTCATCATCATCCCGCTGCTGGCGCCGGTGGCCGAGGCGCTGGGCATCGACCTGATCTGGTTCGGCGTAATGCTGGCGATCAATATGCAGACCTCGTTCATGCATCCGCCCTTCGGGTTCTCGCTGTTCTATCTCAGATCGGTAGCGCCATCGCGCGCCTACAAGGACCGGGTGACCGGCGCGACTATCCAGCCGGTGACATCGGGACAAATCTATATGGGGGCGCTGCCATTCCTGGGCATCCAGCTGGTCATGGTGCTGCTGGTGATGTTCTTCCCGCAATTGGTGACGCATTACAAATCGAGCGCTGCCGCGGTCGATCCGGCCGGTATCCGGCTCAATGTGCCGATGCCCGGCGCGGGTGGGGAGAACCCGTTCGGCACGCCCGCGGCGCCATTCGGCGGCCCGGCTGCGCCAAGCTTTGGCGCTCCGGCACCCAGCTTTGGGGCGCCTGCGGCTCCGGCTGCGCCCGCGGCCCCCAGCTTTGGAGCGCCTGCGCCAGACGCGGCTCCGGCCGCACCCAGTTTTGGCGCCGAGCCCGCTCCGGCGGCTCCGGCTCCGTGACGATCTAAAACACCTGAGGAGGACTGAACGTGACTGCTGATCTCAATCGACGTAACTTTTTGGGCAAGGGCGCTGCCGCCGGCGTCGCCGCTGCCGCTGGCACGGTGCTCGCCACCCCCGCGATTGCCCAGGAATTGCCGACGCTGCGCTGGCGCCTGACGTCGGGTTTCCCGAATAATCTGGACACCATCTATGGTGGTGCGGTGGTGATGGCGGAGGCCCTCTCCAAGATCACCGACGGCAAATTCCAGATCCAGGTGTTCCAGGCGGGTGAACTGGTGCCCGGCGCGCAGGCCATCGATGCGGTGCAGGCCAATACGGTCGAAATCGCGCATACCTGCGGCTATTATTTCACCGGCAAGAACCCGACCTTTGCCATCGGCTCGACCATTCCGTTCGGCCTCAATGCGCGCCAGCAGAATGCCTGGCTCTATCATGGCGGCGGGAACGAGCTCTACAATACGTTCCTCGAAGAATATGGCGTTGTCGGCATTCCGGGCGGCGCGACCGGGGCGCAGATGGGCGGCTGGTTCCGCAAGGAAATCAATAGCCTGGCCGATCTCTCCGGCATCAAGATGCGTATCGCGGGCGTGGCTGGCGAAGTGATGTCGCGCCTGGGCGTGGTGCCCCAGCAACTGCCGGGCGGTGACATCTACCCAGCGCTGGAACGCGGCACGATCGACGCGGCCGAATGGGTGGGGCCCTATGATGACGAGCGCCTGGGCTTCTACCAGATCGCGCCGTACTACTATTATCCGGCTTATTGGGAAGGTGGGCTGACCATCCACTTCTACATCAACAAGGCGCAGTACGAAGCGCTGCCCGAGACCTACAAGGTGGCGCTCGACACCGCCTGCAAGGCGGCCAATATCAACATGCAGGCGCTGTACGACGTCAAGAATACCGCCGCGATCCGCTCGCTGGTGGGCAAGGGCGTGCAATTGCGGCCGCTGCCGCGCGATGTGCTCGACGCTGCCTATAAGGCGACGTTCGAGCTGTACGAGGAATATACGGCCAACAACCCGCAATGGGCGGCGATCTATCCGAGCTGGAAGAAATTCCGGGACGAGAGCTTCGAGTGGTTCCGCGTCGCCGAATATACCTATGACAGCTACATGTACTCGGCCCAGGCTGCCGGGCAATAATTGCGACGGCGCGGCGGGCTGAGGTCCGCCGCGCCTCTTTCCGCAGCTGGCCAGCCTGCAGCGGGCCATGAGCGATGACCGCACCTCTGCGGCGCAGACCTTCTCCTGAAATCCCGAAATTTATGGCTGTTGTGGCGAGGGCGTCCGCGTTCGCAAGTGGCCATGTTCGCCGTTCTGATCTTCCATACTAGCCTTGACCCGTCTCGCAAATTTGATATATCAGATTTCAATTTCACGTATTGAGGGAGGAGCCTCGAATGCCTGAATTGACGAGACGGAATTTTCTGGCGGCGAGTTCGGCGCTGACACTGGCTGGGCTGATCGGCGGGGGAACGGCTTTTGGCCAGGAGAGTCGGCTGCGGCTGAGCTGGTGGGGCAATGCCGAGCGGGCGGAGCGGACCAACAAGATCATCGATCTGTTCAAGGCCGCCAATGGGGGTGTCGAGATCGAGGGCCAGACGCTGCCGGGCGGCGGGGATTACTGGACGTGGCTGGCCACCCAGACTGCTGGCGGCAACCCGCCCGACGTGATCCAGATGGATTACCGCTATATCTTTGAATATGCCGGGCGCGGCGTGCTGCTGCCGCTCGATGACCTGCTGGCCTCGACGATCGATCTCTCCAATTGGCCGGAAGAGCGGATTGACGTCGGCCGGGTGGATGGCAAGGTCTATGGCATCAGCCTGGGCGCCAATACGGGGGCGGTGATCCTCAACCTGACGGCCTGGGAAGAGGCGGGCATCGAGCCGCCGACTATCGGCACGACCTGGGAGCAGTTTGCTGATCTCTGCACCCAGTTCACCAGCAAGACCACGCGCACGGGCTTTTTCGGCACACAGGATGCCAGCGGGCACGAAACCTCGTTCGAGACCTATCTGCGCCAGCGCGGCAAGGCGCTGTATGCGGCCGATGGCAGCCTGGGGTTTGATGAGACCGACGCCAAGGCGTGGTTCGACCTGTGGAGCGAAATGCGCAAGGCGGGCGCCTGTGTGCCGGCCGATGTGCAGGCGCTGTCGCAGGGCAATGTCGATACCAGCGTCGTTACCGTTGGCAAGGCCGCCACGGGCATTGCGCAATCCAACCAGTTGGTGAGCTACCAGAAGGCCAATACCGACCGGCTGGGCATGACCAGCATTCCAGTGATCGAAGGCGGCCAGCCGGGGCAATATCTCAAACCCTCGATGTATTTCAGCCTGAGCTCGCAGACCAAGGACCCCGAACTGGCGGGCAAGTTCCTCGATTTCTTCATCAACAATCCCGAGGCCATGCAGATTCTGGGCGTCGAGCGCGGTGCACCCGAGGCGCCGGAAACGCGCCAGGCCATCCTGCCGTCGCTGGATGAAGCCTCGCAGGAAGCGCTGACCTATCTGGACAATATCGCTTCGGTGATCGGCGCGTTGCCGCCAGCGCCGCCGCAAGGGGCGGGCGAGGGCACGACCGTGTTGATGAGCGTGGCCGAAGAGGTGGCGTTCGAAGCCAAATCGAGCGAGCAGGGGGCGGCCGACCTGGTTGCCGGCATGGCGCAAGCGGTCGCTCGCGGCTAAAAGCCTTCTGGTGTGCCCGGCTTGAGGCCGGGCACACCAAGCAATTGGAATTTGATATGACAGCCAAGCTTAGGGTCGGGATCGTGGGATGCGGCGCGGGGCGCACCCATCTGGTGGAGGGCTATGTGCCCAATGCCGAATTGTTCGAGGTGGTCGCGCTGTGCGATCTCAACGAGGAGCGGCTGGCGGCGGTGGGCGACGAGTTCGGCATTGCGGGGCGCACGACTTCGTTCGAGGCGCTGCTGGCCATGCCGGAGATCGATGTCATCGATATCTGCACGCCACCGGGACTGCATCTGGAACAGAGTCTGGCGGCGCTGGCCGCGGGCAAGCATGTGGTGTGCGAAAAGCCGCTGGTGGGCTCGCTGGCCGAGATCGATGTGATCATGGCGGCGGAGGCCCGCTCGGCCGGGCGGCTGATGCCGGTGTTTCAATATCGCTATGGCAATGGGGTGGCCAAGGCCAAGGCGGTGATCGATGCTGGCCTCGCGGGCAAGGCCTATGCGGGGACAGTCGAGACTTTCTGGCGGCGTGGGCCGGACTATTATGCGGTGCCGTGGCGCGGCAAATGGAAGACGGAGCTGGGCGGGGTGCTGATGGCCCATGCTATCCACCCGCATGACATGATGACCTATCTGATGGGGCCGGTGGATCGGGTGTTCGGGCGGGTCGATACCCGCGTCAACGACATCGAGGTGGAGGATTGCCTGTCGGCCTCGCTGCGCATGCAAAATGGCGCGCTGGTGTCGCTGACGGCGACGTTAGGCTCGGCGGATCAGTTGACGCGCATCCGCCTGGCCTTTGAAAACCTGACCCTTGAAAGCGATCATGCGCCCTATCGGCCGGGCGAGGCGGATTGGCAGATCATTGCTAAAACGCCCGAAATTGGCGCGCAGATCGACGCCGTGCTGGCCGATTGGGAATTCGTGCCCTCGCGCCACACCACACAATTGCGGCTGTTCCACCAGGCGATCACCACCGGTGCGCCGCTGCCGGTGACGACCGCGGATGCAAGGCAGGCGCTCGAGCTGGTAACGGCGATCTATCATTCGTCGGAAACCGGGGCCGACATTGCGCTGCCGCTGGATGCGGGCCATCCCAAATATAGCGGATGGGCGCCGGCGGCATAGGGGCCTGCCAGGCCAGCGGAAACTTGCTATACCCAAGCTTGGTGCGGAGAGATTGTCATGCAGGATCACGGTGCGGCGCGGCTGGAACGGCTTGATCCAAAGCTCAGCCTGACGCTGCGCGATCATGTGCACAAGGCGTTGCGCATGGCTATTCTGTCCGGGCGGTTCGCGCCGCAGGAAAAGCTCAATGAGCGGCAATTGGCCGAGGAGCTAGGCGTCAGCACCACCCCGCTCAAGGAAGCGCTGCGGCAATTGGAGACCGAAGGGCTGATCTCGACGCTGCCGCGTCGGGGGATCGTCGTGCTCTATAGCCGGACCTGGGCGGAGGAAATGATCCTGGCGCGGGCGGCGCTCGAATCGATGATCGCGCACCTGGCGGCGCGGCGGATCGACAAGGCAGGCGGCGCCGCGCTGCACGCGACGATCGCGTCCATGGCCGAGGCCAGCGCCGCAGGCGATGCCGGAAGGCTGATCGAGCTCAACGGCGTGTTCCACGAACAGATCCACATTGCTTCGCAATGCCTTTATCTGGCCCGGCTGATCGAGCGGCAGCGCTTTTATGACGAAGGCACGCGCCGCATCATCCATTCGGACCCGGACGAACGCGCCCGCGCGCTGGCCGAACACAAGCTCATCGCCGAAACCATCGCCGCAGGCCAAGTGGAAGCCGCCGAGCGCGCCATGCGCGATCACGTCGTACGCTCAGGCGAGCATTATCTCGGGCTGGTGTTTACCGACAGGGCCCGCGCGGCTGCGGCAGACTGAAACTGGTGACCCCGGCGGGATTCGAACCCACGACCCCAGGATTAGGAATCCTGTGCTCTATCCTGCTGAGCTACGGGGCCAGCCAGACCGAAATACCAGTAGGGCTTAGGTTTTTCAAGGTTGGCTTGCTGGATTGAGCGGAGCACTTGGTGACGAGAATTCGTCCCGTTCCGTTGGTATTAGTCCGACTGCCATCAGCGGACACGCTCTGTTACCTCCAGTACTATCTGGGGGTAATTACATGAAATTCGTTCTACCTATCGCCGCTGTCGCGGCGATGCTTGCCGGCTGCGCCACGCCGCCGAAGGATATTGCACCAGCCTATGTTTCGACGGGGCTCTACCAAAACCTGAGCTGTAGCCAGTTGCGGGCGGAAGCGGAAAATGTCTCCGCCCGGGCCGCCGCGGCCTTCGGGCAGCAACCCAAGAATCGCAGCCAGGATGCGGCCATGACGGGTGTCGCCATCATATTGTTCTGGCCTGCTGCCTTCTTCATGAAAGGGGATGGCGCAGCCGCGGCCGAGGTGGCGCGGTTCAAGGGCGAAATGCAGGCCATCGAGCAGGTCAACCGCGTCAAGAATTGCGGCATTCAGTTTGCGCCCATCGCCTAGCTTTGGGGCATGATGCGCAAACGTCCGCAACCCGTCTTGCGGACGTCTCGCGTTTGGGGCAAACCCGAGGGCAGCTTTTGCCCCCAAGAGGACAGCCCAGATGGCCCATCCCGTTTCCCCGCTCGCTCCCAAATCCTATCCGGACCTGCCGGCGATCGCCGGGGTGCGTTTCGCGACGGCCGAGGCCGGGATCAAGTACAAGAACCGCACCGATGTGCTGCTGATGGCGTTTGACGAGGGCACGACGGCGGCGGGCGTGCTGACGCGCTCGAAATGTTCGTCGGCGGCGGTGGATTGGTGCAAGGCCAATTTGCCAGGCGGGGTAGCGCGGGGCCTGGTGGTCAATTCGGGCAATGCCAATGCCTTTACCGGCACCAAGGGGCAGAAGAGCGTCGAACTGACGGCCGATTATGCGGCGAGGGCGCTGGGCTGCGCACCGTCCGAGATTTTTCTGGCGTCGACGGGGGTGATCGGGGAGCCGCTGGATGCCTCCAAATTTGCCGGCGTGCTGGACGATATGGCGGCGCGGGTCAGCGCCGGATCGTGGATGGAACCCGCCAAGGCGATCATGACGACCGATACCTTTCCCAAGCTATCCGGTGCGATTTTCGACATCGACGGGGTCGAGGTCAAAATCAACGGCATTGCCAAGGGCAGCGGCATGATCGCGCCTGACATGGCGACCATGCTGAGCTTTGTGGTCACCGATATGCCGATTGCGGCGCCCGTCTTACAGGCGCTGCTGGCGCGGCATGTGCAGACCAGTTTCAACGCCATCACGGTGGATAGCGACACGTCTACCTCCGATACACTGCTGGCCTTTGCGACCGGCAAGGCCGGGGTGGAGGCGATTGCCAGCCTTGATGACCCGCGCGCAGAAACGTTTGGCGCGGCGCTGGCCGATGTGCTGTTTGATCTGGCCATCCAGGTGGTGCGCGACGGCGAGGGGGCGACCAAGCAGGTGTCCATCCATGTCGAGGGCGCGACCTCCGACCAGAGCGCGTTTCGCATTGCCAAGTCGATTGCCGACTCGCCATTGGTCAAGACCGCCATTGCCGGCGAAGACGCCAATTGGGGGCGCGTGGTGATGGCCGTGGGCAAGGCGGGGGAGCCGGCCGATCGCGACAAGCTGGCCATTCGCTTTGGCGACCTGCTGGTGGCCAAGGATGGCGAGCGAGCGGCCGTGTATGATGAAGCCGCGACCAGCGCCTATATGAAGGGCGAGGACCTGGAACTGACCGTCAGCTTGGGGCTGGGTGAGGGCAAGGCGAGCGTTTATACCTGCGACCTGACGCATGGCTATATCACCATCAATGGCGATTATCGGAGCTGATATGTCCTTGCCCGATATTGCCACCTTCGAGCGGGCGGGACTTGCGGCCTGGCCGGGGATCGAAGTCGATTGGGATGGCGCCTGGGTGCGCCGTGCCGCTGGCGGCTATACCAAACGGGCCAATTCGCTGCAGTGCTTCGATGTAAGCGATGGCGACAATGTGGAGGCACGGCTGGACGCCGCGCAGGCGTGGTTTGCGGCGCGCGAATTGCCAATGGTCGTTCGTACGACGCCGCTGGCGAGCGGTGCGCTCAATGCTGCCCTTGATGCCCGCGGCTGGGCGACGGTTGATCACAGCCATCTCTATGCCATGCCGCTGGGCGAGCACGAGCCTGACCCGGAGGGGCGCTTGTTTGAGCTGCTTGATCCGGAATTTCTCGCGGCGCAGCAGGGGCTGCGCGGCTATAGCGACGAGAATGTGGCCCGGCTGCGGGCGCTGCTGGCGGTCATGGCCGTGCCGGCGACGGGCGTGGTGGTCTATCGCGATGGCCAGGCGGTCGCCACCGGGCTGATGGCGATAGGCGAGGGCATTGTCGTCACCGGCAATGTGATTACGGATACGACACGGCGGCGGCAGGGACTGGCGGCGGCGATGATGCGCACCGGGCTGGCCTGGGCGAAAGAGGCCGGCGCGACGGTCGCGGCGCTCAATGTGCAGGCGGACAATCCGGCCGCCAAGGCGCTCTATGGGTCGCTCGGCTATACGTACCAGTACGATTACACCTATCGCATTCCGAGCGCGTCATGAGCGGCCACATTCTTCTCGTTGTGGCCTGTGCCCTGGTGGACGCCGATCGCCGTGTGCTGATTGCACAGCGGCCAGAAGGCAAGTCCATGGCGGGGCTGTGGGAGTTTCCCGGCGGCAAGGTGGAGCCGGGGGAGAGCCCCGAGGCGGCATTGATCCGCGAGCTGGAGGAAGAGCTGGGCGTCTCGACCAAGACGGCGTGCCTGGCACCGGTATCTTTCGCCAGTCATTCTTACGAGACTTTTCACCTGTTAATGCCACTTTACGTCTGCCGGAAATGGCAGGGACAGCCGCAGGCCAAGGAACATTCCGCCCTCAAATGGGTGCGGCCCCAGGCTCTGCGTGACTACCCGATGCCGCCGGCCGACGAACCACTGATCGCGGCGCTCTGCGATCTGTTGTAGCCAGGTGTTCGGGGGCAGGCATGACGAAGACGTTGTTGCATTTTCTCCGGGACGAGACCGGCGCCACCGCGATTGAATACGGCCTGCTCGCCGGGCTTATTGCCGTTGCGCTGCTGGTCTCCTTCGCCCTGCTGGGCGACAGCCTCACGGCCCTGTTCGGCGTCGGCGCGGGCAGTGCGGCGGCGATTATCGGCGCGGCCGCCGACAGTATCCCTTGAGAGCCAATCAGCATTCAACAACCACGGGTCATTCCGGCGCAGGCCGGAATCCATGCTGCCGCATCCCTAAGTCAAGTTCCATCGTCATTGCCCCGCTTGTCCGGGCAATCCATTGCTGCCGCGGATGCTGAGAGATGGATCACCCGGACTAGCCGGGTGATGACGATGAGTTGAGGGAATTGTGCGAGCGGCTCCAACCTTCACAAGGTCATTCCCGCGAAAGCGGGAACCTCCGTTTCAACTCGCCCACCAAAACAGAGGTCCCCGCTTTCGCGGGGATGACATCATGGTGAGGGATGGGCTTGAGGGAAAGTCCCGAGCCTCAGACGCTATTGCAGCACGACGACCTTGTATTTCTGCCCCGGCTGGACGGGATCGCCCGGGTAGAGATCGTTGATGATATAGAACAGTTCGGCGCCGCGGCTGAGGCCGGCCATTTGACGGGCCAAGCTATCGGCGGTGTCGCCGGCCTTGGCGGTGACGATGCGGATGGCGACCTTGCGGATGGCATTGAGGTCGCTGCTATCGGTGCGGCGGAAGCTGGTCAGCGTCGCTTCGGCACCGGCCGAGAAGCGGGCGCTGTCGGCCTTGGCGGCGAAGATGAAGCGATAGACCTGACCATCGAGCCGCATGACCGAGACGCGGAAGAACCACTGGTCGGTCTGGGCGACGCCCGATGCCATCTCGATGCCGTTGACGGTTCTGGTGGTGACGCTGTCGGTCTTGAGGCCGGCAATCCAGCCCGATTTGAGGTAATCGGCAAGGCCGATATTGGCCTGCACGTCGGCACTGTCGAAACGCACGGCCTCGCCATCGCCAGCCACGCCGACGACGGCGCTCTGCGAATTCTGCAGCGTATAGCCATCGGGCACGGTGAAGGTGAACTTGCTGGCCGAATGGATGAATTTGCGGCCGACGATCGAGCCTTGGGCGGGGCTGTCGCCAAAGGTGAGGCCGGTAATGGAATCGAGATAGCCGGTGCGGTCGGTCTCCCCGACCTGGGCCTGGCCGAACATGGTGCGGGCGGTTTCCAGCGCCTTCTGGATACGGGCAGGCGTCGAGGGGTGCGAGGACAGGAAGCCGGCATTATTGCCGTTCTGGCCAGCCGAGAAGGTGGCGAAGCGGCTCATCACGCCCAGGAAACGCGCAGCGGCCTGCGGGTCGTAGCCCGCCTTGCCGGCGAACTTGATGCCTTCGTGGTCGGCTTCGAGTTCCTGCTGCTGACCGAAAGCGGCCATGGACTGGCGCGTGCGGTTGGCAGTGGCGTCGGTCGAGGTATCGCCGCCCAAAACGCCGGTGATGACGCGATCGACGATGGCGGTGGTGCGAGTGCGATCGGTGCGAGCGCGGGCGTGGCGCAGGGTGACGTGGGCGATTTCGTGCGCCAGTACGGCCGCCAATTCGCTGGTATCGGACGCGAGCGCCAAGATGCCGCGCGTCACATAGATATAGCCGCCGGGCAGCGCGAAGGCGTTGACTTCGGAGGTGTCGAGAATCGTGACTTGGAACTGGGCATTGGGCTGGTCAGCAGCGGCCAGCAGGCGGCCGACAATGCGGGCGACCATGATTTCGGCGGCGCGATCGGAATAGACCCCGCCATAGGCGGCGATGATGCGGGGATGCTCGCGGCGGCCGATGACCACGTCTTCGGGATCGGTGCCCTCGGGAACCACGGTGGGCGCCGGCACGTCACCGGTCTGGCTGACCGCAATCTGGGAGCCGGTAAAGCTGGTGCAGGCCGACAGGGCCAGCAGCGATACCGCCAGCAAGCCATTGCGCAAACCCTTGTTGATGATGTGCTTGGTGCGCGTCATCGTGCTGCCAGAACCTCGATCTGTTCGGGATGAGTAATCTCGATGCGTGGGCCATCCCGATCGTCCACCCAGCCTCTGATGCGAACTAGCGCCCCTTCTAGGGCTGATGGATCGATGCCGTCTGCGGCAAAAAGCTTGAGCGCCGACGCTTCGATCACTGCGGTGAAATCTTCTTTCCAGAACCGGCCAAAGTTCAGATAGACCCGCCCGCCGGATTGATCGGCAAGCAGGACACGTCCCTCGACAAGTTCGTAATGGCCCTGCCGATCCAAAAGATCGGCCGGCCGATCCGCCGCACGAGTGCTGTAATAGGGATCGGCCCAGATGCCAAGCCCGGCTAAACGCGCACGACCCTCGGCGGCGAACAGCAGATCAAGGCATTTTCGGTTATCGGGGAAGGAATAGACGCGGGCCAGGCCCTGGGAGACCATATATTGCTGCGCCCAGATCTCGCCATCGGGGCCATCGACGAAGACATGGGCCAGGACTCGCTCATAGCGATCGACTTCTTCTCCGCCATAGCCGAGACGTACGGGCTTGTTGAGGGCGATGGCTTCGAGCGCCGCTTTAGCCTCGGGCGCCAGTGGCCAGGTCTCGAATCCATCGCGGCCCAGCGGCAATTTGGGGGCTTGGGTGCCGATCATGCGCACGACCATGCCATTGTCGAGCACGACCGTGTCACCATCGGTGACCTGGGTGACGATGCCGCCGGGCACCATGCGCAAATCCTCGCATGCAAGTGCCGCCGCCGAAACAGACGACAGCGCCGCTATGGCGGCGAGGCTGGCAAGACTAGTCTTAAGCAAATCGGACCCCGGCAGGATTTCGTTCACCATGCACCTAAATAGGCCAAAAAATCATTACCGCTTGATAACTTTAGCGGCGGTGTGGCCGAAAGGTCGCGCAGTTGTGACACCGGCATAGGGCCGGTTCTATTCGCCCTTGAACAGTTTTTTGAGCATGGCGGCCATTGGGCCGGTTTCGGGGAGCGCGACCTGTGGCTTGGCCGGGCGCGCTTGGCGGATATGGCTCTGGGCTTTGGGCGGCGCCTTGGCCGGGGCCGGTTCGGCGGCATTGGCCAGCGCCAGCTTGTTCATGAAGCCGTTGTCATCGCCCTTGAGCACGAGCCCAATATGCTTGCCGATGCCGTCGAGCAGGGGATCGAGCCAGACCTGGTCGGCCTTGGCGAAATCGCCCAGCACATGGTGGGTGACGAATTCCTTGCCGGGATGGCCGATGCCGAGGCGGATGCGCTTGTAATCGAGCCCGATCTGCGGATCGATGGAGCGCAGGCCATTGTGCCCGCCATTGCCGCCGCCAACCTTGACCCGCACCTTGCCGGGGGCGAGGTCGAGTTCGTCGTAGAGCACGATGATATCGGCAGGCGCGATCTTATAGAACTGGGCGACCTGTTGCACGCTATCGCCGGAGCGGTTCATGAAGGTCTGCGGCTTGAGCAGCATGACCTTTTCGCCGTCGATACTGGCTTCGGAGAGCAGGGCGGAGTGCTTGGTCTTCCAGGGGCCGGCATTGTGCGCGCGCGCCACGGCATCAATGGCCATGAAGCCAATATTGTGCCGGTTGCCGGCATATTGGTTGCCTGGATTGCCCAGGCCCACGAGCAGCTTCATCGAAAGCTCCGAAAATGGATGAGGCGACCCGAAGGCCGCCCCAATAGTCTAGCGCAAAGACAAAAGGGCGATTACTCGGCCTTTGCTTCGCCCTCGCCTTCAGCAGCCTCGGTCTCGCCGCCTTCAGACGACTTGAGAGCCGACGGGGCAACGATGGTCGCGATCGTCACGTCTTCTTCGTGGCTGTGGTCGGTAGCACCGGCCGGCAGCTTGACGTTGGAGATGTGGATGGTGTCGCCGATATCCAGACCCGTCAGATCGACGGTGATTTCTTCAGGGATATTGGACGCATCGACGGTCAGATCGAGCGTGTGGTGCACGATATTGAGCGTACCACCGCGCTTCAGGCCCGGGCTGGCTTCTTCATTGATGAAGTTGACATGCACCTGGACATTGAGCTTGGAGCCCTTGCCGACGCGCAGAAAATCCACGTGCAGGGCAAAGTCCTTGACCGGATCAAGCTGGTAATCGCGCGGGATCACCGAATGCTTGGTGCCATCGACGTCCAGCTCGAGGACGTGGCTGAGGAAGCCACCGGCATAGATGGACTTCATCGCATCCTTGTAGGCGATGGAGATGGTGACGGGGGGCTTCTTGTCACCGTAGATAACAGCGGGAACGAGTCCCTGACGACGCAGCTCACGAGCGGCCCCCTTGCCCACTCCCTCACGCGCCTGTGCCTTGAGCACTCTAGTCTCAGCCATGGAAATATCCATTCTGGTTGGTGTATGCCGCCACTACAACGACATACGCGCCCGTCCTCCAGGGGTGACGAGCGCTTCATGGGGCGGGCTATAGCTCAAAGGGGCATCAGGGGCAAGCACGGCTTGCAGATGACGAATTATGTAACTACATTATTCAGGCAAGCAAGGCGGCGCGCTTGGAATGGGACGAGGAGAAGTCGGAGCGGAACCGCGTCATGCGTGGTTTCGGGTTCGAGATTGCGAATGAGTTTGATTGGTCTGCTGCGATCGTCGAGCGAGACGATCGAAAAGACTATGGAGAGATAAGATACAGGGCCTTTGGGTGGGCCAATGCGCTGCGGCTCTGTATCGCCTTTACGGTTCGTGGAGGCGAGACCCGGATTATCAGTGTGCGACGTGTGCACGACAAGGAGGCCAGCAAATATGGCATCTAAGCACAAGCCAGATCCGTATCTGATCGATTTTGAGACCGCTCCTTTGACGGAAGAGGAGATCAAGCGCCTTCGACCGGCGCGAGAGGTTTTTGCCGAGCTTGGCCTTCCATTGCCCGGCAAGCCGGGGCGCCCGCCAAGCGGTAATGGCAAGCAGCAGGTGACCCTGCGGCTCGACAATGAGATCATTGATTTCTTCAAGGCCGACGGTCCTGGTTGGCAGACGCGACTCAATGAGGAACTCGCATCGGTGGTGCGCCAGCGCAAGAAGGCCTAGCCATCCTGCAATGCCGAGCGTTGGCCGGTCAGGTACTGGCGTACGGCTTCGTCGGTTGAGAGGCCGATGGCCAGGGTGAGGGCTTCGTGGGCTTGGTCCTTGCGGCCGGCGCGGGCAGCGAAGTGGCCGCGGGCGGCCCAATAGGGTTGGTAGTCGGCCATGCGCTTGTCGTCGGCGATGGTGTCGAGGCTGGTTAGCGCGGCTTCGGGACCGTCGCGTTCGGCAAGGGCGGCGGCGCGGTTGAGGATGACGACGGGCGAGTCGGTCAATTGCAGCAACACATCGTAGAGCGTGACAATGGTGGGCCAATTGGCTTGGCCAGTGACGCGGCGGGCGATGTGGGCGGATTGGATGGCGGCTTCGATCTGGTAGCGGCCGGTGGGACCGGCGCGATTGGCGGCGCGGAGCAGGGCTTCGGCGGCCATGATTTGCGGTTCATCCCACAGAGCAATGTCCTGCTGTTCGAGCGGCACATAGAGTCCGTCGGGATCGCGGCGGGCGGGGCGACGGGCTTCGGCGTAGAGCATCAAGGCGAGCATACCCTTGGCTTCGGGCTCATCGGGCAGGAGCGACACGACCAGCCGGCCCAGCCAGATGGCTTCGTCGGCCAGCCGGTCGGCGGCGGCATCGCCGATTTCGGTCCAGCCCTTGGCATAGGCGGCATAGATGGCTTCGAGTACGGCATCGAGCCGGCCGGGCAGGTCTTCGCGCTCGGGTATGGCGAAGGGAATGCCAGCGTCCTTGATGCGGGTTTTGGCGCGCACCAGGCGCTGGCCCATCGTGGCGGGCGGAATAAGGAAGGCGGCGGCGATGTCGATGGCGGTGAGGCCCAGAATGGTCTGCAGGATCATCGGCGCGCGCATGCCCGCTTCGATTGCGGGGTGGGCGCAGGCGAACATCAGCGCGAGGCGCCGGTCGGGGATGGCATCGGGATGGGCGGCGGCGTCTTCGAGTTCTTCGGCCATGAGCTGGATATGAACCTCCCCGGCGGTACGGGTGTAGCGGCGGCGGACGGCGTCGGTCTGGCGGCGGCGGGCCACGGTCAGCAGCCAGGCGTCGGGATTGTCCGGCACGCCGTCGTCCGGCCAGGATTTGAGGGCGCTGGCAAAGGCTTCCGCCAGCGCATCCTCGGCGCCCGCAACATCGCGGGTGCGGGCAGCGAGAAAGGCGACGAGGCGGCCATAGCTGTCGCGCGCCACGCGCTCGGCGGCCCGGCGCGCCTCGTTGCCTAGTTCACTCACGGCTCGCGGGCCGGCCAGATGGGTCGCACTTCGACCGTGCCATATTGGGCGCTGGGGCAGCGGGCCGCCCAGGCGATGGCGGCATCAAGATCGGGCACGTCGAGCAGCACATAGCCGGCAAACTGCTCCTTGGTGTCGACATAGGGGCCGTCGAGGATTTCCGGCGTACCGGAGCGGCGCGTGATGCTCTTGCCTTCCGTGCTGGCGCCCAGGCGTTCGCCGGGCGTGCCGGCCCCGGCCTTGAGCAGCGCCTCGCGGAAGGCGGCATATTCGCCCCAGAGCGAGGGGGGTGCCTTGGCGAGGGCTTCGTCGTCGTGGTGGATGAGGAGTATGTAACGCATAGCTTTTTCCTTAGCCCTGGGTCGGCCAGACGGGGCGCACTTCGACTGTGCCCCGCTGGGCGGCGGGGCAGCGGCCGGCCCAATCCATGGCGGCGTCCATGTCGGCGGCTTCGATCAGGTAATAGCCGCCAAGCTGTTCCTTGGTCTCGGCATAGGGGCCATCGAGCACTTCGGTCTTGCCGTTGCGGATGCGCACGCTGGCGGCCGTGGTAGTGGGACGCAGCCGATCGCCGGCCAACATGGCGCCGGCCTTGATCAGGGCTTCGTTGTAGGCGGCATATTCGGGGCTCATCTGGCCGGGAGTGGCCGGAGCGGCGGCTGCGACGGCTTGTTCGTCGGCGTGGATCAGCAGCATGAACTTCATTTTCGTCTCCATGGGTTGGATCGGAGCGGCGCCCCGATGCAACTATGTCGAAGGGGAAAGACGGGTTTCGACTCTTGGCGTAGAAAAATTATCGATCGGCGTGGAATGGCCGGATTTCAATCGATCCCCAGGTGGCGGCGGGGCATTGGGCGGCCAGTTCCATGGCCCGATTCATATCGGGCGCCTCCATAATGTAATAGCCGCCGAATTGCTCGCGGGTGTCGGCATAGGGGCCGTCATGCACCTTGAGTTGCCCAGCGTCGAGCTTGATGGTCTTGGCATCCGAGGTTGGGGTGAGCCCGGCGGTAGCGACGAAGGCGCCGGCCTTTTCGAGGGCTTCCTGATAGGCATGCATTTTGCCCATAAAACCGGCCATCTGCTCGGGCGGAATGGCGGCGCCGGCCTTCTCGTCGGCATAGAGCATCAGCAGATATTTCATCACGCATCTCCTTCCAGCGGGCAATATAGCCCGTCATGGCTATGTCGCGCGAGGGCGGGAGATTTCGACACTTCGAGCCGGCGGAAGGCAAATTTCTGCCAGTGGCAGAAATTTAGGCGAGAAGGCCATGAGAGCTGCGCTCGAATGGCAATGAGCAGAAATCAGTCCAGCAGGCTCGACACCGATTGCTCGCTGGCGGTGCGGGCGATGGCTTCACCGATCAGGGGGGCGATGGTGAGGCGGCGGATATTGGCGGCTGACTTGATCAGGTCGGTTTCTTCGATCGAGTCGGTGATCACCAATTCCTTGAGCTTGGAGGTGGCGATGCGCTCGGCGGCGCCATTGGAGAGCACGCCATGGGTGATGTAGGCAGAGACTTCCTTGGCGCCAGCCTTGAGCAGGGCCTCGGCAGCATTGACGAGGGTGCCGCCCGAGTCGACGATATCGTCGATCAGCAGACACGTCTGGCCGGAGACGTCGCCGATAATGTTCATGACTTCGGACACGCCGGCACGGGGGCGGCGCTTGTCGACGATGGCGAGGTCGGCGCCGATGCGCTGGGCGATGGCGCGGGCGCGGGCCACCCCGCCAACGTCGGGCGACACGATCATGACATTACCCGAGCCATAATTCTCCTGGATGTCGCGGACCATGACCGGCGCGCCATAGAGATTGTCGGTGGGGATATCGAAGAAGCCCTGGATCTGGGCGGCGTGCAGATCGAGCGTGATGACGCGATTGACGCCGGCCTCGGTGATGAGATTGGCAACCAGCTTGGCCGAAATCGGGGTGCGGGAGGCCGATTTGCGATCCTGTCGCGCATAGCCGAAATAGGGCAGCACGGCGGTGATGCGGCGGGCCGAGGAGCGGCGCAGCGCATCGGTGAGGATCAGCAGTTCCATCAGGTTGTCATTGGCCGGGAAGCTGGTCGACTGCAGGATGAACACATCCTCGCCGCGCACATTCTCATGCACTTCGACATAGATCTCGTTGTCGGCGAAGCGCTTGACCGTACAATCGGTGAGGGGAAGTTCGAGATAGCTGGCGACGGCTTGAGCGAGGGCACGATTGGAGTTGCCGGTCACCAGCTTCATGGGTGCGATCCTGTCTCAACAGCGCCCGTAAAGCGGGCGTTTCCAGTTTCGCGGGCAGCTTTAGCGAGTCCCAACCAGACTCGCAACGCAACAAATGGATGATAGCTAAATAAGATTCACGTCAGCGCGATGACGGCGATCTGGCGGCCGGTCGTGGTGCCGTGATGGGTGGCATAGCGGTGGGAGAAATAGCGCTCGGGATTGCCATAGGTGCAGAGGCCAACGCGGTCGATTTTGGTGACGCCGGATGCGGCGATCTGGTCGGCCACGAAAGCGGGCAGGTTGAAGTGTTCGCGGCCGCCTGGAGGCGTGGTGAAATAGTCCTTCCCGCCGGGATAGAGGACGAGGAAATCGGCCATGAATTTTGGGCCGACTTCGTAATTGGGCGCCGTAACGGTGGGGCCGATGGCGGCGATGATGCGGGCGGGGTTGGCGCCCAGTGCCACCATGGCGGCGATGGTGTTGCCGATAATGCCATCGATGGCGCCGCGCCAGCCGGCATGGGCGGCCCCGATAATGTTCGCTTCCGGATCGGCGAAGAGGATTGGCGTGCAATCGGCGGTCAGGATGCCCAAAGCCACGCCGGGGCGGGCGGTAACCATGGCGTCGGCTTCGACGCGGGGGCCGGTATGGGGCCCGGTCAGGGTCAAAACTTTATTGGAGTGAACCTGCTTGAGCAGGGCTAATTGGGGCGGCGCAAAGCCGAGCGTGGCTGCAACCATCTTGCGGTTGTCGGCCACGATGATCGGATCGTCGCCGCCGGTGTCGGAGACGTTGAGGCCAGCAAAGATGCCGGTCGAGAGCCCGCCCTGGCGGCCGAAAAAGGCGTGGCGCACCGCCGGAATGGCGATCAGACCAGCGCTTTGCTCATGAGGCACGTTCATTGGGTAAATCCCGGTGGCATGAGGCCGGGGCTGGCGGCGCAGAAGGCTTTGAACAAGTCGCCCATCTGGTGGGGGGCGATAAGGCGGGCCTTGGCGCTGGCGATATCGGCGGCCGAGCCCGGATTGGCGGCGCTCAGGGCCTTGGCGCGGTCATTGATGCCCAGGCGGGTGAGGAACTGGCCCTGGCCCAATAGCGGATGGACGGCAAGGCCCGCCTTGGCAGCGACATTGCCGATGGCTTCGAAATCTACATGCGCGGACAGGTCGGTCTCGCCGGGGGAGGTGAGGACATCGTCATAGGCGTGGCGGCGCACGCCTTGCAGGGTTTCCCCGGTCTGGGTCGTGCCATAGCCATAGTCGATGGCCAGCAGCACGCCGCCCTGGGCCGAGATGGTTCGGGCAAGGCGGGCGGTGACTTCGCCGGCGGCGAGGCCGACTTCGAAGACCGCATTGGGCTCGGCATCGGCAATGGCGTCGGGCATGGCCGATTGCGGGATGGGTGTGGGCGAGAGGCCAAAGGCGCGCTTGCCATCGACCAGACCCACCATGCGCTCGTGCCAGCCTTCGGTGCCGCGTACGAATTGGCGGATGGGCAGGGCATCGAAAAATTCATTGGCGACGACGAGCAGGGGACCATCACCGACCTTGTCGAAGCCATCGATCCACTTGGGATCATAGGGCTCAAGGCGGGCATGCTGCTCGGCAATGAGGGATGGATTGGTTTCAAAGAGGCGCAGGTCGAGCGCATCGCGGAAGCCTTCGACGCGGCAGGCGACGCGCAGCATATCGGCCATCAGCGTACCGCGGCCGGGGCCGAGTTCGAGCAGGGTGAAGGCTTTGGGCGAGCCCATTTGCTGGAAGATATTGGCGAAGAAAAAGCCGACCAATTCGCCGAACATCTGGCTGATTTCGGGCGCGGTGACGAAATCGCCCTTGGCCCCGAGCGGGTCGGCGCTCTTGTAGTAGCCCTGGCGCGGGTGGGTGAGGCAGAGGCCCATATAGGTGGCGACCGACATGGGACCCGTGGAGCGGATCTGCATGTCGATGAGTTCGGGCAGGGTTGGGTTTTCTGTCATCACCGCAGGCCGCTTTGCTTGCGCGTCGTGGCGTAGACCACCAGCCCGATGCCGGCCACCAGGATTGGCAGGCTGAGCACCTGGCCCATGGTGAGCCAGCCGCCATAGAGGTAGCCGATCTGGATATCGGGCAGGCGGACGAATTCGACCGCGATGCGGGAGAGGGCGTAGCCGATGCCGAATATGCCGGCGACCAGGCCCGGGCGGCGCAGGGCATAGAAGACATGAGTGGCGACGCGGATGACCAGGAACAGCAGGATGCCTTCGAGCGCGCCTTCATAAATCTGGCTGGGATGGCGCGGCACGCCGAGCGGATCGGTGGGGAAAATCACGCCCCAGGGCAGGCTGGTCGGTGCGCCATAGAGTTCGGAATTGATGAAATTGGCGATACGGCCGAGCAGCAGGCCAATGGTGGCGACCGAGGCGATCAGATCAAGCGAGCTCAGCCAATTGCCGCCCTTGGAGCGGGTGAAGACGATGGCTGCCAGCATCAGACCCAGCATGCCGCCATGGAAGGACATGCCGCCATCGAGCGTGTTGAAGATCTGGATGGGGTTGGCCAGGTAAAAGGGCAGGTTGTAAAACAGCACATAGCCAATGCGGCCGCCCAGCACGATGGCCAGCATGGTCCAGAAGGCGAAATCCCAGATATCGGGGGCTTTGAAGGGCGGTTCGCCCTTGTGCCAGAGCCTGGTATTGGCCAGCAGCCGATAGCCGTAGGCCGCACCCAGCAGGGTTCCGAACAGATAGGCCAGCGCATACCAGCGCACTGCGAGCGGGCCGACGGCGAAGGCGATGGGATCGATGTTTGGGAAGGGCAAGCGGGGCTCCTGCGGCAATCGGGCGGACCATTGCCGCTTCGCCCGCTCTGGTCAAGTCGGGATCAAGGGCCTAGATATCAACTAAGAGTGCCCGCTGTGGCGACCAACAATATAGGTGTGCGATGACCCAGAACAGCAAGCTTTTCGACGGTTTGGGCCGGGTGATGAACGAAGCGGCCGGTGTAGCCGACGGCGTTCGGCGGGAAGTGGAGACCGCCGTGAAGTCGCAGGCCCAGCGTTTCGTGGCCGATATGGACCTGGTCAAGCGCGAGGATTTCGACGCGCTGCGCGAACTGGTGCAGGTGCAGGGCGAAGAGATCGATGCACTGCGCAAGGAACTGGCAGCGCTCAAGGGCGGCAAGGCTGCCAAGGCCTGATTTTACCTTTCAGTAGACCTCATCCTGAGCTTGTCGAAGGACGAGGTCGTGGCGTGATGGCCGATCGGTGCCACGACCTCGTGGTTCGACAGGCTCACCATGAGGTCATCTCCTGGCGCTGCGGCGCCAATAAAACTGCCTCGTTTCGGGGCGCTTTTCCTGCGCAAAAGCGGGATTTTGTTAACGGACTGTTAACGTTGACGGGCCGATCATCCACAAGAGATTGCCGTCCTCCTGCTGCCGCGCGTCCCCTGAATCAGTGGGGCGGTGTAGGGTCAAATCATCAGGACGATTCGTAAGCCTAGTGCGTGCGGCCAGTTCCTTGAGTACCCGAAATTGTGTCGGCCCCGTCGCGGGTCGCATGCCTCGAACACACGCGTTGCCAGGACGAGAATCGTCAATGTCACTCCTTCAAGTCGAGCCGGATCGCGTCGTCCACCCGGTGGACATTATCGAGCACATCGCTTCGATCAACGACTGGAGTTTCGAACGCCAGGACGCGGACGAGATTTCGATCTCGGTGCGGGGCGGCTGGAGCGACTACCATGTCTCGTTCAACTGGATGGAAGATCTTGAATCGCTGCACATTGCCTGTGCCTTTGATCTGAAGGTGCCCGAGGGGCGGCGCAACGAAATCAAGCAGCTCATTTCGCTGATCAATGAGCAGCTGTGGATTGGCCATTTCGACATCTGGAACAAGGAAGGCGTGGTGCTGTTCCGCAATTCGCACCTGCTGACCGGGGGCGCCGAAGTGTCGCCGCAGCAATGCGAGGCGCTGCTGCGCTCGGCCACCGATAGCTGTGATCTGTATTATCAGGCATTCCAGTTCGTGGTCTGGGCGGGCAAGACGGCCGCCGACGCACTGACCCATGTGATGTTTGAAACGGTCGGCGAGGCGTGAGCGTGTCGCTGCGCGATATCGGCCCGGTCATGTTGGTTGGGGCCGGCAAGATGGGCCTGGCCATGGCCAAGAGCTGGCTCGCTGCCGGGCTGCCCGAGAGCAACCTCATTCTGATTGCGCCGTCGCCAAGCGAAGCGGCCAAGGCCTTGGCGCGGGACTATGATCTGCAGATTTACCCCGAGGCCAGTGGGCTGCTGCCCAATGTGCTGGTGCTGGCGGTCAAGCCCCAGGTCATCGATGGCGTAATGGAGCAGGTGCTGCCGGTGGTTGGGCCGCAGACGCTGGTCGTGTCGGTTGCCGCTGGCATCGATATTGCCCGGCTGGTGCGCGGGACGGGGACGGGCCGGGTGGTGCGCACCATGCCCAATACGCCGGCGCAGGTCGGCAAGGGGATTACCGGGGCGGTGGCCGCGCCGGATGTTTCGGCTGCCGAAAAGGCGAGCGTGGATGCGCTGTTGGGCGCGTCCGGGCAGGTGGTGTGGCTGGCCGATGAAGGCGATATCGATGCGCTGACGGCGGTTTCCGGGTCGGGGCCGGCCTATGTGTTCAACATGGTCGAGGCGCTGGCGGCGGCTGGGGAGCAACAGGGATTGTCGCCTGCTCTGGCCATGCAATTGGCGCGGCAGACGGTGATCGGCGCTGCGGCGCTGCTGGAGGCCGATCCGGCGCCGGCGGCGGTCTTGCGGCAGAATGTGACCTCGCCCAAGGGCGTGACGGCCGAGGCTTTGGCGGTGTTGATGGCTGATGATGGCCTGGCGCCGTTGATGGCGCGGGCGGTTGCAGCGGCGCGGAAGCGGAGTGAGGAATTGGGGCGGGGCTGAGCGGCCTTTCCCACCACGGTGTTATCCCCGCGAAAGCGGGGATTTTTGTTTTTGGGGAAGGAAACGGAGGTTCCCGCTTTCGCGGGAATGACATTGTGGCGGAGCCTGCATTGAAGCATGGGATGGCTCCATACCCCTCACCCTGACCTTCCGCTGAACGCGTCAGGTCTTTCCCTCTCCCACAAGGGGCGAGGGTGGGCTCCGTGGGTGGGGAGGCGCAGTGCCTACCCTTCTCCCCTTGAGGGAGAAGGTGCCGCGTAGCGGCGGATGAGGGGTCTCTTTCTGCGCTTCTGGCATGGGAGAGCGCAGAACCCCTCACCCTGTCAATTCTGCTGAACACAGAATTGTCGTCCCTCTCCCTCAAGGGGCGAGGGAGCGCACCGTGGGTGGGGCGATTTGGTGTTACAATCCGCCCGTCAAATTCAATCTGTCCAGCACAGTCCGGTCACCCGGCTCGACCATGCCTACCAGGAACCGCCGGACGATGCGGGCGGCTTCGGGGGGAGGGCGGCGATGGCGGCGTCGATGCGGCTGGCTTGGGAGGCGGAGAGGGTGGAGAAGAGCTGGCGGCCCTTGTCGGTGGCGAAGAGCAGGCGCTGGCGGCGGTCGGAATGGCCGGTTTTTTGTTCGATATAGCCATTATCGATCAATTGGCGGAGCACACGGGCCAGACTCTGCTTGGTGATCTTGAGGATATCGAGCAGATCGGCCACCGGCATGCCGGGGCGCAGATTGACGAAATACAGCACCCGATGATGGGCGCGGCCAAAGCCCTGGCGTTCGAGCAGGGCATCGGCATCGCCGGTAAAATCCCGGTAGGCAAAGAAAAACAGCCCCATAATATCGAGCGGGAGCGCGTCGCGATCGATCTCAGCGAAATTTATGTCAGCTATGTTGACATTTTTTTGGTCTGCTGCCATTGTGTTTCCATCAGGACGCCAATCAGTCTTATCCCAAAGCCTTTGTGGTTTGCCAAGGGCTTGGGCCTGGGGCATGATCGACGCCAAAAGCGCCAGACCGTTGTGGTCGACGCACAATCAATGGATGCGGGAGAGGATCATGGCAGGCGTGCCAATGGACCAGCGTGAAGGCTGGATCTGGTTTGACGGCGAGTTCAAACCCTGGAAGGACGCAAAGATTCACGTGCTGACGCACGGGCTGCACTATGCCAGCTCGGTGTTCGAGGGCGAGCGCGCCTATGGCGGCGAAATCTTCAAGTCGCGTGAGCATACCGAGCGGCTGATCCGTTCGGGCAAGACGCTGGATTTCACCATTCCCTGGTCGGTCGAGCAGATCGAGGAAGCCAAGCGGCAGGTTCTGGAAAAGAACGGCCTGGTCGATGCCTATATTCGTCCCGTCGCCTGGCGCGGCTCGGAAGAGCTGAGCGTTCCGGCGCGGAACAATACAGTGCATCTGGCGATCGCAGCCTGGGTGTGGCCGAGCTATTTCTCGGTCGAGGAAAAGCTTAAGGGTATTCGCCTCGAATGGAGCAAGTGGAAGCGCCCGTCGCCGGAGACCATTCCGTCCTCGGCCAAGGCTGCGGGTCTTTATATGATCTGCACGCTCTCCAAGGACGCGGCCATGGCCAATGGCTATGCCGACGCGCTGATGCTGGACTATCGCGGCTATGTGGCTGAGGCCACGGGCGCCAATGTGTTCTTCATCAAGGGCAAAGAGATCACCACGCCGACGCCCGATTGCTTCCTCAACGGCATCACGCGGCAGACGTTGATCGATCTGGCCAAGCGCAATGGCTTTACCGTGACCGAGCGGCACATCATGCCGGAAGAGCTGAGCCAGTTCGACGAATGCTTCCTCACCGGCACGGCCGCGGAAGTGACGCCGGTCAGCGAGATCGGGGAGTTCAAGTTTACGCCGGGCGAGGCTTGCCGGACGCTGATTGATGCGTATTCGGCTGAGGTTCAGCCCAAGCGGGCAGCGGCGGAGTAGTTTCTTCGCATTGAGATTTGGAGAGGCCGGGTGGAAGCCCGGCCTTTTTGTTTTTGCGGCGTGGGGTTCCTAACAAATATTGTTAGGAAATGAGAATTGTGCTAGTGTGAGATATGACCAAATCTGAACCTATGCGCACCCTCACCATCTCCCTGTCGAATAAGCAGGCCAGCAGTTTGCAGGCGGCTGTCGATACCGGCGCCTATGCTTCCAATAGCGAAGTGGTGCGCGACGCGCTGCGGCTGTGGGAGCGACGAGAGGCGCTGCGGGCGGCGGAACTGAACTATCTCAAGACTGCCTATGACGCGGGCCTTGCGAGCGGCGACGGCGAAGAACTCGATCGCGCTGTTTTTCTGGCGGATTTGAAGGCCGAGCGTCGCGCGCGTGGGTAGTTATCGCCTGACTCCAAGGGCGCGCCAGGACTTGCGTCAAATCTGGCATTATGTAGCGGAAGACAGCGAAAATGCTGCCGATGCGCTATTGGCGCGGTTGCTCGACAAGCTCACCTTGGCTGCCGACAACGCCTTGATTGGCGTGGCGCGACCAGAATTGGGACCGGGCGCCCGAATGCTGGTCGCGGGGTCCTATCTTATCCTCTATCGTCCCGAGAGCTTTGGCATTTTGGCCGTTGCAGTCGTTCACGGTATGACCGACCCGCAAAGCTGGCTGGACGACTAGGACCAATCGACATTCAGCTGATGCCGGCCTGCAAATGGCAATTTTCTGCGCTTCCGGTGCTCACGTACCCAAAGTACGCTGCGCTCCGGTTCTCGAAAACCGCCACTTTCGGCTCAGCCTGAGCTGAATGTCGATTGGTCCTAACTTACTCCCACCGCGCCTTGGCTTTATCGTCGGCGGATTTGGCTTCTACCCAGTGCTCGCCCCGCGCCGTTTGCTCCTTCTTCCAGAAGGGGGCGTCGGTTTTGAGGTGGTCCATGATCAACTGGGCGGCGTCGAAGGCGGGTTGGCGGTGGGCCGAGAGCGTCATGACCTGCACGATCGGCTCGCCGGGCAGCATGGGGCCGTAGCGGTGGATGATGGTGACGTCGGCCAGCTGAAAGCGCTCGGTGGCGGTGGCGGCGAGGGCGGTCAACTGGTTAATGGCGAGCTCGGGATAGCAGTCGAGCGTCAATGAGACGATCGGATCGTCGGGCAGGGAGCGGACGAGGCCGGTAAAGGTCACAGCGGCGCCGGCGGCGGCACCGCGGGCGATGAAGGCGTTGGCCTCGGCGCCGGGATCGAATGGGGCGGTGGTGACGCGGATATCCATGTCAGCCGCCGGTCATGGGGGGAAAGAGGGCCACGGTGTGGGCGCCGGCGAGGGAGGCGTCGTGTTGCACCAGCTTGGCGTTGATGGCGGCTTTGATGAGGCTGCGTTTTTCAAGGGCCAGGGCGGCGGCTTCGTCGCGGTCGGCCAGCCAATCGAGCAGGTTGGCGATGGTGGCGACTTCGGGCGGCAGGGTGACGTCTTCCTCGCCCTTGTTGAGGCGTTCGCGTAGCCAGGCGAAATAGAGGATTTTCATTTGGCGTCGCCCGACAGGTGCGGCCAGCTGGCGAGCAGATATTGCCAGCCGGTCCACAGGGTCAGGATGCCGGCGGCCCATAGGGCGATGTCGCTGACGAGGCCGAGGCCGGGAACGGCGCGTTCGAGCAGTACGATGGCGAGCGCTACCAATTGGATCGTGGTTTTCCACTTGGCGAGCTTGCTGACCGGTAGCACGACTGCGGCATTGCCGAGGAATTCGCGCAGGCCGGGAATGAAGAATTCGCGGAACAGGATGGCGACGGCGGGGATCATGTCGAGGGCGGAGAGGCTGCCGTCCCAGGCGAGGGCGGCGATGAGGATGCCGACGAGGAGCTTGTCGGCAATGGGGTCGAGCATACGGCCGAGCGGGGAATATTGATTCCAGGCGCGGGCCAGATAGCCATCGAGCCAGTCGCTGGCGGCGGCGAGGATGTAGAGCACCAGCGCGACGATGCGCAATGCGGTGCTGCCTTCCATCACCAGGGCGACAATGGGGATGATCGCGAGAATGCGCGCGATGGTGATCAGATTGGGGACGAGCAGGAGCGGGTTTCTGGCCATGGGGGGACAGAACAGGATGGGGGCGAGGGGGTCAAGATGGTTTGACGGGCATCGGGGTACCCCCTCCTAACCTCCCCCTGATAGGGGGAGGGACCTTTCCGCGTTTGGGGCTGGATTGAGTTTAAGCCACTGAGCGGTTCCTCCCCCTATCAGGGGGAGGTTAGGTGGGGGTATCGAGAGCCCCGATATTCGGGCCTCCGCCCCCCTCCCTTGATCCCTCCCCGCGAGGGGGAGGGTGTCGACTGCGATATTATGCGACAGCCTGATTGGTGGCCGCGCGGCGCTGGGTTACCGACTCGGCCAAAGCTTGCAGCGCCGTGACCGTGGTGTCCCAATCGATGCAGCCATCGGTGATCGACTGACCATAGGTCAGTGGCTGGCCGGGGACGAGGTCCTGACGGCCGGCGACGAGGTTGCTCTCGATCATGACGCCGATGATGCGGCGGTCGCCGGCGGCGAGCTGGTGGCCGATATCGGCGAGGACCAGGGGCTGATTTTCCGGCTTTTTGGACGAATTGGCGTGGCTGGCGTCGATCATGATGGTGGCGGGCACGCCGGCTTTGGCGGCGGCCTTGGCCGATGCCTCGACATTGGCGGCGTCGTAGTTCGGCACCTTGCCGCCGCGCAGGATGACGTGGCAATCCTCATTGCCGGTGGTCGAGGCGATGGCGGAGCGGCCAGTTTTGGTCACGGCCATGAAATGGTGTGGCTGGCTGGCGGATTTGACCGCGTCGAGCGCGATCTGCAGATTGCCGTCGGTGCCGTTCTTGAAGCCGACCGGGCAGGACAGGCCCGAGGCCAGCTCGCGGTGGATCTGGCTTTCGGTGGTGCGGGCGCCGATGGCGGCCCAGCTGACGAGATCGGCAATGTACTGGGGCGTCGTCATGTCGAGGAATTCGCAGGCGGCGGGCAGGCCCAGATTATTGATGTCGAGCAGCAGGGCGCGGGCGGTGTGCAGCCCCGTATCGATGTCGAAGGTGCCATCGAGATTGGGATCGTTGATCAAGCCCTTCCAACCGACAGTGGTGCGGGGCTTTTCAAAGTAGACGCGCATGATGATCTCAAGCCGGTCGCCAAGGGTTTCGCGCAGCGCCACGAGTCGCTGCGCGTAATCCATGGCGGCCTGGGTGTCGTGGATCGAGCAGGGGCCAACCACGACGGCGAGACGATCGTCCTGGCCGGCCAGGATATTATGCAGATCATGGCGGGCGCTGATGACGGTGCGCGTGGCCGCGTCGGTGCGCGGATGCTGGCGCATCACCTCGATTGGGGTGGTCAGCTCGGTGATGGAATTGATCCGCAGATCATCGGTGGTCTTGAGCATTTGTCGGTTCCTCGGTGTGTCTTGCTCGACAGCGGCCAACAAAAAAGCCGCCTCGTGGGTCGGGCGGCTGGCTTCGGGTTTGGTCGTCTCTTGGTGAGATCAGATCAAGCGCACAATAGCCTCCGCCGGGAGCGGATAGCTAAAATACCAAAACGAGATGGTTGCGACGGAGATCATGGGAGCAGATGTAGCGCGGGTTTTGGGGTTTGTCGACTCTGACTTTGGGATGAGAAGATGTTCGGGGTTCACCCTGGCATATCGAAGCCGTGCAGTTGCTGGATGGTGATTTCGCCTTCCCACTGGGGCCAATGCTGGCGGTGGAGGTCGGCGAAGCGCTGGGCCCAAGAGACGATCTGGGCCTCGGTGGGCAGGTCGTAGATGGCGTAGCCGCCGATGAGTTCCTTGGTTTCGGCGAAGGGACCGTCGGTGATGAGCTGGCTGCGGCGGACCTTGACGGTGGCGGTATCGGACATGCCGCCGGTTTCCACCAAGGCGGCACCGGCCTCCATGCCCAGCGCGACGATCGCCTGCATCAAGGCGGGCGGTGGTGGGCCGGCTTCGGCGGCATTGGTAGTGTGGACGAAGGTGATGAACTTCATAGGTCTTCTCCGGTGCGTTCATCGTTGCGACGAATGACGGCGGCCGGTTTCGACAGTCTGCTGCCACGCCGATATGTATTTCTGCGTTCGGAACGCAGGTTATCCGCGATTGAAGTGATCGTAGATCAGCTGGGCCATGGCGTTGGAAATGCCGGGGACGGCTTCGAGGTCGAGCAGGCTGGCGCGGCCGACGGCTTTGGCGGAGCCGAAATGGTTGAGGAGGGCGCGTTTGCGGGTGGGGCCGATGCCTTCGATTTCGTCGAGCGGGTTCTTGATCTGGGCCTTGCTGCGCTTGGCGCGGTGGGTGCCGATGGCGAAGCGGTGGGCTTCGTCGCGCAGGCGCTGGACGTAGTAGAGGACCGGATCGCGATGGGGGAGCATGAAGGCTTCGCGGCCTTCCATGAAGAATTTTTCGCGGCCGGCATCGCGTTCCTCGCCCTTGGCGATGCCGATAAAGGTCACGTCCTTGGGCAGGTTGAGCTGGGCGATCACCTCGCGCACGGCATTGAGCTGGCCGGCGCCGCCATCGATGAAGACGACATCGGGCCAGTCGGGCATGCCGCTATCTTCGACCTCGTCGGCTTCGGCATCGCTTTCATTGGCGAGGCGGGTGAAGCGGCGGGTCAGCACTTCGCGCATCATGCCGAAATCGTCGCCGGCGGCGATGTCGGATTTGATGTTGAAGGTGCGGTAGTGCTTTTGGAAAAGCCTTCCTCGCCGGCCACCACCATGGCGCCGATCGCATTGGTGCCCGAGATGTGGGAATTGTCGTAGATCTCGATGCGGCGGGGTGGCTCGTCGAGGCCGAAGCAATTGGCGACGCCTTCAAGCAGGGTGCGGTTGGTGGCGCCTTCGGCGAGCTGGCGGCCAAGCGCTTCGCGGGCATTGTTGAGGGCGTGATTGACCAGGTCGCGCTTTTCGCCGCGCTTGGGCTGTTCGATATAGACCCGGCGGCCGGCGCGGGTGGAAAGGGCTTCCTCCATGACGGCAGGTTCGGCCAGCTCGTGGCTGATCAGCACGAGGCGGGCCGGGGTGCGGTTTTCGTAGAACTGGCCGATAAAGGCTTCGAGCACTTCGGCGTCGGAAAGGCTGGCGTCAGCGCGGGGGCGATAGGGGTAATTGCCCCAGTTCTGGAAGGCGCGGAAGAAGAAGACCTGCACGCAGAACTGGCCGCCTTCGTGGTGGATGGCGAAGACGTCGGCTTCTTCGACGGTCTTGGCGGTGCCGTCGCCCTGGCTCTGGATCAAAGCGAGGGCGGAGAGGCGGTCGCGGATCAGGGCGGCGCGCTCGAAATCGAGTTGTTCGGCGGCCTGGTTCATGTCGGCCTGCAGGTGATTGCGCACGGCGCTGGACTTGCCGGAGAGGAATTGGCGGGCGTCTTCGACCAGCTCGCCATAACCTTCAAGGCTGATTTCGCGGGTGCAGGGGGCGGCGCAGCGCTTGATCTGGAATTGCAGGCACGGGCGGGTGCGGGCGGCGTAGAAGCTGTCCGAGCAATTGCGCAGGAGGAAGGCTTTTTGCAGGCTGGCAATGGTGCGGCCGACGGCGGTGGCCGAGGCGAAGGGGCCGAAATAATGCCCTTTGCGGCGGCGGGTGCCGCGATGCTTGGTCAGCTCGGGCGCCTCGTGATCGGTGGCGATCAGGATATAGGGGAAGCTTTTGTCGTCGCGCAGCAGCACGTTGAACCGCGGCTTGAGCCGCTTGATCATATTGGCTTCGAGCAGCAGCGCTTCGGACTCGGTTTCCGTGCGCACGAATTCCATGGTCACGGTGGAAGCGATCATGCGCTGCAGACGCACTTCGAGCGCTTCGGGCCGGGTGTAATTGGTGACGCGAGCCTTGAGGTTCCTTGCCTTGCCCACATACATGACCTCGCCTTCCGCATCGAGCATGCGGTAGACGCCGGGGGCGGCGGGCAGGGTGCGCACGAAAGCGCGGATGACTTCGTGGCCGCTGGGTGGGGGCGTGGTGGCGATGTCGTCGGTCATGATCGTGGGGTCGGCCGGCGATGGGCCGGAAATTCGAGGTGTTCGCCGCCATCGAGGGCAAGCATCTGCCCGGTCATGCTGGCCAGGCCCAGAATGGCCATGACGCCCTGGGCAATGCCATTGGCATCGGCAGCCGTTTGCAGGGGCAGTTCGGCGCGGCGCTGGTCGAACTTGTCCTGGGGAATGGCGGGCGGGGCGACGGCGGGGCCGGGCGCTACAGCATTGACGCGGATGGCGGGCGCCAAGGACTGGGCCAGGGTGCGCGTCATGGTCCAGAGCACGGATTTGCTGAGCGTATAGCTGAAATAGGCGGGGGAGAGATCGAGCACGCGTTCATCGATGATGTTGATGATATTGCCGGATACGCCTGCGGGCAGTTGCGCGGCGAAATCGCGCGACAGGAAGGCGGGCGCCTCGGCATGAATGGCGAAATGGGCATCCCACAGCGCCTCGTCAAGGTCGCGGGCGCTGTCGCGCTCGTAGATCGAGGCATTGTTGATCAGCGTGGTCAGCGGGCCGAAAGGGCGGGCGGCGTCCGCCACCAGATGCGCGCGCTGGCTGCGATCGGCCAGATCGGCCTGGATGGCCATGGCCCGCCCACCCCCCGACTCGATTTGTGCTACGACTCGCTGGGCGCCATCGGCATTGCGCCGATAATGAGCGATGACGGCATAGCCGGACTGCGCCAGGGCCAGTGCGATAGCGGCGCCAATGCGTTCGCCCGCGCCGGTGACCAGGGCAACGGGAACATGCGGCGATGGGGGTGTGAAATTGCTCATTGGGGCCGGATTCGGTGCTTTTGGGGGACCATAGGCCGCTTTGGGCGGGCACATCAATCTCCGCGTACAAGGGGGAAAGCGCTAGTATTGGTTGGCTCTAATCGCGCAGTCATACTGACAGGATTAGACAGTAGGCTTGTCCTTTTGTTGCACAACGAACAGCAGTAGATTGTTGATTGTCCGTGGGGCGGAGGGCTCGCACGGCGTATAGGAGAGGGACACTATGGAAGTCATCGTACCTATTCTCGTGCAACTGATCGCCGGTGGGGCCGGCGGCAATGTGATCGGCCAGATCGTCAAAAGCCTCAATCTCGGACCGACCGGCAATACCATTGCCGGCGCCGTCGGTGGTGTGGCCGGCACCTGGCTCGCAAGCCTTATTCCGGGGCTGAGCGGGCTGGTTGGCGGCGCGACCGCCGCGGCAGCGACCGGCGGGCTCGATATCGGTGCCCTGGTTGGCCAGGGCGCAACGGGCCTGGTCGGCGGCGGCATCCTGACCGCCATTGCCGGCATGGTCAAATCGGCTACTGCCAAGAGCTAAGCAATTCGATAGTGCTTGCGCTCCGGCCAGCGAGTCGGAGCGCAACTCAGGTTGCTCAGGCAATCCAAATTACCGTCAGCGACCCATTCATGTCCGTTACTGCCCTTGACGGGCGCAGCAATCTCGTCGGCCGCGCCATTTTCCTCACCCTCGTGACCATAGCCGTATTCGGCGTGCAGGACGCGATCTCCAAAATCCTGGTGCAGGACTATTCGAGCTTTCAGATCACCATGATGCGCTATTGGGGCTTTGCCGCCTTTGCGCTGGTGATGGTGATGCGGCAAGCGCCGCTGCGGCAGGCATTCCGCTCCAAGGTGCCGGCATGGCAGGTGCTGCGCGGATTGTTGCTGATGGCCGATATCTGGCTGTTTGCCTTGGCGCTGCGCACCGTGCCGCTGGGCGAATTGCAGGCCATTACCGTGATCTATCCGCTATTGGTCACGCTGTTCGCCATTCCCATTCTGGGCGAAAAGGTCGGCATTTTCCGGTTTGTTGCCGTCGGGGTCGGCTTTGCCGGTGCACTGGTCATCGTGCGGCCCGGCGGTTTGCCGCTCGATTGGGGCGTGCTGTTCGCTTTGGCCTCGGCGACGCTCTATGCGCTCTATATTGTCATTACCCGCAAAGTCAGCGCGCACGACAGCGCCGCCACCAGCATGACCTATGCCGCAGTGGTTGGGCTCGTATTGTCCGGTCTTGTCGGCTGTTTCTTCTGGCAGCCGATGGGGTGGGTCGATTTTGCGCTGGTCGTCGTGGTCATGGCCACCACCTGCGCCGGCCATGGGCTGATGACCTATGCCCTGACGATGGCGCCGGCGAGCGTCTTGCAGCCGTTCAATTACTTCTCGTTGCCATGGGCGATCGTGCTCAGCGCATTGGTCTTCGGGCACTGGATCGACGGCATTTCGCTGATCGGGGCGGGGATCATCGTGGTGGCGGGGCTGGTGGTGATGGCGCGGGAGCGGATGCGCAAGGTGGGCGTGCCGGCCGAGGCGAGCCTGCCGGGCCACGAATGAGAAACGCCGCCCCGGAGGGCGGCGTTATTGTTGTTGGGGCTAGTTGCCCATGCAGACATAACCGTTGGGGCCGTTGAAGCAGACGCTGCCGCCACCCGGATTACCCGGATAGATGGGCTGCGGACGCGGTGGGCGGCCATCCCAACCACCACCCCAATGGGGTGGGCGCGGGCGGTCCCAGCCACCACCCCAATGGGGCGGACGCGGGGGACGCGGGTTCCAGGTCGGCGGGGGCGGAGGCGGACGGTTCCAGCCATTGTCCCAACCGCCGCCATTGCCGCCGGCGCTCAGATAATTGGCGGAAACCCAGCCATCGGGGCCGCGCTTCTCGACATAGCACCAGCTGCCGCGGCACTGCTGCACGTCAACCTGTTCGCCACGGCGCAGTGTATCGACCACGCCATAGCCGGTGCCGGGGCCGGACCGCACATTGACATTGCTGGTGACATAGGCCGGGGCAGCCATAGCGGCCGTAGCGGTTGCAAGCACTGCAAAAGCCGCCAGTCCGCCAGCGATGAGTTTGGTTCTCAAAGCCATTGTTGAACTCCTTTCCCTGTTAAGCACCTCTGTGCCTGTGAGTGCATAAAACACCATTGGCGATGAACTGGAGCTGAATGGGTTGGTCATGTTGGGGGAGGGGAAACGCCGGGGCAGCGATCTCGTTGCGGGGGGGGATTTTGGCTGTCGTTGGTTGATGGGGCGGGCATCGGAGTACCCCCTCCTAGCCTCCCCCTGATAGGGGGAGGGACCGCTTGGCGGGTGGGGTGGGATGGTGCTCTGATCTTGCAGTCAAATACGGTGTCATTCCGGCCTTCGCCGGGATGACACCGTGGGTGGGGTGGAATTGGGGCCAGTCAGAGGGGACCTTAGAGCTTCAGCAAATCCACGAAGCGCTTCAGCGTCGTGGCCAGTTTCTTGCGGGGTTTGGGTTTCAGCTCGCCGAGCAGGGCTTCTTCGAGTTGCGCCCAGTGGTCGGCCAGGCCATTGCGGATGCGGATGCCGCGGGGGGTGAGGGCGACGCCGGGGGCCAGTTCTGGGCCAACGGCCTGGCGGGTGACCAATTCGCGCTCGATGAGGCGGGTGAGGCGCGCCGCAAGGTTCTCGACCGGGAGGCCCAATTGGCTGGCGAGATCGGCCTCGGTGGCGCCGGAGCGGCCGAGTTCGAACAGGACCGCATCGTCGCCGGGCTCAAGCCCGCGTTCGAGCAGCGGCAGCAGCAGGGCCTTGTGGGCGAGCTGGCCGGCTTCGATCAGCCGGTAGAGCGTGGAGCGGGACGAGGGTTTGGACATAAGTGGGAAAATAGTCCGAACTCCTTGGGCACGTCGATCAGCCATTCCATCCTATCGTTAATCGGGTAACGACCAAGGCCCGTTATTGTTCACTGGGCGCAGATGAGTTATGCGTTGATTGCCCCCATTAATTTGAACGGAGCGCAGCTTGGCCACCCATTTTGCCGAACAGCTGACCGCACCGGAATTTGCCCGCTTTGCCGGACCGCACACCATTGCCGTGCTGCCGGTGGCCGCCATCGAGCCGCATGGGCCGCATCTGCCGCTGTCGACCGATTGCGATATTGCGCGGGGGCATCTGGGCCGGCTGGCCGATTATGTGAGCCCCGAGCACGAATTGCTGGTGCTGCCGCTGCAGAGCATCGGGCATAGCCTCGAGCATTCGGGCTTTGCCGGGGTGTTTACCCATGGCGCGGAAACGCTGCTGGCGGCGTGGAGCGATGTGGTTGGCGCGGCGGTCGAGGCGGGCGTGCGCAAGCTGATCGTGGTGTCGAGCCATGGCGGCAATTCAGAGGTTGTGGCGCTTTTGGCGACGCGGTTGCGGGCGCAGCGGGACATGCTGGCGGTGAGCGCGGCCTGGCTGCGGTTTGGCCAGCCCGAGGGGTTGTTTGCCGGCAATGAGCTGGCCTATGGCATTCATGGCGGCGATATCGAAACCTCGCTGATGCTGCATTATTGGCCTGATGCGGTGCGACAGCAGCAGCTGGCGGATTTTGATTCGGCGGCGTCGCGCTGGGATGCGGAGACGCGCTGGCTCAAGACGCATGGACGGACGCGGCCGGGTTGGCTGAGCCGCGATCTCAATCCGCAGGGCGCGGCGGGCAATGCCCTGTTGGCGAGTGCGGAAAAGGGCGCGGCGAGCGCGGATCATGCCTTGCGCGGCTTTGCCCAATTGGTGGATGAGGTGGCGGCGTTTGATCTGGGCAGGTTGGAGTAGAATATGACACAGGACCTGGCCCGTATTCGTGCCTTTGTGCAGGTGTTCGATTCCGGTGGCTTTTCATCGGCGGCGCGCCAGCATGGGCGCTCCAAGGCGCTGCTCAGCAAATATGTGACCGACCTTGAGGATTATCTGGGCGTGCGGCTGATGAACCGCACGACGCGCAAGCTGAGCCTGACCGAGGCGGGGGAAGCCTATTATCGCGAGGCCAGCGCGCTGCTGCAGCAACTGGATGACCTGGACGCGACCATCACCGACCAGACCGCCGAGCCGCGCGGGCTGTTGCGGGTGTCGGCGCCGCGCAATTTCGGCGAGGATACGCTGGCGCCGGCGATTTTCGCGTATCTGGCCAAATATCCCAAGGTGACGCTCGATCTGCGGCTGGAGGATCGCTATGTCGATCTGGTCGACGAGGGGATCGATGTGGCGCTGCGGATTTCCACGCTGCAGGATTCTTCGCTGATCGCCCGCAAGATTGCCGATATGCACATCGTGATTGGCGGGGCGCCATCGCTGCTCAAAACGCTGGGCACGCCCGAGCACCCCGATGCGCTACGCACCATGCCCTGCATTGTCGACACCAATCTGCAGGGGCAATCGAACTGGCGGTTCATCGATGAGGAGGGCAAAACCATCTCCATTCCGGTGAGCGGACCAGTGCGGGTCAATTCTCCGTTAGCGGCGCGGCAGGCGGCCGTTCTCGGTCTCGGCTTTGCCGCATTGCCATCCTACCTCGCTGATCCGGCAGTGGCCAAAGGTGAGCTCGTTCCCGTGCTGACCCGCTATCTGCAAACCGGCCAGACGCTGCAGGCGGTGTATCCGCACCGCCGGCACCTGGCGGGCAAGGTGCGGGCGCTGATCGACCATCTGGTCGAGTGGTTCCAGAAGCATCCGATCAGTTAGGGGCGCGGCGTGAGCGTTTGGAATTTGGCCCGCCTGCTGGCGGTGGTTTTGGCTGGTCTGCTGACCCTGGTGGCGCCGGCATTGGCGCATCCGCATATTTTCATCGATGCCAAGGTGAGCGTGCAGTTCGATGATAGCGGCGCTGTCGTGGGGCTCAAGCATGACTGGACCTTTGACGAAGCGTTTTCGTCCTGGGTGATCCAGGGGCTCGACACCAATGGCGATCGGATCACCAGCCCCGAGGAATTGCAGAGCCTGGCGGACGAGAATGTGCAGGGGCTCGGCGAATTTGAATTCTACACCTTTGCTGGCTCGCAGGTTTCGCTGCTGAAATTCCAGGCCCTGGGCGACCAGCACATGGTCTATGAGAATGGGCGGGTGACGCTGAGCTATTCGCTCAAAACCGAGCGGCCGCATCCGGTGGGGCAAAGGTTTGAGCTGGGGGTTTATGACCCCGATTATTATGTGGCCATCACCTTTGCCGACAAAAGCGATGTGACGCTGGAGAATGCGCCGGGCAGTTGCGCGGTGACGCTCGATCCGCCCAAGGAGATGGACCCTGGCGTGCAGAGCCGGCTTTATGCGCTGGGGCCGGACGTGACCGAATTGCCGCCGGATCTCGCCGCAGCGATGCGGGGTACGCAGGGGATGATCGTGATCACCTGTGGCGATGCGCCAGCTGCGGCGCCCTCGACGGCGCTGGATGCGATCAATGACGTGGCGGTGGTCAAGCCCTCGATTCCGTTTGGCGGGCCGCCGCCGGAGCCGAGTATCAAACTGCCACGCCTCGGGTTTCTCGGCCCGATGCAGGACTGGCTGCGGGAGCAGGAGCGGCACTTTTATGGCGCGATGAATGCCTCGCTCGGGGCGCTGCGCACGGACTGGACAGCGTTCTGGCTGCTGGGTGGCCTGAGCTTTCTCTATGGCGTGCTGCATGCGGCCGGGCCAGGGCACGGCAAGATTGTCATCTCCTCCTATGTGCTAGCCAACGAGGCGCAGGCGCGGCGCGGGGTGCTGCTCAGCATTATCTCGGCGATGATCCAGTCCGCGGTGGCGGTGCTGTTCGTGCTGGTGGCGGCCGGGATTTTGGGCATGACGAGCATTGCCATGGGCAATGCGGCGAACTGGATCGGCATTGTCTCCTACGGGATGGTGGCGCTGCTGGGCGTGTGGCTGATTGCGCGCAAGCTGTTTGGCTGGGGCCATTCGCACCATCACCACCATGCTGATGACATGGCGCAGAAGGCGCATGCGCATTTGCATGAGGATGATCATGATCACCATGGGCATGACCATGACCACGCCCATCATGAGCACGGACATCATGAGCATGAGCACGATGACCATGATCACCACGGTCACCAGCATATCGTGACGCCGGAAGCGGCGAGCGGGAGTTGGCGGGAGCAATTGGGCGTGGTGCTGGCGGTGGGGCTGCGGCCCTGTTCGGGCGCGCTGGTGGTGCTGGTCTTTGCGCTGTCGCAGGGGCTGCTCGCGGCGGGGATTGTCGCCGTGTTCCTGATGGGGGCGGGGACGGCGATCACGGTGGCGGCGTTGGCGACTTTGGCGGTGACGGCCAAGGGGCTGGCGCGGCGGATCGGGGGCGTTGATAATCCGGTGACCACCGCTGTGCTGTGGTGGGCGGAACTGGCGGGCGCCGTGCTGGTGCTGGTATTTGGGGTGTTGCTGTTGATTGCGAGTTTGTAGGGGCAAAAGCGCGACCCATCGCCGCCTTGCGGTTATGGCGCGAGCCGCTATGGTGCCGCCAACGTTAGAATTCTTCCAAACAGCTCCATTTCATGTCCCAAATTCTTCCTGCCGATCATCCGCCTGTGCAGACGCCGAAAATCGGCGTGGTGCTGCTCAATCTGGGTACGCCTGACGCGACGGATTACTGGAGCGTGCGCCGCTATCTCAAGGAATTCCTGAGTGATCCGCGTGTCATCGAGACGCCGAAATGGCTGTGGTGGCCGATTCTCAATCTGGTGATCCTGAGCTTCCGGCCCAAGAAAAGCGGCCATGCTTATGCGCAGATCTGGGACAAGGACAAGAACGAGAGCCCGCTGCGGGTGATTACCCGTAACCAGACCGAGGCGCTGGCGCAGCGGCTGGCGGGCGAGAGCAATGTGATGGTGGAATTTGCCATGCGCTATGGCAATCCATCGACCAAAAGCGTGCTGGACAAGCTGCAGCAGGCGGGTTGCCAGAAGATTTTGCTGGTGCCGCTTTATCCGCAATATTCGGCGACGACGACCGCGACCGCCAATGACAAGGCGTTCGAGGCGCTGGGCCAGATGCGCTGGCAGCCGGCGGTGCGGACGGCGCCGGCCTATTTCGATGATGCGAAATATGTCGAGGTGCTGGCCAAGTCGATCCGCGATGGCGTGGCGGCGCTGGATTTTGTGCCGGACCTAGTGATCACCAGCTATCACGGCATGCCGGTAGAGTATTTGGAACGCGGCGACCCCTATCATTGCCAGTGTCTCAAGACGACGCGGCTGGTGCGCGAGCATTTGGGCTGGGACGAAAGCCGCATCATGGTGACGTTCCAATCCCGCTTCGGGCCGACCAAATGGCTGGAGCCCTATACCGATGTGACGCTGGGGGCGCTGCCGGGCAAGGGGATCAAGAAAGTTGCGATCCTGGCGCCGGCCTTTTCGGCCGACTGTATCGAGACGCTGGAAGAGATCGCCATGCAGGGCAAGGAAACCTTCATGCAGGCCGGGGGCGAGCAATTCGCCTATATTCCGTGCCTCAATGACAGCCCGGATGGCATGGACATGATCGAGGCGATGGTGCGCCGAGAGCTGAGCGGCTGGCTTTAACTAATCCAGAATCCCCCGATCCTCGTCGTCGCTGTCGTTGAAGGTGAACCAGGGGCCGCCGCCGATGAAATCGGGCTGGGTGACGCGCATCTTGGCGGACCAGCCGACGAGATAGCTCGCCCGCACCCAGCCGGAACCGCTGACCCGGCACCAGCGACCGTCGCGGGTGCATTCGTCGAGCGGTACCTGGGCGCCATCGGCCAGCTTGCCGATAATGTCATAGCGGGTGCCGGGGCCGGTGCGCACATCGATATTGCCACCCTTGACGCGGGCCAGCGGCTCGGCCAGGGCCGGGGTGACGAGCAGCAGGGCGGCGAGGGCCGCAAGGGGCAGGGCGCGCATGATCGGGTCTCCCGTTCTTTAGTCATTGAATGAAATGCGCCAGAGTGCGGCGAGTTTCAAGCGCTTGCCGCGGACATGATGAAGCGCCGCACGGCGCGGACGCCTGCGGAGACACGGTAACGGGCGGCCTTTGACTCGACCAGTTTAGACTAGGGGAGCCAAAGGCCGCCCGTCACGATCCGCTTTTGCGCAGGGTCCGGTTCAGGCGGTACCATTCTTGCAGGTCCGGCTGCCGAGTTTCCAACCCCACTGGACAGGCGCCCCCATCCCACGGCCACCCCGCCCGGCCCTGCGTGGGGACCGGTGACTGGCGGGATGGGGAAATAGTGACATACCCTCAACGGGGCGGGGATAAGTTTTTCGCTCAGGCGTGCGGCGAGGGCAGGCCATCGGCGGAGAGGCGGGGCGCCTGCGCGGCGAGGCCGGGCGCGGTGAGATGGGCATAGCGTTCCTCAAAGGCCATGCCGGCGACGCTCAGGCGGGCGACCATAAGGGCCAGATCGGCCTGGGTCAGTGGTTCTCTGGTATCGATCCGCCCGAAAAACGGCATTCCGGGCTCGCGCCGATAGAGCCGATTGGCGATGCGCAAGGCGCGGTCGAGGCATATTCGCCCGGTTTCTCCCAGCGTGCCGGATGGCTTGGATATCCTGACGAGATAATTGAGCGCCGCGACTTCGCGGCTCAGCCGATTATAGGCGACAATGGCGCGCTGGCTGAGATGAGGCTTTGTGGACATGCTGTTCCCCCAGAGGTGAAACCGGTGAGGATAGCAGTGTGGGTGAGGGCGGGGAGAAGTTTGTGGGCGGGGAGCCACGAAGCAATTCCCTCCCCCTTGTGAAAGGGTCAGGCTGAATCGACGTTTCAGGTTCTTGGAGTCAATTTCGAGAGCCACGATCTGCCTCCCTCCCCCTTGAGGGGAGGGATTGAGGGTGGGGGTTCTGCGCTTTTCGCCAACATAGAGCTTTTGGAGCGCGCAGAACCCCCACCCTAGCCCTCCCCTCAAGGGGGAGGGGAGGGCTAGGGTGGGGGCGCTCCGGTTCAAGTGAATGCTCAAGTCCCCACACACCTTGCTGCGGGGATATCTCGAGATGGGCCCCGGCCTGCGCCGGGGTGACACCGTGTTTGGGGGTGACACCGTGGGTGGGGCAGGCGCAAGCGCCTCAGAGCGGGCGGCGGCGTTTGATGGCGGCGATACGCTCGGCGTCTTCGGCATTGAGAAAGCGGCCGCGCTCGAGGATTTCGAGCGAATATTCGTCGTAAGTCAGCCCCAGCTTCTCGGCCCGCCGGGCGCGCAGCAGGGCGATGTCATAGGGCACATCGAACGCCGCCTTCTGCGCCGCCGCCCATTCGAAATAAGTGCCAATCCCATTGGCGCCCCAGGGGCGCGGATCATCATCAAGCGGCGGGCCATTATTGGACAGGCGGGGCGGATCGGCAGGCTCGGTCATGCCGGAATGATCGACCGGCCAGGCCGGAGCGTCCAATGAATGTTTTCGATGGCGGGATTGGGTGGGTTTATGGGGGAGGGGGGATGACTGTGTGCCACGTAAAAGCTATTGCCCGTGGGCTATCGTCTCAAGGCGAGTAGACGCCCTCGGAATTGGTGAGCGTCGCCCGCTACCAGCGTCGCATGAGCCTAGCTATTTGCGGCGCGTCAATTTTATATTTCCGGCAGTGCTTAGCCCGCGATGCCATGCGCGGTTCGTCCAATACTGGCCCGCTAGCACGCCGCTATTCACGTCCTCAATGTTCAGCACTGCTGAGCCCTCAAATACGGCATCGTCACTCGCGGCAAGTGTTTCTCGCCTATTCACTTGTTGATAGGTGTACGCCAAGCGGTGCGGGTGGCCGTCGCAGGGCTTAATTAGAGTCGTGCTTATGGTTCTAGATCTGTCGATGACGATTACTCCGTCTTCTATTCTCTCCGACCACATAGTCATCCTAATATTGTAAAATCCCAAATCGATCTTTGCACTTAGTTTTGTTACCCCGAGCGGCGGCAAAACGGTGTCCGGAAGTCTAGGATCGAAAGGCGTACCTTCTGCTGCAGATTTCAGGAGCATCTCTCGGATAGGCCAATTGTGTTGGATTTCGACCTCATACTCTCCGTTCAGGTCGGGAAATATATGCTTGAGGAAGAGAAGCTTCCAAATCAGGCGCCAAACGGGCTTAAAGGCGAGGAGAATAAGAAGTGCACCCAAAATGCTCGTGACCCATCGGGCAGGCATTTCTAGGCCAGTTGCGACGCTTCCCCATTCAAGAACGTCGGCCGCCAGCAATGCCGCGGTTGCGAAGGTTAAAACGAGCAATCTGAACGGCAGCACTTGGTACATGGGAACTCCACCGGATTTTGCGTAACCGCTCTTGCGACGAATTGACGCAGTTCATATATGCAAAGCTAACCATGTCATCAAGGAGCGTCCTCCATGGCCTTGAATGCCCACCGCCTGTTCGAGAACCAAACGACCTACGGCAGTTTTCATAGCGCTATCACGGTTACGGAGAATCAAGAGAACCAGCTTCGCGCCGCTCGCGACGATATTCGCTCTGCTCTGAAGCGCGGTCTGCGCGACTGGGCTGACGTGGTCGAAAAGGCGATTTTGTTTGAGGACGTGGCCTCCAGCTTCCCGACTCCGCCGCTACGTCCGCGATTTCACATGCAGGGTAGCTTTTCCTATCGTACTCAGGTTGAACCTGCACAGTTTCCACCTCAGCAGATCGATCTGGACGACGGGCTATTCTTGCCGGTCTCCTACCTGACGAACAATGGCGCTAGGCATCCGGTCGTTGCCAGCAAAGGGCTCTTCGCGGCAGTCGAGCGGATTTTGCTGCCTCTGTGCAAGACCAAGGGCTGGAAGTTGGGCGATCCCAAAGACTCTTGCGTGCGAGTAGAGATTTCTCAAACGGCACACGTGGACGTAGCACTTTATGCGATTCCTGACGCGCAGTTCGCTCAACTGGTTGAAGACGCTGCTGCCGCGCAGTTGCAGAAGGGCCTGGTGGACAATGCAGCACGCATACGTGATGAGGTCGAGTTTGACGCTGACCTCTACCGCCGCATTAGTGGAAGCGAAATTATGCTTGCGCACCGGAAGGAAGGTTGGAAGCCGTCCGATCCTCGCAAGTTGGGCGATTGGTACCAAACAGCCGTTGATAACCATGGTAGCCAAGTCAGACGGGTTTCAAAGTACCTTAAGGGCTGGCGCGACTTCCAGTGGGAGAGTTCTCGCCTATCATCTATCGCAATAATGGCGGGCATCGTTGCGGCCTACGACGCTGATCCCCAGGGGTTCGAAGATAGCCGCGATGACCTAGCCATTCTGTCGATTGCCAAGACCCTTCCGGCCTTTTTGTCGGCGAGGATCGACAACCCTGTTGTAGACGGCCAGCGGCTAGACGAGGGGTGGTCTGCGGATCAGCGCAATGAGTATGTGGCGGCGGCCAGCAGCTTGGCTAATTTGGTGCGGAGAGCGATCGAAATGTCCGCCTCACCAACTGAGGCAGTACGTCTACTGCAAGAGGCATTCGGTCAGCGAATTCCGAAACACGAAGACTTAATAGAAGTAGAAGCTCTGCCGGCGCCTGCGGTCGTGCGTTCGGCCGAATATCGTGAACAGGTGGCCGCCGCAGCAGTAAGCGACGTTCGGCAGGCAGGAACTGCAACACGTCCGTGGAGCTCGCGAAACAAATAGTGAGTTGCCCGGTCTCTCCCCGTCAGCTTTCGGAAATCGCTGAAAAATTCCCCGACCTGCTTATTGAGCAGGTCGAACCTTTTCTGGTCTTGAGCGGCCAATTCGAACTCGTCCTGAATGGCGAAAGTTTCGACAGCTATTCGGTCAGGATCGAGGTTGAGGGCTTTCCCAAAATTGAGCCGAAGGTCTTTGAGCGCGGAGGAAGGGTGAAAGATGGGCAGCACCGCAACGGATCGGGCACGTGCTGCACTTGCGTCTTTGAGGTCTGGCGCGCGGGCAATCCGAACGCGAGTTTGGTAGACTTTCTAACGGGTCCGGTCCGGAATTTTTTCCTCGGCCACCAAGAGTTCGAGCGTACGAAAGTTTGGCCGTTTGGCGAGCTGAGCCACGGCCTAAAGGGCATTGTGGAGGCCGCCGCCGAACTCCTTGGCATTTCGGCTGACGAGGCTAAAGTGACCAGATATCTTCGCTTCCTAGCGCGGCGCAAAGGCGTCAGATACAGAAGGTGCCCTTGTGGCAGCGGAGACTACTTGCACCATTGCCATGGCAATGAGCTCAGGGAATTGCACCACAAGATAGAGAAGGCTCAGGCCCAATCGATTCTTCAGCGTCTGCTGGAAAGCAAATAAGGAGCAAGGTACCTCTGCCTAACTCACTTCCCCGCTCAACGTATCCAACTCCATCTCCTTCAACCGCTTGACTTCATCGCGCAGTCTTGCAGCCTTCTCGAATTCCAAATTCGTCGCGGCCTCTCGCATCTGGGTTTCCATGTCTTTGATGACCGCGGCCAGGTTGGCGCCGACTTCGACGCGTTCTTTGCCGTCTTTGCCTTTGCCGATGGAAATCGTGACGTGGTCGCGTTCGTAGACGCTGTCGACGATGTCGTGGATGTTGGAGCGGACCGAGGCGGGGGTGATGCCGTGTTCCTCGTTATAGGCGACCTGCTTTTCGCGGCGGCGGGTGGTTTCGGCCAAGGCGCGTTGCATGGAGCCGGTTTCCTTGTCGGCATACAAGATCACGCGGCCATCGATGTTGCGCGCTGCTCGCCCAATCGTCTGGATCAGGGAGGTTTCGCTGCGCAGGAAGCCTTCCTTGTCGGCGTCGAGAATGGCGACGAGGCCGCATTCGGGGATGTCGAGGCCTTCGCGCAGCAGGTTGATGCCCACCAGCACGTCGAAGGCGCCCAGGCGCAGGTCGCGGATGATTTCGATGCGCTCGATCGTGTCCACGTCCGAGTGCATGTAGCGGACCTTGATGCCCTGTTCGTGCATATATTCGGTCAGGTCCTCGGCCATTTTCTTGGTGAGGACGGTGACGAGGGTGCGATAGCCGGTTTTGATCGTGTTGCGGATTTCGTCGATCACGTCATCGACCTGCGCCTTGGCGGGGCGGATTTCGACCGGGGGATCGATCAGCCCGGTGGGGCGGATGACCTGTTCGGCAAAGACGCCCCCGGTCTGGTCCATTTCCCACTTGCCCGGCGTGGCCGAGACATAGACCGATTGCGGCCGCATGGCGTTCCATTCCTCGAAGCGCAGCGGTCGATTGTCCATGCAGCTCGGGAGGCGGAAGCCGTATTCGGCCAGGGTCGCCTTGCGGCGCAGATCGCCGCGATACATGGCGCCGAGTTGACCGATGGTGACGTGGCTTTCGTCGACGAAGACCAGGGCATTGTCGGGCAGGTATTCGAACAGGGTCGGTGGCGGCTCGCCGGGGCGGCGGCCGGAGAAGTAGCGGCTGTAATTCTCGATGCCGGCGCAGGAGCCGGTGGCTTCCATCATTTCGAGATCGAACAGCGTGCGCTGTTCGAGGCGCTGCGCTTCGAGGAACCGGCCGGCGCCGTTGAGTTCCTGCAGGCGCGCCGCGAGTTCGCTGCGGATGGCCTTGATGGCCTGGTTCATGGTGGTGCGCGGCGTCACGTGGTGGGAATTCGCGAAGACGCGAATGAAGGTGAGGTCGGCGGATTTTTTGCCGGTGAGGGGGTCGAATTCGACTATCGACTCGATCTCGTTGCCGAACAGGGAGACGCGCCAGGCGGCGGCTTCATAGTGGGCGGGGAAGAGTTCGATCGTGTCGCCGCGGACGCGGAAGGTGCCGCGCACGAAGCCGGTATCGCCGCGCTTGTATTGCAGGGCGACGAGCTTGGCGATGACCTCGCGCTGGTCGATCTTCTGGCCCTTTTGCAGGTCCACGGTCATCGCGGTGTAGTCTTCGACCGAGCCGATACCGTAAATGCAGGACACCGAGGAGACGATGATGACGTCGTCGCGTTCGAGGATGGAGCGCGTGGCCGAGTGGCGCATGCGGTCGATCTGCTCGTTGATGGTGGATTCCTTCTCGATATAGGTATCGGTGCGCGGCACATAGGCCTCGGGCTGATAGTAATCGTAGTAGGAAACGAAATATTCGACCGCGTTGTCGGGGAAGAAGCTCTTGAACTCGCCATAGAGCTGGGCGGCGAGGGTCTTGTTGGGGGCCAGGATCAACGCGGGGCGATTGGTCTGGGCGATGACCTGGGCGGCGGTGAAGGTCTTGCCCGAGCCGGTGACGCCGAGCAGGACCTGGTCGCTCTCGCCATTGTTGATGCCTTCGACCAATTCGGCAATGGCGGTGGGCTGGTCGCCGGCGGGCTGGTAATTGGTGACCATGCGGAAGGGCTGGCCGGCGAGGCGCTTCTCGAGGCTGTTCTGCGCCTTGTGCGGCACCCAGGGGGAGCTTCCTTCCACCTCCTTGCGGCCATGCAGGATGATCTGTTCGAGCGCCTTGACCGTGGCGGTGACGCCGACGGTCTGGGCATCCTCGACGGTGCGGCTGGAGCCGGATTTGGACCTGGCGCTGGAGACCACGCTCTGCAACTGCGCCGCGGCGTTCTCGTTTTGCGCGCTACGCGCCGCTGGCGACGGCATGTGGCCGAAGCCGGCCTGGGGGCTTTCGCCCATGCCGGAGAAGTCGACGCGGTCGACGGAATTGATCTTGGTCTTGGCGGTCTTGGCCGCCATGCCGGTGGCGGTGTCGTTGTTCGACTTGGTGCTGCGGCGCTTTTCCAGCGCGGTCTTTTTCCTGGCAGCATCGGCCAGGGCCTTGGCGGCATCGGCTTCGGCCTGCGCGGCGTCGGCGGCGGCTTTCTGATCGGCGCGATCGAGGGCGCGCTTGTTCTTCATGCGCTCGGCGTAAAGCGGTTTGCTCGCGGCAATATCTTCGGCCTTCTCGATCTCGCCGAGAAAGTCGTCGATGGAGAATTCAGCTTTACCGGGGCGCGCGGATTTGTCGGCCATGAAAACACACTTGCTCTGGGGGAGCGTTCAAGATGGGGAATTGCACAGCATATTGCAATGTGTCGCCGACATTAGCATTGCATGAACGGAGACGGAACAGGGCTGCTGACAGGGGGTGTCAGTACGAATGGGGTGATGGGGTAACTTCATGGTACGACAGAAAATTATTTGGCAATGTCGCCCTGCCGCCGGTTGCCGGAGCGGGTGGCGGCCCCTAGAAAGAAGGCGGGGGCGGGAAAAATCCGCCTGAAGTGGCGGGGCGGACGATGCGGTTTGGGGGAATGGCCAGCCTTGCGCTGGCGGCGGCTTGGCGCGTGGCAATGGCGGTGCTGGCGCTGGCGGCGCTGACGGTTGCCGCGCTGGCGCAGACAGTTACGGTCAACCCGGCGACATTACCGAACCCGGTTTTGGGCGGCTCCTATTCGCAGACGATGTCGGCGACTGGCGGGTTAGCGCCCTATAGTTTTGCCGTGGAGCCGGGAGGGGCACTGCCGCCCGTGCTGAGTGTGAGTTCCGGCGGGGTGCTTTCCGGCACGCCGACTGCGCTCGGCACCTATAATTTCGTGGTTCGCGCGACAGACAGCACTGCCAGTGGTGCGGGCGGGCCGTTCTCCGGTGCGCAGTCCTATTCGTTGACCGTTGGGACCGCGCCGCCGCCCGTTGTCACGTCCGTCACTGTTCCTGCGAATGGCATCTGGACCGTCACGCAGAACCTGAACTTTATCGTCGATTTCGACCAGCCGGTGATGGTCACGGGAACACCGAGCATTGGGCTGACAGTGGGCGCGGCAACGAAACAAGCGTCCTATATCAGTGGCTCTGGTTCGACCGCGCTCCGCTTCAGCTATGTCGTCGATCCCGGTGACGTGGATTTCGACGGCATCAATATCGGAATGCTGTCGCTCAACGGTGGCACCATCCGCAACGCGACGGGCAGCGATGCGGTGCTGACGCTCGCTGGAGTGGGGTCGACAGCCGGCGTTTTGATCGACGGAAACGCCATTGTCGCTGTGGATGACAGCTACAGCGTGCAGGAAGATCAGCAATTGGTGGTTTCAGCCGCCAATGGCGTGCTGGCCAACGACACGGGCGCAAATCTGGTCGCCACTCTGGTGGTTCCGCCGGCATCGGGCAGCTTCGGTCTTAACGCCGATGGTTCATTTACCTATACCCCGGCCGCCAATTTTTTCGGGACCGATAGCTTCCAGGTACGGGTCAGCAATGGCGCCTACACGGCCAATTCCACGGCGACGATTACGGTGGTTCCGGCGACGCCCGTGGTGAGCGGCGTAGCGCCGTCCCAAGGGCCGATGACGGGCGGAACGGCGGTGACGATCAGCGGCTCAGATCTGTTCAGGACGACCGGCGTGAGTTTTGGTGGTGTGCCTGCCAGCTTTACGGTGAATTCGGATACCTCACTCACCGCAACCGCGCCCGGGGGCAGCGTGGGTGCGGTGGATATCGTGGTCAGCAAAGGCAGTGCGAGGGCGACACTGGCAGGTGGCTTCACCTATGTCGGGCCGGGTGCCTTGAGCGTGAGCGATGGCGGGGATTTCTCCGCCTCGGGACCGGTGGGCGGTCCGTTTGCGCCGGCATCCAAGACCTGGACGCTGAGCAATGGCGGCGGTAGCGACATCGATGTGCTGGTGAGCGGGCCAGGCGGGGTGTTCGATATCAGCGGAGCAGCTGATGGCGTGCCGTTTACGCTGGCGGCGGGTGGCAGCACGGATATCACGGTGAGCCTCAATGCCGGAGCCAATGGCTTGACGGCTGGCGCCGTGGGCGGCGCGGTGACTTTCGTCAACCAGACCAATGGCAGCGGGAATACCACGCGGCAGGTGAGTCTCGATGTGCAGGCGGCGGCGCTGGGTTCGGTGACGATCCGGCAGGAAACGGCCGGCAGCGACGCGGTGTTCGGATTCCGCTCGGCGACGTCGGGGCTAAACCTGTCGATTGCCACGATGGGCGGCAGCGGGCAGAGCGCCGATATCGCGCTGCCGGCGGGACGCTATAGCGTGGTAGCCGACGATATGAGCGGGGCCGGCTATAGCCTGGTGGGGCTGGTCTGTTCGGACAGCGACAGCGTGGGCGATGTGGCGAGCCGCACGGCAAGCATCGTGCTGGATGCGGGCGAAGCGGTGATCTGCACTTTTAGCGCGGTCAATTCGGCGGAGGCGACCACGGTGCTGATCGAGGAATTTCTCGACGGCAGGGCGCGACAGATATTGGCCAATATGCCGGACGGGCAGCGCCGTATCGGGCGATTGAACGGGGCGGTTTCGGGCGGCGGCAGCTTGGGCTCGACGCTGCTGAACTATCTGCCTGGGGTAGCCGAGGGCGGGCCGGTCGGGGTTTCGACCTCACTGGCGGCAATCGACGCCATGGCGGGCAACCAGCAGCCTGGGGCGCTGGATGTGTGGTTCGAGGGCAATTTCTCGCTGTTTGACAGCGAGGGCGGGGAAAAAGTTCAGCAGCGCCGCGCTGGGAGCGGATTATCTGCTCAATCCCGACCTATTGATCGGCGGTTTCGTGCAGTTCGATTTTGCTTCGCGCAATTTTGACGGTGGGGCAAAGGCATCGGGCACGGGGTGGCTGGCGGGGCCGTATCTGACGGCGCGGCTGAGCGACAATCTCTATCTCGACCTGTTGGCGGCGGGCGGGCAATCGTCCAATACGATCAGCCCAAGCGGCAGTTATGAGGATGATTTCGACGCCACGCGCTATCTGCTGAGCGCGGCGCTGCAAGGCCAATGGAGCCACGACGCGTGGACCTTCTCGCCGCGTGCCCAGCTGAGTTATTTCGAGGAAACCAGCGATGGTTATGCCGATAGTCTGGGCGTGAGCATTCCGGCGGTGACGGCGGGGCTGGGGCAATTGGCTGTGGGGCCGGGGATCGGCTACCGGCTGACGCTGGACAATGGCGTGGTGGTCGATCTGGGGCTGCGGGCCGAAGGCGTGCTGGACATTGCCGGCGGTTCGGAACTGGGCGAATTGCAAGGGCGGTTGTCGGGCACGGTGGGGTTTGGCCTGGTGGGGTTTGGCCTGGTGGGCGGCGCCAATATCGGTTTGTCGGCGCGGCTGGATGGGATTGGCTCGGGCGAGGATCGTAGCAGCGTTGGCGTCAGGTTGAGCCTGCCGGCGCGGTAGGTTCATCGTCATCGCCCGGCTTGTCCGGGTGATCCATCTCTCAGCATCAGCTGAAGCATGGATTGCCCGGACAAGCCGGGCAATGACGGTGGAACCTGGCTTGGGAGAACGCCCCTAAAGAGAACATCGCCGCACGGCGGGGTGTTGGAACGCCAAAACGAAAAAGGCCCGCGTGAAGCGGGCCTTTTTGTTTGTCGTATGCCTTGGATCGGTTTGGGATCAATAGACCTTGATCGAGGAGACCGTGCCGCGCAGATAGGTGGGGAGGGCCGGCTTGGACTGCACGATGCGTTCGCAATAGGACTGGAAGTAGCGGTCGCGGCAGGTGGCGACCGAGACGGCGCCGGTCAGCTGCACCGAAGCGAAGCGGTTGTCGAGATTTTGCAGGGCCAGATCGTCGATGGTGGTACCGCTGTTGAAGCAAGTGGAGGCGCCGGTGAAATTGGTGCCTTCGAAGAAGCACACGGTGCCGCGGCCATGGACGATGACGGGCTCGGGGTGGCGGCCGTAATCGACATAGAGGCTGGAGGCCCAGCCGCGCTGGTTATTGGCCGCAACCAGGCACCAGTCGCGCTGGCAGCGCAGCACCCGGATCGGGGTGTCGGCCGGGATGTGGCCGGTGACGGCAAAGGAGCGGTCGGGGCCAGAGGCCAGGACCAAGGGCTTGACGCTCCAGGCGTGCGTGCCGGTCTCGCCGGCAGCAAGGCTGGCCGTGGCGGCTCCAAGCAGCATGACGATGGCCAGGCAGGCCGAAATGAGAGTGGTGACAAGACGCATGATGGAACCCTCGCGAACAAAGCGCGCGCAACTTACCGCGCTGCCGCCCGATCTCCAAGCCCCGGATGCAGAAAGAAAAGGTGGGCGCGGCCCTTGAAGATGCGGCGTTTTGCGCAGGGGACCTGCCGCGTCCCCCCCAAACGGGAAGCTATCGCAGGGTCTGCTGGTGGAGGGTGACAGCGGTGCCCGAGGCCGCCTGGGTGGCGGGCAGGAAGACCACGATAGCGGCCGCTGCAAGAGCGATGGCCGCAATGATCTTCAGCAGCGTTCTGCCTTTATGGGATTTCATGGATGACGCTCCTCACTCAACGCCAGACAATTTTCGCCACACTAGAATAGAAACGGGGCCGGACGAACAGAAGTTCCCGGCCCCGTCCCGATATGGTTGCTAGTTCAATACTTTAATAGACGTCGACCGAGGAAGCCTGGCTGTCGATCTGGCCGCGCAGGCGCGGGGTATCGGAGCGCAGCGTCACGCAGGCGCCGTACTGGAACTGATCGGAGCACAGATCGACACGGGCGCCGCCAAACACCTGGACCGAGCGGATGGCGTCGTTCCAGCCGCGAGGCAGGCTGTCCATGGTTTCCCCCTGATCGAGGCAGAAGCTGCGGCCGCGCATATTGCGCTCGCTGAAGAAACAGGCGCCGGCATCTTCATAGACCGGAGGCTGGGGCCGCGGCGGCTGGGGTTGCGGGCGTGGCGGCTGCGGCCAGCCGGGATTCCAGCCACCATTGCCGTTGCCAGGATTCCAGCCACCGCCATTGCCCGGACCCGGGCCGGGATTGCCGGGGAACCAGCCGCCGCCATTGCCGGGGACCGGGACGGGCACGGGCTGGGGCTGTGGTGGCTTGGGATTCATCGACACGCCGCCAAGCGATACATAGGCGGCCGAGACCCAGCCGGAAACGCGGCCGTAATTCACCTGGCACCAGCCGCTGCTGTCGCATTGAGCATCAACCCGCGTGCCGGCCTGCAGCACGTCGACCACAGCGGTCTGCTGACTGGGGCCGGAGCGCACATTGACATTGGTGGTGACGGTGGCCGGCGCGGCCAAGGCGGCGCTGACCGACGCCAGGGCGGCCATGGCGGTGAAAATGGCGAGGCGGAAGGATTTCATGTGTGCTCCCCGTGGGCCGCCACTCGGCGGTTGATGGCGCTAATAAACATCAGTCAGGTGAATGTGGGCTGAACGATGGCTTCAGGGTTCGATGCGGCGTTTCTGGCCGTCTTCGCCCAGCGAGACATAGACAAAGCGGCCTTCAGTGACCTTGACGCGATCGTCGAGCCGGTTGCGGCGGGCCCAGGCTTCGAGGCCCACGGTGATCGAGGTGTTCCCGACCCGCTCGATGGAGGTATAGACGCACAGGATATCGCCCACCTTGACCGGGGCGATGAAGGTCATGGCTTCGACGGCGACGGTGACGACACGGCCCTGGGCACGCTCGACGGCGGCGATGGCGCCGGCAATATCCATCTGGCTCATCACCCAGCCGCCGAAAATATCGCCGGCGGGATTGGTATCGGCGGGCATGGCCAGGGTGCGGATGGTCAGCGCGCCCTTGGGCTCGGAGGTCTCAACGATCATGTTCGGGTCCTTTCACGGGCCAGCGGCCAACCGCTTCTTCCCAATGTTTGCGGCAGAGGGAGATATAGACAGATTTCTCGATCGACACCTGTTCGCCATCGGTCAGCACGCGGCCCGATGTATCCTGGCGGACGACCATGGTGGCCTTGGCGCCGCATTCGCAGATGGTGCGGATTTCGCGCAGCACATCGGCAATGGCGAGAAGCTGGCTGGAGCCGGGGAACAGCTTGCCGCGGAAATCGGTGCGCAGGCCAAAGCACATGACCGGGATTTTGAGGCGATCGGCGACGCGGGCGAGCTGCCAGACCTGGTCGGGGGTGAGGAATTGCGCCTCGTCGACGAACACGCAATCGACCTTGGCTTCGTCCATATGGTCGCGGACGGCCTGATAGAGATCGTCTTCGGATGAATAGAGCTCGGCCGGTTCGGCAATGCCGATGCGGGAACTGATCAGGCCGACGCCATCCTGGGCATAAAGCGCGGAGGTATAGAGCAGCGGGCGCATGCCGCGTTCGCGGTAATTATAGGCGGCCTGCAGCAGGAGCGTCGATTTGCCCGCATTCATTGCCGCGTAGGAGAAGTAAAGCTTGGCCATGCGGATTGCGGGACTCGAGGGGTTGGCGCCGGGTGTTTCATCAAGCCAATAGACCGGAATGGACAAGGCTAGAAGCCTCGCCGATGGCGTTCAACAGTTTTGCCAAAAAAGAGGCCGCCACGAGGGCGGCCGAAATGCCGATCTGATCGGCGGAGCCGGGGTTGGCGGCCGGGCTCCAAAAGGCCGGGCGCGACGTTGGGGACGTGGGGCGCGGCAGTCCGGGCTGCATGGGGATCGCCGGGACAAGGCAGAGGCTAGCGGCATTGCATGACGGGGACATGACAGGCCATTCAGCCCGAGTTCAGTTTGCGGGCGGCAGCATGGGCTCCTATCTATCGGCGGATTGGTCCGTGGGAGAATTGGCATGAAGGCAATGGTTCGCGCATTGGCCGCACTGGGTTTTGCCGCGGCGGCGACGCTGCCGGCGCTGGCTTCGCCGGTGGGCGTGTGGGAGGTGGAAAGCCGGGACTCGCGCTACAAGGTCACGTTATGCGGGGACGGCACCCAGCTATGCGCCGAGCTGATCTGGCTGGGCAATGGCGGGGATAGCCCGGAAAACCTGCCCTATCTCAATACGCTGCTGATCGACCATGCGCCGCAGATCAAGCCCAATCAGTGGAAGGGTGATTTGCACCTTTATGGCCATAGCGCCAGCGGCACCATTACCCAGGTGGGCGAAGACCAGATTTCGCTGAAAGGATGCTTCATGCTGGTGGTGTGCCGGACCTATCAGATGCACCGGTATAGCAATTAGGACACCCGCCGCCTGGCCCAGAGGGGCGGCACGGTTTCGACCAGCAGGATGGCGAGGAAGATCAGCGCCGCGCCGAGATAGCCGATGGGTGGGAGGCGTTCGCCCAGGATGAGGGCGCCGCCGAGCGCGGCGAAGAGGCTTTCGGCCGAGAGGATGATCGCGGCGTTGGCGGCGGGCAGATATTGCTGGGCGATGGCCTGGCCGGTGAAGGCCACGGCGGTGGAGAAGCAGGCCGAATAGGCGATCTGCATCCAGCCATTGCTGATGCTGGTGAAGTCGGGGGCTTCGATGGGGACCGCCAGCACGGCCGAGATAATGCCGACGCTGAGGAAGGTGATCACCGAGAGCAGGATGGGCAGGCCGGTGGCGGTGGCCAGGTGCCCCAGCAGCAGGACATGCAGGGCCCAGAACACGGCGCAGGCGATGATGAGGGCGTCGCCGAGATTGAAACTGTCGAAATTGCCGCCATTGAGCAGGTAGATGCCGAGTAGCGCTATGGGCGCGCAGAACCAGATGATGGGGTGGGGCACGATGCGCGCGGCAACCAAGCCGATGACCGGGACGAAGAAGACGTAGAGACCGGTGAGGAACCCCGAATTGGTCACCGTAGTCAGCATCAGCCCATATTGCTGCAGGATGGAGCCGGCGAAAAATACCGCGCACATCAGGGCGACGAGCTGCCATTGGCGCAGGGTCGGGCGGCTGGCCGTGCGGCGGAGTTCGCGCAAAGCGAGGGGAACGATGAGCAGGCCGCCGATGATGAAGCGGGTGCCGGAGAAGGTCAGCGGCCCCATGGCATCCATGGCCGACTTTTGTGCCACGAAGGCGAAGCCCCAGAGCATGGTGCAGAACAGGAGCGTTAGCGCGGCGAGGGGGCGGGACATGAATTACCGGATTTGCAGCAGACCTCATCCTGAGCTTGTCGAAGGACGAGGTCGTGACTGGATATTGCCACGACCTCGTGGTTCGACAGGCTCACCATGAGGTCTACTGTGAGGAAGGCTCAGGGCAGTTCGACATCCAATGCTGCAATCAACTGGGTGATCTCCTCCGGCGTGGTGTAGTGCACGAAGGAGAGGCGGAGGACGCCGTGGTTGGGGTCGACGCCCATGGCTTCGAGCAGGCGGACGGCGTAGAAATTGCCGCCGCTGGCCATCACGCCATGTTTGGCGAGGCGCGCCGCAACTGTCGCGCCGGGTTCGGACAGGATCAGCGAAATGGTGGGGGCGCGGCTTTCGGCGTCGTCGGGGCCGACGAGGCGCACATTGTTTTTGCCGCGCAGGTAGTCGAGCAGCGGGCGGACCAGGGCGGTTTCCTGGTCGCGCATGGCCTTGCGGGCTCGGGCAAAGGGATTGCCAGTCCCGCCGGCGATCTCAGCGACGGTTTCGAAATAGTCGGCAATGGCGCCGACGGCAGCGATCTGGGCGTGGTCGGGACCGGCGGGCGTCAGGCGATAGCGCAGCTTGGCGTCGTTGAAGTAATGGCCCTGATTGGGCAGGGCGCGTGCCAGCTCGGGGCGAATGGCCATGACGCCGAGATGAGGGCCATAAACCTTGTAGGCCGAGAACAGGTAGATATCGGCGCCGAGCTCGGCGAGGTCGGGCAGGCCATGGGGGGCGTAGCTGACGCCATCGATGGCTGTGACGGCGCCGACGGCATGGGCGCGGGCGCTGATCTCGGCCACGGGATTGATTTCGCCAACAATATTGGAGCAATGCGGCGCCGCGACGAGGCGCACCTTGGCGTCGAGAATGGCGTCGAGCCCGGTGAGGTTCAGGCGGCCGGTTTGCGGATCGACCTGCCATTCGCGCACTTCGATGCCGCGCGCGGCAAGACGCCGCCAATTGCCACTATTGGCCTCGTGATCCTGATTGGTGACAATGATGGCGTCGCCGGGCTTGAGCCAGCCGCCGAAGGCATTGGCCAGCACATAGGTATTGGCGGAGGTCGAGGGGCCGAAATGGATCCAGTCGGGATCGACATTGAACGCCTCGGCGATGCGCTCATAGCTGCGGTTCATCGCCTCGCCAGCTTCGATGGAGGCCGGGTAAACGCCATAGGGCTGCACTTTGGTGGCGCGATAAAAATGCTCGAGCGTGTCGAGCACAGGCCGGGCCGTGTAGGAGCCGCCGGCATTTTCGAAGAAGGCTTGGCCCACAAGGGAAGGTTCGGCAAAGGCGGGAAAATGCGCCCGAATGCGGGAAGGATCGAGAGGCAGGGCGGTCATCTAATCATCCAAAAAAGTGCCAGAGATTGGTAGTGGATGATTGGGCAAAAGCAAACCCCGGCCGTTTGCGGGCCGGGGTTTGTGCGCGCCTCTTGGTGAGGGTTAGGCCAAGAGCCACGCATGGGACGGCGCCACCACAGGAGGTATAGGCGGCGCCGAAAGGGATTTGCCTAGCCGTTGGTGGGCGCGGGCAGGGCCGGCTGAGCGGCGCCGGGCCCGGAATGGCGCGGGCCATCCTGGCCGGGACGGCCCCAATTGGGGCGTTCGCCGGGCTGGGGTGCCAGGGCCGCCTGCTGCTCGGGGGTGAGGCTATCGAAGAAGGCGGTGACGGAGGGCTTGATGGCTTCGAGGGCCGTCAGGTTGGCCGAGGTGATGGCGATACGCGCGTCGAGCCGGGCGGCGATATCAGGCTTTGCGGCGTCGGCTGTGGGGCGGGCAGCCTGGGCGGCGGTGGCGAAATCATCGGCGGCGGCGAGGATGGCGGTTTTCATGGCGTCGAACAAAGGTTGCTGCTCGGCGGTGAGCTCGACGCGGTGGCTGAGCCGGACGAGGCCGATTTCGGCGGCCTCAGCGCCGCGCTCGAAATTGAGGAAGCCCCCGCCATGACGGAGTTCCATGTGACGCATGCCGCCTTGCGGGAACTGGCCGGGGTGCTGGAAGCGATTGTGATCATGGCCGGGCTTTTGCACATCGGCGGCAGGAGCAGCGAGCGCTGCCGGACCTGCTTCCTGGGCGAAGCTGGGGGCAAGGGAGGTGAGGCCAAGGGCGGCGGTCAGCAGCGCCACGATGGCGGGCTTGGAGATCGTCTTCATGGGAGCAAGTCCTTTTGCATGGGACCGGTTCGTCCGGTATCGAAAGGACCATAGGGCAGGCGATCTGTTCGCGACCTTGCGGGCGGATGAAGACTTGGTCAGGTTGGTAAGGAAGGGGGCGACATGGTGGATTTGGTGAATGACCCGTTTCCCGATCTGGCGGCGCTGGACGGGCTATGGCGCAGTGCCTGGGGCGGGTCTGTAGCGGCGGGCTATGGGCGCGTGCTGGAGCGGAGCCTCGTGCATGTCGGGGCCTATGAGGCGGGCGTGCTGGTGGGGTTTGTCAATGTGGCGTGGGACGGGGGCGTGCATGCTTTTGTGCTCGATACGTGTGTGCATGCGGAGCATCAGCGGCGGGGGATTGCGACCGCGCTGATGCACCGGGCGGCGGAGCTGGCACGGGCGCGGGGCGCGGAATGGCTGCATGTGGATTTTGAGCCGCAGCTGGAGGGGTTTTATCGCGGCTGCGGGTTTGCGCCGAGTGCGGCGGGGGTGATGCGGTTGGTGTGAGGGCACTAAAGTCCTCGTCATCCACGGAGTCATTCCCGCGAAAGCGGGATACTGGAGAAGAAAACGGAGGTTCCCGCTTTCGCGGGAATGACACTGCGGGGGAGCGGGAATCCAAGCATGGGATGGCGCAGAACCCCTCACCCGGTAATTTCTTCTGGACGAAGAAATTACGGTCCCTCTCCCTCAAGGGGCGAGGGGAAGAGGGGGCTCGCTTGCGCTGCGGCAAGCTTTTTAGCGCGTTAGATAAATCGGATTGCTGAGTGCTCGCCGTATTGGCTGGTGGGCCAGGTCGCTTTCCTTGAGGTCCCAGGGGAGGCCGGGACCGCCAAGAGCATCGGTGAAATCGGCGACCAGCTTTGCACGGCTGGCGTCTGCGATGATTTCGGCGCGGATGAAGGTTTTGGCTTCGGACACGGCGAGGTCGGCCTGCCAGTCGTCGCTGGGGATCACGGTTTCGGCGAGGGGGCCGGCGGCGTCGATCCAGATCAGGCGGTCGCCGGCGGCGCCGCGGACCGTTGCGGTGGCTGTGGTCGCCTCGTTGACCGTTGAGCCCATGGACTGGCCGTCGACCGTGATGGAGAGATGGGGGCCAGTGGGGCTCTCGGTGATGTAGCCGTGGCCCGCTTTCATGGCGGCGAGCACGGCGTCTTCGGAGAGCTCGGCGAGCCAGAGGAAAGTCGTGGGGCGGGCGAGGACCAGTGGGCCTTCGGGCAGGAGGCGGTCCGGCTGGTGATAGTCGGAGCCGCCGATGGCGGAGATACGCAGGCCGGCGGCGAGGCGGCGTTGGTAGCGCTCGAGGGAAATCCAGTTCCAGGCCACCCAGGTGGATTGCCAGACTTCCATGCAGTCAATTTGCGGCAGCTCGTAATCCCAGGGGATGGTGGGCTTGTCGTGGTTGATCGAGAGCAGGCCGCCTTTGTCGTGCACCGACTGGGCCAAAGTATGGGCATCGGAGGGCTGGGTCATGCGGAAATCGATCCACTCATCGACGCCAAAGACATTGGCATGGCCGATAGCGGTGGTGATTTCCATGGCGCGCACAAAGACCAGATCGGGCGAGGAATGAGGGTGGAAATAGCGGCGCTGGGTGATGGTGTTGTGGTCGGCAATGGCGAGGAAATCGAGGCCCGCCTGTTTGGCTGCGGCGTGGAGCAGTTCGGGGCTGCCCTTGGCGTCGGAATGGTAGGTGTGGCAGTGCAGATCGCCCTTGTACCAGCCGGGTTCGCGGCGGATGGGGAAGGTGCGGGCAGGCTGTGGCGCCAGGGGGCGGGCGGCGCTATCGAGAGTGATGGTGAGTGTCGCTTCGGTGCCGGAAACGGGGATTTTGTAGAGGCCCAGAATAACGTTCCAGCTTCCGGGCGGGATATCGCCATGGATATAGCCGGGGGTGGCGTCGTCTGTGGCGATGAAGAAATGGTCGCGCGCGCCGCCGCTCCAGCCGCGGAAACCCTGTTCGGTGGGATAGCCGGTGTCGCGCGGGTCGAAGGCGCCGAGGTCGATGACGCAGTCTTCGGCCTTGGGATAGGCGAGGGTGACGTCGATACGCGTGGTGCCGGCGGGGACGTCGAAGGGGATGTAGAAATAGGGGTTTTTTGACTGGTCGGCGCGGGTGATGGCGGTGGTGATCGTGGTCAAAGCGGCCGTTCCCCATCGGCCGGAATCCGGGCGCCGGTGCTGTCGAAGAGGTGGATGTGCTCGGGGGCGAAGCTGAGACTTACCGCTTCGGTCAGCGCGATGTGGTCATCGGTGAAGATGCGGGCGGTGAGGCGGGAGGTGTCGGGGCGCTCGATAGTGACGAGGCTTTCGGGGCCCATGTTTTCGTTGGCGAAGAGGGTGCCGGAAATGGTGTTGGCGCGGCCCGGCTCGGCGATGGCGAGATGTTCGGGGCGGATGCCCAGGGTGAGGGTCTTGGCCGTGGCGAGGGCAGCGGCGATGCCTGAGGACATGGGCAGGGACGACAAGGTCAGGCCATCGGCCTTGAGCTGCAATTGGCCATCGCCATGGGCGGCGTCGACCTGCACCAGGTTCATCGGCGGGTTGCCGACGAAATTGGCGACGAAGGTGGTGGCCGGCCGGCGGTAGATCTCGATGGGCGGGGCATATTGCACGATGCGGCCCTGATCCATCAGGGCGATGCGGGTGGCGAGCGCCATGGCTTCGGCCTGATCGTGGGTGACGTAAACGGCGGTCATGCCCATGTCGCGTTGCAGGTGATTGAGGAAGCCGCGGGCTTCCAGCCGCAGCTTGGCGTCCAGATTGGAAAGCGGCTCATCAAACAGATAGACGCGAGAAGGGTAGACCAGTGCGCGGGCCAGCGACGTGCGTTGTTGCTGGCCGCCGGAGATCTGGCTGGGGAGGCGATCCATGAGATGGCCGATCTTGAGCACATCGGCCACTTCCTTGGCGCGGCCATGGCGCTTCTGGATGGGTTCGCCGCGCACCTTGAGCGGGTAGGCGATATTGTCGGCCAGGTTCATATGCGGGTAGAGCGCATAATCCTGAAACACCATGGAAATCTGGCGGTCCTTGGGGTGCAGATTGGTGACGTCGTCGCCCCCGATCAGCACCTGGCCATGGCTGGGGGTTTCAAGGCCCGCAATCATGCGCAGGCTCGTGGTCTTGCCGCAGCCGGAGGGGCCGAGCAGGCACACGAATTCACCATCGCCAATGGCAAAGCTGACATCAGAGACGGCGTTGAAGGCGCCAAAGCTCTTGGTGACGTTTTTGAATTCGACTGAAGCCATGAAATGGGAGCCCTAGGCTTTGATGCCGCCAAAGAACCGGAAGCCGAACTTCCAGCTGACGAACAGGTAGAGAATGATGACGGGGAGCGAATAGATCAGCGAATAGGCCGCCAGCAGCGTGACGGTGGGCGTGCCGGCTTCCGAATAGAAGGAATAGATGGCGACCGACGCCGGCATCAGCTTGTCGCTGCGCAAGAGAATGAAGGGGATGAGGAAGCTGCCCCAGATGTTGACGAAGGCCCAGACCACGACGACCACAATGCCCGGACGGATAACCGGCAAAGCGACATCGAAAAAGGCCTGGACGGGGGAGGCGCCGCCGACCATGGCGCTTTCCTCGTAGGATTTGGGGATGGAGTCGATGAAGTCGCGCAGGATGAACATGGCGGTGGGGAGCAGGCCGCCGGCAAAGGTGAGGATGACGGCCAGATGGCTATCGATCAGCCCCATGGCCGAGACGATGAGGAAGATCGGCACCATGGCGGCCGAGCCCGATACGACGGACGAGAATAGCAGCAGAATATAGGTGACGGCGCCCTTGCCGGGGATGGAGGAGCGGCTGAGGGCATAGGCGGCGAGCGTTGCGGCTGCGCCCACCAGAACGACGCCACCGATGGACTGGATCAGGCTGTTCCACAGCGCCTGCATGGCAAAGTTGTTCTGGAACACGGTCATGAAGTTCGACAGCGTCCAGGGATCGGGGATGGCGACGCCCAGCTCGGCCCGTGCGTTGAAGGGGGCGAAGATGAACCAGATCAGCGGCAGCGCGAAAATGGCGCCGATCAGCGCGGCGAGGGCTGAGAAGGCAATGCGGCCGGCAAAGGCGGGGAAGGTGAGTTTCATGGCTTACACCCGCTTCTTGCGGCCGATGGCGAGATAGATCAGCGCGAAGGCCAGATTGATCAGCATGATAATGACGCCCACGGCCGCGCCCTTGCCGAATTCGAAATCGCGGAAGGCCACCCGGTAATTGTAAATCGAGAGCAATTCGGTGCGGTAGGAGGGGCCGCCATTGGTCAGCAGGAAGGGGGTGAAAGTGTTGAAGGTCCACATGGTGATCAGGATCAGATCGGTCACCACATGGCCGCGGATGAGGGGGAGGGCGATATCCTTGAACTTCTGCCAGGAGGAGGCGCCGGCCACATCGGCCGCCTGGAAATAGCTGGGCGGGATCGAGGAAAAGGCCGAGTTGAACAGCATCATGGAGAAGGCGGCGCCGCGCCAGGTATTGAACACGACGATGACCCAGAAGGGCTGTTGCAGCAGGAAATCGCCCTTGGGCAGCCCGACACTGCCCAGGATGGCGTTGAGCGTGCCCTGATCGCGATCGAGGAAGGCGAACCAGGCAAAGCCGATCACCACTTCGGGCAGGATCCAGGCGGCGATGACGAAGGTTTCGGTGAGGCGCTTGATCCAGGGCGGCACGGTCTGGATCAGCCAGGCGAGCAAGAGGCCGAGCAGGGCCTGGCCGATCAGAGCCGAGGCCAGCACGAATTGGGTGGTGAGGATGAGCGAAAAGCCGAATTGGCCGCGCTGGAAGAAATTGGACGGGTCGAACAGCGCGAAGTAATTGGCCAGGCCGACAAATTCGGGATTGAGCGCAGTGCGGCCGAGCAGGGTGCGATTGGTGAAGGATACGAAGATCACCCAGAAGAAGGGGATGATCACGAAAAGGGCGACGAGCAGGCCGGCGGGGGTGAGGAAGACGGCGCCGGCGCGGTTGGACAGCAGGGCGAAGCGGCGGGCTGGTTTGGCTGGGTGTTCCGGGGTGGTTGGTTCAGCTGTCATGCCGTTTTCCTGATCTCGTCCAGTATGCGGTGTCATTCCGGCGCAGGCCGGAATCCATGCTGTGTTCCCTGCTCAAGCTGGATGGCGTGGATGGCCTTCAGCATGGATCCCGGCCTGCGCCGGGATGACGTTGTGGGGAGGGGAGTGCGGTGGCTCCCCAACACCCGATGTCCCGTGGGACACCGGGCGGTCCTGGGAGGAACCTCGTACCGTCAGAGCAGGCTGACGGTGTTGTCTTCGCCCACGATGCGGATGACCGCGTCGCGGTATTGGGCCATGGCGTCTTCCGGGGAGAGTTCGCCCGAGACGACGCTTTCGGTCATGCGCTGGATTTCGGCGGAGACGGCGTTGTAGTCGGGATCGTTCGGCCGGGCGGTGGTGATCGGCAGTAATTCCTGGCTGCTCTCAGTCAGGAAGGGGCTGTTGGGGATGGCCACGTCGGTACGCGCGGTGATGCGCGGCTGGATCGCCTGGAAGGCTTCGAGCCGGGCCGGCTCGTTCATGAAGGAGAGCAGCGCCCAGGCTTCCTTGGGAGTATCCGTCGCGGGATTGAGCACGAAGCCGGTGCCGCCCGAAATGGTGACGAAATCCTGGCCGCGGATGCCCTTGCCCGGCTCCTCGGCGGGAATCTTGACCCAGCCCATGACCTTGTCGCGGTCGGGCACGGCGAATTCGGAGCCTTCCGGGGTGACCGAGCGGTAGAAATAATCGCCTTCGAACAGCAGGGCGGTGACGCCATCGCGGAAATTGGCGAAGGAGCGGTTGCGGCCATCGGCCAGCAATTGAGCGCGGGCATCGCCGAGCTGCTCATCGACATAGATGGTCTTGTAGAGGTTGAGAGTGTCCAGAATGCCCTGGCTGCCGACGATCCACTTGCCGTTCTCGTCGAGCACGGTTTCGCCGGTGCCCAGCAGCGCCAGCCAATAGCCCTGCATGGTGGTGGCTTCGCCCATGGCGACGCCGGCATTGAGCTGGATGGGGAAGCTGTCGGGCTTGACCTTCTTGATAGCGCGGGCGGCGTCGAGAATGTCGGCCCAGGATGTGGGCTGCCAAGTCTCGGCATCGATGCCGGCTTCGGTCAGCATGTCCTTGCGGGTATAGAGCATGCGCACGTCGGTGCCGAGCGGGATGCCGTAATATTGGTCCTCGTAGATCATCAGGGCGCGCGAGCCTTCCGACAGGGCAGCCCAGCCGGACCAGTCATCGACTTCGGGGCCGGCCACTTCATTGAGGGGCTTGAGCAAGCCGCCTTCGACGAAGCTGGGAATGAGGAAGCCATCGAACGCTGTGACGTCGGGGCCTGCGCCGGTGGAGAAATCCAGCGCCAATTGCTGGGTGAGCTGGGCGTCTTCGCCGCCAAACTGGTTGAGCGTCACCTTGGTATCGGGATTGGCCGCCTCGAAGGCGGGAATGACGCTGTTCTGAATCCACTCTGCGGTGGCGCTGTTGACGCCGCCGATGACACAGCGGCAGGTGATTTCGAGGTCGACGGCGAAAGCCGGACCGGCCATTGCAGTAGCGCCGACAAGGCCAAAGGCCAGGGCGCGCAGACGATTGCTCATCGCAAAAACCTCCCATGTTTGGCTCCGGATTGGTCCGGTAGCCGGTGTTGGTTCGTGGCTCCCGGCGTGGCCGGAAGGACGTGAACCCCTCAACAATGAACACGTTTTCACGACTCGTCAATGCGCGGCGCAGTGAGGGCGCAAACGTGCCGGGGCATGGTGACCATGTTTTGCAAAGGTTGCGTGACAGAAGCAGCGATTTCGATTGCGCGGGGAAAATGCCCGTGCTTGACAGTGCGGCAGGCGGAAGCCAGTGTTTTGAACACGCTTTCATATCGTGTGGGGAGAATTGCTTGAGCGAGACCGGGGCGCCTGCGCGAGAGCGTGCGACGGCACAGATGGTGGCGGAGCGGGCCAAGGTATCGCGCGTGGCGGTATCGCGGGCGTTCAACCCGCATACTTCGCTCAAGCCGGAAAAACGGGAGCTGATCCTGCGCATCGCGCAGGAGCTGAATTACACCCCGGACCGCGCGGCGCGGGCGCTGGTCAGCGGGCGTTCGCACCTGGTGGGGGTGATCGTGCCCGATGTGTGCAGCCCCTGGGAAAGCCAGGAAATCGATGCGCTGACCACGGCCCTGCAGAATGAGGGCTTTGCCACGCTGCTGTTCAAGACGCAGACCGATATGAGCATGGACCAGACGCTGCTGACCTATATGAAGGGGTTCAATCCCGACGCGGTCATTGCGTTTGTCGAGAATATCAAGCCGGCGACATTGGCGCGGGTGCTCGACCGGGCGGTGCCGATCTATGTGCATTATCCGCTGGAGGGGCAGCCGGAAACGGGCGTGCTGGCGACTGACAAGACGCTGCATGACCGGCTCAATATCATGCAGCGCAATGGCATCGAGCAGGCGGTGGCGCTGTTGCAGGGCTATGGCGCGCGGCGGATTGCCTATCTGTCGGGCCTGCCGCGATCGCTGGCGAGCGTGGCGCGGGAGCAGACGTTGCGCGCGGTGATGGCCGATCGCGGGCTGGACGAGCCGATCGTGTTCCCGGGCGATTTTACCTACGACACCGCCTACGCCGCGACCGTCGACCTGTTCCGGGTGGGGCAGGGGGCGGATGCGGTTTTTGCCGCCAATGACGTGGGCGCCTTCGGGGTGATCGATGCGCTGCGCCATGAATTCGGGCTGCGCGTGCCGCAGGACGTCAAGGTCGTCGGGTTCGATGATATCGAGCAATCGCACTGGAAAAGCTACAGCCTGACCACGGTCAAGATCGACCTGGCCGAGCGCGTGCGGGCGCTGGTGCGGCTGATCCTGCGGCGGCTGAACGATCCCGGCGCGCCCGCCTTTGTCGAAACTTTGCAAACCAGGCTCGTCGTGCGTGGCACGGTGGGCTGATCGGAATTTTTATGAATACCAAGCGTATCCATCTGGTCTTCAAGACCCATCTCGACATTGGCTTTACCGACCATGCGGCCAAGGTGCGGCGCCAATATCATGAGCAGTTCATTCCGCAGGCCATTGCCACGGGCGAGCACTTTTTTGCGGAAAATCCCGAGCGGCCGGCCTTTATCTGGACGACCGGCGCCTGGCTGATCTGGGACCACCTCAATGGCCAGAGCCCCGAGCGGGTCAAGCGGCTGGAGCGGGCCATCGAGCGGGGGCTGATTGCCTGGCACGCGCTGCCGTTTACGACGCATACCGAGCTGATGTCGCCTGCGGTTTTCCGGGCCGGGCTGAGCTATGCGCAGGAGTTGGACCAGCGCTTTGGCAAGGCCACGATTGCGGCCAAGATGACGGATGTGCCGGGACATACTTTGGGCATGGTGCCGCTATTGGCCCGGGCGGGCGTCAAGTTCCTGCATCTGGGGGTGAATACGGCTAGCCCCGTGCCCGACGTGCCGCCGATTTTCCGCTGGCAGGCGCCGGATGGGGCGGAAATCGTGGTGATGTATCAGGCGTCATACGGCGAGACGGATTTCCCGGCGGGCGCGGATATCGGGCTGAGTTTTGCCCATACCAGCGACAATATCGGGCCGCAAAGCGTGGGGCAGACGGTCGAGGCGGTGCGGGCGCTGGGGCATGCCCATCCCGATGCGGAGCTCGTGGCGTCGACGCTGGATGCTTTCGGGGCGGCGATGTGGGCGCGGCGTGAGAGCTTTCCCGTGGTGACGGAGGAGATCGGCGATAGCTGGATCCATGGGGCGGGGAGCGATCCCGAAAAAGTCGCGCGGTTCCGGGCCTTGCAGCGACTTTATGATGGGTTTGAAGCCGAGCTGACGCCGGAACGGCTGGCCTTTGGACGTGGGCTGGCGATGGTGGCCGAACATACCTGGGGCGTCGATATCAAGACCTATTTGCGGGATGACAAGGCATGGGACCGGCCGGCATTCGAGGCGGCGCGCAGTAGCGATTATCGCTTTGCTTATGCCGAGCAGTCCTGGGCTGAGCAACGGAGCTATCTCGACGCGGCAGTGGCGGCTTTGGCGCCGGCGGATCGGGCCTTGGCCGAGGCCGTGGTGCCGGAGCCGGAGGTGCTCGGCGCGCTGGCGGCCGGGCATGAGCTGAGCGATGGCGGCTGGGTGGTGACGCTTGATCCGGTGACGGGGGACATTGCGCGGATCGTGTCGCCGGCCGGTGTGGTCATCGAGGGCACGGGTGGGTCGCTGCTTGGCTATCGCTATGAGAGTTATGATTGGCACGAGTTGCAGCGGCATCTGGATAGCTATCTACAGCATCGGCTGGAATGGGCGATCCTCGATCATGACAAGCCGGGTCTGGCGGCGGCCAAAACGGCGGTGACGCAGAGTTTTGCGCCGGGTCTGAGGGGCGTTGCCGGGCGGAGTGCGGTGGGCGAGATGCCGGCGCTGGCGCATGCGACGCTGGGGGCGCCGAGGCAGGTTGAGGTGACGATCAGGGCGCTGGATGGGCGGCAGCTGGAGATTGCACTCGTGCTGCGCGACAAGCCGGCCAATCGCATGCCGGAGGCCAGCTTTGTGTCGGTCACGCCTTTTGGGGCGAGTGGTTGGGCATTGCGCAAGATGGGGCTGTGGCAGGCGGGCGAGGCCATTGTGGAGCGCGGTGGCGGGCAATTGCAGGCGGTGGAGGCGGTGCGAGCGGCGATTGGTAATGTGCCGTTTAGCGTGAGCTTGCTGGATAGTGCGCTGGTGGCGCCGGCGGGGGCGGAGTTTGTGCCGTTTCAGCCGGAGCGGCCGGATTTTTCCGGCGGCTTTCGGGTGAATGTGCACAACAATAAGTGGGGGACCAATTTCCCCATGTGGTGTGAGGGGACGATTGTCAGCCGCTTGGTGTTGGCGGTGGGGTAGGCCCCCTCATCCCAACCGAAATTCGCCTTCGCGAATTCGGTGTCCCTTCGGGCACCTTCTCCCACGAGGGGAGAAGGGTGGTTCGGTGGGTTGGTCGGGCTCGAAGCCACCCTCGCCCCTTGTGGGAGAGGGACAGTAATTTCTTCGTTCAGAAGAAATTACTGGGTGAGGGGTGCGATGCCGCCGCGCCCCTTAAAGCCTACAGAAAGCTCGCTTCAAACAGCGTCTTGGAATAGGGCTGGGTAATCTCCCCACCCCGGAAGGCGTCGGGGGTGAGTTCGTCGACGAATACGCCCTCCTTCATCACCAGCACGCGGTCGCACATATGGGCGATGACCGAGAGGTCGTGGCTGACCAGCACATAGGTCAGCTGCTGCTCTTCGCGCAGATCGCTCAGCAGGTTGAGGACTTCGGCCTGCACCGACACATCCAGCGCCGAGGTGGGCTCATCGAGCAACAGGATTTGCGGCGCCAGCATCAGGGCCCGCGCGATGGCGACGCGTTGGCGCTGGCCACCGGACAGCTCATGGGGGAAGCGCTCGGCAAAGGCGGCGGGCAGGCCGACCCGCTCGAGCGCCGGCACGACACGATCCCAGCCTTCGCCGCGCTTCATGGCGCGCAACGGTTCGGCTAGCACCCGCTCGATGCGGTGGCGCGGATGGATCGAGCCATAGGGGTCCTGAAACACCATCTGGGCCAGCTCAAACTGTTCCTTGGTGCGCTCCTTGGCGACGTCCTGCCCGGCCAGCGCGATGCGGCCGGTCCAGTGCCGGTCGAGCCCCGCCAGCGAGCGCAGCACGGTGGATTTGCCGCAGCCGGATTCGCCGACAATGCCCAGCGTCTCGCCCTTGGCGACCTTAAAGGACACCGATCTGACGACCTGCTTGCGATCGTCGCCCTTGCCGAAGGCGACTTCCAGATTTTCGACTTCGATCATGGCCGCGCCTCCGCTGCGTCGATTGCCTTGCGGTCGAGCACCTGCAGGCGCCTCACCGGGTGGCGGGGATCGGGCATGGCCGCGATCAGGCCCCTGGTATAGGGGTGGCTGGCATCTTCCAGCCGGGTCAGGCTTTCCACCACATGGCCTTTGTACATGACCAGAATGCGCTGGCAGAACGCGGCCACCATGCGGATATCGTGGCTGATCAGCACCAGGCCCGAATTGTTCTCGGTGACCAATTCGTCGAGCAGCTTGAGCACATCGCCGCGCACGCTGACATCGAGCGCCGAGGTCGGCTCATCGGCAATCACCACGCGCGGCTTGGCCAGCAGCATCATGGCGATCATCACGCGCTGCCCCATGCCGCCCGAAATCTGATGCGGATAAAGCCGCATCGTGCGTTCGACATCGGCAATCCGCACCCGCTCCAGCATGGCGGCAGCCGCTGCATAAGCCTCGCGCTTGCCCAGGCCCAGATGCAGCTTGGCCGCCTCGGCCACCTGCTTGCCCACCGAGAGCACCGGGTTCAGCGAATAGCGCGGGTCCTGCATGATCAGCGCCATCTTGTGCCCGCGCAGCTTGCGCATATGGGCTTCGTTGAGCCCGAGCAGGGGAGCGCCTTCAAAGTCGAGGCGTTCGGCTTCGACCTTGGCCGAATTGGGCAGCAGCCGCATGATGGCGCGGCCGACGGTGGATTTGCCCGAACCGGATTCCCCTACAATGCCGAGCCGTTCGGCGCCCAGCTCGAAGCTCACGTCACGCACCGCCAGCACCTGGCTTTGCGCAAACCGCACCGAGAGCTTGCTGACGCTGAGAATGGTCTGATCAGGAGCGGACATGGCGCGGATCCAGCAGGTCACGGAGGGCATCGCCCACCAGATTGAAGGCAAGGCTGGTGATGAGAATGGCCAGGCCCGGCATCACCGCGACCCACCAATAATCCAGCATGAATTTGCGGCCGTTCGAGATCATCGCGCCCCATTCCGGCGCCGGCGGCTGTGCCCCCAGGCCCAGAAAGCCCAGGGCTGCAGCGGTCAGGATAATGCCGGCCATGTTGAGCGTCAGCCGCACCACCACCGAGGGAATGCACATCGGCGCGATATAGAGGAACAGGACGCGCAGGGGCGAAGCGCCATAGAGCCGGGCGGCCGCGACATAATCGGTATTGCGCACGACCAAGGCTTCGGCCCGCGCCAGGCGCGCGATCGGCGGCCAGCCCGTCAGCGAAATGGCGATGATCGCGGTCTGCAGCCCAGCGCCCATGGCGGCGGCAAAGGCCAGCGCCAGGATCAGCGAGGGGAAGGACAGCACGATATCGGTGGCGCGCATCAGGATGGCGTCGGTGCGGCCGCCGACAAAGCCGGCGACGACGCCGACGATCAACCCGACCGGGCCAACGATCAGCGTCACCGCCAGCACGGTCTGGATGGTGATGCGCGTGCCATGGATCAGGCGCGACAGGATATCGCGGCCAAATTCGTCGGTGCCCGCCCAATGCGCCCAGCTCGGCGCCTGCAAGGCCAGCGGCAGGTTCTGCGCGGTGGGGCTATAGGGGGCAATCCAGGGCGCAAAGATCGCGATGACGACCAATAGGGCCAAGACGATAAAGCCCAGCATGCCCAGCGGTTCGCGCGACAGTTTGGAGAGGCTGAGCCGCACGGTGGTTGCCATGCGGCCAAGCAGGCGGCCAAAGCCGCCACGCCCGGGAAGGGTCTCGACATTACTCATGAGGTCGCCTCGCGGGTACGGGGATCAAGGAAGACATAGGCGAGGTCCGCCACGAAATTGAGCAGCATGAAGATGAGGCCGATAATGAGCGTCGAGGCCAGCACAGCGTTCATGTCGCCGATCATCAGCGCATTGGTCATGTATTGGCCGATGCCGGGCCAGGAGAAGACGATCTCGGTGACCACGGCGCCTTCGAGCAGGCTGCCGTAGGAAATGGCGAGAATGGTCACCAGCTGCACCGAAATATTGGGCAGGATATGCCCGATAACGATGCCCGCCGACGACACGCCCTTGGCGCGCGCGGCCGTCACATAATCCTGGTTGAGCTGTTCCAGCGTAAAGCTGCGGGTCATGCGGGTGATATAGGCCATGGCCGAATAGGCCAGGATACAGGCCGGCAGGATGATGTGGCTGATGGCGTTCCAGAACACTTCCATGTCCCCGGCGAGCAGGCTATCGACCAGCAGGAGCCCGGTGCGCGGCTCGACCAGCCCTTCGAGGTAAATGTCGACGCGGCCGGGCCCGCCAACCCAGGACAGGCCCGCATAGAAGATCACGAGGCCGACAATGCCGAACCAGAAGACGGGGATGGAGTGCCCCACCAGCGAGACCACGCGGGCGATCTGATCGACCAGCGAGTCGCGATAGAGCGCCGCCGCCATGCCCAGCGGCACGCCGACCACGGTGGAAATGATCACCGCCAGCGTCGCCAGTTCCAGCGTTGCGGGGAAGGCCGAGGCCAGATCCTGCGTCACCGGATTGCCGGTGAGGATGGCGGTGCCCATGTCGCCGCGCAGCAGCGAGGTCACGTAAATCCAGAATTGCTGGTAAAGCGGCAGATCGAGCCCCAGCCGCTGGCGCATGGCCTCGAACGCGGCCGGATCGGCCAATTCGCCGACAATGGCGCCAACCGGATCGGTGGGCAGCACGCGGCCGATGAAGAAGGTGACCAGAAGCAGGATGAACAGGCTGACCAGCAATTGCACGAAGCGCTGGCCCAGTTCCTTGAAGTTGAATTCTTTCATGTCGGCCGCTCTGTTTCAGATGGCATGCGGCTTGGCAAACTTGCCAGGCGCGACCGTCGGATGTGGAAATACCGACCGGGCAGCGTCCAGGGCCAGTCGATTCGAAAACAGTTCCATTTTTCCTCCGGCATTGCTACCTTTTGGCGCTAAGACGTCATTGGTATCTCGTCATATGACTTACTTTATGTGATGATGGCTGGCAAGCCGGTTGGAATCACGGCCCGATGATGCCGAGGGGGATAGATGAGTAGCGACAGCAAGAGCCCGATCCGCCGCCGCCAGCGACTGGCCCAGGCTGTCATCGATGCCTTGCGCGACCGCATCGTCACCGGCGATCTGAGCATCGGCGCCCAGCTTCCCACCGAAATCCAGCTCGAACTCGAATTCGGCGTCAGCCGCACCGTGGTGCGCGAGGCGATTGCCGAATTGCGCGCCGCCGGGCTCGTCACCCCCGTGCAGGGCAAGGGCATATTCGTGGCCGAGCCGCAGGGCGACCGCAGTCAGGTCCACCTGACACCCGGCGAGATCAAGAGCATTCCAGAAACCCTGGAATTGCTGGAATTCCGCCTCGCCATCGAGGTCGAATCCGCCGCTATATCGGCCTATCGCCGCTCGCCGCAGCAGGAAGAGGCGATTCGCGAGGCCAACCAGCACATGATCGCCAATATCCGCGCCGGCGCGCCCACTGTGGATGCTGATTTCGCCTTCCACCTGGCCATCGCGCGGGCCACCAATAATCACTATTACAGCGAATCGCTGGCCCGCTTTGGCCCTCGCTCGATACCGCGCAGCCAGTTCCCGACGCTGCCCGACGCGGGAGATGTCGACTATTTGACCGGCGTCATTGCCGAGCATGGCCGGATCATCGACGCCATTGCCGACCAGGACCCCGATGGCGCGCGCAGCGCGATGCGCGAACATTTGCTCAACAGCCAGAAGCGATATCGCCGGCTGGCGCGCTAATCGCTCGACAGACCTCAAAATTCATATTATGTCATACCTCACTGATTGAACGAGGGGTATGTCATGTATGTAGGAACTCAGCTCGCCGCCCGCGATGACGATGATTATCGCGTCTGGGCGCAGCTTGGCATCAAGCACATCTGTGCGGATCCTGAGACCAAGCTCGGCACCTGGACGCTCGATGATCTCAAGCGCCTGCGCGACAAGGTCGAGAGCTTCGATCTGATCCTGGACATGATCCAGCTGCCGCTACCCTCGAGCCCCATCGAGACCGCGACCTATCCCGATATCCTGTTGGCCGGGCCGGAGCGCGACCGCCAGCTCGACGCCATCTGCCAGTTGATCGAAAACCTGGCGATCGCCGGTATTCCCGCCGCCAAATACAATCTCAACCTCATTGGTATTCCGCGCACCCCGGACGAGCTGGGCCGCGGCGGCTCGCGCAATGCGTCCTTCCGCTGGGACAAGACCGACCAGAACGCCGCGCCGGGCCTGGCCGGCGTGCTTTCGGAAGCGGAAAACTGGGAGCGGATCGAGTATTTCCTTTCCCGCGTGGTGCCCGTTGCCGAGGCCAACAAGATCCGCCTCGCCTGCCACCCGCATGATCCCTATACCCCGCCCGGCTACAAGGGCGTCACCCGCGTGCTGGGCACGGTCGAAGGGCTCAAGAAGTTCGTCACCATGCATGAGAGCCCCTATCACGGCCTCAATTTCTGCCAGGGCACGGTGGGCGAAATGCTCGACAATCCGCGCGAAGAAATCGAGGACGTGATCCGCTGGTTCGGCAGCCGGAACAAGATTTTCAACCTGCACTTCCGCAATATCCGCGGCCACAAGCTGTCCTTCATGGAAACCTTCCCCGATGAAGGGGACATGGACATGGCAGCCTCGCTCAAGGTCTACAAGGAAGTGGGCTACCAATACATGGTCATGCCCGACCACGTCCCCACCATTGCCGGCCGCGACCCGCAGGGCGTCGCCTTTGCCTATTGCTATGGCTACACCGCCGCACTGCTGCAGGCACTCGATACCTATTAATTTCCCGACTTAGAGGATCTCTTTTCCATGACCCCCAGCGAACTCAAGGTAGCGCTCGGCAGCGGCCTGCTCTCCTTCCCCGTCACCACGTTCAATGCCGATCTGAGCATCGACGAGGATGCCTATCGCGCCCATATCGATTGGCTGGACGGGTTCGGTGCCGCCGTACTGTTCGCTCCCGGTGGCACGGGTGAGCTGTTTTCGCTGACCCCGGCCGAGGTTGCCCATATCACCAAAATCGCCAAGACCACGGCGGGCAAGACGCCGATCCTGGGCGGCGCGGCCTATGGCACAGCCATGGCCGTCGAAATGGCCAAGGCCGCAGAAGCTGCCGGCGCCGATGGGGTGCTGCTGTTGCCGCCCTACCTGATGTTCTCCGAGCAGGAAGGCCTCGTCGCTCACGTCAAGGCGGTGTGCGACGCGGTGGGGATCGGCGTCGTGGTCTATAACCGCGACAATATCGTGCTCACCGCCGATAGCCTGCAAAAGCTGTGCGACCAATGCCCGAACCTGATTGGCTTCAAGGACGGCTATGGTGAAGTCGACCGCGTGATCGAGATCACCACCAAGCTGGGCGACCGCCTGACCTATATCGGCGGCATGCCAACGCATGAACTCTATGCCACGGCCTATTTTGCCGCCGGCGTCACCACCTATTCCTCGGCCGTGTTCAACTTCGTGCCTGAACTGGCGCAGCGCTTCTACAAGGGATTACGGGCTGGCGACACCAAGACGACCGACGCTATTCTCAAGGACTTCTTCTTCCCGCTGACCGTGCTGCGCAACCGCCGCAAGGGTTATGCCGTCTCGATCATCAAGGCGGGGTTGGAAGTGCGCGGCCGCAAAGCGGGTCCGGTGCGCCCGCCGCTGGTCGATCTGACTGGGGATGAGATGGCTCAGCTCAAGGCGTTGGTTGAGGCGAATATCTGATCCATTCCGTATGGAGCCCCGATCTGCCTCCCTCCCCCTTGTGGGGAGGGAACTGCCGAGGCTCCCCGCCTAATGCCGCCAACATCTTTTCATCCGCGTCACCCCGAACAGGGTGGCGCGGATTGTTTCTATGCCCACCGAGCCGTGATGGCAGTGCATGGAAGCGATGATGCGATTGCGATTGAATTGGCCTATGTACTTATTATATACCGCCTGACAATAAGTACACTTATGAGGCGCAGATGCATCCCGATGTCCAGAAAGAGCGGCCGATCGGCTATCTCATCCATGACGTCGCGCGGCTTTATCGCCGGCGCTTCGAGGAAGAGGCGCGGGCGCATGGCCTGACGCTGGCGCAATGGAAGGCGCTGGGCACGATCCATTGGAAAGAGGCCGTCACGCAGGTGGCGCTCGCCAGCGCTATCGACGCCGATCCGATGACCGTGAGCGGGATTCTGGACCGGTTGGAAAAGCGCGGCCTGATCGAGCGCTATGCCCATCCCGAGGATAGCCGCGCCAAGCTCTCCCGCCTGACCGAAGCCGGCGTGGCTCTGGTGGGCGAGGCGCGCCATGTGGGCGCTGAACTGTATCGGAATTCGCTGGTTGGCCTGTCCGAGGCCGAGCGGCAGGCGGTAATCGCGGGGCTGTCCCGCATTCGGGAAAATCTCGTCAATCTGGGCCCTGAGGCCGACCAAGAAAAGGAAGCTGTCTAAATGAACGCCCGCGTTACTGATCCGAAAGCCGGTGAAGCTAGCGTCGTCACCCTGCCGCGCACCGACAAGACGGCGCCGGCTGCCGAGGCGCCTCAAAGCCCATCGCCCGCCGCCGAGGCCGCAAAGCCTGCCGCCGCACCCAAGAAGAAAAATGGCCGCCGCCTGCTGCTGATGACCGGTGTTCCGCTGCTGCTGGTCGCCGCGGGCGGCTGGTTCTGGCTGACCGGTGGCCGCTATGAAGACACCGACAACGCCTATGTGCAGCAGTCCAAGGTGTCGCTGAGCGCCGATGTGGCGGGCCGCGTTGCCGATGTCAAAGTGGTCGAGAACCAGACGGTGAAGGCGGGCGATGTGCTGTTCACCATCGATCCGCAGCCCTATGAGATCGCGCTGAGCCAGGCCAATGCGGCGCTGGCGACGGCGCGCGTCAATGTCGAGCAGCTCAAGGTGAGCTATGGCACGGCGCAGGCGCAGCTCAAATCCGCCGAGGACACGCTGGCCATTCGCAAGGCGGCCTTTGACCGCCAGAGCACGCTGGTGACCCAGGGCATCAATGCCAATGCAACGCTGGATGACACCAAGCTGGCTTACCAGCAGGCGCAGAGCGAGGTGGATTTGGCCAACCAGCAAGTGGCGGCGGCAACCGCGGCGCTGGCGGGTGATCCCAATATCGCCACCGACACTCATCCTGCCGTACTGTCCGCCCTGGCGGCGGTCGAGCAGGCCCAGCGCAACCTGACCAAGACGACCGTTGCGGCTCCGGCCGATGGCATTGTCTCCAATGTGTCGAGCCTCAATGTCGGCCAGTTCATTGCCGTGGGAACCACGATCGCCTCGCTGGTCGAGACGGAGTCGACCTGGATCCAGGCCAATTTCAAGGAAACCCAATTGGCCGAGCTCAAGGTCGGGCAGCCGGTGGCTGTGCATGTCGACGCCTATCCGGGCGTGCTGCATGGCAGCATCGACAGCTTGGGCGCGGCCACGGGTTCGGAATTTTCCCTGATCCCGGCGCAGAATGCCACGGGCAATTGGGTCAAGGTGGTGCAGCGCCTGCCCGTGCGCATCGCGCTGCCGGCCGATCCTGAAATCGCCATTCTCAAGACCGGCATGAGCGCCACCGTATCGGTGGATACCGGCCGCTCGACCCTCGACAAGATGATGGGCAAATAAGGCTTCGGCGCGGTCCCTACTGCGCCGAAAAGCCCGCGCCGCTAGACGTTTGGAGGCCGATATGGCCAAAGCTCCGGTTCAAGCCGTTTCCGCACCCGCATTGGTCGTCAAGCATAAGGGGCTCCTCACCGGAGCCCTGATGCTGGCGACCATCATGCAGGTGCTCGACACCACGATCGCCAATGTGGCGCTGCCGCATATGGCAGCCTCGCTGGGCGCGGCGCAGAACGAAATCACCTGGGTTCTCACCTCCTATATCGTGGCTGCCGCCATTGCGACGCCGCTGACCGGCTGGGTGAGCGACCGCGTCGGGCAGAAGCGGCTGTTCCTGATCGCGGTGATCGGTTTTACCGTGGCCTCGGCTTTGTGCGGCATTGCCAGCAGCCTGCCCGAAATGGTGCTGTTCCGCATCATGCAGGGCATTTTCGGCGCGGTGATCGCGCCTTTGGCCCAGACCGTGCTGCTCAATATCAATCCCAAGGAACGCATTGGCCAGGCCATGGCCGTCTATGGCATGGGCATCATGGTCGCGCCGATCATCGGGCCGACGCTGGGCGGCTGGCTGACCGAGAGCTTTGACTGGCGCTGGGTGTTTTTGATCAACCTGCCGGTGGGCGGGATGGCGGTGGCCATGCTGGTTGCCTTCATGCCGGAGACTGAAATACGACAGCGGCGCTTTGATTTCTTCGGCTTCGGCATGCTGGCGCTGGGCGTCGGCGCGTTGCAATTGATGCTCGACCGGGGCGCCGACAATGCCTGGTTCACCGCCACCGAAACCTGGATCGAACTGGGCCTGGTGATCACCGGCCTCTGGGTCTTCGTGGTGCATTGCCTGACGGCGGAGAACCCGTTCATCGACCTGCGCCTGTTCAAGGATCGCAATTTCGCGCTGGGCTCGGCCCTGATGTTCATCGTGGGCATCACCCTGTTCTCGGGCCTGGCGCTCTTGCCGCCGCTGCTGCAGAGCCTGATGGGCTATCCGGTGCTGCTGTCGAGCGTCATCATGGCGCCGCGCGGGGTGGCGACGCTGCTCTCGATGGTGGTGGTGGGGCGGCTGATCGGCCGGGTGGATGCGCGCATCCTGATGCTGTTCGGCATCGCCTGCATGGCCTATTCGCTCTATGGCATGACCAGCTTCAACCTGCAGATGGATTATTGGCCCGTGATCATCACCGGCTGTATCCAGGGCTTTGGCATGGGCTTCCTGTTCGTGCCGCTGCAGACGCTGGCCTTTGCCACCATCGCTCCCCGGTTCCGGGCCGACGCGACGTCGATGTTCGCGCTGGTGCGCAATATGGGGCAGGGCGTGGGCATTTCGCTGGTGACGGCGGTGCTGGCCAATATGATGCAGGTCAACCATGCCGAACTGGCCGAGCGGATCACCGCGACCTCGCAGAACGTGATGAACCAGATGCCGGCCTTGCTCACCGGCAATCCGGTGACGGTGTCGATCGTCAATAGCCTGGTCACCCAGCAATCGGCCATGCTGGCCTATCTCGACGACTTCTGGCTGATGCTGCTGCTCAGCCTGGGCGCCGTGCCGCTGATCCTGCTGCTACGCGGGCCAAAGAAGCCCGACAAGCCGCTGACCGAAGAAGAAAAAGCGCTCGAGCGGGCGCATGCCATGGCGGAATAGGTGGGCGATCCCCGATCCAATTCCCTCCCCCTTGTGGGGAGGGAGGTCAGCTTTTTCGCGTATGCGAAAAGCAGGAATCGCGGCTCTCAGCTCACGACGCGATATATTCCCGCAATTCCTCGGCTTCCCGCTCGATCTGTTCGATCTTGAGCTTCACCACGTCGCCGATCGAGACGATGCCGATCAGCGTCTTGCCTTCGGTAACCGGCATGTGGCGGACGCGCGAAATGGTCATGCGCTCCATGATGTCGTCGATATGGGCCTGGCGGCTGGTGGTGTGGACCGAGCGGGTCATGCATTCGGCAATGGTGAGGCTCAATGCCGAAGCTGCGCCATCGCCCAGGCGACGCACCACGTCGCGCTCCGATAGAATGCCGGCAATGGTGCCGTCCTTATGCGTGATGACGACCGCGCCGATATTGTGCGCGTTGAGCATGGCGACCGCGTCGGCGAGCGTGTCCGTTTCGGGCAGGGTATAAACCAGAGTACCCTTGTTCTGCAGTATCGTATCAACCAGCATGGTTCAGTCCTCCTCACCAAGGAGTGTGATCCCGCCGGCCGGCAAGGGCAATAGTCGGTTGGTCGAACATGGCCGCAACGAAAATGGACCGGCACAAGGCCGGTCCAGTCGGATTTTGGTCAGGGAATCTTTGGGAGATCAGGAGTGCTAGAAGTCAGCCTTCGCCGCGGCCGGGGGACCAGTAGCGGCGCGCCGTGCGATGCGCAGGGGCTTCGACGGGCAGATTGCCGCGCAGGGCAATGCGGCCGGCTTCATAGAGGATCGCAAACAGCAGAATGGTCAGCGGCACCATGAAGGCCGCGATCTGCGGGTCAACCTGGTGAGCCAAGCTCGCCGCGCTTGCCGGTGTGACGCCAGCAACCAAGGCACCAGCCGCGCCGAGAGCCAGGGTGGCCGACGAGGCGATGGCATAGAGCTTGAAACTTTTCCGCTTGGCGGACGTAGATTTGTGCATGGGATCGACGTCGTATGTTCGTTGCGACGATTGCATAAAGCCACGCGAATGCGGTTCGAGTTGGGGCCGAATGCGACGCGTGGCGTACCATTTGGCGGCAGAAGTGTGGCGCCGCCGCTGCCGGGGAGGCTGACATGCGCGTGGTTCTGGCTTTGGCTTTTATGCTGCTGACCCTTATACTGCCGGCCCAGGCGCAGACCGAAGAGCAAGCCTGGCAGGCGGTGGTCAGCGGACAGATCCAGGCGTTTCGCGCCGGAGACGGGGAGGCGGCGCTGGGCTTTGCGGGTGCCGGCTTCCGCCAGCAATTTTCCGATCCCGAGGTGTTTCTCGCCGCCATTGTCGCCACAGGCTATGGGCCGATCGTGGAGTCGCGGTCGCATAGTTTCGGGCCATCGACCCGGCTGAGCGAGACATCAGTGACGCAGGTCGTGCAACTGGTGGGCGAGGATGGCAGCCTCTACGAGGCATTTTACCAAATGCGCAACGAGCCCGATATCGGCTGGCGCGTAGCCGGTGTCGTGCTGCGCAAACAGCCCGGCATCGGCATTTAGTGGTGACGGGCCGCGGTGCCCAGCGGCTTTTGCCGTAGATTATCCAGCGCGCGAGCGGCCAAGGCGATGATCTGACGCAGGGGAATGGTCATGCCACCGCGCGGTTCGGCTGTGACTGGCGTCACCTCCGGCTCGGCGGCTTCCCACTGCTGATGATAGGCTTGCTTGAACAGATAGCTGGCAGGGATCATTTTTTCCTCCTGATGCGAATAGCGAATTGAACCGATTCAATCCGTCGACATGGAAATGCGTTGAACCGGTTCAAAACTAGGTCTTCGCAATAGCAGAGTCAAGCAAAAATTGAACCGATCCAAAATTGATGCTAGTCAATGAGATAACAATGAAAGGCGAGGCTTTTGGCCAGGCAGGTTCCGGAAAAAATCAGGCTGAGGGATGTGGCCAAGGCGGCCGGCGTGTCGCAGGGCACTGCGTCCAATGTGTTCAGCCGGCCCGAAATCGTTCGCGAGGAAGTGCGCGAGCGGGTGCATGCGGTGGCCAAGGAGCTGGGCTATGGCGGCCCCAGCATTACCGGGCGCCTGCTGCGGGCAGGCAAGGTCAATGCGGTGGGCGTCGCCGCCATCGAGCCGCTGAGCTATTTCTTCGAGGACCTGTGGGCGCGCCAGCTGATGGCGGAGATTTCCAATATCTGTGACGACCGCGGCGCCGGGGTGGCGCTGGTGTCGGCGCGCAATGACGAACGCCTGGCCTGGAATATCGGCTCGGCGTTGGTCGATGGCTTCATTCTGCTGTGCGTCGAAGGCGGGGAGCGGCTGGTCGATATCACCCGGCAACGCCAATTGCCCTATGTGGCGCTGGCGATCGGGGCGGATGATCAATCGATCCCGGCTATCGGGGTCGACAATTTCAACGGCGCGCGCCTTGCGGCCGAGCATATGCTGGGGCTGGGGCATCGTCGCCTGGCAATCCTCTCCACCATGCTGCGCGACGGCCAGGCCGGGCGGGCCGACGAGGCGCAGGTGCGGCAGGCCTGGTATTCCACCTCGCGCGACCGCGCTTTGGGCTATTGGCAGGCGCTGCAGGCCGTAGGCATGGATCCGCATTCCGTGCCGATCTACGGCACGCTGGAAGACGAGGCCAGCACCCACGCGGCCATGGCGCAGATCTTTGCCGCTCCCGAGCCGCCAACGGCCATCCTCGCCATGTCGGACAAGATCGCCATGTATGCCGTGGATTGGCTGTTCCGCTCCGGCCGGAATGTGCCGGGCGATGTATCGGTGATCGGCTTTGACGGCGTGCCCGAAGCCGCCCTCGCCACGCCCAAGCTGACCACCATGGCCCAGCCCATGCACGAAATTGCGCGGCTGGCGGTGGATGCGGCTTTGGGCGACACCCAGGTCGAGGGCCGGCGGGTGCTGCCGACCGAGCTGGTCTTGCGGGAATCCACGGCGCCGCCACCGGCGAAATAAGCCATCAAGCCAGTTGCCCCGGCACGCGCGAGGCAATATCAGTTTGCCCGGTATTTCCCCGGGAGAGATGAAATGGCGTTCTTGTCTGATGCACTGGCGCGGGTGGCCCCCTCGGCGACGGTGGCGATCAGCCAGAAAGCCCGGGTCATGGCCGAAGAAGGGCGCGACATCATCGCGCTCTCGGCGGGCGAGCCCGATTTCAACACCCCGCTCAATGTGCGCCAGGCCGCGATCAGGGCCATGGACGAGGGCAAGACGCGCTATACCAATGTGGACGGCATTGCCGAGCTCAAGGAAGCGGTGGCGGCCAAGTTCCGCCGCGACAATGGGCTCGATGTGACGGCGGCCGATTGCTTCGTCTCCTCGGGCGGCAAGCAGATCATTTTCAATGCCCTGATGGCGACGCTCAATCCGGGCGATGAAGTCGTCGTGCCCGTGCCCTATTGGGTCAGTTATCCCGAAATCGTGCGGCTGTGCGGCGCCGAGCCGGTGTTCGCCGTGGCCGATGACACGACCGGCTTCAAGCTGAGGCCCGAAGTGCTGGAAGCCGCGATCACGCCCAGGACCAAGTGGCTGATCCTCAATACGCCGTCCAATCCCACGGGCGCCGCCTATTCGGCAGCCGAGCTCAAGGGGCTGGCGGAGGTGCTGCTGCGCCATCCGCATGTGCATATCCTCACCGACGATATCTATGAGGTGTTGGTCTATGACGGCGGGGTTTTCGCCACCATTGCCCAGGTCGAGCCGGCTTTGCAGCCCCGCACACTGACCATGAACGGGGTGAGCAAGTCGCACGCCATGACCGGCTGGCGCATCGGCTATTGCACCGGGCCGCGCCCGCTACTGGCGGCCATGACCAAGCTGCAGGGCCAGTCGACGACCAATCCCAGCTCCATCTCGCAATGGGCGGCGGTCGAAGCGCTGAACGGCCCGCAGGACTTTTTGGTCGAGTGGCGGCAAGCCTTTCAGGCGCGCCGCGACCTCGTCGTGGCCGGCCTCAACGCCAATACCGGCCTCGATTGCCTCGTGCCCGAAGGCGCCTTCTACGTGTTCCCCTCGTGCAAGCGGCTATTGGGCAAAACCAGCGCCGGCGGCAAACTGCTGACCAGTGACGAGGATTTCGTCATGGCCCTGCTGGAAGAAACCGGCGTGGCGCTGGTGCACGGCACCGCCTTCGGCCTGCCCGGCCATTTCCGCCTGAGCTATGCGGCAAGCAATGCCGAGCTGGAAGAAGCGGTGCGGCGGATCCAGGAGTTCTGTGCGGGGATCCACTAGGGGCCCGCCCCAGCGTCGCAACCAACCACAATGTCATTCCGGCGCAGGCCGGAATCCATGCTGAAGGCCATTTTCCCAACCAGATCACTTCACCCACCGTGTCATCCCCGCGAAAGCGGGGACCTCTGTTTTCTTGGTCGGGCATCGTAAACGGAGGTTCCCGCTTTCGCGGGAATGACATTGTGGGGTGGGAAGTTAGGCGGTGACTGGATTCCCTGGAACGCCCCACCCGGTGCATTGGGCCAACCCTCCGCGCGCGAGGTAAAGCGGTGGCATGGGTTTGCGGGCACAACCCGGAAGGCTCAGTGCACCCGCCCCTACTGTCCCAACAGCCCCAAAAAGCTCGTGCTCGTCCCCCCGGCATCGGCGAACATTTTGACCAGTTGGGAGGTCGATTGGTAGCTACCCAGAGCGGCCTTGTAGAAGTCTTCGCTCCAGCCGGCGGCTTGGCGTTCTTCGGGGCTCATTGCGGAATAGATCGAGATGATATTCTGGCTGAAGGCGGTGGGGTCGCTGGACTTGGCGGCGTTCTGGAAGCCGGCGACCAGGGCCGCTCCGCTCTTGGCGCGCAGGGCCTGGTCGGCGGCGCGGGTTTCCTCGGCGGTGAATTTGCCTGACGTGTCCAGCACGATGGAGGACAGCGTGCGGCTATCGAATTTGGACAGGTCGATATAGGTGCCGACAGTCGTGTTCTTGTTGAAGGTGGGCGCCTTGCCCGCGGCGGTAGCATCGGCATAGAGCGCGTCGAGCGTGCTGCGGGCGGAAGTGGCCACATCGGTAATGGGGCGCGGGGTCGTGGTTTCGCCGGCCTTGAGCAGCGCCAGGTAGATGGCGACGGGATCGTCCTCGCCGGCATCGGGCAGTTTCTTGGGATCGGTCTGGAGCTGCTTGAGGCCTTCGGTGACGGCGGCGCGGGCGGCGATCCAGTCGGGAGCGGCTTTTTCCTCGGCGCCCAGGCTATCGAGATATTCGGCGGCGGCCTTGTAGAGGCCCTGGTAATTGCCAGTGACCTTGGCGACGGCGGCAGGGCCGGCCAAAGCGGCTTCGAGCCGGCGCTGCATTTCGAGCCCGGCCGCCTTCTGCTCGTCGCTGGTGAAGCTGTCGTCGCTGGCCATCGCGTAGAGTTCGCGGGCATCGAGGCTCGACAGATCGAGCGCCAGCTTGTCCTTTTCCAGCGGATTGGTGCGGCCCGCTTCGGTCAGCAGCGCATTGAGCTTGGCGCGGGCCTCGGCCAGTACGGTGGCAAAGTCCTTGGCGGCCAGCGCGGCCTTGGCAGCGTCGGAGAGGGTGACCGAGGTGGCGGCGGCATCTGTTGCCGTGCTCGCGGCGGGGCTGGCCGTGCCAGTGGTTTTTGCATTGGCCGTTTGGCTTGCCGCGACAGAATAATAGGTGTTGGCGCTATAGGCAGTGCTGACGGCAACCATGGGCGTTCTCCTGGCTTTGCCAGAAGCGCGATGCAAGCGCTGTGCCGCTTGGCGGCTCAATGGTTTCAAGAGGTTAGGAGGGCAGGCCCGCTTCGGGGCGGCAGAATTTGCCTTGTAGCGGCAGAATTGTCCGGCCTGGAAAGTAAAAGGCCCCGCCCGAGGGGATGGGCGAGGCCAAGGGCTTTCTGCCGAAGCGGAAAACCTAAGGCCGTTATCGACTATGTGGCGCGGGGGAACAAACGCTCAATGGGAAGGTCAGCCATGCGCGGCGGGGAATTGGGGCCGTGCTCTCGGTTCTTGCCCTCCCTCCCCCTTGAGGGGAGGGCCGGGGTGGGGGTCGTTTCGTGGCCACTGAACGACCCCCTCCCTCAATCCCTCCCCTCAAGGGGGAGGGAGGCGAAAGAGCCGAGGCCCTTTGCAGTCACGTACCTCAGAACAAAAAAAGGGCCCCATCCGAAGATGGGGCCTGATGATAGGGCCGAAGCCAAATCGTAAGTAATGGTCCGGTGCAAGGGAGGAGGATATGCACCAAACCGGGTGGACCCAAGCCGAGGGAGGAGGATACGGCCTAGATCCGGTGTCGCCTAAACGCGGGTCCGAGGGAGGAGGATACGGAGCGGCGTTTCCAGCGACGAGTACACATATAGAATTTGACCGTTCGGTCAGCAATGGCCCTCTCAACATGTCAGCCATGCATTAGGCACTGCGACAAGTTGTCCATTCTTTGGGCAGCGGAGCTATGCATGACGGCGGGCACAGCGAAAAAAAAAGGCCCCATCCGAAGATGGGGCCGATGACCGGGCCGAAGCCAAATCTGAAGTGGGGTAGAGAGCAAGGGAGGAGGATATGCGCTCTACCGTTGAACCTTTGCCGAGGGAGGAGGATACGGCTCAGGTTCGGTGTCGCGATACGGGGTCCGAGGGAGGAGGATTCGGAGCGCGCCTCAGCGACGTGTTCTATATGAACTCTACTGAACTAGTCGGCAATACGAAAGCTGACATGTCAGCCATGCAAAAGCTGCAGGCAAAAACAAAAGTGGCCTCGCTCGAGGGGAGAGCGAAGCCACAGGTAGCGGGATAAATCCCGCCAGGAGGGAACGCAGCAGCGCGCAAGGGAGGAGGGAAGCGCCGCTGTGATGACGCTCATATAAGAGGCGGCACCGCGCTCAACAATTAGGCAGGCATCATGCCAGCCATGCACGCTGAGCATGCTGGCGCCGAAATATCAATGAAATCAAATAGTGCAGTCCGGCGCGGTACAGTATGTCGCAGGCAGGCTCGCGGTGAAAATGCCTTTATAGAGGCACGCCCGCTCAGCCATGGCTGGATTCGAAGGCGGCGATGGCGGCAGGCAGCTCGCCGATATGCTCGATTTTTGCATAGCGCGATTCTCCTTCCGGCTCATCGGCATGCTCATAGGACCACGTCAGCGCATGCGGCACATAGACGGCGAAACTCCCGGCGGCGAGCGGCGGCAGGATATCGGAGCGCAGTGAATTGCCCACCATCAGCGTGCGGGCGGCCCCGTCGCTATGGCGCTCGAAGATGCGGGCATAGGTGGCGGGGTTCTTGTCGGTGACGATTTCGACCGCGGCGAAATAATCGGCGAGGCCCGAGGCCGCCAGCTTGCGCTCCTGGTCGAACGTGTCGCCCTTGGTGATGATGATGAGCCGATGGCTGTCCTGCAATTGGCCGAGCACCTGGTCGACATAGGGCAGGGTCTGCAGCGGGTAGGTCAGCAATTCGCGCCCGGCGGCGAGGATTTCGGCAATCACGGTGCCGGGCACGCGGTGATCGGTCACCTCCAGCGCGGTTTCCACCATGGACAGGGCAAAGCCCTTCATGCCGAAGCCGTAATATTGCAGGTTTGCCGTGACGGCCTTGATCAGGCGGTCATTAAGATCGGGCGCGTCGGTATAGTCCTTGAGCAGATCGGCAAAGCGCTGCTCGGTCAGCCGGAAAAACTGCTCGTTCTGCCAGAGCGTGTCATCGGCATCGAAGGCGATGGTGGTGATGAGGGGCATGGTGCTTTCCGCTCCAACTGGCGTCGCAATTCCATCACCGCCTCCCTCGGGCTTGACCCGAGGGCCACTTTCAACCCGGCACAAGCGACGAATGGCCCTCGGGTCAAGCCCGAGGGAAAGCGCGGTGGTGGTCCGTCATAGTGGTAGACAACGGAACTGAACTAGAAGCTCCACTCGCGGGCTTTGCCGACGAGGAAATCGCGGAACACGCCGACGCGTTTGGAATTTTTCAGCGCGGGGGGATAGACGAAATAGGCTTCATAGGCCGGCAGCTCGATCTCGGGCAGCACCTGGACCAGGCCGTCTTCTTTCTCCGTCACATAATCGGGCAGCATGGCGATGCCGATGCCGGCGCGGCAGGCCTGCAGCATGCCATAGATCGAATTGACCTTGAGCGCGGCGCGGCGGGGGCTCGAATCCGAGCGCCCCATGCGTTCGAGGAAGTTGATGTCGCCCAGATAGGACGGCACCGGCTCGCCGAAGCTGATGATGCGATGGTCTTCGAGGTTGTCGACCGTGGCGGGCATGCCGAATTCGTCGATATAGCTATTGGTGGCGTAGAAGTGGTTGTGCACCGTGAACAGCTTGCGCTGGATCATCTCGGACTGATTGGGCCGGTGTAGGCGGATGGCGACGTCGGCCTCGCGCATGGCCAGGTCGAGCTCGGCATCGTTGAGGCGGATTTCGAGCTGGATCAGCGGATAGAGCTTCAGGAATTCGTCGAGCCGCGAGGATAGCCAGGTCGAGCCGATACCCACAGTGGTGGTGACGATGAGCGGGCCGGTGGGGACGTCCTGGCTTTCGGACATCTGGGTTTCGACCTGCTGCAGCTCCCAATGCATGCGATGGGCGGTGCGGAACAATTGCTCGCCCACTTCGGTGAGCACCAGCCCGCGCGCATGGCGGATGAAGAGTTTGAGGCCCAGATCATCCTCCAGCGCCGAGATCTGGCGGCTGACGGCGGACTGGCTCATGCCGAGCTTTTCAGCGGCATGAGTGAAACTGCCCGACTCGGCGGCGGTGTGGAAAATCCGGAGCTTGTCCCAGTCGAGCATTTCTTGTGACGCTTTCTATTTGGGTCGTCGGTCAGTCTACTCCGCCGCTTCGGCGAGCTCGTGTTCAGCCAGGTATCGTTCTGCTTCAAGCGCTGCCATGCAACCCATGCCTGCGGCAGTGATTGCCTGACGGTAAACATCGTCCGTGACATCCCCGGCAGCAAAGACGCCGGGAATATTGGTTTCGGTCGTGCCGGCCTTCACCTGCAAATAGCCGCCCGGCTTCATATCCAGCTTGCCGGCAAATATTGACGTTGCTGGGGCATGACCGATGGCAACGAAAATGCCGTCGATCGGCTGTTCATAAGTGCGGCCGGTCGTGGTGTCGCGCAGGGTGACCGTATTGACCGAGGTGGGCATGGACGAGCCGCCGACTTCGGCAACCTCGGTATTCCAGCGCACTTCGATCTTGGGATTCTTGAACAGGCGATCCTGCAGGATGCGTTCGGCGCGGAATTCGTTGCGGCGGTGCACAACGATGACCTTGGACGCAAAATTGGTGAGGAACAGCGCTTCTTCGACCGCGGTATTACCGCCGCCGACCACCAGCACTTCCTTGTTGCGGTAGAAAAAGCCGTCGCAGGTGGCGCAAGCCGATACGCCAAAGCCCTGGAACTTCTGCTCGGACGGAATGCCCAGCCATTTGGCCTGGGCGCCGGTGGCGATGATCAGGCTATCGGCGGTGTAGATATCGCCGCTGTCGCCTGTCAGCACGAAGGGGCGCTTGTCGAAATCGACATTGACGATGAGGTCGTTGACGATTTTCGTGCCGACATGCTCGGCCTGCGCCTTCATCTGGTCCATGAGCCATGGGCCCTGGATGACGTCGGCAAAGCCGGGGTAGTTCTCGACATCGGTGGTGATGGTCAGCTGGCCACCGGGCTGCAGACCCTGAATCATCACAGGCTCCAGCATGGCGCGCGCCGCGTAGATCGCGGCGGTGTAGCCGGCTGGACCGGAACCGATGATGATGACTTTCGCGTGCATCGCAACGCTCTCCAACAAATGCGAGTAGCCCTCGGCCCTCCCTTTTGGGCCAGCCGCCATCCAGCCAAAGCTGAATGTCGATTGGTCCTAGGTTAATGGCCGAAGGTGTACTCTTTCAAGGCTAAGTCGCTTTTGTGGCGCTCGCGGCTGTGGATCGCACTAAAATGTCACAGCCTGCCTTGGGCAAATGCCCAAGAAATGAGCGCCGGGACGTCTTAAATGTACTGGATCTTGACGATCTCGTAGCTACGGGACCCACCGGGGGCCGAAACTTCGAACGAATCGCCTTCTTCCTTGCCGATCATGGCGCGGGCAATCGGCGAGGAAATCGATACGCGTCCGCCAGTGGCGTCGGCCTCGGGATCGCCCACGACCTGATAGGTCTTTTCTTCTTCGGTATCCTCATCGAGGAAGGTCACCGTGGCGCCGAATTTCACGCTGGCGCCCGACAGCTTGGTCACATCGATAATGTCGGCCAGGGCCAGAATCGATTCCAGTTCCTGGATGCGGCCTTCATTGAGGCTCTGCTGTTCCTTGGCGGCCGAATATTCGGCGTTTTCCGACAGGTCCCCATGGGCGCGTGCTTCGGCGATCGCCTCAATGATGCGACGGCGCTCAGTTGCAGTACGGTGCTCATATTCGGCGGTCAGAGCCTTGTGGCCTCCGACCGTCATCGGGATCTTGTCCATTCGTCGCCTCCATTCGGCACGGCAAAAACGTCAAACTCCCCAGCCAAACCCGGCGTGTGCATCACGATAAGTTTTTGGGGGAGATAGGTTCAAATTGCCCGCCCGCCGCGTTGCGGTCAAGCGGGTGTGCATAATGAAGATGGTTATCTCCACATGCCCATTCAAGATTTAGCGCATTTGCAAACGAAAGGCCCAAGGATGTTCCATCTTTCTCCCTCTCGCCTGCCCGTTTTGACCGGCACCGCTTTGGCCCTGCTGCTGGCGGCGCCTGCATCGGCACAAACCATCGAGACGTCGGCGGGGCCGCTGACCGCGACAGTCATCGCCGAAGGGCTCGAGCATCCTTGGGCCATGGGGTTCCTGCCCGATGGCCGCATGCTGGTGACCGAGCGCAGCGGGCAATTGCGCGTGGTGGGCCAGGATGGGGAAGTGGGCGCGCCGATCGAAGGCGTGCCTGAGGTGGTGGCGCGGGGGCAGGGCGGCTTGCTCGATGTGGCGCTGGCGCCGGACTTTGCCGAAAGCGGGCGGATTTATCTCAGCTTTTCCGAAGCGGGCGAAGGCGGGCACGGCACGGCAGTGCTCTCGGCCAGGCTGGCGCTTGAGGGCGATAGCGGCTCGCTCAGCGAGCAGAATGTGATTTTCCGCATGAACAAGTTCACCGGCACCGACCGGCACTATGGTTCGCGCATCGTCATCGGCCAGGACGGCAATCTGTTCGTGACGCTGGGAGAGCGGGGCGAGGCCAAACGGGCGCAGGACATGGCCGACCTGGCCGGTGCCGTGGTGCGGATTGCGCCGGACGGCTCGATCCCGGCGGACAATCCGAAGCTTGAGGGCTGGGCGGCCGAATTGTGGAGCAAGGGGCATCGCAATCCGCAGGGCGCAACGCTGCGCCAGAGCGATGGCGCGCTGTTCACCGTTGAGCATGGCGCGCGCGGCGGCGACGAAATCAACATGCCGCGGGCGGGGCGCAATTATGGCTGGCCGGTTATTACCTATGGCGTCGACTATTCCGGCGCACCGATTGGCGAGGGCACTGAACAGGAAGGGCTGGAGCAGCCGCTGCATTATTGGGACCCCTCCATTTCGCCATCGGGCCTGACCTTTTATGATGCCGAGCTGATCGAAGGCTGGCAGGGCGACCTGATCACCGGCGGCCTCAGCGGTCAGGTCATGGTGCGGCTCGACATGGAGGGCGACACGGTCGTCGGTGAAGAGCCCCTGTTCGAGGGGCAACTGGGCCGCATTCGCGATGTGCGGGTGGGGCCTGATGGCGCGATCTATGCTCTGACCGATGAAGGTAATGGGCAGGTGATCCGGGTGGCGCCGGAAGGGGTGTAGGTCGCCCCTCTGCCTGAGCGACCTCATGGTGAGCTTGTCGAACCACGAGGTCGCGCGAGTGGAGGCTTGGGTGCCACGACCTCGTCCTTCGACAGGCTCAGGATGAGGTCTACTGAGGCGTGATCAGCAGCACTACCCCCACAAACAAAAAGGGCGCATCCCCTCGACGCGCCCTTCATTGATTTGCTGAAGCTAGATTAGATCAGGAGGCGGTCAGATTGTCGGCGGCGGATTTGCCGGTCCGCTTGTCCTTGACGATCTCGTAATTGACCTTCTGGCCTTCATCCAGGCCATTCAGGCCCGAGCGCTGGACAGCGGAAATGTGGACGAACACGTCCGCCCCGCCTTCGTCCGGCTGAATGAAGCCATATCCCTTTTGGCCGTTGAACCACTTTACAGTGCCGGTTGCCATGATGCGCGTTTCCCTCGTGCAATCGCTGCGGTAGACGGTCCCAGTCATGATGACCAGGACTTGATGATATCGAAATATCGGAAAGTGACGTCAGCATGCGCGAATGGTATTCGCAGGATCAGATCGGTCGGCCGCAATATTCGATCCGATGAGCTTAGCCCCAAAAAAAGCGGCGTTCAATAATTTGTTTACACATGACAAAGCGCCTGGCCAATCTGCTGATTTGCCGGGGGAAAGCTGAATTCCGTCAAGTATTTGCGCCAGGTCTTGGGGAACCCGGTGCGGACACGCGATGAGCCTGCGGCCAAAGGCATCCTGTCGCCGATCGGATGCGAACAATGCGACTGGGACCAAGGCATACTACGCCAATTGCAGGCATTGGCTACCGCGCTGTTGGTCGCACCCCAGCTATGCAGTGCAAAAGAGCTGCTTGATTTCGGCCCGGATTTGCTGCAAATCCCCGGCTCGCCGGGCCAACGGGACCGGTAGCCCTCCAGAGATCACTTCGTCTTGACCAAGGCGTTTCATTCTTCCGGTGATGTCATCGCCGACCGTCGTGCCGGCTATGCCAAGATGCTAGCCGAGGGCGGGGATCATGCTGCCGCGGCCGATCTGATGGCCCAGGCGCTCGAGTTGACACCCCAATGGGCGGCAGGCTGGGAATTGCTGGGCAATTACAGCGAGAAGGCGGGCGATATTTCCGGCGCCATTTCGGCCTGGCGCCATCTTGAAGCGCTGGACGATGATGGCCTGTTCGGTGCCGGCCTGAAACTGGCGGCGCATGGCGCGGCTAGCGCCAGCGAAGGCACCGCGGTCAGCTATGTCGAGGCGCTGTTCGACCAATATGCGCCGCGCTTTGAAAGCGCCCTGTTGCAAAATCTGGGCTATCAGGTGCCGGCCCTGCTCGACGCCATGCTGGTCGCGGAAATGGGGCGGCTGGGCATAGAGCGTTTCGCTTTGGCCATCGATCTGGGCTGCGGCACGGGACTGATGGGCGAGCGAGTGCGCGCCAAGGTGTCCTATCTCGAAGGCGTCGACCTCAGCGCCGCGATGATCGCCGAGACCGGCAAGAAGGGCATTTACGATCGCCTCGACAAGGCCGAACTGGTCGCCGCCCTGGCGGGCCGGGCTGCCGAGGCGGATCTCGTGACCGCGGCCGATGTGTTCATCTATTGCGGCGCGCTGCCGCCGGTTTTGTCCGCCGTGGTGCCGGCCATGTTGCCCGGTGGGCTACTGGCATTTTCGCTCGAAGCCCATGACGGCGAGGAGGCGGTGTTTCTGCGCCCGTCGCTGCGCTATGCCCATGGCGTGGCGGCGACGCGGCAGGCTTTGCTCGATGCGGGGCTCGACGTGTTGCGGTTTGAAAAGGCGACGCTGCGGCAGGATCGGGGGGCGCCCATCGAGGGTATCCTGATTTTAGCGCGCAAGCCCGTCAACGTTAACAGTCTGCTAACGTTAGATGACGAGATGGTAGCCGAATTTGTCGTCTCCGGCGTCGCTGCGGCCTAGCCCGCCATAGTCGCGCCCCGTTTGGGGCCTGGTGTCCCGGCCAGCAAAACAAGCGGGACTTTTATGAAAATTGCAGCAAAGGCGGGCCTCGTACTCGCATTGTTCCTGGCCAGCTTTCCGGCGCTGGCGGGCGACACGATCGGCTTCTGGGACACCCAGCGCAAAGGCAGTAACTTCTTCTCTGTCAAGCCTTTAGCCGAACGCTTTGCCGAGGCGCATGCCGCCGGCATTCAATGGGGCCGCCTGGCCTATGACAAATGGGACGCCACCGAGCGCGACTTCCTGATCGGGGATGCCGATCACTATGACGGGCTGGTGCAGCCGGACTTGGCGCGATTAAAGCAAGTGCTTGGAATGGCTTATGATTCCGGGGTCGATATGGTCATCACGCCGCTCAGCCTGCCCGGCATGCGCTGGAGCCAGAACAATGGCGACAAGTTCGATGGCCGCATCTGGGAGGATAAGGCCTATTGGCAGCAGGCGGCCGATTTCTGGCGCGATCTTGCCGCTGAGCTCAAGGATAATCCGGGCGTGCTGGCCTATAATATCGTCAATGAACCGGCACCGGAGCGCGGCACGGGTTCAGCCGAAAACACCGCGCCGGGCGATGTTTCGAGCCACATCGCCTTTGTCGAGGACAACAAAGGCACGGCGCGCGACCTGCCGGCATTTTACGAAATGGTCATCGCCGCCATCCGCTCGGTCGATCCCGATACGCCGATCATGGTCGATGCCGGCTGGTACGCCAATGCCGGGGCGTTCAGCGGCTGGCCTGATGCCTTGAGCGACGACAAAGTGCTCTACGCCTTCCACATGTACGAGCCGTACAATTTCACCGCCGGCAAGAATTTCCGCGACAAGCTGGGCTACGTCTATCCCGGCACGGTGCCGTTCGGAACGGGCGAGATGGCCTGGAACGCCAGCACAATCAATGCCTTCCTGCAGCCGGTCTATGACTGGGCGGACAAGCAGGCCATCCCCGCCAATCGCATCGTGGCCGCCGAATTTGGCTGCATGCGGCGCAATGAGGGCTGCGCTGATTACCTGACCGACGTGATGGCCAATCTCAACGCGCATGACATTCACTGGGCCTTCTATTCGTTCCGCGAGGATGAATATGACGGGTTCGACTACGAGCTGGGCAGCGACGCGCTGGGCTGGAAATATTGGGAAGCCGTGGAAAAGGGGCAGACGCCCGTCATGCCCTACAAGCCCAATCCGCTATGGGATGCCATTCAGGCAGGGTTGCACGAGCAGGGGGCTGACAAGCCAGCCGCGCCTCAATAGACCTCATGGCGAAGTCTATTGAGGTTGCCGCATGAACGCCATTCGCTACGATTTCCGCTCCGACACTGTCACAAGGCCATCCGCTGCGATGCGGACGGCCATGGTTGAGGCCGAGGTGGGCGATGATGTGTTTGGTGACGATCCCACAGTCAGCCGACTCGAGCAGCGTATGGCGGCCATGCTGGGCAAGGACGCGGCGCTGTTTGTGCCGTCGGGGACGCAGTCCAATTTGCTGGCGCTGATGAGCCATTGCGGGCGCGGCGACGAATATATCGCCGGGCAGAACGCGCATTGCTATCGCTGGGAAGCCGGTGGCGCGGCCGTGCTCGGCTCGATCCAGCCGCAGCCGATTGCGCATCAGCCTGACGGCACGCTGGCGCTCAGTGATATCGAGGCGGCGATCAAGGTGGATGACAGCCACTTTGCCACGACGCGGGTGATTGCGCTGGAAAATACCCATGGCGGGCAGATCCTGCCGGTGGCGTATATGGCGGCGGTGGCCGAACTGGCACGGCGGCATGGGCTGGGGCTGCATCTTGACGGGGCGCGGGCGTTCAATGCCAGCGTGGCGCTGAGCCTGGATATCAAGGATTTTGTCGCGGATTTCGATACGGTTTCGATCTGCCTGTCCAAGGGCTTGGGCGCGCCGGTAGGATCAGTGTTGGTCGGGCGGAGCGATCTGATCGAGACGGCGCGGCGCAATCGTAAAATGCTGGGCGGCGGCATGCGCCAGTCGGGGATTCTGGCGGCAGCGGGGCTTTATGCGCTGGAGCATAATGTGGCGCGGCTGGCCGATGATCATCGCCGGGCCAAGCGGCTGGCCGAGGGGCTGGCGGCGTTTGACCAGCTCAATGTAACCCAGCCGCATACCAATATCATCTTCCTCAATTGCGAGGCGGAGCTGGGCGAGCGGTTCAATACGTTTCTGGCTGAGCGCGGCATCGGGACCACCGGCCGCTATGGTCAGCAGCGCTGGGTGACGCATCTCGATGTCGACGATGAGGCTATCGAAGGTGCGCTGACCGAAGTGGCGGAATTTTTCCGCTAGTCGGCAAGGCGGGGGCGCCGCGAAAGCGGCGCTTACTTCGAGACCCCTTTGCAGCCCTCGTAATTGTTCAATATGTGGGTTGGGTAACTGACGCCCACCCCGCTGGCATCGGTGCCCACGCCCCAATAGGTGACGTTCAAGGCGCCATCGCGCAGCAAGAAGGTGACGCCGTCTTCGGTGGGGTAGATGGTGCCCAGATCCGGTGATCTGGTCATCGGGTTCAGGATGTGCATCGCGACTTTCGCGGTGACTGGTGCCGACGCATAGGCGAGCTTGCCATCGCAGAACAGAAACACCTTGAAATTCTGGCCACTGCCCTCGGCGAACACCATCTCGCTATCGCCATCGACTTCCGGATTGCCCGGCTGGCGGGTCGTGACCGGGCCATAGGCCGCTTCGATCAGGGCCTCCGCCTCGGCCTGAGGCATTTGATCGAGCACGGCCTGGTAGGGGTTGAAATCCGTGCTCTGGGCCAGGGCTGGTGTGGCGATGGAGGCCGCCAGCAGGATGGTGCAGATGAGCCGCATAATGTCTCCAAGGGGAAATGCCGAGGACCCAAATTGGGTCCCCGGCGGGCTTGGCGTCAATCCCCCAAAGGCGCGACGACATTGCGCCAATGGGCGTGCAGCGCGGGGATATCGTCGCTTGTCACCAGCGGCATTGCGGCGAGCAATTGCTCATGGGGCCAGTCCCACCAGGCCATTTCGAGCAGCATGGCAATGTGGTCCTCGCTGAAGCGCTTGCGGATCAGCTTGGCCGGATTGCCGCCGACAATGGCGTAGGGCTCGACGTCCTTGGTGACGAGCGCCCTTGTGCCGATGACGGCGCCATGCCCGATAGTGATGCCGGGCATGATGATGGCTTCGGTGCCGATCCACACGTCATTGCCGATGATTGTGTCGCCGGCTGGGGCAAAGGCGTCCGCTGCCGCGCCGAAGCCGGGGATTTCGGGCATGTAGTGGAACGGGGAGGAGCTGACCCAATCGTAGCGATGGCCCTGATTGCCCGCCATGATGAAGGCGGCGCCCGAGCCGATGGAGCAGAAACTGCCCACGATCAGCTTGTCGACGCCGGGCGTGGTCATCAGGAAGCGGGCGCAATCATCAAAGCTATGGCCGTGGTAATAGCCGGAATAATAGCTGTAGCGGCCCACGATGATGTTGGGATTGGTCACCTGCTCATCGAGCCGGATGCCGCTGAAGGCGTCTTTGAAATAGTTGGTCATTTTTGTCTCTGAGGAATGGCGGTTTCCCCAGCAGACCTCACCCTGAGCTTGTCGAAGGGCGAGGTCGTGGCGAGATGGTGCCACGACCTCGTGGTTCGACGGGCTCACCATGAGGTCTACTGGTGGGTGTCAGGCGCGGTTGAGCGCCTGGCGGATGGCTGTTTCGACGGGGGAATAGGCGCCGTCGGGCCGGTCCAGCGAGAGCTGTTCGCTGGGCTGGAGTGGCGGCTGGGCCATGAAGCGTGGTCGCGTTCCCCGGTGCGGCTGGGCGGCGTGGACCAGGAATGGATGGCACAGATAGACCGTGCCGGCTTGTCCGGTCGCCAGGACTTCCGGGCAATGGGCCGTGCCGGCAAAACCGTCGGCGGCCAGCTCGCGCAGGCTTAGTCCGGCTTCCCCAGCGGGTTCCAGTTGGCGGGCAATGTCGCGATGCGAGCCGACCCGGATACGGGTTGGCGCGTCCAATTCCGCGACATCGGAGAAGAGGAACAGCATCAGCAGGGCCCGATCTTTCGAGCTGACATTAACGCGCCAGGCCAGGAAATCGGTCGGGTTTTCCTGCCAGCCGAAGCTGACATCGACGTGCCAGCCCGCATCGCCGGGATCATCAGGCGAGGGGAAGCGCACCGGGAACGTCCCCAGACCTTGCGGCGGTACCCACCTGTCTTTGCCGGCAAGCTGGTCATAAGCGGCATGCAGGAGAGGCGTGTTGGCCGCGGTGCGGAAGGGGAGGTCGGAATAACCGCCTAGCCGGATCACCGGTTTGGTCCAGGTGGTCGGGTCATTGGGGTCGCAGCCGGTGTCCCGCCACAGGATGGCGCGGCCCTGGTCGGCGAGTTTGCGGGGGAAGGCGTTGTCGATGCGGACAAAGCCGTCGGAAATGAAGGCAGCGATTTGCGCTTGGCTGAGCGCAGCAAAATGAGAGGGCATGAGATATGTCCATAAGTTCGCGTGGCCGTCGCAGGGGACAGCCGGATCGAGCGGGAACCGCTCGTCGGACGTGCTCCAATGAGCGCCGTTAGGCGTTCAAATGCACTGCGAACTTAGTTGCTTCGGACATCATGGTGAGATCGATCATAAGCAGGAGCGATCCGCTGTCAACTCTGCGGCAGGCCCAGTGCGCGGATTGCCCATGGCAGGGCCGTGGACAATTGTTCGCGCTGCACGCGCCGGACGAAGGGCGAGAGCGGAATATCGGGCAGCCCGGCGCGGGCGGCAAAGAAGCCGGCGACAGTCGCGGCAACGTCGGCGCGCTCCGGCAGAATGGTTTCGGGAAGCGGCCCGCCTTCATATGCCAGACTTGGCAGGAAGAAGCCGAGATCAACGCCAGGATCGGACCGACAGGCCTCGGCCCAATCGATGATTTTGACACCCTCAGCAGTGACGCAAAGATTGTCGCTTCTGAGGTCGAGATGGGTCAGCGCATCGCCGGCTAGCGGACAAGCCGCTTCGGCGGCCAGCAGCGTGGGCAAGGCGCGTTCCAACCATTGCGACGAAACGAGCCCGAGCGAGAGGAAAGGGTCGGGTTTGGCCGCGACGCTCGGCCAACCTGCTTCACGGCCATGCAACAGACCACCATGAGCGAGCATGGATGGCGTTCGATGCATTTCGGCGATGGTGTCGAGAACCCGGCCAAGCAGCTCGTCGGTCCATGGCGGAGGCCACGTCGCACTGCTGAGGTCTTCGATAATGAGGATTGGGGTTGTCGGATGCGGCTCCGCCCCGAGAAGGCGGGGGACGAACGGGCCAGAAATGCCGGCATAGGCGATGATTTCGCTGTTGACCTGCCGCGCCGAAATCTCGGTCGTCGCGATCTTGACGAAGCCGGTGTGCTCACCGGCCGCGACGGCATAGCGCGCGGCCGGCGTGTAGCCTCCGAAAACTGGACGCCAGCGCTCCGGCGTCCAGCCCAATAGCTTTTCAACTCTCGCCGTAATGTCCGGTGAGAGGTTCTGGCTCATCTAGACCGCGAAGTAGCTTTGCAGCGAGCGGACCTGCATGCTGCCCTGCTTGAGGGCCACGATGCCTTCCACCGCGGCGAGGGCGCCGTCGATGGTGGTGTAGTAGGGGATTTTGGCGAGCAGGGCGGTGCGGCGGATGTCGCGGCTGTCGGAGATCGATTTCATGCCATCGGTGGTGTTGATCACCAGCTGCACGCCGCCATTCTTCATGGAGTCCACGATGTGCGGACGCCCTTCGAGCACCTTGTTGATCTTGGTGGCGGCGATGCCGTTTTCCACCAGATACCGCTGGGTGCCACTGGTGGCGAGGATGGTGAAACCGGCCTCGGCGAGATGGCGGGCCATATCGACGATATAGGGCTTGTCGGCCTCACGCACCGAGATGAAGGCGGTGCCGCTGGTGGGGACCTTGGAGCCGGCACCCATTTGCGACTTGGCGAAGGCCATGGCGAAATTGGTATCGAGGCCAATCACTTCGCCGGTCGACTTCATTTCCGGCCCGAGGACCGTATCGACGCCGGGGAAGCGGTTGAACGGGAACACGGCTTCCTTGACGGCGACGTGCTTGAAGGTCTTTTCGACGAGGCCAAAGCTGGCCAGGCTCTCACCGGCCATGATGCGGCTGGCGATCTTGGCGATGGGCTGGCCGATCACCTTGGCGACGAAGGGCACCGTGCGGGACGCGCGCGGATTGACTTCGATCAGGTAGATCACGCCGTCCTTGAACGCATATTGCACGTTCATCAACCCGCCGACCTTGAGGGCGAAGGCCAGTTCGGTCGTCTGCCGCTTGAGTTCGGCGATGGTTTCGGGCGAGAGGCTGCGCGGGGGCAGCGAGCAGGCAGAGTCGCCGGAGTGAATGCCGGCCTCTTCGATATGCTCCATGATGCCGGCAACGAACACGTCCTTGCCGTCGCAGAGGGCATCGACGTCGATTTCGATGGCGCCGCTGAGATAGGCATCGAACAGCAGCGGATTGTCGGAGAGGACCGAATTGATCTGGCCGGTCTTGTCATTGGGGTAGCGCTGCAGAATATCGGGCGGGACCAGGCCCGTCAGCGTGTCCTGCACATAGCGCTCGAAGTCATTGGCCGAATGGACAATGGCCATGGCCCGACCGCCCAGCACATAGGAGGGGCGGATGACCAGCGGATAGCCCAGGCGTTCGGCAACAAGACGAGCCTGTTCAAGGGAATAGGCGATGCCGTTCTTGGGTTGAGTCAACTCCAGCTTGTTGAGCAGCTTGGAGAAAAGGTCGCGGTCTTCGGCCAGATCGATGGCGTCCGGCTGGGTGCCCAGGATCGGCACGCCGGCCTTGAGCACGGCCTCGGCCAGGTTCAGTGGGGTCTGGCCGCCGAACTGTACGATCACGCCATGCAGCGTGCCATTCTGCTTTTCGCGCAGCAGGATTTCGATCACGTCTTCCTCGGTCAGCGGCTCGAAATAGAGCCGGTCGGAGGTGTCATAATCGGTCGAGACGGTCTCGGGATTGCAGTTGACCATGATGGTTTCATAGCCCGCATCGCTCAGCGCGAAGGCGGCATGGCAGCAGCAATAATCGAACTCGATGCCCTGCCCGATACGGTTGGGACCGCCGCCCAGGATGACGACCTTCTTGCGGTCGGTTGGGCGGGCCTCGTCGGCCACGGTGCCGGCAAAGGTCGTCTCATAGGTCGAGTACATATAGGCCGTCGGCGAAGCGAATTCGGCAGCGGAGGTGTCGATACGCTTATAGGCCGGGCGCACGTCGAGCGAGTGGCGCAGCTTGCGCACGTCGGACGGCTTGAGGGCGGCGAGCTGGGCCAGGCGGGCGTCGGAGAAGCCCATGCCCTTGAGAGCGCGTAGATTGACCGCGTCTTGGGGCAGGCCGAATTCGCGGACCTTGGCCTCGGTATCGACGATGCCCTTCATCTGCTCGAGGAACCAGGGGTCGATCTTGCAGGCTTCGTGAATGTCTTCAAGGCTCATGCCCAGGCGCATGGCCTCGGCCACATGCAGCAGGCGATTGGGCGTGGGCGTGCCAAGGGCCGCCTTGATGGCGTTCTTGTCTTCGCCTTCGCCCAGGCCCGGAATGCCGATCTCGTTGAGACCGGTGAGGCCGGTTTCGAGCGAGCGCAGGGCCTTTTGCAGGCTTTCCTGGAAGGTGCGGCCAATGGCCATGGCTTCGCCGACCGACTTCATCGAGGTGGTCAGGCGATTGTCGGCGCCGGGGAATTTCTCGAAGGCAAAGCGCGGGATCTTCACCACGACATAGTCGATGGTGGGCTCGAACGAGGCCGGGGTCATGCCGCCGGTGATGTCATTGTCCAATTCGTCCAGCGTGTAGCCGACGGCTAGGCGCGCTGCGACCTTGGCGATGGGGAAGCCGGTGGCCTTGGAGGCAAGCGCGGAGGAGCGCGACACGCGCGGGTTCATCTCGATGACGACCATGCGGCCATCAGCGGGGTTGATGCCGAACTGCACGTTTGAGCCGCCGGTCTCGACGCCGATCTCGCGCAGGACCGCCAGGGAGGCGTCGCGCATGATCTGGTATTCTTTGTCGGTCAGCGTCAGGGCGGGGGCGACAGTGATGGAATCGCCGGTGTGGACGCCCATTGGATCGATATTCTCGATCGAGCAGATGATGATGCAATTGTCCTTCTTGTCGCGGACAACTTCCATTTCGTACTCTTTCCAGCCGAGCACGCTTTCTTCCACCAGCACTTCATTGGTGGGGGAGGCATCGACACCGCTTTCGACGATGGCGAGATATTCTTCGCGGTTATAGGCAATGCCGCCGCCGGTGCCGCCCAGGGTGAAGCTGGGGCGGATGATGGCAGGCAGGCCAATGACCTCAAGGGCCTGCAGCGCTTCGATGGTGTTATGCGCCAGCATGGAGCGGGGTGTTTCCAGCCCGATCTTCTTCATGGCGTCGCGGAACAGCTCGCGGTCTTCGGCCTTGTCGATGGCTTCGGCGGTGGCGCCGATCATTTCGACATTGTATTTTTCGAGAATGCCCATCTTGCGCAGCGACAGTGCGCAGTTCAGTGCCGTCTGGCCGCCCATGGTAGGTAGGAGCGCGTCGGGGCGTTCCTTTTCGATGATCTTGGCGACCACTTCGGGGGTGATCGGCTCCATATAGGTGGCGTCGGCCAGGTCTGGATCAGTCATGATCGTCGCCGGGTTCGAGTTCACCAGAATGATGCGGTAGCCCTCTTCCTTGAGCGCCTTGCACGCCTGGGTGCCCGAGTAATCGAACTCGCAAGCCTGCCCGATGATGATCGGACCCGCACCGATGATGAGGATCGATTTAATGTCGGTACGTTTTGGCATTTCTTTGGGCTCGCTCGGCTCGGTCTACGGACGGGGCGGGCGAGGAAGAATCACCCGGCGCTCAGGCCACCCGCACCATTCGCGCACGACAACAGGGCGTTGCGGCGCTTGGGGAAGGCTTGGACGGGGTGGTTAGGTGGGCTGTCTAGCGGAGAAGCGCCGGAAAGGGAAGGGGTGGTTTGCCCCTTTGTCGTGGACATGGCGGCGGGGTGTGATTGTCCCCAATCGGCCAGTTGCCCTCTCACGTCATGACTCCCTTGCGGTCAGCGGGGTGGCTCGTGACGCCGAATGGGGCGACCATGACTGCAGCCCCGAGGGGTGAGCGGAGAGCCAGCGTCAGTCCTGGGGCTCTCCAGAGGCAGTGACGCGCTGTGTGGCCGGCCCGGTCGCGCGCAAGGCGCCGAGCAGGCAAGGACCGCAATTGCACATGACTGGATTGCCCGGACCATGCCGGGCGAGACAATGCGGGATATTCTCGCTCGCCCGGCTTTTCCGGCGCGGGCTAAACGCTTTGTGGCTGGTTCTGGTGGCTGCTGTTCCGGCGTTGGCCCAGCCCGCGAGCGAGCCGGGCCTGGTGGTTATCCGGGTCAGCGGCGCCGATGCGATGTTCGGGTTTTCCTCGCTGACGCCGCCGCTCAATCTGCATCTGGCCAGTCTTGGCGGGATGGCCGAGAGCTTGCCGATCACCCTGCCGGCGGGAGATTACCGCATCGGCATTGATGATCTGAGCGGCATGGGCATGAGCGTGCGGACGATTGATTGCTCGGACGACAACAGTGTGGGCGATCGGGCCAGTGGTTCGGCGGAACTGGTGCTGGACCCGGGCGAGTTGCTGGTTTGCACGTTCAGCGTCACGAGCGCGCCTGAGCGGGCCGCCGCGCTGATCGAGAGCCTGGTGCCGGCGCGAGGGGATTTGCTGCTGGCCAGCCTGCCGCCGAGCGAAGATCGTATCGACCGGCTCAAGGGCGCGGTGTCGGTGGCGGCTTCCCCGCAGCGGTTCATGAATGCCCTGCCGGGCATTGTAGCCGGACGACCCATTCCGGTGGCAGCGTCGCTGGGCGCTTTTGAAAAGCTATTGGGCAATGAGCAGCGCAATGCCTGGGACGTGTGGATGCGCGGCACTTTTGCACTGGCGACGGAGCAGGGGGCGGCGGGCCGGTACGGCGTGGCGGCGCTGGGTATCGACCGGGTGTTGGGCGAGGATTTGTTGGTCGGCAGCTTTGTCGAGGCCGACACGATGATCCGGGACTGGAGCGATGCTTCTGCACTGGTGCGGGGCGGCTGGATGGCGGGGGGTTATGCCACGATGCGGGTGCTGGACAATGTCTATCTCGACGTGATGGGCAGTGGTGGCTCGTCGGTGGGGATTACCCGGGCGCAGGGCATAGACGGCCGCTTCGCCGCCGACACGTGGCTGATGACGGCCGCCTTGCTGGGTCAATGGACGTCGGGGCGGTGGACGTTCAGCCCACAGGCCCGGTTCAGCTATTTCGACGAGCGGGTCGCGCCATATCTGGATGGCGCCGGCAATCTGGTGTTCGGGCAAGAACTGGGCCGCGGCAGGCTCGCCATCGGGCCGGGTGTGTCCTATCGGCTGACGACGCAGAACAATGTAGTCATCAATGCGGGCCTGCGGCTCGATACCAGCGCAACGGTGTTGAGCAGCGACAGCGCCGATGGGTTTGAAGGATTGAGAGGGCGGCTGGAAGGCAATGTCGAAATCGCGTTGCCCGAGGGGATGCGTTGGAAAACCACGCTGGGCTATGGTGGCATCGGCACGGATAATCGCCTGTTTAATGCGAGTGGCACGCTGACGGTGCCGCTGCGATAGGCTTGCACCGAGAGCCAGATGGAGTCAGCCTTGGGGCATGAGGAGAGACGCCATGTGCCGCAATATTCGAACCCTGTTCAATTTCGAGCCGCCCGCCACACGTAACGAAATGCATGATGCCTCGCTGCAATTCGTGCGCAAGATTTCGGGCTATACCCACCCATCCAAGGCCAATGAGGCCGCCTTTCACGCTGCGGTCGAAGAGATCGAAGCGGTGGTGCGCAAGCTGCTCAAGTCGCTCGATACCGATGCGCCGCCCAAGGACCGCGAAGTGGTCGCAGCCAAGGCACGGGAGCGGGCCAAGGAACGCTATGGTGCGGCCTAGCGGGAACGGCCTGCCGTGGCGGCGCGTTGTCGAGCGTAGACTGCCACAAGGAATTCATCATGCTGCAATTGCTCATTCTTCTCGTCGTTGTCGCCCTGGTTGCCGGTGCGCTGGGGTTCACCGGCATAGCGACGGGCGCCGCAGCGCTGGCCAAGATCATCTTCTTCATCATGCTGATCGGCATCGCCATTATTGTCGTGCTGGCGCTGACGGGCCTGGCAATCATTTTCTAGCTCAAAGGATTTTTGACGATGGCGGGTATTCCGACAATCGCGCTCAATGACGGCCGAACCATTCCCCAATTGGGGTTTGGCGTCTGGCAAATTCCCAATAACGCAGTGGGCGCGGCGATTGCCGTCGCGTTGCAGGCGGGATACCGCTCCATCGACACGGCGCAGGGCTATAGCAATGAGCAGGGCGTTGGGGCTGCTATCAGGGATAGCGGGCTGGCGCGGGAGGAGCTGTTCATCACCTCCAAGCTGCGCACGCGCGACCAGGGATATGATGCGACGCTCAAGTCGTTCATGGGGTCGCTGGACCGGCTGGGTCTCGACTATCTCGATCTGTTCCTGATCCACTGGCCGGTGCCGGCACAGGACAAATATTCCGACACCTGGAAGGCCTTTGTGCAATTGCAGCGCGATGGCCGGATCCGCTCGATCGGGGTGTCCAATTTCCTGCCAGAGCATCTGGAGCGCATTATTGGCGATAGCGGGGTGGCGCCGGCAGTCAACCAGATCGAGCTGCACCCCGAATTCCAGCAGCGCGATGTGCGCGAACTGCACAAGCGGCACAATATCGCCATTGAAAGCTATAGCCCGCTGGGCAGTGGTGCGGCGCTGGACAATGCCGCGATTGGCGAAATCGCCAGCAAGCATGGCAAGAGCCCGGCGCAGGCGATTATCCGCTGGCATATCCAGGAGGGGCTGATCGTCATTCCCAAATCGGTCCATCCCGACCGCATCCGCGCCAATGCGGAGGTGTTCGATTTTGAACTCGATGCGGATGACATGGCCAAGATCGCGGCGCTGGACCGCGCCAATGGAAAGATCGGCAGCGATCCGGCGACCAATAACGCGATCTGGTAGGGCTACAGCTTGAGTTTGAAGCCTTCGTGGCTTTTGGCGAAGCCAAGCTTTTCGTAGAAGCGGTGAGCGTCCACGCGGACCTTGTTGGAGGTCAGCTGGACCAGCCCGCAGCCGGCTTCGCGGCAGCGCTCGATAGCCCATTTTACCATGGTGCTGCCGTAGCCGCCGCCGCGCAGGTCGCTGCGGATATGCACGTTTTCCAGCAGGCCCCGCTTCATGCCGAAATTGGGCAGGCCGGGCAAAAAGCTGATCTGCAAGGTGCCGACGACTTCGCCGTCTTTTTCGGCGACCACCAGGCGATGCTTGGGATCGGCGACGATCTCGTCAAAGGCGGCGCGATAGCGCGGGTCGTCCAGCGTGGCCGGATCGAGCGGGGGCGTGTCGGCGCCGCGCGCGTCGCCGGCATGACTGAGCTGGAGCATGGTGGGAATATCGGCCGCAATGGCGTCGCGAAAGGTCAGGTCGGTCATGGTCGTCGCTTTGAAGAAAGGCGGGAGCAAATGACCAGTTTGCGGCGGCGCTGGCAAGTCAGATGGCGGCGTCACATGTCATCAGCGGCGATTTGATCGCTGCTGCAATGATGGTGTCCAAAAAACCCGGAAAGCGATCGTCGAGATCGCCCCGGCGCAGGGTGACCCGGCGGCGGGTGCCCTCGGGCGTGACATTGACCACGCCGGCCTCGCGCAGCTTGGCAATGTGATAGGTGAGGTTGGTCTTGGAGGTCAAATCGAGAAACTGGCCGCAGACCATGCCCACATTCTCGCAGAGCGATAAGTGGCCAACGATGGCCAGCCGGGTTTCATCGCCAAGGGCGGCGAGAACGGCGGACAGCGTGATCTGATCGGCATCGGGATGCGGCGGTGACATGGCTGACATGTAGCTCCAGACGGCGTTTTGTTCAATAAGCTTTGGACTAGCAGTTGACACAATGATCCGTGAGGTTCAATTGTTCAATAAATTTTGGACAAGGACGCTGCTCATGGATATCCGTCTCATCTGGCTGGCAGTTGGCACGTTCGCGATCGGCGTCGAGAGCTTTGCCGTACCGAGCCTGTTGCCGCAAATCGCCGATTCCACCGGCGTCAGCCTGACCCAGGCTGGCTATCTGGTGATTGCCTTTGCGCTGGCCAATGCCTTCGGCTCGCCCGTGTTGGCGGCTTTGACCGGCACGGCCGACCGGCGGCGGACCCTGACGATCACTGCGCTGGTCTTCTCGCTGGGGGCGATTGGCGCGGCATTCTCGCGGGGCTATTTCGACCTGATGGCGGCCCGCATCGTGATGGCTTTTGCCGCCGGGCTTTATACGGCAACGGCGCAGGCAACCGGGGTGGCGATCTCGTCGGCCGATCACCGGGCGCGGGCTATTTCGGTCATCGTTGGCGGCACGACCATGGCAGTGGCGTTCGGCGCGCCGCTGGGGGCGCTGGTGGCGGGCTTCGTTGGATGGCGCGGCAGCTATGGGATGGTGGCGCTGTTCGGCATTATCGCGGCGGCCTCGATCTGGGTCATGCTGCCGGCGGGATTGCGTGGCGCCCAGTTGAGCCTGCGTCAACGCGTTGCGGCGGTGGCGTTGCCCGGCGTTCCGGGCGCATTGCTGACCACCTGGCTCAACCTGGCGGGTGCCTTTACCGTGATCATTTATCTTGCGGTGGTGACCACCCGGTCGATGGGATTGGCGCCAGAACTGGTGCCGGCGGTGTTGCTGGCCTTTGGCATCGGTGCGGCGTTTGGCAATGCGGCGGGCGGGCAATTGGCGGACCGGATCGGTGCGCGGCCGACGGTGATTGCGGCGGCGGCGCTGAACGCCGTGATGCTGGTGGCGATCTCGCTGGTGGCGCATTTGCCGGGCGGCATGGTTGGGCCGGCATTCTTCGTGCTGATCTTGGCCTGGGGCGCGACGGGCTGGGCCTTTCCGCCGGCACAGTCGAGCTATCTTCTGGGCCTGGCGCCCAATAGCGCGCCGCTAGTGCTCTCGCTCAATGCTTCGGCGCTCTATCTGGGCATTGCCAGTGGGTCGCTGATTGCGGGGCTGGTGCTGCAATTCGGCACGGTGAATGATCTGGGTTGGGTCGGTGCGACACTGCCGGCGCTGGCATTGGTGGGCATCGGGTTGTCGGCAATCCGGCGGCATGAGGCACGCCCCAGCATGGCGCGCCTGGGTTAGTTCCTCTTAACGCCGCTTCGGACTAAGCAGCCGGGCAATGCCGAGTACCGTTACCGCGATCAGGATCGGGGCGGCGGCGAGTACGGATTGCACGGCCAGAAGGGCGCCCGCGCCAGCCCACATGATCGAGGCGAAGGCTTCGCAGAGGGTGGCGGCGCGGGAGGCGACCTGGCGGCGGCGGAACATGGAGCGGCGCGCGACGACGCGGAACCAGAGCTGGATGGCGGTGGCCGAGCCCGACGCCAACCCCGCGCAGAGGGCGGTGATGGCAGCGATATAGAGCGACGACAGCGCCAGCATGGCGATCAGCGGGATCAATATCACAGCGATGACGATGAGCACCGCTTCGATCTTGGCGACCAGGACGGAGCGGGGGCTGACCGGGGCTGTTACCACCAGATCGTGCGCGTCCTCGCCCGAGATGGCGAGCCAGGCGAGACCTCCGGCCAATTGTCCGGCGGCCATGACGAGCACGGGCACCACCACCACATTGGCGCCGGCGATGTCGCCATAGTTGATCCACAGCATCAGGGCGGGCGGCAGCAGGTAAAGGATCTGCATCAGCGTTTGTGACAGCAGCCACGGATCGCGTTGCAGCAACCGCCATTCCTTGCGGCGCAACACCTGGCGCTGCGAAGCGGGGCGGAAACTGACCGCGCGCGGATTGCGGCGGCTGCGGATATGGCTGAGGCCGGTGGCCGAAATGGCGTGGCGACCGTAGCTCGAAGCGGTGAGCGCGAGGACGATGCCGAGCGCGCCGAAGCCGACGGCCATGACGATGGCGAGATCGGGCAGATCGCCCATGGCGGCGCGGGCCGGAATCCAGAATGCGCTGTCGAGCGCCGGCGCCATGGCGACGACATCGGCTGATTGGAACAGGGTGAAACGGGAGAGGCTGCCATAATGCAGGATGGCGGCGGCTTGAATGCCGATGACAAAACCGGCGCCGACAATGGCCGCGATGATCTGGGCGACGAGGCGGGCGCGCTTGTGGCCGACAAAGCGGAACAGCAGGATGGCGGCGCCGACCGCCAAGGCCGTGGCGAGCGCTCCGGCAGCGGCCAGCACGCCATAGCCGGCTAGCCAGCGGGGGCCATCGAGCAGGGTCAGCATATTGATCAGAGGGCTCGCGAGCAGCGCCGCCAGCAGGGTGGTGGAGAGGGCGACCGAGCCAGTGCGGACCGCAAAGAGGCGGCGCGAGGAGGCGGGGGAGGAGAGGATGAGGTCGAGGTCGGAGCGGGCGTAGTAGACGCGGGTCACTGCCTCCAGGGCCTGGGACAGCATGACCGACCAGAACAGCGCGCCGCTGCCGACCAGCATGACCAGGGTTGGTTTGTCGGGTGCAATGCCGTGGTTCAGCCAGGGGCGGACGAGGCCAAAGGCCAATAGGTGAAACAGCAGCAAGGCCACGGCGATGACGATGGCGACGCCGACACCGCGGGCGCGGCGGCCGCCGGTCATCATGGCCACCCATTCCCGCCAGGCCAGGTTCAACTCGTGGCGGGCAAACCAGCCGAGGGTCGCCGGTTGGGCGCTCATGCGGCGGCGGCCGCGGCTTCGCCTTGAGCGACCAGATCTAAGAAGATTTCTTCGAGGCTGGTTTCGCGCCCGATGCGGGTGCGCAATTCGGCCAGCGTGCCCTCGGCAATCAGCTTGCCTTGGGCAATGACGCCGATGCGTTCGGCCATGCGCTCGGCGACTTCCAGAATATGGGTTGTCATGATCACCGTGACGCCGTCGCGCACCTTGCCGAGCAGCACGTCCTTGACCTGCCGGGCCGAGCCGGCGTCGAGGCCGGTCAGCGGTTCGTCGAGAATGATCAGCTTTGGCTCATGCACCAGCGCACCGGCCAGCGCCACTTTTTGCAACGTGCCCTTGGAAAAGCCGCCGCAGAGTTCATCGGCGTGTGGGCCCAGGCCCAGCCAATCGATGAGATCGAGGGCGCGTTGCCTTGCGGTCGTGGCGTCGATCTGCCAGAGGCCTGCGACGAATTCGAGATATTCGAGCGGGGTGAGCCGGTCATAGACCATGGGTTCGTCCGACACCCAGGCGACAATGCGCTTGGCGGCGATGGGGTCGCGGCGGGCATCGATGCCGAAGATGGAGATTTGCCCCTCATCGGGCTGCAGCAGCCCGGCAACCATGCGCAGAATGGTGGTTTTGCCCGCGCCATTGGGGCCGAGCAGGGCGTAGAATTCGCCCGCCCGGACATTGAGTGCCAAATCGGTGACCACCGGCCGATCAAAGCGTTTGGAGAGGCTGGAGATGGCGAGGGCAGGGACGGACATGGGCTCGCTCCGGGAAATCCGGAATAGAGACTATCCGGCCAGCCCTTTCCTCGCGGTGAATCGGCAGCGTTAAAGATTATCCTTGTTGGACACTCGATTGCTGCAACGCCGCCTTGCACAAAGCGGCATTGCTGGGTGGCGCGCTGACATTTTAGTGTCGAGGTGAACCGCAGCCTCGTCTGCGGGCATCCCACATTGCTGACGGCAACGGCCCAATGCGCCGAGCCCTTGCGTCTGCCGGAGTATTTGCCGTGACCGATTCTTCCCGCCCCTCTGTCGGGCTCGGCTCGCTGTCCACCAAGCTGGCGATCTTTGCCATGGCGATTGGCGCCTTTGGCATCGGCACGGGTGAATTTGCGATCATGGGGCTGTTGCCAAATCTGGCGGGCGATCTGCGGATTTCCGAACCCGAGGCGGGGCACGTGATCAGCGCCTATGCGTTTGGCGTGGTAGTGGGGGCGCCGTTGATCGCCATCCTGTTCGCCAAAGTGCCGCGCAAGCCGCTGATGCTGGGGCTTATGGCGCTGTTTGCGCTGGGCAATTTCGGCAGCGCCGCGGCGCCCGATTATCTGTCGCTGATTGCGCTGCGCTTCGTCAGCGGGCTGCCGCACGGCGCCTATTTCGGCATTGTCGCTCTGGTGGCGGCCTCCATGGTCGATGTCGGCTATCGCGCCCGCGCCGTGGGCCGGGTGATGCTGGGGCTGACCATTGCTACGCTGATCGGCATGCCGATGGCGACCTGGCTGGGCCAATATATGGGCTGGCGGCCGACCTTTACCGGCGTGGGCATTGTCGGCGTGCTGGCGCTGGTGATGATCGCGCGGTTTGCGCCCATGGTGGCGTTGGCCGATGGGGCGAGCCCGCTGCGTGAATTGAGTGCGCTCAAGCGCCCGCAGGTTTGGCTGACGCTGGCGATCAGCGCCGTTGGCTGCGGCGGGATGTTTGCGGTGTTTACCTATGTGGTGCCGCTGCTGACCGAGGTGACGGGTATTCCCATGGTCTGGGTGCCGCTGGTGTTGGCGCTGTTCGGCGTCGGCATGACACTGGGCAATATTCTGGGCGCCTATATGGCCGACAAGGCGCTGATGGCGACGATTGGCGGCATGCTGGCCTTCAATGTTGTCAGCCTGGCGATCATTCCGTTCACGGCGCAATTCTGGCTGACGGCCTCGATCAGCGTGCTGCTGGTAGGCTTTACCGTGGCCATCGGGACCGCGCTGCAGACCCGGCTGATGGATGTGGCGGCCGAAGGCCAGACGCTGGCGGCGACGCTCAACCATGCGGCGTTCAACATGGCCAATGCGCTGGGGGCGCTGCTGGGCGGGTTGGCGATTTCGGCGGGTTATGGCTGGGGATCGACCGGGGTGGTCGGGGCGATCATGGCCGTTGGCGGGCTGATCCTGTTCTTCATCTCGCTGGCGCTGGACCGCAAGACGCAGCGCTGGGAGCCGCTGGATGTGGTGGCGGAAGCCGCCTGAAACTAACATCGTTGCAAAAATTTGCAGCCGCCCAGACGCAAGTCCGGGCGGCTGTTTGTTATCAGGCGACGCTGAGCTTGACCTCGATATTGCCGCGCGTGGCATTGGAATAGGGGCAGACCTGGTGGGCTTTTTCGACCAGGGCCAGGGCCGCTTCATGGTCCATGCCGGGAATGGTGACTTCGAGCGCGACGGCGATGCCGAAGCCGATGCCATTGGCGTTTTCGCCGAAGGAGACGGCAGCATTGATGCTGGTTTCGTCGGGAACCTTGATCTTTTCGCCGCGGGCGACGGCCTTGATGGCGCCAAGGAAGCAAGCCGAATAGCCGGCGGCAAAGAGCTGTTCCGGATTGGTGCCCGGGCCGCCATTGCCGCCCATTTCCTTGGGCGTATCGAGGGTGATCGACAGGCGGCCGTCATCGGTGGCGCTGGTGCCGGTGCGCCCGCCAGTGGAGGTGGCGTGGGCGGTGTAGATGGCTGATTTGATCATTTTGGGTCTCCTTGGATGAGGATACATAGCGCGCAATTGAATTTTGCGCAATCTAATTTATCGTGATACACTCGCAACGATGGTTGTGGAATGGAGACTGGCGTGACCGAGAAACCGGACCTGCTCAAGCTGGATTCGATGCTGTGCTTTGCCGTCTATGCGGCCGGGCACGCTTTCACGCGATTCTACAAGCCGCGGCTGGATGCGCTGGGGCTGACCTATCCGCAATATTTGGTGTTCCTGGTGCTGTGGGAAGGCGACGGGCTGACCGTCAAGGCACTGGGGGAACGGCTGTTGCTGGATTCGGGCACGATCACCCCGCTGCTCAAGCGGCTGGAGGCGCGCGGGCTGGTCGAGCGGCGGCGCGATGCCGAGGACGAGCGGCAGGTGCGGGTCTTGCTGACCGAGGCGGGGCGGGCGCTGCGGGAGCAGGCGCAGAGCATCCCGCTGGCGGTGGGCAAGGCGAGCGGGCTCAGTATGGACGGCGCCGATGCGCTGCGGCGCGAGCTGGTGAGCCTGCGGGAGCGGCTGGACGGGATTGAGTGAGGGCCTTGCGGGAGTCGCCGGCCGCAAGGTCAGGTTTGGTGTTTTGAGAATTGGTGGCATCGCTCCCCCTTTGTGGGCATCTTATGGCCCCGTGAGGACGGAGGGGATAACTTATCGACCTGGTGGGGGTGCTGGTGCCACGACCTCGTGGTTCGACAAGCTCACCATGAGGTCTACTGAAACGCGGCTCCGGTAAGAAGAAAGACCGGTCTTGGCGACCGGCCTTTCGGATCGGATCAGAGCGTGATGCGGTAGATGCCGAAGCCGTCGGAATTGGTGTTGCCGGTGGCTTCGATTTTTATCGCGGTGACGTCGTCGACATAGTTGGCGGCTTTGGGGCCGGTGGCGAAGAGGACGCTGGTGCCGGGGATGGGGGCGAGCGACCAATTGCTATCGGCCTTGGGGTCGATGGTGCCGTTTTCCACGATATAGCGGACGATGATGTCGCGATTGGTATCGGGACCCTTGAACACGATCACGTCGGGGCCGATGCCGGGGAAGGTGCCGCCGCCGCCGGCGCGGTAATTGTTGGTGGCGACGACGAACTTCTGAGCCGGATCGATCGGCTTGCCGTCATACATCAGCTCGACGATGCGGCTGGCGTCCGGGTTGGGCTCGGCCTTGCCGTCGGAGGAGAAGCGGGAGGGCTGGGTCAGGTCGATCTTATAGGTGACGCCGTCAATCACGTCGAAATTGTAGGACGGGAAATCGGGATTGATCAGTTCGGCATCGGTGGAGCCGGCCTCGATCTGGTTGAAGATGCCGGCGGAGCGCTCGAGCCAGTTCTTCACATCGGCGCCGGTGATGACCACGGCCTGGATAGTGTTGGGGTAGAGGTAGAGATCGGCCACATTCTTGATGGCGACGGGGCCGACGGGGACGTCGGTGTAATAATCGGGGCCGCCACGGCCGCCGGCCTTGAAGGGGGCAGCGGCCGACAGGATCGGCAGGCTTTCCCATTCGGTGCCCTTCATCATCTGCTCGATATACCAGGTCTGGGCCTGGCTCACGACCTGGACGGACGGATCATCGGCCACGAGAGCGAAGTAGGAATAGAGCGGAGCGGCGGTTTCCCCGACCGGGCGGCGGATATATTCGAGGGTTTCGTCGTGATCGGCCTGGGCGGCGGCGGAGACTTCGGCTTCGTTTTCGACCAAAGCGTGGACCTTGCCCTCGACGCGCTCGGAAATCGGGCGGGCTTCGGAGGTGTGGGAGGCGATGGTCCATTTGCCGTCGGCGTCCTGCTCGAGCAGCAGATCGATCAGGCCCATATGGCTGCCCCAGAAGCCGGCCATGACGGCAGGCTTGCCGTTGAGGGTGCCGGCGGTGATATCAGCGCCTTCGACGCCTTCATAATCGGGGCCGGGGAAGACCAGATGCTGGTGGCCGGTGAGGACGACGTCGATGCCGTCAATGGCAGCGAGCTGGAGCGAGGCGTTTTCGGCGCCATTGGTCTGGTCGGGGGCGATGCCGGAATGGGAGAGGGCGATGATGATATCGGCGCCTTCCTGCTTCATCTTGGGCACATAGGCGGTCGCGGTTTCAACGATATCGCGGGTGCTGACCTTGCCGGTGAGGTGGGTAGCGTCCCAGGTCATGATCTGGGGCGGCAGGAAGCCGATCAGGCCGACCTTGATGGTCTTGGTGGCACCAGAGCCGTCGACCAGCTGTTTTTCGACGATCAGATAGGGCTTGATATAGGTGGTGTCGCTGAGCGCGTCGGCGGCCAGTTCACCCTTGACCAGATTGGCCGAAACGAAGGGGAAGGTGGCGCCGGCCAGGGCCTTGTCGAGGTATTCGAGGCCATAATTGAATTCGTGATTGCCCAGGGTGGCGGCTTCATAGCCCAGGGTATTCATGGCGGCGATGATGGGGTGCACATTGCCGTCCAGGCCCTTTTCATAGGCGATGTAATCGCCCATCGGATTGCCCTGGATGATGTCGCCATTGTCGATCAGCATGGAATTGCCCGCTTCCGCGCGGATCGCTTCGATAATGGAGGCCGTACGCGCCAGGCCCATCGTGTCATTGGGGGCATCGGCATAATAATCATAGGCGAACACGGCGACGTGCAGGTCGGTGGTTTCCATGATGCGCAGATGGGCCTGATTGGCCTGGGCACTGGTGGCAAAAGGATGCATCGCGGCCATGGCCCCCAGACTCGCCGAACCGGCGAGGAATGTGCGTCGCGACAGTCTTGGCAGGAAATTCATTATCCGTCTCCCTTGGGCATTCACTGATGAACTGAAATCAGCTCGGGGGCTGCTGGCTCCCGCGCAGCCGGAGTGGTCCGGCGAATTTACTAGGTACGCTCATGCCGCTGGCAGGTGACGTTGCCATGACAGGACGGCGGCCAAGCTAGGAAACTTTGACCGGTTGGTCAATTTATGACGGTGGGGTGGATGAGGAATTTTTGGGGGTGGTTTGGAGGCTGGCAATTGTCAGCAAAGCCCGTTGCCAAATGCCCGCTGCTGGACAGCCGAAAACGCCGCCCGGCCCTGTGGCGTCGCGGTTGCACGGTAACGGGCGGCCTTTGACTCGAGCCAGTTTAGTCTAGGGGAGCCAAAGGCCGCCCGTCACGATCCGCTTTTGTGCAGGTCCGGTTCAGGCGGTACCATTCTTGCAGGTCCGGCTGCCGAGTTTCCAACCCCACTGGACAGGCGCCCCCATCCCACGGTCACCCCGCCCGGCCCTGCGTGGGGACCGGTGACTGGCGGGATGGGGAGATAGTGACATGCGTCCAACGGGGCGGGGATAAGTTTTTTGCGAGGGCGATGAGGCGGACGCTAATTGGCGGTGATGGTGGCCTTACAGCGCTCCCGCGCCGGCGCGCCGGACCAGTTCGTCCACCACTATTCGGACCCTGGGGAGCATGGCGCGGGTTGCGGGCCAAACGGCGTTGAATGGGGATCGCACCTGGCAGTGATCGGGCAGCACGACGACCAGTTCATTCCGCTCGATACTGGCCTGGACCAATGACTGGGGCATTTGACACAAGCCGAAGCCGGCCAGCGCCATTGCAATGACGACTTCACCGTCACTGGCTTGATGCGTGGCCGGCGGGTCAAAGGACAGGATGCGATTTTTCTCATCGACAAAGCGCCAGGAGGCTGGCCGGTCAGGCCGGCTCCCCAGAATGCAGGCGTGACGGTGCAGGTCACTCAGACCGACCGGCATGCCAGACGCTTCCAGATAGCTCGGCGCCGCACAGAGCAGGAGGCGCTGCGATCCGAGCGGCCGGGCAGCGATATCGGCGCGATCCGGGAGTTCTCCGAACCGCAGGCACAGATCTACCCCTTCTTCCACGGGATCGATGATCCGATCCGAAAAGCTCGCGGCCAGGCGCAGGTCGGGATGGGCCCTCAGGATATCCAGCAGGATCGGCATGGCGACCCGACGGCCAAATGCCGCCGGCATGTCCACCCGGAGTATACCGCGCACCGTGCTTGCTCTCGAGCGGGCAAAATCCTCCGCTGACCGCAGCTGATCAATGGCGGCCTCGGCTTGCTGGAGATAGGCAGCGCCTTCCGGCGTCAGCGACAGCCGCCGCGTGGTGCGATGCAGCAGCTTGACGCCAAGTCGGCTTTCCAGCTGCGCTACCGATTTGGCGGTCGCCGACTTGGTAATGCCCAACCGGGCAGCCGCCGCAGTGAACGAGCCGGATTTTACCGCATTGATGAAGATTTCGACGCCAGCGAAAGTGTTGGTGAGAGCCATCTGCAGCGCCTCGATTGACATCCTCAAGTCTACGATCTGACGATCTGAAGCGCAATTGTCTCCGGAGCTTCGCGCGGCCATATGTGCTCTCAATCCCAGGAGTTGCAGATGTCCCGTTTGTTCGACCCGTTAAAGCTTGGTGCCCTCACCCTGCCGAACCGCATCATCATGGCGCCGCTCACCCGCAAGCGGGCCGGCGTCGAGCGCGTTCCGAACGCCATGATGGCGGAATATTATCGGCAGCGGGCGGGGGCCGGTTTGATCCTGAGCGAAGCGACTTCGGTATCCCCACAGGGCGTCGGCTATTGGGGTACGCCTGGCATCTGGAACGATGCCCAAATGGAAGGCTGGAAACACGTCACCCAGGCGGTCCACGAAGCCGGTGGTCGCATGTTCCTGCAATTGTGGCACGTTGGCCGCATCTCCGACCCTGAACTCCTCAAGGGCCAGCTGCCGGTGGCACCCAGCGCGATCGCGGCCGCCGGTCATGTCTCATCGTTACGGCCGAAGCGGCCGCATCCCGTTCCACGTGCACTGGAAACCGAGGAAATTGGCGGCATTGTCGATGATTTCCGACGCGGTGCCGAGCGGGCGAAAGCGGCCGGGTTCGACGGGGTCGAACTGCATGCGGCCAATGGCTATCTCATCGACCAGTTCCTGCAGGACAAGACCAACAAGCGGACCGATCGATATGGCGGTTCGGTGGAGAACCGCGCCAGGTTCCTCCTCGAAATCGTGGATGCGGTGATTGCGGTTTGGGGTGCCGATCGCGTCGGCGTGCATCTACGGCCCCGTGGCGAGGAACACGATATGGGTGACAGCAATCCCAGGGCGATCTTCGGCTATGTCGCCGACGAACTCGCCAAGCGGGAAATTGCGTTCATTTTCGTGCGTGAGATTGAGGCCGAAGACAGCCTGCTGGGTGAGATCAAGCGCCGGTTTGGCGGCCCGGTCATAGCCAACGAATTGATGTCGCAGCAAGATGGCGAGCGGTTTATCGAGGCCGGCATTGCTGACGCGCTGGCCTATGGGCGCGACTACATCGCCACCCCCGATCTTGCAGAACGTCTTCGGCAGGGGCTGCCTTTGAACACACCGGACAAGGACACGTTCTACGGCGAAGGTCCGGAGGGTTACACCGATTATCCGAGGCTCCTGCCCTTGGGTTGATGCGACTGCTCAACTGAGAGCGACGGTCAGTTCCTCCGTCCCCGGCTCAGATGCCGTCAGAATTCAATTACTCTGGCGCGGAACCGGCAAGGCGGGCTATGGCTTATGTCCGGGCGGTCATTACCGAGCACAAGGATCATCCCCATGAAATGGCGTGGCAGGCAGCAGAGCTCCAATATCGAGGATCGGCGCGGGCAGGGCGGGGGCGGCCTGGGCGGGCGGATGGGCGGCAGCCCGTTTGGCCGGGGTGGCGGTGGTATTCGTATTCCCACCGGCGGGCGTTCGGGCGGCGGCATTGGCGGGGTGATCGGCATTGTGGTCATTCTGGGGATTATCTGGTTTGCCACGGGGCAGAACCCGATCGACATTCTGACCGGCGGCAGCTCGGGCGTGCCGACGCAATCGGCGGCGCCATCTTCGTCGTCGCTGCCCACTAGCGGGCAGGAAGACGATCTGCGCGACTTTGTCGGCGTGGTGGTCAAGGAAACCGAGGATTTGTGGACCGAAGTGTTCGCCGCGTCCAACCAGCAATATCCAGCGCCCGCCGTGGTGCTGTTTACGGGCCAGGTCAATACGGCCTGTGGCGGCGCCGATGCGCGGACCGGGCCGTTTTATTGCCCGGAGGACCGCAAGGTCTATATCGACCTGAGCTTCTACGACCAGCTGCGTGACCAGTTCGGCGCGCCGGGCGATTTCGCGCAGGCCTATGTGCTGGCCCATGAAGTGGGCCACCATATCCAGAACATTACCGGGGTGCTGCCCGAGTTCAACCGCCGCCGGCAGAGCATGAGCCAGACCGACGCCAATGCCTATTCGATCCGTATCGAATTGCAGGCCGATTGCTATGCCGGGGTGTGGGCCAATTATGCCGGGCAGCAGAATATCGTGGAGCAGGGCGATTTCGAGGAAGCGCTGAACGCGGCCGACCAGATCGGCGACGACACGCTGCAAAAGCGCATGCAGGGCTTTGCCGTGCCCAAGACGTTCAACCATGGCACGTCGGCGCAGCGCAAGACGTGGTTCGAGCGGGGATATCAGTCGGGCAATCCGAGCGATTGCGATACGTTCTCGGGGAATGTGTAGGGCGCAAGCCCCTAGCTGATCGCGATGACGATCTTGCCGTGGCCGTGGCCGGTTTCGAGCTCGTTATGGGCGTCCACGATCTGCTCCATCGGATAGGTGCGGCGGACCTGGGGCTTGAGCTGGCCGGCGGCGGCGAGGGCGAATAGCTTGGCGATGCGGGCGCCGCTGCGGGTGCCCTCGATGCCGCGAATGCCCAAGGCCTTGGCGCGCGGATCGGCAATCGAGGTGATCCGATCGAGGGGTGCGCCCAGCGTCATGGAGAGATCGAGCGCTTCCCCGCCGGCGCAATCGAGCACGGCGGTGACGCCATTGGGCGCGGCTGCGGCGAGGCGCTGCGCGAGGCCCTCGCCATAGGGCAGGGCGATCATGCCGAGCGAACGCAGGTAATCCTGATTGGCGGGGCTTGCCGTGCCGATTACGGTGGCGCCGCGCAGGCGGGCGAGTTGGCCGGCAAAGGAGCCAACGCCGCCGGCTGCGCCATTGATCAGGAAGATATCGCCGGGGCCGATCGCCAGCGCATCCATTGCGGCATCGGCCGTCTGGGCGGTGCCGCCCATGGTGGCGGCTTCGGCAAAGCCGAGTTCGGCGGGGATAAGGGCAATGTCGGTGGCGGCGACGGTGATGTAATCGGCAACCGCGCCAAAGGTGCGGCGGCCGGCGACGCGGTCGCCAATGGCAAAGCCGGTGGTGTCTGGGCCGAGGGCATCGACCACGCCAGCGAATTCATTGCCGGTGGTGAGCGGCAGGCTCATGCCGGGCGGAATGGGAATGTCGCCGATGCGGGCACGGCGGTCAAAAGGCTGGATGGCAGCCACCTTGACCTTTACGCGCACCTCGCCCGAGGCGGGCTCGGGCGTGGGGATGTCGTCGATAGAGAGGACTTCAGGACCGCCGAAGGTCGCAAAACGAGCGGCGCGCATGGGTCGTTCTCCGTGACGAAATCAGGCGGCAGTTTGCGGGAATTCCGGCTGCTGTTCCAGGCCCTTTTGCGCGCGGACGTGGTTGAGGAAGCGCGTGAAGAGGTAGTGGCTGTCGCGGGGGCCGGGGCTGGCTTCGGGGTGGTATTGCACCGAGAAGATGGGCTTGCCATCGACCGAAAGACCGGCATTGGACTGGTCGAACAGCGAGATATGGGTCTCGGTGACGCCCGCGGGCAGGCTGGCTTTGTCGACGGCAAAGCCATGGTTCATCGAGGTGATCTCGACCTTGCCGGTGGTCAGGTCCTTGACCGGGTGATTGGCGCCGTGGTGGCCCTGATGCATCTTGGAGGTGGTGCCCCCCAGGGCCAGGCCGAGCAGCTGATGGCCCAGGCAGATGCCGAAGACCGGCTTGCCGGTTTCCATCAGCTTCTGGATGGTGGGAACGGCATATTTGCCGGTCGCGGCCGGATCGCCGGGGCCGTTGGACAGGAAAATGCCATCGGGATTGTGCGAGAGCACATCGGCCGCGGTGGCGGTGGCCGGAACGACGGTGACGCGGGCGCCCTGATCGGCGAGGCACCGCAGGATATTGCGCTTGGCGCCGTAATCGATGGCGACGACGTGGAAATCGGGCTTGTCGAGCTTGCCGTAGCCCTCGTTCCATTTCCAGCCGGTCTGGTCCCAGTGGTAGGTCTGGGCGGTGGTGACTTCCTTGGCGAGGTCGAGGCCTTCAAGGCCGGGGAAGGCATTGAGTTCGGCCAGGATGGAGGGTTCGTCGAAATAGCCGTCCTCGGCATGGGCGATGACGCCATTGGGCATGCCATGTTCGCGGATCTGGGCGGTCAGGGCACGGGTGTCGATGCCGGTAATGCCGATGATGTTGCGCTTCTTGAGCCAGGCGTCGAGCTTTTCGGCGGCGCGGTAATTGGACGGATTGGTGATGTCGGCCTTGAGCACGACGCCGCGGACACCGGATAGAGCGGCCATGTTGACCGTCTCGATGTCTTCGTCATTGGTGCCGACATTGCCGATATGGGGGAAGGTGAAGGTGATGATCTGGCCGGCATAGGAGGGGTCGGTCAGAACTTCCTGGTAGCCCGTCATGGCGGTGTTGAAGCAGACTTCGCCGGCGGCGTGGCCGACAGCGCCGATACCGCGGCCTTCCAGACGCGTTCCGTCTGCCAGGATCAAAAGTGCGGTCGCGGGGGATTGCTGCCAGCCGGTCACGGTGGGCCTCCAAGGTAAGTTTCGTGGTCGCGCGGGACATCCGCCAAAGTTGGGTAACTTTTCCGGGCTGCGCTTAATGATGTCGATTGAGGCCTCGTATTAGAAGCCCAAGCGCGGCAGCGCAAGTGGCGCGAGGCGCTTATTGTGCCTATATGGACCACGAAAAACGCATAGCAAGAGGAACAAAACCCATGCGCGAAGAGATCAGCGAAGGACTTAAGACCGCTCTCAAGGCGCGCGATCTGCGGCGGACGGCGACACTGCGCGCCATCAATGCGGCGATCAAGGACAAGGATATTGCCATCCGGCAGGAGAATCGCGGGCCGGCGACCAATGAGGAAATCCTGTCCATCGTACAAAAGATGGTGAAGCAGCGCGAAGAGAGCTTTGCCATTTATGCGCAGGCCGGACGCGCGGATCTGGCGACGGTGGAAAAGGAAGAGATCGATATCCTCAACGAGTTCCTGCCCAAGGGGTTGAGCGAGGATGAAGTGGAGGCGGCCATTCAGGCGGCGATCGCGACGACTGGGGCGGTGGGCGCGAAAGATATGGGCAAGGTGATTGCGCAGTTGAAGGCGGATTATCCGGGGCGGATCGATTTTGGCCGGGCCAGTGGGAAGGTGAAGGCGGCGTTGTCGGTTTAGGGGGCTCCCGAGACCGCGACTTTTACTGTGATGAGTAAGTCCTCCCAGTAGACCTCATCCTGAGCTTGTCGAAGGACGAGGTCGTGGCACCCTGGCCTCCAATCGCTCGACCTCGTGGTTCGACAAGCTCAGGTCTTTGGGAATACTAAACGGAGGTTCCCGCTTTCGCGGGAATGACATCGTGGTGGGGGAGAATGGTGGTTGCGGGGGCAGTGCCCCTTACGCCACCAATCTCGGGCCGGGGGCGTGGATGCGGTTGCGGCCGGCGGATTTGGCTTTGTAGAGGGCTTCGTCGGCGTCGCGGAGCAGGGTTTCGAAGGTGTCGCCATCGACCCCGCTGATGGCAACGCCGGCGCTGACCGTGGCTTCGATGGCGATGCCGGCCAGTTCCTGCGCAGCGCGGATCCGTTCGGCCACGGCGGCGGCCGAGCGTTGCGGCAGGCCGGTCAGCACCACGCAGAATTCCTCGCCGCCCAGCCTGGCGGCAGCGTCGGTGGGGCGGATGCCGTCGCGGATCAGGGCGGCGAAATCCTGCAAGACGCAATCGCCCACGGCGTGGCCCAGACGGTCGTTGATGGCTTTGAAGTGATCGAGATCGAACATGATGACGGCGGCGCCCGGCTCGAGCCGGCTGGTGCCATGAGCATCGAACAGGGCGCGGCGGTTGAGCAGGCCGGTCAGCGCGTCGGTCATCGCCTCGCTGCGATGCTGGCGCGCCGCGCGGGAATGGTTGAGCGTCAGCGACAACGCGCCAATGCCGGTGAGGCCGACGATGGCTACTATGGAATTGATGTCCTCGGCCCAGTTTTGCGGACGGGCGATCAGCACGAACTGGCCATTGACCAGCAGCACCAGGCCGCAGAGCGCGAAGGACAAAGCGCTGATCGCGTAGAGCGCTGCATTGAGGGCCAGCGGCAAGGGCGCTTCCTTGCGACCCAGCCAATATTCATAGGCGGCCAGCGCCAGAAGCTGGGCAATGCCGAAATTGGCAGTGGCGGTGGCGATGCCGGAATAGTTCAGCGCAAAGATGATGCTGGTGACGCCGATGGTGGACGAGCCCAAGGCGAAGACTTTGGGGATGGAAATCGTGCCGGTGCGGAACTGGACGGCGCCGGCATAGATGAAAGTGAAGCCCGCCATGAGCAGGGCAAAGGACATGAGCTGCACGGCCGGCACGTATTGGTCGAGCATGCTATAGGCGATGACGCCGAAGACGATTAGGGCCATGCCGATGGACCAGCTCAGCAAATAGCCGTCCTTGCGCGACACCATCCAGCTGACCAGCAGGGTGACTGTGAGCGCCGCGCTGGAAAAGCCGATGGCCGTCAGGAAAGAAATCTGATCGAGAATCATCGACGCGTCCCAAACCGTCCGGCCACTTGTACCGGTTTGGCGCGACTATGCCGCCGACAGGATTAAGGTATGGTCACCAGAGGGTTATCGGTCCTAGAGGCCGGGGCCTTGCCAGGCGCCGGCGCCCGATGGTGGGGCGGGACATTTGAAGGGCAGGAACGTGCTGGCCGTGCCGGCATTCATCAGGGCGAGGGTCAGCGCGTTGGCAATCTCGATTTCCTGATTTGAGCGCGGGCAGATGTCGGCCGGCGTGGTGCAGCCGCCGGCAATGAAATTCTCGTTGCCGGCAATGAAGGCGTAGTTCATCTGCTCGCTGCCATGGGTCTCCAAAGCCTGTGCCCAGGCCGCCTCATAGGCGCGGCATTTCTGCTCGACCCAGCCGGCTTGCTCCTGCCCCATGGCAGGCGCCATCATTCCGGCCACGCAGACGCCCAGAACTGTTGCGGATGTTCGCATCGGTCAGGCCCCCGCTGGAACCGGCGGGGTGGCGCCGGTGCGCAGTTCCCAGGCATAGGAAAAGACGGCGACAAGGACGGCCAATAGCAGGGCGACGGTGCCGATCAGCGGCAGGTTCTGATAGCCGAAGCCGTTTTCGAGCAGGGTGGCGCCCAGTATGGCGGCAATGGCGATGCCGATATTGAAGCCGGTGGGAATGAGCGCCGAGGCCAGATTGGGCGCGTCGGCGGCCCAGGCGAGCACGCGCGACTGCACCGGAGAGCCGAAGGCGAAGTTCACCCCGCCCCAGGCGATGACGGCAATGGCCATGACGATGGGAAAGGGGCTGACGAAATGCAGCGTGGTGAACATGGCCGCCTGCAGGCCCAGGATGACGATGAGCGAGGGCATCAGCTTCCAATCGGCGAGGCGCCCGCCGATGAACACGCCAATGGTGGAACCCACGCCATAGAGCAGCAGCACCCAGGGCAGCACCGCCTGATCGAGCCCGGTGACCTCGAGCAGGAGCGGGGCAATATAGGTGAAAAGGCTATATTGGCCGATCATCACTAGGATGACGATGAGCAGGGAGGTGATGATCTGCTGGCGGCCCAGCGCCTTGAATTCGCGCAGGAAACTGCCGCTGGTGGCGGTGTTGCCGGCTTTGGCAGGCAGGAAGAGCGCAGTGACTACGGTGGCGATGAGGCCCAGCGCGCCGACGGCCCAGAAGGTGGCGCGCCAGCCAAAGGCATTGCCGATGGCGGTGCCGCCGGGTACGCCCAGGATGTTGGACACAGTGAGGCCGGAGAGGATCAGCGCCACGGCAAAGCCGCGCTTGTCATCGGACACGAGATTGACCGCGACGATGGCGGCGATGCCGAAATAGGTGCCGTGCACGACCGAGACCAGCACACGCGCCACCATCAGTAGCTCGAAACTGGGCGCGATGGCGCAGAGCGTCTGGCCCAGCGTAAAGACGCTGCCGAGCAGGATGATCAGCGTTTTGCGCGAGAGTTTCTTGGTGGCGACGGCCAGGAGCGGGCCGCCAATGGCGATGCCGATGGCGTAACCGGTGACCAGATAGCCGGCGATGGGAATGGTGACGCCCAGGCCGCTCGCTACTTCGGGCAAGACGCCGGCAATGACGAATTCGGCCGTGCCGAATGCGAAAGCGGCAAGGAACAGGGCAATAAGGGGTAGGGACATGACAAAAACCGCCGCAGCGGGCCTCGATTGAGCTGGGCAGAAACCACAGGCCTGGCGCCTGGGCAACCGACAAAATGCGGGATGGGGTTTAGTTTTTGTGGCCGGAAGCATGGAAATTGACGGTTTAGCCGTTGCGCGGTAGCTTTGTTCTCATGAACAAGATTTCGCGCAGCGCAACCGCTTCCACCACCACCCATCCGCGGTGGCTGGTCGGCGCATGAACTAATTCCTGTTCATAGACTTCGAACCAACCCCGCCGGATACGAGCGGGGTTTTTTGTGCCCGGACGTATCCGCTTTTTTGAGGATGCGACTATGTCCAAAAATGATCCAAGCAGCATTGCCGAGCGTGCCCTTGTAGCCGCACGCAAGTCCCTGACGAGCCGTTTTGCCGGCGCCGCCCTGGCTTTCGTATCCGGCTCGATCATGCGCGGAGCAGGCACGCTTGCCTCCGATATCGACCTGGTCGTGGTGTTTCCCCGGCTCGAAAGGGCGTGGCGGGAATCCTTCGTGGAGGATGAGTTTCCGGTGGAAGCCTTTGTGCATGATCGGCAGACGCTCGCCTACTTTTTCGAGCAGGACGTGAAAAACGGCCGTCCCATCATGGCGCATACGGTGGCCACGGGGAGGATCATTGGTGCTGACGGTAATCTGGCGCGGGTCATTCAGACGGAGGCCGCCGCTATCCTTGCCCGCGGGCCCACGCCGCTGGCGGGGGCGGGCTATGACCGAATGCGATATCTGGTGAGCGACCTGGCGGACGATTTGCGCGGGGACCGGCCCGCGGCCGAAATCCGGGCGATTGCCACGCATTTATACCAACAGTTGGCCGATCTGATGCTGCTTGGACGCGGCGCATGGACGGGCAATGGCAAATGGGCGCCGCGGCTCCTGGGCCAGCTCGATGTCGGGCTGGCTGAGGCCTTCGACCGGGCCTTTGAGCAGGCCTTTGCGGGGAACAGCGCCCCATTGCTTACCCTGACCGATGCGGAATTGGCGCGGCATGGCGGGCATTATTTCGCGGGATATCGGCAGGACGCGCCATTGGAGGCCCGGCTTGTTGGCTAAGGGATGGTAGCTAGTCGTAACCTGATGATCGCGCTAGACTTCCGGTGGGACAAGGCGGGCGAGTCCGCTGGTTGGAGGTTGCGATGACGGTTTCGGCTGATACGAAAAGACGGTTTGCCTTTGCGACGGGCCTGCGTGGCTTGCTCATGCTGCTGGCGGGGCTTTATGCGATCATCTGGCCGGCGCAGGCACTGACCGTGCTGGTGCTGGCGGGCGGTATTTTGTTGATCATCGATGGCGCGCTGGGGCTATGGAGCCTGACCTTTGGCGGCGGCAAGAGCGGCAATTACTGGTTTGACGTGGCGGCCAATGCGCTGTCGCTGATCCTGGGCGTGCTGATCCTGATCAGCCCGCTGATTGCGACTATTCTGACCGTGACCTTCATGTCGACGCTGGTGGGCATCGCCGCGCTGGTGGTGGGCGTGATGCAGATCGTGGTGGTGACGCGGGAGCGCGAGCTTTATGCGCGGATCTGGCCGGTGGTGCTGTCGGGCGCGTCCTATGTGCTGCTCGGGTTGGTCTTCCTGTTTTTCCCGCTGCTCAGCGCCTCGATCGGAGTGATCCTGGGCGGGGTCTTGCTGGTGTTCTTCTCGTTTGGCCTGTTTGGCTGGGCGTGGCGGTTGTATCAGCGGAGTAAGACGGCCTAGGCCCTAACGGGCCAGAGCCCGTTCGGCCAGGGTTTCGCGTTCCAGCTCGGCGTTGATGGTAGCGCCGAGCACGACGATGAGCGCGGAATTATACATCCAGAGCAGCAGCACGATGGCGGTGGCCAGCGAGCCGAAGCTGGCTTCGAAATTGCCGATGCGTTCGACATAGAACGAGAAGAGCGCGCAGACGGCGAGCCAGAGCAGGGTGGCGATGATGGCGCCGGGCCAAATCCAGCGGCCCCGCTTGGCGCGCCGATCGGGCGCGAAGCGGTAAAAAGCGGCGATCAGCAGCACGCCGAAGACCAGCAGCACCGGCCAGCGCAGCAAGAGCAGCAGCATTTGATTTGTGCCCAGCCAGGGCAGCGCGCCGAATACCGCCGGCACGATGGCGACCAGCGCCAGCACGACGATCATGGCCACGCCGGCCAGCAATGTGGTGAGCATGGAGATGGCGATGGTGGCGACGAGGCCACGCTTTTCCGGCTCGGCACGGGCGCGGGAGGTGGCGAACATCAAGGCGGCCACGCCGCGTGAGCCGCTCCAGATGGCGATGCTGAGCGAGAGCAACAGGCCCAGGCCCAGGCCGGCGCGTGGCTGTTCCAGCAATACGACCAATTGGCCGGCCAAGACCTGCAAGGCGACCTCGGGGATTAACCCCTCGAGGCGATCGACCATGTTGGCGAGGAAGACCGGCTGGGCGAACAGGCCAATCAGCAGCACCAGGGTGGCGACGGCGGGGAACAGCGACAGGAAGCCAAAATAGGCGACGCCAGCGCAGCGCATCGAGGTGTCCATCTGGGTCATGGACTTGATGGTGCGCCAGATGACGCGGCGCCAGCGGCGGCGATAATTCTTGGGGAGCGGCTTGGTGATGGTTTCGGCGATGGTCGCGGTCATGCCAGCTCAACGTGGCCGGCGGCTTGCGGTTGCCGCTCAGCGATAGATCACGGCAATGCCGGCAACGCTGTCGTCCCGGCGGTAGATCTGCGCAGCGGGCGGAATGGTGAGGGTGATGCTGGTGGGGCCAGTCCAGCGTGGGGCGAGGTCAGCGCTGGCGCCGATGGAGGGGAAGCTGGCGGCATCGTCGGGCAGACTATCGCCATTGGGGATGAGCGCGGCCTGGGTATTGGCGCCGGTGGTGGCGCCGCAGTCGCGGGAGAAGATGACCAGATCAAAGGCGCTGTCGGGGGAGGGCAGGCGGGCGTGCTGGGTCGTTTGGCAGGAGGGCAGCAGGCTTGACGCATACCAGAGCAGGCCGCCGACCAGCAGGGCGGGGATGGTGGTGAGGGCGAGCAGGGTGCGGAGCGGGAATTTGTTATTGGGGGCCAAGGGGTGGTCCGAAGGTCTGATTGGGTGCGATCCGGTGCATGATATCGAACTCGGCTCGCGTCGTCGTGCCTCACTTGACTCGGTTGACATGTCATGAGTACATAACGTGAACATGTAGCGGGGCGGGGATCATGGTCGGATTGGGTTGGCGTCGTGCTTTGGTTCGCCTGGCTACTATGCTGGTTGTCATCGCAGTCGTTTCCGGCTGCGTCGCGGCCCGTGCGCCAGTGGTATTGATGGCTTCGTTCGATGCTCAGGCCGCTTCATTCATCAATGCCAGCGGGCGGGCCAAAGTCAGCGGACAAGCCTTTGTGCGTCGTAACAATGGCAAGCTATTGCGCGCCGTGGGCACGGATGTGTTCCTCATTCCGCGGACGGCCTATGCGGACGAGCGCATCGTGGCGCTGTACGGCAATCGCAACCAGTTGCGCTGGGGTGTGCGGGTGCCTGACGCCGATCCGCTTTATGAGCAATATATGCGCAAGACTGTTGCCAGCTCGGGCGGGTCGTTCAGTTTTGACCATGTGGCGGACGGGGAATATTACGTCGTCGCGATGATCCACCTGCCCAGCGAGGTGTCGTTCAACCAGTTTCCCATCCTCGAACGGGTCAATGTTCAAGGTGGCAAAAGCGTGCGGCTGGTGATGCGGGGATATTAGTTCGGGAACGGCTATGGGTCTTCGTCCGGCGCGTGGATAAGGGGGATAAGCCGGACCGGTGGGATGACTTGGCGTGAGGAAATGCCTACTTACTCCTGATGCGCTTTTCCGATCAGTTCCTCGATGAGATCCGTCAGCGCCTGCCGATTACGCAGGTGGTGGGCGAGCATGTCATGTGGGACAAGCGCAAGAGCCAGCCGGGCAAGGGGGACATGTGGGCCTGTTGCCCGTTCCATGGCGAGAAGAGCCCCAGTTTTCATGCCGATGACCGGCGCGGCATCTATCATTGCTTTGGCTGTGGGGTTTCGGGCGATCATTTCCGGTTTTTGATCGAAAAGGCCGGGATGAGCTTTCCTGAGGCGGTAGAAAAGCTGGCCGGAATGGCCGGGGTGCCCATGCCGGCGCGCGACGAACGGCAGGAAAAGCGCGAGGCCGAGCGCAAGAGCCTGACCGATGTGATGGAGCTGGCCACGAAATATTTCGAGGCGGCGCTGGCGCATAATATCGGCGCGCGGGCGCGGGGCTATCTGCTCGAGCGCGGCGTCTCGGCGCAGAGCCAGACGCGGTTCCGCATCGGCTTTGCGCCCGATAGCCGCAATGGACTCAAGGAACATCTGGCGGCCAATGGCGTATCGGCGCAGGACATGATCGACACCGGCATGGTGGCGACGCGTGAGGGCGATCCGCTGCCCTATGACCGGTTCCGCAATCGCGTGATGTTCCCGATCATGGATTTCCGCGGCCGGGTGATCGCGTTTGGCGGGCGGGCGCTGTCGGCCGATGTGCCGGCGAAGTACTTGAACTCGCCCGAGACTGAGCTTTTTCACAAGCGGCAGACGCTCTATAATGGCCAGGCGGCGCGGCAGGCGGCGCGCGATGGCAAGACGGTGATCGTTGTCGAAGGCTATCTCGACGTGATCGCCGCGGTGTCGGCCGGGTTTGAGGGCACGGTGGCGCCACTCGGCACGGCGCTGACCGAGGAGCATCTGCAGTTGCTGTGGCGCATGAGCGATGTGCCCGTGCTGTGCTTTGACGGCGACAAGGCGGGGCTCAAGGCCGCCGAGCGGGCAGCCGATATCGTGATGCCGCATCTCAAACCCGGGCAGACGGTCAAGATCGCGACCTTGCCCGAGGGGCTGGACCCCGACGATCTGATCAAGGCGCAGGGGCGGCAGGCCTTTGCCGATGTGATCGACCGGGCGCGCAGCTTGTCGGACGTGATCTGGAGCATGGAAACGGGTGGCCTCGTGCCGGAGGCGCCCGAAGAACGCGCGGCTTTGCAGGCGCGGTTGCGCGAGCGGGCCAATTCGATCCAGGACAGCTCGGTGCGGTTTCACTATGCCCAGGCGTTCGACGAAAAACTCAAGGCGTTTTTCACGCCGTCGCGGCAGGGGCGGTTCGAGCCGCGTGGTGGACGGCCGGCCTATGGGCAGGGCCGCAATTATGGGCAGAGCGGGGCTTATGGCTATCCCGGGCGCGGCACGCCGCGGCTGGTCGTGTCGGACACGTTGCGCAATTCGCGGCTGCTGAAGCCCGGTGCGGGGCCGGATGCGACGCCGCGCGAGGCGGCGATCATATTGAGTCTGGTCAATCATCCCGGATTGGTCGACGACAAGTTCGAAATCCTGGCGGCGCTGGATTTTGACACGCCTGCCGCGCAAAAAGTGATGGGCGAGATTTTGAGCCTTGTGGTGCGCCATCACGACATATCTTCAGATGACCTGGGAGCGGCATTAGGCGTGCGGGGCCATGGACCTGCGCTGGATCGGATGGCCGAATTATTGCGCGCCCAGGGGGTGTGGCAAATCTCTTCGGAGATCGCGCAAGTAGACACCGAGATCGGATTGAGTCACGCGCTGGCCTTGCATAACAAGAAAGTTCAGCTAAATAGGGAACTCAAGGCAGCCGAAGCGGCGCTGGGCGAAGACCCGAGCGAAGAAACCTTTGAAAGGCTGCGGGACATCAAGAACCAAATTACGACTGTCGATGGCACAGAGGCATTGATCGAAGGGTTTGGCTCGTTATCGGGGCGCGCGACACGCAGTTTTTAGAGGCAACTCTGAAAACCGGCGAGTTCGCGCGATTTTGCGTATGGCACTACGCAAAATTTTTCGACGCGAGCCGGGTATTCAGGCGAAAGTTAACGCTTGGGTTACCAAACCTTTACCTTGCCTTGAGGTGTCACCACTTAAAGCCTTAGCGGAACCCGGGCGCTGACGGGTCCCGACGGAGTACCAGATGGCCACCAAGGCAGCTACCAAGACCACCAAGGAAACCGAGAAGCCGGAAGCCGGCGCCCCAGAGGCGACGAACGACAGCCCGCTACTCGACCTTTCCGATGCCGCCGTAAAAAAGCTGATCAAGGTCGCCAAGAAGCGCGGCTACGTCACCTATGAAGAACTGAACGCGGTCATGCCATCGGAGGAAGTGTCCTCCGAGCAGATCGAGGACTTCATGTCCATGTTCTCGGACATGGGCATCAATGTCGTGGATGAAGACGAGGTCGAAGAGACCGAAGTCGAAAAGGACGAGGAAGACCAAGGCCAGGAAGTGGCCACCTCCTCTTCCAGCACGGCCGTTTCCACCACCTCGAACACCAAGGCCGGCGCTGACCGCACCGATGACCCGGTGCGCATGTATCTGCGCGAAATGGGCTCGGTGGAACTGCTCAGCCGCGAAGGCGAAATCGCCATCGCCAAGCGCATCGAGGCCGGTCGCGAGACCATGATCGAAGGCCTGTGCGAGAGCCCACTGACCTTCCAGGCCATCATCATCTGGCGCGAACAGCTCGCCCAGGGCGAAATCCTGCTGCGCGATATTATCGATCTCGAAGCCACCTATGCCGGCCCCGATGCCAAGCAGGCGGCGCCCGATATGTCGCAGGCTTATCTGCAGCCCAAGCCGGAAGTGGTGGCCGAAAAGCCCAAGCCGGCTCCGGCGCCCAAGCGCGCGTCGTCCGGCGAGGATGACGATTACGTGCCCGAGGAGCCGCAGGCCCCGCAGGACCCGGTCGAGGAAGAAGACGACGAATTCGAGAACGCGCTGTCGCTGTCGGCCATGGAAGCCGAGCTCAAGCCGCAGGTGGTGGAGACGTTCGATCGTATCGCCAATGCCTATGGGCAGATGCGCGAAATCCAGGATCGCCACGCCGAGGACCGCAGCGCCACGGTGTCCGATGCCGACCGCAAGAAGATCGAGGCGTTCCGCGGCGAAGTGATTGCGGACGTCAAGTCGCTGTCGCTCAATGCCGGCCGTATCGAAAACCTGGTCGAGCAGCTCTACGACATCAACAAGCGCCTGGTGAAGCTGGAAGGGCGCCTGCTGCGCCTGGCCGAAAGCTATGGCGTCAAGCGCGAGAAGTTCCTCGAGAACTATTACGGCCAGGAAGTGAACCCGGCCTGGGAAACCGAGCTTGCCAGCTTCGAAGGCAAGGGCTGGGCGGAATTTGCCAAGCGCGAAGCCGACACGATCCACGAAATCCGTGGTGACGTCGCGACGCTGGCGACCGAAGCGGGCCTCAATATCGGCGAATATCGCCGCATCGTGCACAAGGTGCAAAAGGGCGAACGCGAAGCTGCCATCGCCAAGAAGGAAATGGTGGAAGCCAATCTTCGCCTTGTGATCTCGATTGCCAAGAAGTACACCAATCGCGGCCTCCAATTCCTCGATCTGATCCAGGAAGGCAATATCGGGCTGATGAAGGCCGTCGATAAGTTCGAATATCGCCGCGGCTACAAGTTCTCGACCTATGCGACCTGGTGGATTCGCCAGGCGATCACCCGTTCGATCGCCGATCAGGCGCGCACCATTCGTATTCCGGTGCACATGATCGAGACGATCAACAAGATCGTCCGGACCAGCCGCCAGATGCTGCATGAAATCGGTCGCGAGCCGACGCCGGAGGAGCTCAGCGAGAAGCTGCAGATGCCCTTGGACAAGGTTCGCAAGGTGCTCAAGATCGCCAAGGAGCCGATCTCGCTCGAAACGCCCATCGGCGACGAGGAAGATTCCAACCTCGGCGATTTCATCCAGGACGTGAATGCGATCCAGCCGATCGACGCGGCGATCCAGTCCAATCTGCGCGAGACCACGACCCGCGTGCTGGCGTCGCTGACGCCGCGCGAGGAACGCGTGCTGCGCATGCGCTTCGGCATCGGCATGAACACCGATCACACGCTCGAGGAAGTCGGCCAGCAGTTCTCGGTGACCCGCGAACGCATCCGCCAGATCGAGGCCAAAGCCCTGCGCAAGCTCAAGCACCCCAGCAGGAGCCGCAAGCTGCGGAGCTTTTTGGATAATTAGGGCGCGAGGACGATGCCAACGATCTCGCGATTTTATGGCATCGTCATCCAGATGTTTTGGAACGACCACGCTCCCCCGCACTTTCATGCCCTATATGGTGATGATGAAGCGGTGATCGGCCTTGAGGGACTTACAGTCCTGAGGGGACATTTGCCGGGCCGGGCAATGAACCTGGTCATTGAATGGGCGAGCCAACATCGCGCCGAGCTGGAAGAGGATTGGGAATTATGCCGATCTCGTCAAATGCCGAACAGAATCGACCCGCTGGCCTAGAGGAAAGCGCTCCGAAATTCTCTGTGCCCTGGCGGGTCGCGAGTGTGCGTGCCTTGCCCAATTTTCGGCTGGAAGTGACATTTGTCGACGGGGTATCAGGCATCGTGGACGCGTTTAACCTGGTACACGCGAACGACGCTGGCGTTTTTGCTGTCCTGCGCGATGGGGATATTTTCGCCAAGGCACATGTGGACTATGGCGCGGTGACGTGGCCAGGCAATCTCGATCTGGCGCCCGACGCGATGTATGACGAGATTAAAAAGCACGGCGTCTGGGTGCTGTGAGTTTGGTAGTGGACGCACCACCCCCCGCCTCAAGGTCACCTCCATCCGCGCCATTGTGCCGTTCAAGCTGGTGGTGAGCTTTTCCGATGGGTCGAGCGGCACGTTTGATGCGGCGAGCATGATCGGGGAGCGCGGCGAGGGGACGGAGCCTTTGCGGGAGCGGCGGTTTTTTGGCATGGTCGAGCTGGCCAATGGCGTGCCGACCTGGCCGAACCATTTCGACATTTCCCCGCTCTGGCTGCGCGAGGAAATGGAAAAACGCGGCGAGTTGATATTGCCTTTGCCGGTGCGGCGCAGGCGCTAGGGTTGGTTACACAACCCACAGACAAGAATAGGGAGAGCCCACTATGTCGTTTTTGAAGAAGCTTTTCGGTGGTGGCAGCAGCAGCGAGAGCGCGCCGGCCGGCGACAAAGTGCTGGGCGAAGAGGGCTATAAGGACTTTCTGATCAAGGCTATCGAAATGCGGGCGGGCAGCGAATTGCAGCTGGCCGGGATCATCGAAAAGAGCGTTGGCGGCGAGCTCAAGACCTACCGCTTCGTGCGGGCCGACCGCATGAGTTCCAAGGATGACCTGGTGGCACTGGCCTTCAACAAGGGCCGGCAGATCATCGACGAGCAGGGCGAGCGCATCTTCAGCTAGCCGCTGCCTCTACAACAGTTTTTACAACGGGCGGCCCGCCATTCGGCGATGGCCGCGCGTTTGCTTTCAGGAGTTACAATCATGGCCAAGAAGCCAACCGCGCGTAATGAATTCGTGATGTTCGATGTCGTCTATGAAGACGGCAGCCAGCGTTCCAACCGCAAGGTGGATGCCAATCTGCTGGGTGGGCTGGATGGCGACGAACCGGCTCGTTCCGCCATTATGGAGCAGGATCGGGCGATCTCGGAAAAGTCCGGCCTGCCGCCGCTGCAGATCAAGTCGATCAAACGCTCGGGCAAGTAGTGTTCAGCAGGGTCTTGCTCATGGTGGTCGGGGGTGCGCTGATGAGCGCGCCGGCTCCCGCATTGGCCGTGTCCGACCTTTGGCAGGCGAAAGCCGAACCTGACGGCTCGATGCGCTATGCCTGCGGGGAGGCCTGCGCCCAGACGCAGTTGATTTGCGTGCATGAGATTGTGCCGAACCGTGAGCCGGTTCCCATTGAAGAGATGGCCGACGAGGCAATCGTGCCGTGGGGCCAGATGGATTTTTCCCTGCTGGCCCGGATTTCCAGCGACCGCGCGGGGCTGAGTGGGGCGGAAAAAATCGTCGATGGCAAGCGGTCCGATGGGCCGGCCATTGTGCCTTTTGGCGGGGCCGATTGGGTCCTGGCGCATTATCAGATGCAGGCCAAGGCCGGTACGCTGGCCGCCGACCTGATGCTGTGGCCAGACGCTAAGGGCGTGGCCATGCTGCGGTGCAGCTATAATGCCGGGCTTGATGACGAGGGCTCGACTTTGGCGATCAGGCAGTTGGCTGAAAGCCTTCGCCTGACGCCATAGATGTAGAATTCTAGCCGGCCGATACCTTGGCGCGTTCGGGACGGCGGACGGCGCGGAGTTTGCCGCTGCTGCCGCCGCCGCAGAAGAAGCGGTCGGCGCCGTCGGATTCAAGGCCGGAAACACCCATTCCGTCCGGCATTTCCAGGATTTCCAGCACTTCGCCGGTGTGCCGGTCGATGTGGCGCAACTCGCTTTTGTCGTCCTGCCAGGTGGCGTGCCAGAGCTCGCCATCGGCCCAGGTGACGCCGGTGACGAAGCGGTTGGATTCGATCGTGCGCAGGACGGTGCCGGTTTCCGGATCGATCTGGTGGATCTTGCGGCCGCGATATTCCCCAACCCAGAGCGTGCCTTCGGCCCAGGCCAGGCCGGAATCGTGACCGCCGCCCGGCGCCGGAATGGAGGCGAGGACGCGGCCAGTGGCAGGATCGATCTTGTCGATGCGGTTTTCGGCAACCTGGAAGATATGCTGGCCATCGAAGGCGGTTCCGGCATAGGCGTCAGCGCCGATCGAGCGGACCGGGGCGCCGCTATCGGGATCGACGGCATTGATCTTGTCACCCGAGGCGAACCAGACGTTTTGGCCGTCAAAGGTTACGCCGTTGACGTCATTGATGCCTGGATAGGGGCCGTACTCGCTCAGGATCTCGGCGGTAGAGGTTTTCATGATGCTGTCTCATTGCGTTGTGCCTGGCCAAACCTAACCGCCGGGCAACGGGCCTGGGAGTAACAAGATTGTCGGGAAACCGGGAATGGATGGCGTGATCCAGCGTAGCGCCCGGCCGCGGCCGAACGATTGCACTTTGCCGGCCGCTGCCAGTTCTTCAAGCGCGCGCTGCACGGTGCGGGCACTGGCGCCGAGCGCGATTGCCAGGGCGGAGCTGGACCAGGCCTCGCCATCGGCAAGCAAAGCGAGGATTGCAGCGTGGCGCTCTTCGAGGGGCGGCGCCAGCAGGATGACATCGCGCTTTTGAGCCGGCTTTAGCAGGAAGCCGTTTTTGGTCGCGATCACACCGGCCGAGGGGCGGAGCAGGGCGCGCAGGCGGCCGATTTCGACCCGCAGGCGGGCGCGGTGGGATTCATCGGCATGCCGAGCGCCAAAGGCGCGGATGAGCAGCACGTCCCGGGCGACGTCGTGCGGCCAGGCTTCAGCCAGCGTGCGGGCCAGCGCGAAGAGCACCGGGCGGGTGGCAAGGGAAATCACACTCTGCGGGCCGCGCACCACATTGCGGCTGGCATCGACGATCAGGGCATCCGAGGCCAGCAGGGTTTCGATTTCATCGATGCGCAGGATGCGCTGCTCGTTGTGGGCAATCAGGCGGGCGGCTGGAGCGTCCAGCATGGCGGAGGCGTTGTCGACTTCGGCCAGGAGCGCTGCAATGCCTGACTGGCGAGCGGCAAGATACGCGCGGGCCAGGGCGGCACGTGCTGCGGCTGCCTGCAGGCGCCGCATGGCGATGCCGGCGATGATCATTTCGTGGGCGGCGATGAGGGCGGGCGGTAGTGGCGGCTGAGCAAGCCCTCCCAGTTGGCGTTCGGCATCGTCCAGGCGGCCGAGCAGCAGCAGGCGGCGCACCTCGAGGTGGAGGGCGTGGGTGGCATTGATGTGGTCGCCGCGAGCCTCAAGCGTTGTGCGGGCCTTGGCGAGAGTGGCTTCGGGCCACCCCAGATCGCGTGATACGAAGGCGATTTCGGCTTCGGCGACAGTGCAGCGGGCCCGAGCGATGGCTTCGCCGGGACCGAAGGCGCGGGCCGCGCTTTTCAGCAGTGTTTTGGCGCGGGGAAAGTCGCCCAATTGCGCCATGGCGATGCCGCGCAGGGCCAGCGCCGGGGCGTCATCGCGCAGGGCCACGCGGTTCAGAGCGCCCAGGACGTCACCGGTCGCCAGCGCCCGCGCTGCGGCTGCGATCAGGGCGTCCATTGAAATCCCGCCACACTTGTAACTCCCACCCCTGGCCGTTCCGATCCTAGTCTCGTCGCATCGAAACGGCCAAGCACAGGAGAATTGCAATGCCGGATATTCTGCACAGGATTGGTATCAAGTCTGCTTCCACCCAGGAAGCCTATGCGGCGCTCAACACTATTGACGGCCTTGCCGGCTGGTGGACGAGCGACACGCAGGGGCAGACCGAAATCGGGGGCGAATTGCGGTTCCGCTTCGGCGCCTCGGGCGGCTTCGACATGAAGGTGCTCGAGCTTGACCCGGGCAAGCGGGTGCTCTGGGAGGTGATCGACGGGCCGGCCGAGTGGATCGGTACCAGGATCAGTTTCGATCTTAAGCAGGAGGACGACTACGCCATCGTCCTGTTCAAGCATATGGGCTGGAAGGAGCCGGTGGAGTTCATGCACCACTGCAGCACCAAGTGGGGAAGCTTTTTGATGAGCCTCAAGGCCCTGATCGAGACGGGCAAGGGCCAGCCGCATCCCCATGACGTGCTGATCGACAATTGGAAGTAACCCCAACCGGGAGATGAAAGATGATTCCCGCACCGTTCCATTTCGAGAATATTACCCGCGAGGCTTGTGTTCATCCCGATGTGGAGACCGAAATAGCGGCGGCGCGCCGCCGGGAGGGCGACAAGCATAGCCCCACGCGGCCGCATCCCATGGCGGCACTGATCCGGCGACTATTGCCCGAACCACGTGCGCAGCATGACTGGTCTGGCACACCCGCCGAGTAGGTTTCGGGGCATATGAACCGAGGGTATCGTGTATGCGGAAGCATACCCCAACTAAGTCCTATCTCGCTTCCCTCCCCGCAGGGCAGTGTTCACTCCGGACGCGTTCAAGAATGCGGTGTCATTCCCGCGAAAGCGGGAACCTCCGTTCCGGGATGCGGGCCTAAGCAAACAGAGGTTCCCGCTTTCGCGGGAATGACATCGTGGGTGGTACGAGTCCAAGATGAACACTCCCCCGCAAAGGGGGGCAGATCGGGCCCTCCGAATGTCGGTTCAGCTCTTGCCCAGCGCCTTGTCCACTGCCGGCTTCACGATGGTCCCATACAGCTCAATCGCTTTCATGACCTTGTCATGAGGCAGGGTGCCGACGCTGAATTGCAGGCCGAAGCGGTCGTGTTTGAACCATTCGTGCTGCATCAGGATCTTGTCGATGACTTCCTGGGGCGAGCCCATGAAATAGGCGCCGTTGGGGGTGGCGCCAGCGTCGAACTGGGCGCGGGTGGTGGGCGGCCAGCCGCGTTCCTTGCCGATGCGGCTCATGGCTTCGCTGTGGGCGGGGAAGGCGATGTCACGGGCGTCCTGGCTATCAGCGGCGATGAAGCCGTGCGAGCTGATGCCGACGGGCAGGGATTTGGGGTCGCGGCCGGTTTTTTCGGCGGTTTCGCGATAGAAGTCCACCAAGGGGGCGAACTGGCGCGGCTGGCCGCCGATGATGGCGATCATTAGGGGCAGGCCATAATAGGCGGCGCGGGCCACCGAATTGGGCGTGCCGCCGACGGCGATCCAGAGCGGGAGCGGTTGCTGGACCGGCACGGGATAGATGGCGATGCCGGGAATGGGTTTGGTGTGGGCGCTGCCCGGCCAGGTGACCTTGCCGCCTTCGCGGATCTTGAGCAGCATTTCGAGTTTTTCCTCGAACAGCGCGTCGTAATCGTTGAGGTCGAGCCCAAACAGCGGGAAGCTCTCGATGAACGAGCCGCGGCCCGCCATGATCTCGGCGCGGCCATTGCTCAGATTATCGAGCGTGGCGAATTGCTGGTAGACGCGGATCGGGTCTTCCGAACTCAGCACCGTTACGGCGGTGGAGAGGCGGATCGACTTGGTGCGGGCGGCAGCAGCGGCCAGGATGGTGACGGGGGCCGAGGCGGTGTAATCGGGGCGGTGGTGTTCGCCCAGGCCGTAGAAGGACAGACCGAGCTGGTCGGCTAGTTCGATTTCCTCAAGCAGGTCCTTGAGGCGCTCGGCGGGACTTTGCAGACGGCCGCCATTGAGCGGGTCGGGGGTGTTTTCGGCGAAGGAATAGAGTCCGAGTTCCATGATGGCCTCCTGTGTTGGAGCACACATGGCCTGCCGTTGTAGCGGGATCAAGAACGCACATGGGTGTAACTGCGCGGACCAATCGCCATTCAGCTGAGGCTAGCCTGCAAATGGCAATGTTCTGCGCGTCCCGTGCTCACGTACTTAAGTACGCTCCGCTCCGGTTCTCGAACAACGCCATTTTCGACTCAGCCTGAGCTGACTGTCGATCGGTCCGTGGGGGCTTCCAAAAGGAAGAAAGGCTGGCGCTTACCCTCTCCCACAAAGGGGGAGGGTAAGTGCGGTGGTTGTGACTTAGACGTTGCTGCCGGACGGAGTGTAGGCCCAGGGCGATGCGGGGGTCTGGACGGGTTCGGGGTCTTTTTCGCCGGCGGCTTTGTGGATTTCGGCGACGAGGGCGGGAGCGAGCTTGAGTTTGCTGGCCAGGGCATCGAGATAGGCGCGCTCGGCGGCGGTGTCGGCCGTGATGGCGATGAGGGAGGCTGCGTAGATTTCGGTAGCGTGCTCGGGTGTGTCGGCGCGGGCAGCGACGGCGTTGATGTCGAGGGGGCTGGAGAGTTCGTCGAAGACCCACGCCTTTTCCTCGGCGCTGAGGGACATGCCTTCGAGCTTGGTGAAGATGGCTTCCTTTTCATCGGCATCGATGCGGCCATCGGCCTTGGCGGCGGCGATCATGGCGCGCACCAGGGATTTGCCGAGTTCTTCCTGGGCATTCTGGTCGGTCGGAGCGGGAATGAAGGCATCCTGCGACGGCTGTTGGGCGGGCGCGGCGCCGGGCTGGTTTTGCTGGTAGTTCTGCCAAGCCTTGTAGGCGAGGCCGCCAACGGCTGCTACGGCGCCGATCTTGACGGCATTGCCGGCCAGCTTGCCCAGCCCCCCGCCGCTGAGCAGCATGCCGGCAGCCAAGCCCGCGGCACCCGTTATGGCGGTGCGCTGGGTGTTCTTGTCGGTCTGGAGGGCTTTGACGATCTGATCGATGTTGAACATTGGCGTTCCCTTGTTGGTGTCTCGGGGACGGAGATGGGCATCGAATGCGGCCCTCGCAAGGCGCAAGGGAAAGGCCCCGGACGTGCCGGGGCCTTTTTTATGCCATCGGAGGGAGGGCCGAGGGCATGAGAGCAATTACTATTACATCGCCGGGGCAGGCGTTGCCGGATCAGTTGCCGGGGCCGGAGTGGCCGGTTCGGCAGCAGGAGCCGGAGTCGCCGGTTCGGCCGCAGGGGCGGCATCAGTCGGTGCCGGAGTTGTGGCCGGGGCGGCGGGTGCTTCCGTCATGGGGGCGGGAGCCGTGGTTTCAGTTGTCGGTGCGGTACCGGCTGGGGTCGACGGGCCCGAATTGGCCGAGAAGACCAAGTAGCCGATAGCCAGCAGCGCAAGGGCGACGATGATGCCAACGAACCAGCCCGTTCCGCTGCTCTCGCGCGTATAAACGGTACGGTTGCCATCGTTGGTATAAACGGTATCGCGGTCAGGGTTAGCCATGAGTTCGCTCCTTTGTTTCACCGTACCAATGAAACGCGGGCTTTTTGTTTTCGTTCCCATTTGCGTGATCACGCTATTCCGAGCCGCGAGGCGGACGGAATAGTGCTGGCGATTCAAGGGGTTTGGTAATCAGAAAAATTCGGACGGAGCACAGTTTTCAGCGCGCTTGGTCAGTTATTTTTCACAAATCTGGCGATTTTTCCTTGCCGGCCGGCTTTTTCGAGATGCGGTCGATCAGCGCCAGGAACAGGGCCGAGAACACGAAGACCAGGTGGATGATGGTGTACCACATGATGTTCTGGGTGGTGTATTGCGGCACGTTGAGGAAGATCTGCAGCAGGTGGATCGAGGAGATCGCCACGATGGTGGAGGCGACCTTGATCTTGAGGGAGCCGGAATCGATCTGGCCGAGCCAGTGCACGTCGCCGCCATCATCGAAGCGGGAGACGTAGTTCTCGTAGCCGGAAATGATCACCATGACGACGAGGCTGGCGATCAGCGCCGCGTCGATCAGGCTGAGGACCTTGAGGATGGTTTCGGTCTCGTCCATGCCCATCATGTGGGACGCGAAGTCCCAGAGCTTGGCGGCAAAGGTGACGGCATAGAGTGCCAGCGCCAGACCGAGGCCGATATAGAAGATCACCAGCAGCCAGCGTGATGCCAGGATGATGTTTTCGAGGAAGAGTTCCAGCTGCTTCATGTCGCGCTCCGATGGGCGGGGAAGCCATAGCGAATTTTGGGACGCTGGCAAGGTGGTAACAAAAAAGGCCGGGCTGGTGCCCGGCCTCCGTGTTTGCTGTGGCGGCGCCTAATTGTTGGCAACGGTGATCAGCGGGGTGATGCGGCGGATGGTGACGCGGCGGTTCTCCCGCTCCGCACGCTCGGTGCGGATCTTGAGGTAGCGTTCGCCATAGCCCTGGGTGGCCAGGTTTTCCGGCGGCACGCCGTAGAAGTCGGTCAGGATGCGGGCCACGGTTGCTGCACGCAGATCGGAGAGCTGCAGGTTGGAGATTTCCGAACCCACCGCGTCGGTGTGGCCTTCGATGAGGAAGGTTTCACCCGGATTGGCGGCGAGCAACTGTAACATGCCATTGGCGACGTTGGAGAGGGCACCGACCTGGTCGCGGCTGATGGTGGCGGCACCGGTATCGAAGGTCAGGCCACCCACTTCGAGCTTGCGCACGCTGTCACGGACACGGGAGGAGCGCTTGACCTCGTCGATCGAATAGAGGCGGGCGACCTGCTCGACCGGCGGCTGGCGGAAGAAGACTTCAACCTGTTCCTCGTCGGCATAGCGGGAATCGAGCACGTAATCCTGCACCGGGATATTGAGCCGGAGCGGGGGCAGATCGAGGCCCGGATCGCGCCATTCGAGCAGCTGATCGTCATAGCGGTCATCGAAATAGGCCAACACATATTCGCGGCCATCCGGGGTGAAGCGCGACCGGCGCAGGATATCGCCATTGCGGTTGCGGACAGTGACGATCTGGCTGCCATCGGGACGTGTGACAGTTTCGCGAGTACGGCCGCGGCTCAGCTGTTCGTAGAACACCTCGTCAGCACCCGGATCATAGAAGCGATCCGTGTCCTGGCCGGGGGTGTTGACGATCAGCTGGGTGCCAATCTGCAGAATAACCTGGGTCAGGGCATCGCCGAAACCGGCCTGCTGGATGACGGTGTTGTTCTGCGTATTGTTCTGCTGGTTGATGACCGTGTTGTTCTGCGTGTTGTTGGTGGTGTTGTTCACCGTCGTATTGTTGTTGACGATGTTGTTGGTCACGTTGGTCTGGTTGATGATCGTAACGTTCTGCGGCACCTGCTGGGGTTCCAGCGCCTGGATTTCGACCTTCTGGCCTTCTTCCTGAACGGCGGAGCGCAGAGCGGCTTCCTCGGGAACTTCGAAGGCGGCCTGAGCGGCAGCGTCGTCAACCGGAGGAGGGGCCGGGGGCGTTTCCGGAACTGGCTGGACTTCGACCGCGGGCTGGCCTTCTACGGCCGGGGCGGCTTCGACATCCTTGGCACTATCGAGCACCGGGGCAATCTGCTCCTGGGTGATGCCCTCGGGCAGGGTTTCGATGACCTCGGTGGGCTCGGCCGGCAGGGTTTCGGCTGCGGGGGGCTGAGCCGGATTGACCGCAGGCTGTTCCGCCGGGGCGGTGGGCTGCTCGGCCGGTGCTGCAGGCTGGATGCCGGGCACGGCAGGCAGGGACAGGCCATAGGTGGCCAGGCACGCATCGACATCGCTATTGCCAGCCTGGGCGCAGAGCGCAGCGATCTGGCTGCGGGCGCCATCGATCTGAGCCTGGGCCGCAGCGGCGTCGCCACCCGACATCAGGTCGGCAACGGCGGCGTTGTAGATATCGACCTGGGCGCGCAGATCGGCCGAGATATCGACCTGAGCTGCGGGCTGTTCCGGCGCAGGCTGCTCGGCAGGAGCGGGGGCTTCGACCGGAGCTGGTTGTTCGGCCGGGGTTTCCGCAGGTGCTTCTGCGGGAGCAGGCTGCTCGGCAGGGACGGGAGCTTCAACCGGGGCTGGCGCTGGTTCTTCGGCGGGTGCGGGTTCGGCCGCCGGCTGCTCGGCGGGAGCAGGCTCTGCAGCGGGCTGCTCGACGGGAGCAGGCTCCGGTGCAGGGGCTGGTTCGGGCGCGGCCTCCGGAGCAGGCGCGGGCTGCTCGGCCGCGGGCTCGGGGGCCGGTGCGGGCTGTTCTGGCGCCGGCTCAGGCGCAACTTCAGGGGCTGGGGCTGCTTCGGGAGCAGGCTCTGGCTGTGGTGCGGGTTCTGGCGCGGGCGCGGGTTCTGGCGGCGGAGCCGGTTCGGGCTCGGGTGCGGGTTCTGGAGCCGGGGCAGGCTCGGGCGCCGGGGCTGGCTCTGGTGCGGCCTCGGGCTCAGGCGCGGCTTCAGCGGGCGCGGCCGGCTGGGCGGCGATGCATTCCTCGATGGTGGTGAAGCCCGCGTCGACGCATTGCTGCGGCAGTTGCGGCGCGTCCTGGGCGAAAACGGCAAGCGGCACTGCGGTGAGCAGCGTCAAGCTTGAGCCGGTCAGGAGCCAATTTCTGAGGCGCATTGTTGTTATCCTTCTTGTCGTCGACTGATCGGGTGGACGTTTGACACCAGCATCACTGTTCATTCTGAACGCTGTGTGAATGGCTCACAGCGGGCGCTCGATACCGTTCCCCTCCCCGGGAATGCCCAGAACGCGGCGGTTTGCGCATACGTTCCCACAATTGCGTCCCGACAGGTGCCCGGCAGATCATGGCATGATTTGGGCGGGTGTGGTTGGCCATGATGCGGTCTTCGTGCTAGTCCCGGACTTAACATGCACCAAGCCATCGAAACCACGACCATCGAGACGCGGGGCCAGGGGCTCTATGAGATCAGCCATGCCGTGCGGGACTTTGTCAGCGGGGCTGGCGTCGCGACGGGGCTGCTGACCGTTTATGTCAGGCACACGTCATGCTCGCTGCTGATCCAGGAAAATGCCGACAGCGATGTGCAGACCGATCTGAACGGCTTCTTTGCCCGCCTGGTGCCCGAGGGTATGGACTGGCTGGTGCACAATGCCGAGGGGCCGGACGATATGCCGGCCCATATCAAGGCAGCGCTGACGCAGACGTCCATTGGCATTCCGGTGGCCGAGGGCGAGCCGGTGTTTGGCACCTGGCAGGGGCTGTATCTGTTCGAGCACCGCAGGCGGCCGCATCGGCGCGAAGTGGTGTTGCATATTATCGGGGATGCTTGATGGATTGGGCGGCTATGGCCAGCTATTGGCCCTTTGTGCTCGGGCTGCTGGTAACGGGGGTGGCGTCGGGCATAGCGGCGGGACTGTTGGGGATTGGTGGGGGCGCCATTATCGTTCCGGCGCTGGCCACCGCGCTGACGGTGTTGGGCTATGATAGCGATGTGGTGCAGCATGTGGCCGTGGGCACCTCGTTGGCGATCATCATTCCCACGGGGTTCATGAGCGCGAGGGCGCATTTCAAGCGCGGGGCGCTGGACATGAGGTGCTGCGGCTGTGGGCGCCGTTCATCGTGGCTGGCACGCTGATCGGCGGGCTGATGGCGGGGTGGTTTTCGGGCGATGTGCTGCGCATCGTCTTTGCGGTGATGGCCTTTGTGATTGCGGCCAATATCGTTTCCGGGTTTCAGACCAGGCTGATGGGCCATCTGCATGGCTCGTCGTTGACGCATCGTATCTCGGCTTTTGTGGTGGGGTATATCTCGGCGCTGATGGGCATTGGCGGGGGCTCGCTGACCGTGCCGACGCTGGTGGCGTTTGGGTCGAACATGCATGCCGCGGTGGGCACGTCGGCGGGCATCGGGGTGGCGATCGCCATTTCGGGAACGATCGGCTTTGTGATTTCGGGCTGGGGTGTTGCCGGCCTGCCGCCGCTGAGCCTGGGTTATGTGAACCTGGTGGCGTTGCTGCTGGTGGCGGTGCTGGCGGCTTTGTTTGCGCCGGTTGGGGCGGCGCTGGCGCATCGGCTGGACCAGAAGACGCTGAAATATGTGTTCGCGGCGTTTCTGGTGGCGGTCGGGCTGAATATGGTTTGGACGGTGGTGAGCGGGTAGGCCCGTTACCCCCTCCTAGCCTCCCCCTGATAGGGGGAGGGGCCGCTCCGTTCTTGTGGCGCTATCGGTGTCCAATAGGCCAAAAATTAGGGTTGGTGGGGGCGGGTGACTACGGGGCCGCCCCCACCGCCCAAGCCCCCTGCAAGAGAGGGGAAAGGGTTAGGTTATTTCGTGGTGTCGGCCAGTTCCCACTGCACGGACACGTTGATGGTAAAGCTCAGCTCACCCGATTCAACCGGAACCGGTGCGCCGGCCTGGACATCAGCCTTGGCGTACATAGGAGCGGGCTGGGGCTGATTGAAGCCCTGCGACTCGCTAATCGAGTTGATTTCTTCAAGGGCGCTGCCGGCGACATCGGCATAAAGCTCGGCCTTGGTGCGAGCATCGGCAAAAGCGGCCTTGCGGGCTTCGTTATAAAGCGCGGACGGATCGGCCACGGCGAAGCTGACGCCATTGATGGTGTTGGCGCCGATGGTCACCGACTTGTCGAGAATGGAGCCCAGGGTATCGAGCTTGCGCACCACGACGGTGACGGTGTTGGACACCTGGTAGCCCTGGATCTTGGGCGGCATGGAATAGCCGTTTTCGTCGCGGGCGTCGGAATAGACATAGTTCGGATTGACCGAGAAGCCCGAAGTCTGGATATCGCGGGCTTCGATGCCGGATTCCTTGAGCGCGGCGATCAGGTCGGTCATGGCCTTGGTATTCAGGTCCAGCGCTTCGCGGGCAGTGGCGCCCTGGGTGGTGACGCCCGAATTGATATAGGCGGTGTCAGGCGCGGCGGTGACTTCACCACGGCCCTCAATCGAGATCGAGCCGGCATAGGCAGGCATGGCGAAACCGGCAACGAGGGCGAGGGGGGCGAGAAGAGCAAGGCGACGCATGGGGCACTCCATAATGTGGCGATGGAGCAATCCCCATCTATTGCGTCAGTATTGCGGCACGCATGAACGCAAGTTGAACGCGCATGTGGAAATCGGTTCATCGCCTGTCGGCGCGTTTTCCGAAACGCAAAACCGTGGCCGCTTTTGCTGGAAACGCTCAGCAAAAAGTATGACTTTAGCCGTGCCGCACTTGCGCCCCGCGGAACGGGCTTGTACTCACTCAGCTGATATTTTTTGGGAGAGTGGACGTGAGGCTTTATCCGGATGGGGTGCTTGTCGGCCGGGCCCGGATTGCCGGGCATGACCACCCCAGGATCGTGACGGTGCGCGGCGACCAATTGGTGGATATCACCAGCGCGGGCCGGGCGACGGTGCGCGATATTGCCGAAGCTGGTAGTGCCGCCGACTATGTGCGCAGCCAGACCGGGCAGGTGCTGGGCAGCGTCGAGGCCATCATGGCCAATAGCGCGGCTACTGCGCCTGATGCGTCCCTTCCCGTATTGCTGTCTCCCATCGATCTGCAAGCGATCAAAGCCTCTGGCGTGACCTTTGTGGTGTCGTTGCTCGAAAGAGTAATCGAGGAACAGGCCCGGGGGGATAAGTCGCGGGCCGATGCGCTGCGGGGCGAAATCCTGGAGCTGATCGGCACCGATCTCAGCGAATTGGTGCCGGGCTCGGAGACGGCGGCCAAGGTCAAGGCGGCGCTGATCGAAAAGGGCGTGTGGAGCCAGTATCTCGAAGTGGGGATCGGGCCGGACGCCGAGATTTTCACCAAGGGCCAGCCGATGAGTTCGGTGGGCTATGGCGCCGAAGTGGGCCTGCATCCGATTTCGAGCTGGAACAATCCCGAGCCGGAAGTGGCGCTGCTGGTGACCAGCAAGGGCGAAATCATCGGCGCGACGCTGGGCAATGACGTCAATCTGCGCGATGTCGAAGGCCGCTCTGCGCTGCTGCTGGGCAAGGCCAAGGACAATAATGCTTCGGCGTCGCTGGGGCCGTTCGTGCGGCTGTTCGATGGTGAGTTTACGCTTGAGACTATCAAGCAGGCCGAGATTGCGCTGCGGGTCGAGGGCGAAGATGGCTTTGTGCTCGATGGGCATTCCTCGATGAGCCAGATTTCGCGCACGCCGGAATCCCTGGTGGCTGCCACCATCGGCGGGCATCATCAATATCCCGATGGGCTGGTGCTGTATCTGGGCACCATGTTTGCGCCGGTGCAGGACCGTGGCGGCGCCGGCAAGGGTTTTACCCACAAAATCGGCGACGTGGTCTCGATCTCGACATCCTCGTTGGGCACCCTATCTAACAGGGTGAACCTCTCCACCAAATGTCCGCCCTGGACCTATGGCAGCAGTCATTTGCTGCGCGACCTGGCCAAGGCAAATCTTCTCTGATCTCTCCCCCGAAAGGCACATGACATGACCCAATTGCACAAGAACCTCATCGACGGGGAATGGATCGGCTCGGATGGCGTCGAGAACATCAACCCGTCCAATACGGCCGATGTGGTGGGGCTCTATGCCCGCGCGACGGCCGAAGAAACCACTCAGGCGATCGCTGCCGCCAAGGCTGCGTTCCCGGCCTGGTCGCGCTCGGGCATTCTTGAGCGCCATGCTATCCTGTCCAAGACGAGCCAGGAAATCATCGCCCGCAAGCAGGAGCTGGGCGAGCTGCTGAGCCGCGAAGAGGGCAAGACCCTGCCAGAAGGCATTGGCGAAGTGACCCGCGCCGCGCAGATTTTTGACTTTTTCGCTGGTGAAGTGCTGCGCCTGGCTGGCGAAGTGCTGCCCAGCGTGCGTCCCGGTGTGGGCGTCGAAATCACCCGCGAGCCGATTGGCGTGGTCGGCATCATCACGCCGTGGAATTTCCCGATCGCCATTCCGACCTGGAAGCTGGCGCCGGCCTTGGCCTATGGCAATACCGTGGTGATCAAGCCGGCCGATCTGGTGCCCGGCTCGACCTGGGCCATTGTCGACATTCTGGTGCGCAATGGCCTGCCCAAGGGTGTGGTCAATCTGGTGATGGGCAAGGGCTCGGTCGTGGGCCAAACCATGCTGGACAGCAAGGACGTGACCGCGATTTCCTTCACCGGCTCGGTGGGCACGGGCAAGCGCGTTGCCGCCGCCTCGATTGGTTTCAACCGCAAGTTCCAGCTGGAAATGGGCGGCAAGAACCCGACCGTGGTGCTGGACGATGCGGACCTCAAGGTCGCTGTCGAGAGCGTGGCGCAGAGCGCGTTCTTCTCGACCGGCCAGCGTTGCACGGCATCGTCGCGCGTCATCGTCACCGAGGGCATTCACGACAAGTTTGTCGAGGCACTGGCCGAGCGGGTGCGCAACCTGCGGGTGGGCGATGCGCTGGACAAGAATACGGAAATCGGGCCGGTGGTTGATCCCAGCCAGCTCAAGCAGGACACGGACTATATCGCCATCGGCAAGGCCGAGGGCGCCAAGCTGGTGGCCGGCGGCGAACTGGTCAAGAAAGACACCGAGGGCTATTTCCTGCAGCCCACGCTGTTCACCGAGGCGACCAATTCCATGCGCATCTCCAGAGAGGAAATCTTTGGGCCCGTGGCTTCGGTCATCCGCGTCAAGGATTACGAGGAAGCGCTGGCGACGGCCAATGACACCGAATTTGGTCTCAGCGCCGGTATCGTCACGACGTCGCTGAAATATGCGACGCATTTCAAGCGCAATGCCGAGGCCGGCATGGTGATGGTCAATGTGCCGACGGCCGGTGTGGATTTCCACGTGCCGTTCGGTGGCCGCAAGGGTTCGAGCTATGGCCCGCGCGAGCAGGGCAAGTATGCGGCGGAGTTCTTCACCGTGGTGAAGACGGCTTATACCGCTGCTGGTTGATCGATAGGCGTCTTGTTGCATGTTTGGGGCCCCGCTTTTGCGGGGTCCTTTTTTGTGCGTGCGGAAGCGCCGCCTGGTGCGGTTATCGAAGAGGCGGACGGACCCCGAGACGGCATTCGCCTCGTGATGAGTTTTAGAATGAGACGGACGTCGCCCCGGGGTGCCGGGACTTTGTCGGACGGCGCGATCGCAGGCCCCAGCGTTTGCCGTAGCTCCCGCCCGATTGCCTCGTCCGCTCGACCCGGAGCGGAGCGCGACCTCCACTCCCCCGGCTGGCTTCCGGACGCTCGTCGCTGCAGCGCCGCCCGTATCCCGGAAGATGGAGGGAGTATGCGGGAGGTTTTGGGGAAGGGGGATAAGAGGGATAGATGGGGGTGTGGGGGTGCTGCGGCCACCAAACACTCGATATTTGTGGAAGCCTCAGCACCCCCACCCTCTATCCCTCCCCTCAAGGGGGAGGGAGGCGATAGAGCGGATGGATTGGGCTCTCGTCACCCCTCCCTTCCCTCCCCGTCGAGGGGAGGGTGCGCCTGGTGGGTGGGGCGGGATAGTGCCCCGAACCAACAATTACCCACGGTGTCATCCCCGCGAAAGCGGGGACCTCTGTTTGCCTGGAAACCTGGTCAACGGAGGTTCCCGCTTTCGCGGGAATGACACCGCATTCTTGAAAGCGCCCGGAGTAACACCGTCGCTGACGTTGCTGCTATCGCCGCCGCTGTGTCAGGGCCATGCCGCCCAGAATGAGCACCACGCCTAGGGCGCTGGCCCAGAGGATGGAGGGGGTGCCGCGGGCGAGGTCGAGCACCACGCCGGAGACCATTTGGCCGCCGATGACGAGCAGGGCGGTGTTGACGGCGCCGATGCGCGGGATGAGCCAGCTGCCGGAGGCGACGAAGACGACGCCGATGGGGCCGCCGATATAGGCGTGCCAGGGGGCGGTGGCGGCGCCGGCGGGGATGAGGCCGCCGATGGCGAGGCCCAGGGCGGTGAGCGCGATAAAGCCGACAAGATGGTTCCAGAACGAAGCGATCAGGGGCGAGCCGGAGAGGGCGAGGCGGCCGTTGAGCTGGCGGCTGAGGCCGACAAGGAGGCCCGCGAGGACGGCATAGAGGATGGGGGTGATCATGGGCGACCTCCCATGCCGACAAGGATGATCAGGGCGCTACCGGCCAGGATCAGGAGGACGGCGGCGAGGTCGCGCAATTCGAGGCGGCGCTTGGGCAGGCCGAACAGACCCCAGCGGTCGGCGGCGAGGCTGAAGACGACTTGGCCGGCAAGGCCGAGTGCCAGCGTGCCCGAGAGCGCCAGCGGGGAATTGACCGTGGTGGAGGTCAACATGACCGTCAGAGCGCCGGAAATGCCGCCGAGATAGGCCCAAAACGGGGCGGCTGGTTTGGGCTGCGGCTCGGCTGCCGGGCGGCGGCGATAGAGCAAAGCGAGGAAGAGGATGGCGGCTACGGTGCCGGTGCCGTGGGCGGCCCAGGAGGCAAAGAGCGGGTTGCCGTAATGGCCCAGCTCGCCGTTGAAAAACACCATCAGGGTGAGCAGGCCCCCGGTGCCGAAGGCAATCAGCAGGTGCAGCGGATTGAGCTGCCGGGGCGTGGAGGTGGGCATGGGTGGCGCGACTCGGGGGGAGAGACGCCGGATGGTAGCATGCGGTTTGGTGGGTGGGAGGGGGATGGGACCGCGATCTGGTTGAGGTCGGGGCTGGGACTTCCCAATGCTCGGCATTGGTTGAAACTTCAGCACCCCCACCCTCGGTCCCTCCCCACAAGGGGGAGGGAGGCGATGGAGCCAAGGGTCAGGTATTTGTTCGACCCACGGTGTCATTCCCGCGGAAGCGGGAACCGCCGTTTCGGGATGTTGGGTTGAGAAAACAGAGGTTCCCGCTTTCGCGGGAATGACACTGTGGGGGTGGAGATAGGGTGGGGAGGGGCAGGATGTTGCTCTTCCTGCTTTTAAAACGAAAATCCCCGCTTTCGCGGGGATTTCGTAGCAACGTTCTGCTTGGGTCTAGGCGACTTGGGCGAAGCGTTCGTCGAAGGCGTAGCCGGCGCCGCGGACGGTGCGGATGGGGTCAGATTCGCGGCCGCGATTGATGGCGCGGCGGAGGCGGCCGATATGCACGTCGACCGTGCGTTCATCGACATAGACGTCATTGCCCCAGACGCCATCGAGCAGCTGTTCGCGCGAATAGACCCGGCCGGGATGGCGCATGAGATATTCGAGCAGGCGGTATTCGGTGGGGCCCAGATGCACGTCGCGATTGGCGCGGCGCACGCGGTGGGTGGTGCGGTCGAGCTCGAGATCGCCGACGCGCAGGGCAGCGGTGACGAGATTTGGATTGGCGCGACGCAGCAGAGCGTGGATGCGGGCGATCAGCTCGGGCACCGAGAAGGGCTTGACGATATAGTCGTCGGCGCCGGTCGAGAGGCCCCGCACGCGCTCTTCTTCCTCACCGCGGGCGGTGAGCATGATGATGGGGATGCGCGAGGTTTCTTCGCGGGCGCGGAGGCGCCGGCAGAGTTCGATCCCCGAGATTTCCGGCAGCATCCAATCGAGCAGGATGAGGTCGGGCAGCTTTTCGTGAATCTGGCTTTGGGCTTCGTCTCCGGTTTCCGCGGTGACGACGCGGAAGCCTTCGGCCTCGAGATTATAGCGCAGGAGGATGGCGATATCGCCTTCGTCCTCGACGACGAGAATGGTTGCAGGCATGGATCAGGCCTTGATCTGGGTGCGGTGCAGCTCCACCACTTCGGATGTGAGCTGCTTGCCGGTCTGCAGATAATAGGCGCGTTCTGCGATATTGGTGGCGTGGTCCCCGATGCGTTCCAGGCTCTTGGCGCAGAACAGCAGATGGGTGCAGGGCGTGATATTGCGCGGATCTTCCATCATATAGGTGAGCAATTCGCGGAACAGGGAGGTGTACATAGCGTCCACCTCGTCATCGCGATTGCACACTTCGATGGCCCCGGCGGAGTCGCGGCTCGAATAGGAATCCAGCGCATCCTTGATCTGGCGCAGGACCAGATTGGTCATGTTCTTGACGCCATTATAGAAGGTCGGCTGCAGGTTGAGGCCTTCGAGCTTGAGCGAGCGGCGGGCCAATTGCTTGGCCATGTCGCCGACGCGTTCGAGATCGGAGGCCACATGGATGGCGGTGATGATCGAGCGCAGATCGGAGGCCATGGGCTGGCGGCGGGCGATCATGGAGACGGCCATGTCGTCGATCTTGCGCTGCATGTCGTCGATGCGCTGATCGGCAATGATGGTCAGGTCTGCCAGTTCGCGATCAAGGCGGAGCAGGGACTTGGTGCCATTTTCGATGGCGACCTCGACCTGACCGCCCATTTCGGCGATCGACTGGGCCAGGGCGACGAGCTCGTCATTATAGGAGGAGACGATGTGTTCGGGGCCGGAAGTGGGCATAGCAATGTCTCTCTTGGTCCGGGTTTGGATCAGCCGATACGGCCCATGATGTAATCCTGGGTCTGCTTGTTGATCGGGTTGGTGAAGATGTCTTCGGTGACGCCTTCCTCGATCAGATTGCCCAGATGGAAGAATGCCGTGCGCTGGCTGACGCGGGCCGCCTGCTGCATGGAATGGGTGACGATGACGATGGTGTAGTTCTCGCGCAATTCGTCGATCAGTTCCTCGATGATGGCCGTGGCGATCGGATCGAGGGCCGAGCAGGGCTCGTCCATCAGGATGACTTCGGGGCTGACGGCAATGGCGCGGGCAATGCAGAGGCGCTGCTGCTGGCCACCGGAGAGGCCGGTGCCGGGTTCATTGAGGCGGTCCTTTACCTCTTCGAACAGGCCCGCCTTGCGCAGGGACGACACGACGATTTCGTCCAGATCGGTCTTGGAACGGGCCAGGCCATGAATCTTGGGGCCGTAGGCGACGTTTTCATAGATCGATTTGGGGAAGGGATTGGGCTTCTGGAACACCATGCCGATGCGGGCGCGCAGTTCCACCACGTCGAGGGACGGATCGTAGATGTTCTCGCCATCCAGCTCGATCAGGCCGCCGACCTTGGCGCCTTCGATAGTGTCGTTCATGCGGTTGATGCAGCGCAGGAAGGTCGACTTGCCGCAGCCCGAGGGGCCGATGAAGGAGGTGACGGCGCGGTCGGGGATATCGATCGAAATGCCGTGCAGGGCCTGCTTGGCACCGTAATGGACGGTGACATCCTTGGTGTGCAGGCGGATTGGGCGTTCGAGAGCGTCAGTAGGGTTCATGGTGGATTTCACGGTCTGGTGGGTCATCTTAACCTTGCCGGCGAGCATGTCCATTTTCACTTCCTTCGATGTTAAGCGCGCTTTTCGAGCTTCGAGCGAAGATAGATGGCGACGCCGTTGAGCATGATCATGACGAGGAGCAGTACCATGATCGCCGCGGCGGTGCGGGGTTCGAAGAAATTGCGGTTTTCGTTGCCCTGCCAGAGATAGATCTGGACCGGCAGGGCGGTGGCCTGGTCGAGCGGGGTAGCCGGCACGGCGGCGACGAATGCCTTCATGCCGATCAACAGGAGTGGAGCGGTTTCGCCCAGAGCATGGGCAACGCCAAGGATGGTGGCGGTCAGGATCGAGGGGAAGGTGACCGGCAGCACATGGTGGAACACCATCTGCGTCTTACTGGCACCCATGCCGAGCGCCGCCTGGCGCAGAGCCGGGGAGACGCCGAGCAGGGCGCCGCGGGTGGCGATGATGATGGTGGGCAGGGTCATCAGGGTCAGCACCAGGCCGCCGACGATGGGGGCGGAGATGGGCAGGTGCATGTAATTGATGAACACAGCGGCGCCGAGCAGACCGAAGACGATGGAGGGCACGGCAGCCAGATTGTTGATATTGACCTCGATCAGGTCGGTGAGGCGCGATTTGGGCGCGAATTCCTCAAGATAGATGGCTGACGCCACCCCGATCGGGACGGCCAACAGGATGACGACCATCATCATCCAGAGGGTGCCGACAAAGGCGCCGAGCAGGCCGGCGCTGGCGGGAGCGGCGCGGCTATCCACATTGGTGAAGATCGACCAGGCAAAGCCCGAGGTGATGGTGCCATTGGCCTCGAACTGGTCGATCAGGGCGCGGGCGGGAGCGGCGAGCTGTTGCTGGGCGTCGCCCAGGTCGCGGTTGATATTGCCCTTGATCCAGTTGTCGGCATTGGCGGAGGCAAGCACGTCGACCTGGACGGTCTGGCCGAGCAGGCTGGGGTCGTTGACGAAGAGCTCGCGGACGCGGTGGCGGGCGTCGGTTTCAGCAATGGTCAGGAGCTGGCGGGTGTCGATATCGAAACCGGCAGGTGCGGCGGCACGCAGCGAGGCCTCGATCACCTTGTTCCAGTTCAGCATGGCGACATCGCGCTGCCATTTGAGGCTGGCGGCACGGAAATCGGCCTCCGACTGGTCCGCAGTGCGCACAGGCGCCGGATCGACGTCGATCACGGCGGGATCGAAGGTGACCGACAGGTGCAGATTGGACTGCGTAAAGGCCGGAATGCCTTTGCGCACGATATCGGTGAAGAGCAGGGCAACGAAGCCCAGCGCGAGAATGATGGCGGCCAGGCCAAGCCCGCGAAAGATCGCTTCGCTGAGATGGCGCCGGGCGAGGCTGGCGCGGATCAGCCGAGTGCGTTCGTCGGATGGCTGGGTGGTGGAGAGCATATCGGTCATGATTATTCGTATTGCTCCCGGAAGCGGCGAACGATGAAGAGCGCGAAGATATTGAGGCAGAGGGTGATGACGAAGAGGGTCAGGCCCAGGGCAAAGCCGACCAGCGACTGGGGGCCGGCGAAGTCGGTGTCGCCGGTGAGCTGGTTGACGATGGAAACGGTGATGGTTGCCACCGGCTCGAAGGGATTGCCGCGCAGGACCGGGCTATTGCCGGCGGCGAGCACCACGATCATGGTTTCGCCCACTGCACGGCTGACGGCCAGCAGGAAGGCGCCGACGATGCCGGGCAGGGCGGCGGGCAGCAGCACATTGCGGATGGTCTCGGACTTGGTGGCGCCCAGGCCATAGGCGCCGTCGCGCAGGGTGCGCGGCACCTGGTTGAGAATGTCATCGGACAGCGAGGACACGAAGGGGATGATCATGATGCCCATCACGATGCCGGCAGTGAGGGCAGACGTGGCGTTGATGGAGAGACCGATGAGATTGCCGGCGTCGCGCAGGAAGGGGCCAACCGTGACCAGGGCGAAGAAGCCGAAGACGATGGTGGGGATGCCGGCCAGGATTTCGATAAGCGGCTTGGCCACGGCGCGCAGCTGGCGCGGCGCATACTGGCTGAGATAGATCGCCGCCATCAGGCCCACCGGCACGGCGACCAGCATGGCGATCAGGGTGATCATCAGCGTGCCGGCGAGCAGCGGCAGCAGGCCATAGCTGCCCCAATTTCCGGCGGTGCCGGCATTGTTGGGGTTCCAGACCGTGCCGAAGAAGAAATCAAGCGGGTTGATGAAGGTGAAGAATTTCAGCGCTTCGGTGACCAGCGAGGCGACGATGCCTACGGTGGTCAGGATGGCGACGCCCGAGCAAGCGAGCAGCAGCAGGTTGATGGCACGTTCGACTGCATTGCGGGCGCGGTGGCGGGCGGTGATGCGGCTGCGGGCATAAAGCAGCGCGACAATCCCGGCGACAGCGGCGGCGGCAACCACGATCAGAAAGGTGATGAACTGGAACGAGCGCAGGGCATCGCCAGCGGACTGTTCGTAGGGCAGGACGTCGCCGGCCACGCCATAGCCCGAGGCCAGGGCCTTGATGCGGGCGATGGTGGCGTTTAGGCCGACCTGGTCGAGCGCCTGGATAGCGTCGACGGGAATTTGGGAAACGATGAAATTGTGGGTGATGCCATCGCCGAACCAGCCCCAGAGGCCGATGATCGCGAGGGCCGGCAGCAATGCCCAGATGGCGACGTAGGAGCCGTGATATTGCGGGCGGGAGTGAACCTTGACGCCATCGGCAGTCGCCAGGCCCCGGCCGCGGGACCAGCCCGACTGATAGGCCAGACCAAGCAGAACCAGCAACAGGCCGGCAATGATCAGGGAATTCATTCGCAAGCGCCCCAGAGGAAAACGAGGAGGACCGCGCCCGAGGGCGCGGTCCGGATTGGCTTATTGTGCGCCGGCTTCGAAAGCGGCGAGCACTTCAGCGGTCTTTTCTTCCGGCTGGGGGATCAGGCCAGCGGCTTCGAGCGAGCCACCAGCGGCCGCTTCGGAGAGGAAGAACTGCACGTATTCTTCGATGCCGGGGATGGTGCCGATGTGCTGACCCTTGACGTAGAAGAACAGCGGGCGGGAGACCGGGTATTCGCCAGCGGCGACCGATTCATTGGACGGCACGACGCCATTGACGGTCGCGACCTTCAGGGTGTCCTTGTTCTGGTCGTAGAAGGACAGGCCGAACACGCCAACGGTGTTGGGATTGGAGGTCAGGCGAGCCAGGGTTTCGGTGTAGTCGCCCGAGATCTCGACCACGACATCCTGACGGAAGGTGGTGAGGGCTGCGGTGTGTTCTTCTTCGGTCAGGCCTTCCGGAAGACCGGCTTCTTCGGCGCCAGCATCGATCACTTCGAGCTGGAACACTTCACGGGTGCCGTGATTGGTGCCGGGGATGGCCAGCGAAATGTCCTGATCGGGCAGGGACGGATCGATGTCGGACCACTTCTTGTAGGGATTGTCGACCAGGGCGCCATCAACGGGAACCTTGGCGGCAATGGCCTTGTAGACCTGGAGCGGGGTGAGGGCGAAATCGGGGCCCGAAGCGGCCGAGGCGAAAACGATGCCGTCATAGCCGAACTGGATTTCACGGATGTCGGTCACGCCGGCAGCGGTGCAAGCCTCGCGCTCGCTATCCTTGATGGCGCGGCTGGCATTGGCGATGTCGATGGTGTTGTCGCCAACGCCTTCGCAGAACTGCTTGAGACCGCCACCGGTGCCGCCGGAGCCGACCACGGGGGTCTTGAATTCGGGGAAAGCGGCGCCGAATTCTTCGGCAACGATCGAGGCGAAGGGCAGCACGGTGGACGAGCCGGCGATCTGGATGGTGTCACGCGACTGGGCGAAGGCAGGAGCGGCGCCAAATGCGGCGAGCGCGATGACTGCGGCACTGGCGTAAAGTGCGGTCTTCATGGGGATTTCCCTTTTACGAATTCGATTTCAAATCTGGCTAGCCGATCCGGCAATCGTTTGCTGGCGCCGCCCTCTGACGCCGCCGACCATATGGGCGCTTCGCAACAGTTTTATTGCGGTTCAATGACTGGTTTGTGACGGTGTAAGTGTTTGAAAATTATGAGGTTCGCCGATCATATCGCCGTCCGGAGGGTGCTCTATGACGGAGTTTTGTGACGGCGGGTTGGTGAGTCCGTCGGGCGGTGGAGGGCGCCGGCAAGGGATATCCTAGGGGGGATTTGTGACAGTCTGAGTAAGGTTTGGGATGGGCTGTCGGGGTGGCCGAGCACGCTGATGGCTCCAAACCCCTCACCCGTCTCGGCCTGTCGGCCGATCCACCCTCTCCCTCAAGGGGCGAGGGGTGGCTCCGTGGCTAGCGAGCCGCTGTGCCTTCCTTCTCCCCTTGAGGGAGAAGGTGCCCGAAGGGGCGGATGAGGGGTTTCTCCGACTTACCGCAGCAGCGGCCGTACTTCGGCCTGCACCTTGCGCATCAAGGGCAAAAAATTGGCGATCATGTGGGAGGTGGAAGCGCGGGCGGTTTGGGCGCCGATATTGAGGGCGGCGACGGTTTGGCCCTGGGCGTTGAAAATGGGCACGGCGATGGAGCAGAGGCCCAGTTCGAGTTCCTCATCGATCACGGCAAAGCCCTGCGCGGCGACGACGGCCAATTCGGTGGTAATGGTGGGCAGGTCCGCCTTGGTCTTGGCGGTGTAGGCGATGAGCTCGGATTGGTCGAGCACGGCTTTGGCCTTGGCGGGCGGCAAGGCGCTCAAGAGGACGCGGCCCATGGAGGTGCAATAGGCGGGCAGGCGCGCGCCGGGCGCCAAATTGATCGACATGACCCGGCGAATGGAGGCGCGGGCGATGTAGAGAATGTCGGTGCCTTCCAGCATGGCGGCCGAGGTGCTTTCGCCGGTGGCGGTGGAAAGTTCTTCGAGGAAGGGCTGGATGAGGCGGGGGAGTGGGGTGGCGGCCAGATAGGAATGGCCCAGATTGAGCACGCGCGGGGTGAGGCGGAAGAATTTGCCGTCATAGCTGGCATAGCCAAGGCTGGTGAGGGTCAAGAGGCACCGGCGGGCGGTGGCGCGTTCGAGGCCTGTCCGATTGGCGACATCGGTGATCGACTGGCTGGCATGGCCCTCGTCGAAGCATTCGATGACGGCGAGGCCCTTGACCAGGCCGTTGATGATATCGCCCTCGCGCATGGCCGGCTCCTCTTGTTCGGCAAGCGAACAGATAGCGCATTGCGCATTCGGGGCGCTAGATGTTCGTGCTGAGGTCGCGGCCGTAGAAGTCCGATTGCGGATCGGTCAGCACGAGGGTGCGGATCCGGTCCCACAGATAGCTGCGCAGTTCGATGAAGCGGGGTTCGGCACGGACGTCATAGGTCCAGCGGGGTCGGTCGAGGCCGACATCGATGACTTCGAGGACGCGGCCGGGGCGCGGGCCCATGAGCACGATCTGGTCGGAGAGCAGGATGGCTTCGTCGACGCTATGGGTAACGAAGAGGGCCACCGATTTGCGCAGGGTCCAGAGGCGCATCAGTTCGATCTGCATCAGTTCGCGGGTTTGCGCGTCGATGCTGGCAAAGGGTTCGTCGAGCAGCAGGATGGCGGGCTCGGAGGCGAGGGCGCGAGCCAGGGCGACGCGCTGTTTCATGCCGCCGGAGAGTTCGCTGGGATAGGCATCGGCAAAGCGGGTGAGGCCGACCAGTTCGATGTAACGGTCGGCGCGGGCGCGGCGTTCGGCCTTGTCGGGAATGGTTTCGACCAGGGCGAATTCGACATTGCCGCGCACGCTGGACCAGGGGATGAGCCGAAAGGACTGGAACACGAAGCCCATGTCGGGGCCGGGCGCGGGTGCCTGGCCGGAGACGGTGATGGTGCCGGTATCGGGCGCGATGAGGCCGTTGACCATGCGCAATATGGTGGTCTTGCCGCAGCCGGAGGGGCCGAGCAGCGAGACGAAAGCGCCGTCGCGTACGGTGAGGTCGACATTGGCGAGGGCGAGCGTGCCGCCGCCATCCTTGTGGTTGCCGAAAGTCTTGGAGACGCCCCGCAGCAGGATGCGCGGCGCTGGGGCCGCGGCATCAACTGAACCGGTGTGCTGGGGGGCGTCGCCGATCATCGCGTCACGTTGTCCATGGTGGAGTCGGGGCCGAGTTCGGCGAGGACCGCGTCGAGGATGGAGAAATCGGTCCATTCGGCCAGTTCGACCTTGCGCACGGTCGCGAAGTCTTCGCCCTGGTAGAGGGCGGTGGTGGTGTAGTTGAGCTCGTCCTTGTTGAGCCCGCCATTGACACTCCAGCCTTTGGCGAAGCTGGTGCCAAGGGCTTGCAGGGTTGCCAGGTCGATATCGGGGCGGGCCTTGTGCATGGCGGCGGCCCAGACGGCGGGATCGGCGGCGAAATCGCGGGAGGCCTTGACCAAGGCGGTGATCACCTTCTTGACGTCTTCGGCGCGCTCGTCGAGCACCTTCTGGGTGACGATGTTGACCTTGCTGACCACGGGAGCCGCTGCGTAATAGGCGTCCTGATCGATCAGGACATGCAGGCCCGTGGTGTCGGCCATGGCGCTCCAGGTGCCGATCGACATGGTGGTGGCATCGACCTGGCCGGCGACGAGCGCCTGGGCGCGGACATTGGGCTGGCCCAGGGCGACGAATTCGAGCGTGTCGGTATCGACATCGGCGGCCTGCAGCACCCGGGTGCTGAGCGATTGATCGAGGCTGCCGGGGCGGCCGATGCCGAAGCTTTTGCCGGCCAGGTCCGCAGGGGTGGCGATGGAATCCTTGGCAGCGATCAGGAAGGGCAGGGATTTATTGGGCGAGACGACGGCGCGCAGATCGGTGGCGCCGCCGGCGACCAGCAGCAGCAGGGCATCGGTGCCGATATTGGCCATTTCGCCTTCGCCGGCCTGGAGCGCCGCCAGGGCGGAGGGGGTCTGCTGCACGCGAACCAGTTCAACCTCGACGCCTTCGCGTTCGAAATAGCCTTCCTGCAGGGCCAGATCCATCACCGAATTGGGCACGAGCGGGGTTTCCAGATCCGTGACGATGAGGCGGAAGGGCTGGGCCTGGGCGGCCAGGGTAGACAGCAGGAAAGCAGCAGCGAGGCCGCCGAGCAGTTTGAGGTTCACGGGGATGACTCCTGGACGCGCGAAAATTGTTGTCAGACGATTACTTCACTTCGGCGCCAGCGTCCTAGCCGAATTTCAACAAAACGCAGCGCCTCGGTGACGATGACGCCGACAAAGGCCAGGGTCAGCACGACGACGAAATATTCGGCCATGCGGAAGGTATTGCCATAAATGGCGAGTAGGCCGCCCAGGCCTTTGACCGCGGTATAGAGTTCGGCGACGACGGTGTTGATCAGCCCGATCGTGGCGCCGACGCGCAGGCCCACGATGATGAAGGGCACGGCGCCGGGCAGCACGATCTGGGTGAAGATGCGCTGGCGTCTGGCGCCGACAGAACGGGCCATTTCGACCAGTTCCTGATCGGAATTGAGCGCGCCGGCATAGGTATTGATCAGGATGGGCATGACGGCGCCCAGGAAGATGATGAGAATCTTGGCCTGGGGGCCGAGGCCGAGAAAGACGATGATCAGCGGAATGAAGGCGACGCGGGGCGTGGCCGAGAGCGCGTAGACGAAGATTTCGAGCGTCTTGCCGAGCGGGCGGATGGTGCCCATGAGCAGGCCGAGCGGCACGCCGACGAGAATGGCGACGGCGTAACCGCCGAGATAAATCGAGAGGCTATCGAACAGGGCGGTGCCCAGCCGGCCTTCGGCAATGAGGCGTTGCGCCGCCTGAAGAGTCGCAAGCGGGGAGGGGATGAGATTGCGCGCCACCTGCGTCGAGGCCAGCCACCACAAGCCAATGAGGGCGGCGAGAAAGAGCAGGCGATAGACTGCGATTTTCATGGGCGGCGACCTTGGCGTGCGGCTGATGCCGCGCTGTTGGTGTTCATCGGCAACGGCCGGCGCGGCGCGGAACACGCTTTCAAGGCCTCAAATACACTCCGGCCGGGTGCGCGAAAATAGTGTTTCGCTTCCCGGCCCGAGATGATGTCGGATGGTTCCCAACGGGGCAGGCGGCGGCCGATCGTTTATGCCGGCCCGTCTGCCCCCGTTGCAACGGCGTGTTACTGGCCGATCTGGGCGACGAGTTCGTCGAACTTGGCCTTGGCCTTGGGCGGCACGCGGGCGGCCTGCAGGTCTGCCAGGTTGGCCGGGTCTTCGCCAACGACGATCAGACCAACCATGCCCATGGCAAAGTGCGGTGCGCATTTGTAGCCATAGGCGCCGGCCACGTCGAAGGTGACGCTGAACTGCTCGTTGACCTTGCCTTTGAACTCATTGCCGCCTTCGGGGAACATGCCCTTGATGGTCTCGGCATTGTGGCCCTTGTCGGTGGGAATGAAGGTGACGGTGTCGCCGGGGGCGATCTGCAGGAAGGCTGGCTCGAACACCATGGTGTTGCCGGCCGCGTCCTTGTTGAGCATGTGAACTTCGAACTCGGCCGCGGAGAGCGACATGGTCGAGACAGCGGTAACGGCCGCGAAGGCGAGGATACCGAAAATCTTCACGTTGAATACTCCTTCTTGGCGCCTGAGGCGCAATGTCATGCAGGCCGATGCGTCAGATGCATCGGCGCGCAAACCCATAGGACACGGCTTGGTCGAGCGCCAGTAACGCAAGTGTCGCGCCCCTCCGATTTCAGCTGCCGCCAAGGCCACGATAGGATGCCGGCTCTGCCCGATCAATATGGCCTGGTAAACAGCTGCACCGGTAAACGGCCCGCAAGGCGGGCGGTTCCTTCGATTAGCCCTCGAGAGCCTTGCCGAGATGGAGACCCGCGCTGCGCTCGATCTCGACAAAGCCGAGATGGTGATAAAAGCCGATGGCACGGGCATTGGTGGGGCTGACGCCCAAATGGACCGCTTTGGCGCCGGCTTCGCGCAGCGAGGCCAGTTCGGCCTCGATCAGCTTGCGGCCCCAGCCGCCCGACTGGGCGGGTGGCAGGAGATTGATATGCAGATGCGCGGGGTGGCTGGCGGCGACGCCGGCATGGCTGTGGACCGGGTTGGCGATGCGGTCGAGCACCTTGGCGTCGAAGGGAGCTGTAGCGGTGCGGCCGGCATAGTGCCGGGCCAGTTTGGGCCACCATTGGCGGTCCAGCCTGGCCTCGAAGGCATTGGTATCGGGCGTGCCGACGATGTAGCCGACCACTTCGCCGTCGTCGTCGGCCACGAAGGCATGCGCCGGTTCGAAGTCGAGATAGGGCACGGACCAGACGAGGCCCGGATAATCCGGATCGGAAAACAGTGCGCTGGCATCGGTGCCGGAATCGGCGGTGAGCAGGCAGATTCGGAAGAGATCGGCGCGGTCGGCGGGGCGGGCGGGCCGGATATGGATCGGCATTATGGGCTCTATGCTGGTGTTTGCGGCAAGCCTAGGCGAAGCGGGGTGGCGAGTAAATCGGCGCGAAATCGTGATGGCGATGGACGAAATCGGCGGTGATCGCGCTTTTCAGTGTGGCCGGTTTGGATTAGGCCGGAGGGGCAATATCAATGAGTGTCCTCGATGTCCCTGAGCAGCAGACTGAAACGCAGCGGCTTTGACCTTTATCTCCTGTTGCTGCTGGGCGCAGTGGTTTTGGCGAGTCTGTTGCCGGTGCAGGGCGTGGCAGCGGAGGTGCTGTCTCGGGTGGTGTATTTTGCCGTGGCGCTGCTGTTTTTCCTTTATGGGGCGAAGCTGAATACCTCGGCGATTGTCGCCGGGCTGAGCAATTGGCGGCTGCAGGCGCTGGTATTCGCCAGCACGTTCATTGCCTTTCCGCTGGTCGGATTTGCGCTATCGAGCGCGCTGTCGCCCTGGCTGCGACCGGAAATCGTCATCGGGCTGCTCTATCTGGCGGTGCTGCCTTCGACGGTGCAGTCCTCCATCGCCTTTACCTCGATTGCGCGTGGCAATGTGCCGGCGGCGGTTTGTGCGGCGTCGATTTCAAACCTGCTGGGTGTGTTCATCACGCCGATCTTTGCGGCACTGCTGCTGCATACCAGCGGGGAGGGCGGATTTGACCTGGGCTCGATGGTTGATATCGGGGTGCAGATTTTGCTGCCGTTCATCGTGGGGCAATTGGCCCGGCCGCTGGTGGGCAAGTTCATCCAGCGCCATGCCAAGCTGACCCAGGTGGTGGATCGCGGCTCGATCCTGCTGATCGTTTATTCGGCGTTCAGCGCCGGCATGGTGGCCGGCATCTGGCAGCAGGTGGACCTGACTACCCTGGCCATCATGATCGCGGCCGATATCGTGCTGCTCGCCATCATCATGGTGGGGACGAGCTTTGTCGGGCGGGTGACCGGGTTGGCGCGGGAGGATCGGCTGGTGCTGCTGTTCTGCGGCTCCAAGAAGAGTCTCGCCAGCGGATTGCCGATGGCCAATATCCTGTTTGCCGGGCAGACGGTGAGCCTGATCGTGCTGCCGCTGATGATCTTTCACCAGATCCAGTTGTTTGTCTGTGCGGTGATCGCGCAACGCGAGGGGCATAGGGCGAGCGAGGCGATAGCACTGGACGCGGCGGCAAAACCTGCCTGAGTTAACCTTTAGTTAACCATAAGGGGGCACCCTTAGGGCATTCTGAGTAACTTGGTTTTGGGGGCTCAGAAAGCGACAACCTATGTATGACTTCGCACCCGATGCCAGCGCCACCGAGGCCCTGGTTGGCCTGCCGGTAGCAGATGTCGAAAGAGATCTGATCCTGGCGACGTTGCGGCAGACAGAAGGAAACCGTACCCACGCCGCCAATGTCCTGGGTATCTCGATCAGGACGATGCGGAACAAGTTGAGGGAATATGCCGAAACCGGCCTGGAAATTCCCCCGGCAGTGCAGCACGAACACTAACAAAGAAGCCCCGCATACTGGCGGGGCTTTTTGTTTTGATCCTGTGCAGCGTCACACAAGCTTCATCAAACATACATGGTCGCGTCAATCAGCGGCCCTAGGTGTGCCCGCAGTTTATTGGCGGGGCTGGCTGCATGCTGAAGATCTCTCACGTTTCGCGACGGTTCGGTAACAAGCTTGCCGTCGACGATGTGACGCTGGAGATCCCGCAGGGCCAGATGGTCGGGATTATCGGCCGCTCCGGTGCCGGCAAATCGACGCTGCTGCGCATGATCAATCGCCTGTCGGACGTGTCGAGCGGCTATATCGACTATGAGGGCAGCCGGGTTTCGGAGCTGAAGGGGCAGGCGCTGCGTGGCTGGCAGCGCGACTGCGCCATGATCTTCCAGCAGTTCAACCTGGTGCCGCGGCTCGATGTCATCACCAATGTGATGCTTGGGCGGCTCAATGGCCGCAACCCGCTGCTCAATCTGCTGCAGGTGTTTTCGGCCGACGAGCAGTTTGCCGCGCTCAAGGCGCTGGAACGGCTGGACATTGCCCAGACCGCCACGCAATGGGCGCAGACCCTGTCGGGTGGGCAGCAGCAGCGCGTCGCCATCGCCCGGGCCCTGATGCAGGGGCCCAGGATGATCCTGGCCGACGAGCCGATTGCCAGCCTTGATCCGCGCAATGCCCAGATCGTCATGGATAGCCTGCGCGACATCAATGCCGAGGGCAAGATTACCGTCATCACCAATCTGCACACGCTCGATACGGCGCGCGCCTATTGCGAGCGCATTATCGGCATGGCAGCGGGCAAGGTGGTGTTCGATGGCACGCCGGACGAGCTGACCACCGATGTGGCCCGCACCATCTATGGCGCCGACGGGCTCAAGGAAGCGTTTTCCGAAGCGCTGACCTCGACCTCGATCACCCCGCTGACCCTCAAGACATCCAGCGCCCAACCAGCGCCGTAACCGACGTTCCGCTGCCGGAATTCCGGCATGCCGACACATGAGCGACACCAAAGGAAAAACATCCATGTCCGCGATCCGTAAAATCCTGCTGGCCTCCGTGGCCCTGACCATGTCGACCGCTGCCTTTGCCCAGGACGTCACCGTGCTGCGCATCGGCCTTGATGGCGGGGAAAACGAGAGCGATCAGCTGCGTCGTTCCGAATGCGTTGCCGAGCCGCTGAAGGCTGCAACGGGCGTGTCCGAAGTGCAGTTCTTCCCCTCGCCGGACTATAATGGCGTGATCCAGGGCCTGCTTGGCGGCACGATCGACATCGCCATCATGGGCGCGTCGTCCTATGCCAAGATCTACATTGCGGACCCGGAAGCCGTGGATCCGGTGCTGACCACCCAGCAGGCTGATGGCTCGACCGGCTATCACTCGATCATGGTGGCGCGCAAGGATTCGGGGATTACCGATCTGGCTTCGACCAAGGGCAAGAAGCTGGGCTTTGCTGACCCGGATTCGACCTCGGGTTACCTCGTTCCCAACGTAGCGCTGCCGGCTGCTATCGGCGCGCCGATTGCTGAATTCTACAGCGAAACCGGCTTTGGTGGCGGCCATGAAAACCTGGTTCTGGGCGTGCTCGATGGCACCTGGGATGTTGGCACCACCTTTGGTTCGGGCCAGGGCGAATTCTCCGAGGGTTACACTTCGGGCAATCTGCGCATCATGGTCGACAAGGGCCTGCTCGACATGGACGATCTGGTGGAAGTCTGGCAGTCGCCAATCATCCCCAACGGCCCGCTGATGGTGTCCAACAAGCTGCCGGCTGATCTCAAGACCAAGGTCACCGCCTTCTTCAAGGCCCTGCCGGAAACCGACTTTGAATGCTTCGACGCGTTCACCGCTGGCGGCTACACCAATTTCGTGGATGCCAACCAGGAAATGTACCAGACCATTATCGACGCTCGTAAGTCGATCATCGGCGGCTGATTTCTCAACACACTCGAAGCGGCACCTCCCCTCGACGGGGGAGGTTGGGAGGGGGTGCGTGAGCCCCGATATTCGGGCTCTCATCCCCCTCCCTGACCCTCCCCGCGAAGGGGGAGGGTGTCGACTGAGGCTTCCGATATGGAGCACTTGCTGCATGGCCGACATTGCCCATTCCACTAACGGCCTCGCTCCCGCTTCGGAGATGCTGCTCCGCCACTATCGGCAGCAGGTGTTCGTCCGGCGCATTTATTCGGTCATTGGCGTGGTGCTGGTGCTGGTGGCGCTGCTGGCGGCGATGAATTTTGCCAATGCGGCGAACTCGGGCAAGTTCTTTGACCGCATCCCCTATATGTTCGATTTTCTCAAGAACTTCGTGCCGAATGATCCCTTCGAGATCTTCCGCGCCATGTTCGATCTGCCTTCGCCCTATGCCGATGGATCGCTGAAGTTCGACTATGTTTCGGACCGGCATTATGTGCTGGGCAGTTTCTACATTCCCAATTTCATCTACCAGCTGATCATCACCGTAAATATCGCCATTGTGTCGACGATTATCGGGGGCGGGCTGGCGTTTTTGCTGTGCTTTTTCGCAGCCACCAATCTGGTTGGCGCGGGGCCGGTGCGCTGGATCGTGCGGCGCATCATGGAAGTGTTCCGGGCATTTCCGGAAATCGTCATTGCGGGGCTGCTGACCGCTGTGCTGTCGATCGGGCCGATTGCCGCCATCGCGGCGGTGTCGCTGCATACGATCGGGGCGCTGGGCAAGCTGTTCTTCGAAGTGGTCGAGAATGCCGATATGAAGCCCGAGGAAGGGCTGCGCTCGGTGGGCGCCAATTGGCTGGAGCGGGTGCGCTACGCCATCGTGCCGCAGGTCATGCCCAATTTCGTCAGCTATGCGCTGCTGCGCACCGAGATCAATGTGCGGGCTTCCACCATTATCGGGGCGGTGGGCGGGGGCGGTATTGGCGAAGTGTTTCGGCTGTCCATCGGCCGCGATCATGCGGCCAAGACCTATGCCATCATTATTCTGCTGCTGATCACCATCGTCTGCATCGACCAGTTTTCGAGCTGGCTGCGGCACAAGCTGGTGGGCCGGCAATCGTTCGAACTGGGCCGGGGAGAAGCGTGATGAGTGCGATCAGCCAGGCCGAGCGCAGCCGCCTCGCGACGAAATATCCCGAAGTGTTCAAGCAGAGTTTCTTCCAGCGCTGGGGCCTGTTGGCAGGCCTGGGCGTGACTGTGCTCTACCTGCTGTTCTGCTGGCTGCTGTTCAATGTCGGACCGGCGCTGCAGAATGGCAAATGGGAGCGGGCGGCGATCTATGTTCAGGATTGGTATTCCTGGCGGGCCACGCCACGGCTGCGGTTTGAGGATGGCAAGGTGGTGCCGCAATGGTCGAGCCGTGGGCAATATAAAGCGGGCGCCACTATCGACTGGCTGGTGCCGCATGAAGATGGCAGCATGACTGCGAGCTTTGGCGGGGACCGGCTGGAGATTTCCACGGCTCAGGTCGATGTCTATCTCGGCGGCCTGGCCTATCCCGTTTCTATCACGTCCAGCGCCGCATTGGCGCCGGCCGGGGCGCCTGCTGCCATGGTGCAGTCCGGGGACAAAGTGCTGGTCGATTTCGGTTTTGCCGGGCAGGCGGAAATCCGCAACAATCAGGTCTATGTGCAGCGGCGCTTCCTGGGCTGGGCCAATTTCCTGTTCGATCCGAAATCCCCGCTCTGGGGCAATGACCTGTTCAGCACGGTGGGGCTGGTGTTCAGTGGCGAGCGGGTCGATCCCGACAAGTCCAATGCGCAATTGGTGCTGGACGAATGGCTGGGCAATCGCGCCTGGCAGCATGGCGACATCCTGGCCAAGCTGATGCAAACGCTGGTCATGGCCTTTGTCGGCACGCTGTTCGCAACGCTGGTGGCCTTCCCGTTCGCTTTCATCGCCGCGCGCAATATCACGCCCAATCGCACGGCGAACTGGCTGATGAAACGCAGCTTTGATTTCCTGCGCTCTATCGACATGCTGATCTGGGCGCTGTTTTTCACCCGTGGCTTCGGGCCCGGGCCAATCCCCGGTATTGCCGCCATTTTCTTCACAGACACGGGCGCCTTGGGCAAGGTCTATGCTGAGGCGCTGGAGAATGTGGATGACAAGCAGCGCGAGGGCATGAAGTCGGTTGGCGCGAGCCCAGCCGCGGTCAATCGCTATGGCGTGGTGCCGCAAGTGCTGCCGGTGTTCGTGTCGCAGTCGCTGTATTTCTGGGAGAGCAATACGCGCTCGGCCACCATTATCGGCGCTGTGGGGGCAGGGGGCATCGGGCTCAAGCTGCTCGAGGCCATGGGCACCAATTCGGACTGGGACAAGGTGGCCTATATGGTGCTGCTGATCCTGATCGTGGTGTTCCTGTTCGACAATATTTCCACCATCATCCGCTCAAGGCTGATCGGCCCGAGCGGGCACTAGGCATGGCGCATCTGAAAGGAATGGTGGGCCCACCAGGACTCGAACCTGGAACCAGACCGTTATGAGCGGTCGGCTCTAACCATTGAGCTATAGGCCCTTGGCAGCCTCATAGCAGGGTCGTGGCGTGTGTCAAAGGGGGAGGGCGTTGTCGCTGTCGCCTTCGATCAATTCCATGGGCAGAACCTTGCGAACGACGCCCAGCGGATATTGGGCGGCATAGGCGGGCATGGTGGCAAGCAGGGCTTCGGCGAGGCTAATGCCCAGCTCGCGCAGCGAGAGACGGAAGCAGGTGAGCTTGGGCGTGAGGTAATGGGCGTGCGGGCTGTCGCGGCCGATGACGGCAATGTCGCGCCCGGGTGTCAGGCCCGCCTCGTGCAGGCCGCCATAAAGGCCGACCGAGAGCTTCTCATTGATCAGCACAAAGCCGGTGGGGCGTTTGTCGGCCGGCATGGCGGCGATGGCACGGGCGATCTGGTGACCGCCGCGCTCATTGGGATGGGTGCGGAAGACCAGGTCGGGATCGAATGCGACGCCGTGGCGCTCCAGTGTCTTGCGATAATTGTCGACAAAGACGAAGCCCAGATTGGTATCGTCTATCGGGGCAAAAACGCCGATGCGGCGGTGACCTTTGGCGACGAGACGATTGACCCCTGTTTCGGCCATGCCTTCGAAATCGAGATCGAGCCAGGGCTGGCCAGCATCGGTCAGGCTGCGGCCGAGGGCGACAAAGGGAATGCCGTTTTCGGCCAGATAATCGATGCGGTGATCCTGGCGCTTGGTGGCCGAGATGATCAGGGCATCGGCAAAGCCGCGGGCGACAACGCGCTGCAGATAGGCGTCGGGGTCTTCCTCGGATGAACAGAGCAGGGCGACGAGATCGAGCTGATGGCGGGCAAAGACGGTTTGCACGCCGTCAAAAACGCTCATGAAGAACACATCGCCTTCGCCGGTGATCTGCGAACCGGTCTGCATCATGAAGCCGACGACGCCGGTGGAGCCCTTGCGCAGGGCGCGGCCGGCCTGGTTGGGGACATAGCCAAGCTCGGCCGCGGCCTCAAATACGCGCTTGCGGGTGGCTTCGTTGACATCGGGCTTGCCATTGAGGGCGCGCGATACAGTGCCGATCGACACGTTGAGGTGCTCGGCCAAACGCTTGATACCGATCATTTTTCTGGCAGCTCCCCCCGGTGGCAGAGGACCGGTTTTGCACGGCCCCCTTCAACCCCTATTGACATGGAATAGCCGGTTTATATAGCCTCGTAAACGTTTACGGAATTGGCTTGCGGAGGAGGAACCCCCGGGCCATGGTTTCCGTATGGAGGATATCAGTTTGACGAAAACAGCCGTTCTGGCCGGGTGCGGAGCTATGTCCAAGGGATGGCTGAAAGCCATTCTGGAAGCGCCGGAGGTGGCGGGCCGGGTCGAGGTCGTCGGCCTGGTCGATCTGGACCCGGCGGTGGCGCAGGCGCGGGCCGACGAATTCGGTCTGGGCGGCGCTGTGATCGGCACCGACCTCGATGCCATGCTGGCCAAGGTCAAGCCGGATCTGCTGTTTGACGTGGTGGTGCCGGTGGCGCGCCATGATGTGGTGGCGACGGGCCTCAAGCACGGCTGTCATGTGTTGAGCGAGAAGCCGATGGCGACGTCGCTGGCGGCGGGGCAGGACCTGATCGAGAAGGCGAAAACGGCCGGGCGGGTGCATGCGGTGGTGCAGAACCGGCGGTTCATTGCCGGGGTGCGGCGCATTCGGCGGCTGATCGAGAGCGGTGCGCTGGGCGAATTGACGGCGCTGCATTGCGATTTCTTCATCGGTGCGCATTTCGGCGGCTTCCGCGAGCAGATGGACAATGTGCTGCTGCTGGATATGGCGATCCATACGCTGGATGCGGCGCGGTTCATGGCGGGCAAGGTGCCGTTGGCGGTCTATTGCCTCGAAAACAATCCGCGCGGCTCCTGGTACAGCCATGGCGCAGCGGCCAATGCGATTTTTGAATTTTCCGACGATGTGGTGTTCACCTATCGCGGGAGCTGGGCGGCCGAGGGCGCCAATACCAGCTGGGAAAGTGCGTGGCGCTTTGTCGGCACCAAGGGCACCCTGTTGTGGGACGGCGAAGACAGCTTCGAGGCCAAGGTGGTGGCGGGGGATAGCGGGTTCCTGCGCGATCTGAAGTCCATCGACGTGCCGGAGTTGGCTGATGCTGCTCAGACGCATGGCCATGCCAGCGTCCTTGCCGAGTTCCTGGCCGCCATCGACGAAAACCGCCAGCCGGAAACCGCCGGCAACGACAATATCAAAAGCCTTGCCATGGTCTTTGCGGCGATCGAGAGCGCCAAGACCAAGCAGCGCGTCACCATTGCAGTTTAGGAACAGAGCACGTGAGCGATCCAGCCAAGACCATCCGTATCGGCACCATGATCCAGGGCACGGCCGGCAAGGCCGCCGAGAACATTGCGGCCATTGCCGATCTGGGGTTTGAGAGTTTCGAGCCCTTCTTCTGGCAGACGACCAATGGGCAGGACCTGGCCGAGCTGGGCAAGCGCAGTCTCGACGCCATCGGCAATCGCGATATCACGATTTCCACCATCGGCATGTTCGGCAATCCGCTGGAAGACCAGGAAATGGATCGCCAGACCCTGCAGGGCTGGAAGGATTGCATCGACAATGCGCACCATTTCGGCGCGACGACGGTTGCGGGCTTTACCGGCCGCGTGCGCAACAAGCCGCTGACCGATAGCTTGCCGCGCTACAAGGAAGTGTGGTCGGAGCTGGCCAAGCGGGCGGCGGACAAGGGCGTCAAAATCGCGTTTGAGAACTGCGCCATGGATGGCAATTGGGCCAGTGGCGACTGGAACATCGCGCATAATCCCGATGCCTGGGAGCTGATGTTCAACGAGACACTGGATGACAATATCGGGCTCGAATGGGAGCCCTGCCACCAGTTGGTCTATCTGATCGATCCGATCCCCCAGATTCGCAAATGGGCGCACAAATTCTTCCACGTGCATGGCAAGGACGCGACCATCCGCTGGGAAGTGATCAAGGAGCACGGCATTTTCGGCAAGGAAAAGTTCGTCTTTATGCGCACGCCGGGCTTTGGCGATACCAATTGGACCGATGTGATCTCCGAACTGCGCCTCGCCGGCTATGAAGGCTCGATCGATATCGAAGGCTGGCATGACCCGGTCTATCGCGATGCGCTGGAAATGACCGGGCAGGTGCGCGGCCTCAACTATCTCAAGAATTGCCGTGGTGGCGAGTTCGTTGCCATGGCCAGCTAGATTGCCGGGCGGGGCTGGAGGGCCCCGCCTGGTTTTGCATGCGGCACATGCCGCCAAAGGGAGGAAGACAAATGAAGCTGACTAAACTCGGCCTTGCGGCCGGTATCGCATTGGGCGCGCTGCTGGCGGCGGGACCCGCCATGGCGCAGGTGACACTCAAGATCTGGTCGATCGACGGGGTGGATCGCGTGGGCATTGCCGACACGTTTTCCAAGGAATTCGACGAGCAGAATGAAGACATCGTGGTGGAATACCGCGCCATTCCGTTCGATGACCTGGTGAACGAGACGCTGCGCGCCTTCGCCACCGGTAATGCGCCTGACATCGTCTCGTTCGACAATCCCGATTTCGCGATGTTCTCCTCGCGCGGGGCCATGCTCGACATTACCGACCGCATCGCGGCTTCGACCGTGATCAAGGCCGACAATTATTTCGCCGGTCCGCTGAACTCGGTGAGCTGGGAAGGCAAGTATTTCGGCATTCCGAAATATACCGACACGATCGGCGTGTTCTATAACAAGGACCTGTTTGCCAAGGCCGGCATTACCGAGCCGCCCACGACCTGGGAACAGCTGGCCGAATATGCCGAAAAGCTGACCGATCCGGCCAATAACGTCTATGGCGTGACCTTCTCGGCGCGTGCCGGCGAAGAGGGCACGTTCCAGTTCCTGCCGCTGATCCAGATGTCGGGCGGCAGCTATACCGATGTGAACACGGACGGCGCAATTGGTGCGCTCGAATTGTGGAAGAAGATCATCGACAATGGTTGGGCTTCCAAGGACGTGCTGAGCCTGGGCCAGTGGGATTCCACCGGCACCTTCAATTCGGGCAATGCCGCCATGGCCATTTCCGGCCCATGGGAAGTGGACCGCATGGTCGAGGACGCCAAGTTCGATTGGGGCGTGGCACTGCTGCCGACCCTGACCGAGGGTGGTGATCGTTCCTCGGCCCTCGGCGGGTTCGATTGGGGCATCATGTCCACCACCAAGCATCCGGACGAAGCCTTCCGGGCGCTGGAATATTTCGCCAGCCAGGACAACCGGATCTTTGCCGAATTCGGCAGCATTCCGGCGCGCAGCGACATTCCGCTGCCGGCATCGGGCAATGCGCTCAAGGATGCGGCGCTCAAGGTGTTCCAGGAGCAGTTGAAATATGCCCAGCCGCGTGGTCCGCACCCGGAATGGCAGAAAATCTCCAAGGCCATCTATGACGCCATGCAGGCGGCCCTGACCGGCCAGATGTCGGCCAAGGATGCGCTCGATCAGGCTGAAGCCACGATCAAGGGCATTGTCGGCTGAGGCATGACCTCCCGCCCGGCCGGAGCGATCCGGCCGGGATTTTTGTATAAGGGACGGCCGGATGACGAAGTTTTTCAATAGTTTGCGGGATGGGGTCGGGTTTGACCTGATCCTGGTGGGGGCGGCGATGCTGTTCCTGCTGGCGCTGGCCGGCCTGCCGCTGGTCTATAATGTGCTGATGAGTTTCCAGCAGGTGGATATGTTCACCCTGGGTCAGCTGATCCGCCCCTTTGCCGGCATTGCCAATTATGTGGCGGTGGTGCAGCAGCCCGAATTCTGGATGGTGACCCGCAATACGCTGGTGTTTGTCGTTGGCTCGATGACCGGGCAATTCGTGCTGGGTTTTGCGCTGGCGGTGTTTTTCGCGCAGAAATTTCCGGGGGCGGCGACCATTCGGGGGCTGTTCCTCGTGTCCTGGGTTATGCCGGGGCTAGTGGTGGGCGCGATCTGGAGCTGGATTCTGGCCGGCGATTTCGGCGTGCTCAATTCGGTGCTGCGTGGGCTGGGGATCATCCAGTCCAATATCTTCTGGAAATCGGATCCGAGTTTTTCCATCTGGGCGGTGATCATTGCCAATATCTGGCTGGGCCTGGCCTTCAACATGCTGCTGCTGTCGGTTGGGCTGGCCGCCATTCCGCGCGATCTCTATGAGGCGGCGGAACTGGATGGCGCCAATGCCTGGCAGCGGTTCTGGACCATTACCCTGCCTATGATGCGCTCGACGATCGGGGCGGTGCTGTCGCTGGGGCTGATCGGCACGTTGCAGCAATTCGATCTGTTCCCTGCGCTCACCGAGGGTGGCCCGGCCAATACGTCCAACGTAGCGGGGTACTGGTCCTGGCAGCTCAGCTTCCAGCTTTATGATTTTGCCAAGGGCGCCACGGTTTCGGTGATGATGTTCGTGCTCGTGCTGTTTGCCTCGATCCTTTATGTGCGCTCGACCCGGCATGAGGTGCGCGGATGACCCGGACTTATACGCCCTGGGCACTGCTCGCCATCGCGCTGGCATTGGCCGCTGTCTATCTGTTTCCGCTCTATTGGATGTATGTGACCAGCCTCAAATCGGGCTCGGAGATCTTCGCCAATCCGCCAACCTTCTGGCCGCTCGCGCCCAACCCGGATATCTATCCGCAGGTCTGGGCGCGGCGCACCATGTCCACCTTCCTGTGGAACTCGGTGGTGATTGCCTCGGGCGTTACCGCGATCACCGTGATCCTGGGCACGGGCTGCGCCTATGTGCTGGCGCGCTATCGCAGCGCCTGGATCGATCTGGGGCTGTTCGCCATCCTGATGCTGCAGGTATTGCCGGCATCGGTGATGATCACGCCGCTGTTTGTGGGGTTCAACCAGATCGGGCTGCTGAACTATCCGCGGACCGCGGTGGTGCTGGCAGCCGCGGCCAAGGCCATGCCGTTCTTCGTCGTGCTGGTGCGGGCCACGTTCATGAGTGTGCCGCGCGAGCTGGAAGAGGCGGCGCTGGTGGATGGCAATTCGCGGGTGGGGGCGTTTTTCTTCATCGTGCTGCCATTGGCCCGCAATGGCATTCTGGTCTGCGCTATTCTCACCTTCATGAGCTCGTTTGGCGAATATATCTATTCCAAGTCGATCATCCAGAGCCCCAATCTGCAGCCGGCCAGCGTTGGCCTCTCCGGGTTCCTGGGCCCCAATTCGTCGGACTGGAACGGCATCATGGCCTATTCGGCCATCTATGTGACGCCGATCCTTCTCGTCTTCGTCATCCTGCAGCGCCGGATCGTCTCCGGCCTTACCTCGGGAGCTCTCAAATGAGTGCAGAGCCGCAAATCGAACTCGTCGGCATCAACAAGCATTATGGCAGCTTCCATGCGCTCAAGAATGTCGACCTAACCATTCCCAAGGGGGCGTTCGTGGCGCTGGTGGGGCCGTCCGGTTGTGGGAAATCCACCTTGCTGCGCTCGCTGGCGGGGCTGGAAACCATCTCGGGCGGCACGATGAAAATCGCCGGCGAGCAGATGAATGGCGTGCCGCCGCGCAAGCGCGACGTAGCCATGGTGTTCCAGAGCTATGCGCTTTATCCGCATATGACGGTGGAGCAGAACCTGACCTATTCGCTGCGCCTCAAGCGGGTGCCCAAGGCGGAGGCGGCTCGGGCAGCGCGCGAAGTGGCGGAGACGACGGGGCTGACGCCGCTGCTGGCGCGGTATCCGCGCGAGTTGTCGGGCGGGCAGCGGCAGCGTGTAGCCATGGGCCGGGCGATCATTCGCAATCCCAAGGCATTCCTGTTCGACGAGCCGCTTTCCAATCTCGATGCGGCGTTGCGGGTGCATATGCGCAAGGAAATCCGCGCGCTGCATGACCGGCTGGGCGCCACTTCGGTTTATGTGACGCATGACCAGATCGAGGCCATGACCATGGCCGACCATGTGGTGGTGATGCGCGATGGGGTGATCGAGCAGCAGGGTTCGCCGCTGGAGCTGTATGACACACCGGCCAGCAAATTCGTGGCGGGCTTTATCGGCTCGCCGGCGATGAATTTCGTGCCGGGGAAAGTGAGCGCGGATGGGCAATCGGTGCAGCCGGATTTGCCGGGCGCTGGCTCGGTTGCGCTGGGCCGTTCGGTTGGGGCAGGGCGCTCGGTGCTGATCGGGTTGCGGCCCGAGCATTTGCAGGTGGGTGGCAATGGTCCGGCGGTGCTGCGGCTGCCGGTTTCAGCGGTCGAATCGACCGGGTCGATGACCTATCTGACGCTGGGCGATGATCCGGAGATCATGGTGGTCGATACCGGGCGCACCAGCGTGAAGGCAGGCGACACGATCTCGGTCAGTATCGAGCCGGGCAATGTGCATCTGTTCGATCCGGCGACGGAGAAGGCGATTTAGTGCCACGCCCTCGTGGTTCGACGGGCTCACCATGAGGTCTACTGGTAGGGCTGTGTTTTCGCAGTAGACCTCATCCTGAGCTTGTCGAAGGACGAGGTCGTGCCGCCTAATGCTGCCAGACGACCAGGCCGGCGGCGGTGGCCATCATCACGCCGGCGGTCTTATTGAGGCGACCGAGGGCCTTGCTGCTCTTGAACATTTCGCGGGCGGCGGAGGCGAGCCAGGCGTAGCCGCAGCCGATGATCAGCAGCACGATGACCACGATGGCGGTCAGCTCGGCAAAGGCCACTGGCGTCATCTGGTCGAGCGGGATCACCGTGGGCAGGATGGCCAGGTAGAAGACGATGGTCTTGGGATTGCCCATGGTGAGCGAGAAACCGGCGAGGAAGGTGCGCCAGGGATCTTCGTTCTTGGGCTTCATCTGCTCGGAGCCGGGGCGAGCGGTCCAGAATTTATAGGCGATGTAGAGCAGATAGGCGGCGCCCGCCCAGCGGATGATGGTGAAGACCGGGCCGAACCAGGTGGCGACGGCGGCCAGGCCGAAGACTGCGAAGACGAAATAGACCAGATCACCCGCCAGAATGCCCAACACCATGGGAAAGGCGCCCTTGAACCCGCCGCCAAGGGCGCGGGCGACAACGGCCGCGACGCCGGGACCGGGCACGAGCACGGCGATGGCGTAAGCGATGGTGAAGGTCAGGAGGGTGAAGGGTTCCATGGGTGGTATCCGGCGAATGGGAGGCGGACACTACGCCTGCGGGCGGAGGTTGCCAATCGTCCTTCACAACCGGACCACTATTTCTCGCTCATTGCGTCCCAACCACAATGTCATTCCCGCGAAAGCGGGAACCTCTGTTGGCGATGTTGGGTAAGAAAACGGAGGTTCCCGCTTTCGCGGGAATGACATTGTGGGGAGGAATGAGGCGGGGGATGGGAGGGCGCTGTGGGGGCGGTCGCTCGGTGCTTACGGCAGCCGGGCCAAGCGCTCCGTCAGCAGTTTGTAAAATCCATCGGCATTGCCATTGCGCAGGTAGGTCGCGTTCTTGGCCCTGCCGGTGACGTGCCAATAGTCCACCACGGTCATGCCGACGGTCAGCTCGCTCGCGGTTTCGATGGCGACGTTGCAGTGGCGGCCTTCGAACAGGTCGGGCTGCAGCAGATAGGCGATGACGGTGGGGTCGTGCAGGGGGGCGCCGGTCCAGCCGTATTTCTTGAGATCGAAGGTTTCCGAGAAGGTCAGCATGGCGTGGACCGCGGCGCCGGACGCATTGCCGATGGCCTTGATGGCGGCGAGGCGCTCGGGGGTCGACTGGATCTGGTGGGTCACGTCGAGCGGCAGGATGGTGACGGGCACGCCGCTGCGCAGCACCACATCGGCGGCTTCAGGATCGACATAGATGTTGAATTCGTGCGGCGGGGGTGATGTTGCCCACCTCGAAATAGGCGCCGCCCATCATGACGATTTCGGCGATGCGCTCGGCAATGGCGGGCTGCTTGATCAGCGCCATGGCGATATTGGTCAGCGGCCCCAGGGTGCACAGGGTGATGGTCTTGGGCTCGGCGGCCATCAGGGTATTGATGATGTAGTCGACGCCATGCAGGGTCTGCAGCGGCATTTGCGGATCGGGCAGGTTGGGGCCATCGAGGCCGGTTTCGCCGTGGACGTGCTCGGCGGTGACCAGGTGCCGGCGCAGCGGGCGGGAGCAGCCGGCATAGACCGGGATATCGCTGCGACCGGCCAGTTCCACCACCTTGCGGGCATTGATGGCGTTTTGCGCGACGCCGACATTGCCGGCGACTGCCACCACGCCCAGCACATCGAGCTCATCCGGGGAGGCCAGCGCCAAAAGGATGGCGACGGCATCGTCCTGGCCGGGATCGGTGTCGATGATGATTTTGCGGGACATGTCGGAACCTTGGCGCGTTGAAAACCGGCGCGATGGTAGCGGCGGTCATGGCGCCGGTCGACTGGGGATATGCGGGTTGTACAAAGGAACGTTTGCGGCAAGCCAACGTTGGTGGTTGGCAGGAATTCCCCCGCTATTGGAACGCTATATGGCCCGCTCGCCGCGACCGGTTGCAAGCAGTGATCTGGATGAGAGCCAGTTCGAGCGGATATTAGGCAATGCCGCCCGCATTGCCATTGTCCTGGTCGGTTTTGCGGTGCTGCTGGTGGTGTTGCAGGAAGGGCGGGTCATTCTGGCGCCGGTCACGCTGGCGATCATTATCGGGCTGATGTTCGGCCCGGTGGCGGATCGGCTTGAGGCTATCGGCGTGCCGCCGGCACTGTCGGCCGGTGTGGTCGTGCTGCTGTTGCTGACGGTGATTTTCGGCGGGGTTGCGCTGTTTGCCGTGCCGCTGTCGGAATGGGTGGCGCGGGCGCCGACGATCTGGGAGAAGCTGCAAAACGAGATTTCGGCGCTGCGCGAGCCGATGGAATCGGTAGCCGCGTTCCAGGAGCAATTGACCTCGGTGTTTGGCAGCGCCTCGGCCATGGCGGTGACGGTGGAGGATGGCGGACAGGTGATTGGCCTCGCCATGCTGGCGCCGGCCATTGGGGCGCAGGTGCTGATTTTTCTCGCCAGCCTTTATTTCTTCATGGCGACACGGGACCATATCCGTGTGTCCGTACTGTCGCTGTGTGTCAGCCGGCGGATGCGCTGGCGCACGGCACATGTGTTTCTCGATGTGGAAACCAAGGTCAGCCGGTTTCTGCTGTCGATCACCTTTATCAATTTCTGTGTCGGCTGCGCGGTAACGCTGGCCATGTGGGCCATCGGCATGCCCTCGCCGATTCTGTGGGGCGCCATGGCAGCGGTGCTCAATTACATTCCCTATGTGGGGCAGGGCGTGATGATCCTGGTGCTGCTGGCCGTGGGTCTGGGCACGCAGACGGGGCTCGAAAACATCCTGCTGCCGGTGGGGTGCTATGTGGCGATCAACTTTGTCGAGGGGCAAATCCTGACGCCGCATTTCATCGGGCGGACCATGACGCTCAACCCCTTCATCATTTTTCTGTCGATCACCTTCTGGCTGTGGGCCTGGGGGCCGGTGGGCGGGTTGGTCGCCGTGCCGACGCTGTTGATGGCACATTCGATTCTCAGCCATGCGGTGCCGAGCAAGCCTGTCATGCCCAAGCGCCCGGTGCGGCGCACGCGGAATATGACCGACCGCGACGAGTTGCTGGCTAATGCCGCGGTGGCCATTCGCGAGCAGGCCGAGGAGCAGAAAAAGCCCGAAAGCAAGCGCAAGAACGAGCGCATGCAGCCCCCCGACGGCACTGCGCCAAGCGGGGCGGAGCCGGCGGCGTGAAGCTGGTTTGCACGCGCCCTGCTTGACGCGCGGGGGCAGATCGGAACACTGCATAGCCTGGTTCATATTGGGAGAGCATGGTGGCAGGCGAAGCGGTTGGACACGCGGCAGAAGCCGCATCGCATGGCATCGATCTGTTGCCGGTCGTGGCGCTGCTGGCCGCCGGGGTGATTGCCGTGCCGCTGTTCAAGCGGCTGGGACTGGGCTCGGTGCTGGGCTATCTGGCGGCCGGGCTGCTGCTGGGGCCATCGGGTCTTGAAGTCATCAACGATCCGGCGTCGGTGCTGCATCTGGCCGAATTGGGCGTGGTGATGTTCCTGTTCATCATCGGGCTTGAAATGGAGCCATCGCGGCTGTGGTCGCTGCGTAAGCAGATCCTTGGGCTCGGCGTCATTCAGGTGGCGGTTTGCGGGCTGCTGCTGACCGGGGTCGGCATCCTGCTTGGTTTCGCGCCTGCCGTGGCCTTCGTCTTCGGCATGGGTTTCGTGCTGACTTCGACCGCCATCGTCATGCAGATTCTGGGCGAGCGGGGCGAGCTGTCGAGCGATAGCGGGCAGCGCATGGTGTCCATCCTGTTGCTCGAAGACCTCGCCATCGTGCCGCTTTTGGCGGTGGTCGCCATTCTGGCGCCGACCGGCGGGGAAGAAACGCTGGTGAGCCGGTTGACCGGCATTGCCATCGCGCTGGGCGCCATCGGCCTGCTGATTTTCCTCGGGCGCCGCATCATGAATCCGTTCTTTTCGCTCTTGGCTTCGACCAAGCTGCGCGAGGTGATGACCGCGGCGGCTTTGCTGGTGGTGCTGGGGGCGGCCTTGCTGTTCCAGGTCAGCGGGCTCTCCATGGCCATGGGGGCGTTCCTCGCCGGGGTGCTGCTATCGACCTCGACCTTCCGGCACCAGCTCGAGGCGGATGTCGAGCCGTTCCGCGGCATCCTGCTGGGGCTGTTTTTCCTTGCCGTCGGCATGTCGCTCGATCTGGCGATCGTGCTGCAGAACTGGGGCATTATCGCCATCAGCGTGGCGGCCTATATGCTGGTCAAGGCGGGGGCGATCTATGCCATCGCGCGCGCCCTCAAGTCGAGCCATGGCGAGGCGCTGGAGCGTGCGGTGCTGATGGGGCAGGGCGGCGAATTCGCCTTTGTGCTCTATACCACTGCCGCGACCGCCGGGCTGATCGACGGGCCGACCAATGCGATCTTTACCGCCACCGTCATCATCTCGATGGTGCTGACGCCGTTCTTCATCATCGGGCTGCGCTATGTGCTGCCCAAGGAAGAGACGCAGTCGATGGAGGGCGTGGAAAAGGCCGATGGCCTGTCGGGCAAAATCCTCATTATCGGCTTCGGGCGCTTTGGGCAGATTGCCAGCCAGCCGCTGCTGGCCATGCACCATTCGGTGTCGATCATCGACAACGACACCGAGATGGTGCGGGTCGCCGCGCAGATCGGCTTCAAGGTCTATTATGGCGATGGCACGCGGCTCGATATACTGCATGCGGCGGGCGCCGGCACGGCCGACGTGATCCTGATCTGCACCGACAAGAAGGAGCAGACCACCCGTATCGCCGAATTGCTGCGCGATGAATTTCCGCTGGTGCGGGTGATGGCGCGGGCGTTCGATCGTGGCCATGCCATGGAACTGATCAAGGTGGGGGTGGAATATCAGCTGCGCGAGATGTTCGAATCCGCGCTGACCTTTGGCGGCGACGTGATCAAGATGTTGGGCGCAAGCGAAGAAGAAGCCGCCGAAGTGGTGGAAGGCGTGCGCGATCGCGACCGGCAGCGCTTCGAAATGCAATTGGCGGGCGCCGATCAACTGGAGGGCAGCCGCCTGCTGCTCAGCAATGCGCGCGACCAGGCTCGCGAAGGCGGGGTAGTGTTGTCGGAGGAGGCCGTGGAGGACACTATCGCCAAGAGCACCCAGCCTGCGTCCTAGACATGGAAGGGCTGCGCGAGGGGGCTTCCGCCTGCCCAAATTAAGTGCAATGCTTGAGCACAACAGAGGGGAACTGTTCGTCATGAAAACTGGATTGCGATATGCCGCAAAAGCCAATCGTTTACGACGCGCCTACCCCCGAACGCCCTGCAGCAACAGTTGAGGCTATCCAGGGCGAGATCCTCGAAAGACTGATCTATTCTGTCGGCAAGGACCCGATTGTTGCGCGGCCACATGATTGGCTGGCGGCAACTATTCTGGCGGTGCGCGACCGGGTGATGGACCTCTGGATGGAGTCCTCGCGCGAGACGTGGCGGACCTCCAACAAGCGGGTGTATTATCTCAGCCTCGAGTTCCTGATCGGCCGGCTCATGCGCGATGCCATGAGCAATGTCGGGCTGATGGAGCCGGTGCAGGAAGCGCTCAAGAACCTCAATGTCGATCTGGGCGACCTGATCAATCTCGAGCCCGATGCGGCGCTTGGTAATGGCGGGCTGGGGCGGCTGGCGGCGTGTTTCCTCGAATCCATGTCGTCGGTAAAAATCCCGGCCTATGGCTATGGCATCCGCTATGTGCATGGCCTGTTCCGCCAGGAAATGAGCGAAGGCTGGCAGGTGGAACTGCCCGAGGAATGGCTGGCGCACGGCAATCCCTGGGAATTCGAGCGCCGCGAAAGCGCTTATGAGATCGGTTTTGGCGGCCATGTCGAGCCGGTGACCGATCCCGATGGCAGCGTGCGCCAGGAATGGCGGCCCAATGACCATCTGCTGGCGGTGGCTTTTGACACCCCCATTGTGGGCTGGCGCGGGGCGCGGGTGAATACGCTGCGGCTGTGGAGCGCGCAGCCGATCGATCCCATCCTGCTCGACAAGTTCAATTCGGGCGACCATATCGGCGCGCTGGAAGAAAGCGCGCGGGCTGAAGCGATTACGCGGGTGCTTTACCCTGCAGATTCAACGGCGGCCGGCCAGGAATTGCGGCTGCGCCAGGAGTTTTTCTTCTCTTCGGCCTCGCTGCAGGACATCGTGCGGCGGCATCTGCAGCAATATGGCGATCTGGGCTCGCTGCCCGACAAGGTGGCCATCCAGCTCAATGACACGCATCCCTCGATCTCGATTGCCGAGCTGATGCGCATCCTGATCGACGACAATGGGCTCAAATGGGCCGATGCCTGGAAGCTGACGCGCGGCACGTTTGGCTATACCAACCACACGCTGTTGCCCGAGGCGCTGGAAAGCTGGCCGGTGGCGCTGCTGGAGCGGCTGCTGCCGCGCCATATGCAGATCATCTACCAGATCAATGCCGATGTGCTGGCCGAGGCGCGGCAGCGCGCCAAGTTCAATGATGCGCAGATCGCCAATGTATCGCTGATCGACGAAGCCGGCGGCCGCCGCGTGCGCATGGGGCAATTGGCCTTTGTGGGCTCGCATTCGATCAATGGTGTGTCGGCGCTGCATACCGAATTGATGAAGCAGACGGTGTTTTCCGACCTGCACAAGCTCTATCCCGACCGCATCAACAACAAGACCAATGGCATTACGCCGCGACGCTGGCTGATGCAGTGCAATCCGGCGCTGACCAAGCTGATCGGCGAGCGGATCGGTACGGGGTTTCTCGACGATATCGACCTGCTGCAGGGCCTCAAGGCACATGCCGAGGACCCTGGATTTCAGGCGCAATTTGCTGCCGTCAAAACTGCCAACAAGCAGCGCCTGGCCAAGCTGATCAAGGACCGGATGGGCATCACTGTGTCGTCGGACGCGCTGTTCGACGTGCAGATCAAGCGCATCCACGAATATAAGCGCCAGCTGCTCAATATCATTCAAGCCGTTGCCGCCTATGACGAAATTCGTGCGCATCCGGAACGGGAATACGTTCCGCGCGTTAAGATTTTCGCAGGCAAGGCGGCTCCGGGCTATTGGAACGCCAAGCTCATCATCAAGCTGATCAATGATGTCGCCAAGGTCATCAATCACGATCCAGCGGTGCGTGGCCTGCTCAAGGTGGTGTTCCTGCCCAATTACAATGTGAGCCTGGCCGAAGTGATCGTTCCTGCCGCTGATTTGTCCGAACAGATTTCGACCGCGGGCATGGAAGCGTCGGGCACGGGCAATATGAAATTCATGGCCAATGGCGCCATCACCATCGGGACGATGGACGGGGCCAATGTGGAAATGCACAAAGAAGTGGGGGCCGACAATATCGTTATTTTCGGGCTCTCCACCGAAGAGGTGAATGAGAAGCGGGCCAAGGGCGACGTGCCCAAGGACGCTATCGAAGCCTCGCCACGGCTCAAGGAAGCACTGGAATCGATCTCATCGGGCGTGTTCTCGCCCGATGATCCGAACCGCTATCGCGATCTGATCGGCGGGCTTTATGACCATGACTGGTTCATGGTGGCGCGCGATTTCGATGCCTATGTTGCGGCCCAGGCCGAGGTGGATGCGCTGTGGAACGACAAGCGGCACTGGAACGCCGTGGCTATCCGCAACACGGCGAGCGTGGGGTTCTTCTCCTCGGATCGCACGATACGGCAATATGCGAAGGATATTTGGGGCGTCGGGGCGACGCCGGCATGATTGTGAGCCGCGAGGCACCCGACGGACAAGATCGGGCTCGCTTGATGTTTGGATTTAGAACCCGCAGGGCCATTGGCCCGCAGGCGGTTCACGGGGGGACGTGCGTGTGACCAAGGAAATCTGGCAAGCCGACACCAGGGACGTCGACGCAATCGTCAATGGCCGCCATTCCAACCCCTTCGCCTTTCTGGGGCTGCAGGAGGTGGCGGGCAATTGGGTGCTGCGCGCGTTCATTCCCCATGCCGAAATGGTGACGGCCTTTACGCTGGATGGTACCGAGCTGGGGCATTTGTTCCCACGTCATCCGAGCGGGTTTTTTGAAGGCAAGGTGACGGTGGACCGCCGCCAGCCGATCCGCTATCGCGCCAAGAATGCCGGTGGCGAATGGGATGTCTATGATCCCTATTCCTTTGGTCCCGTGCTGGGGCCGATGGACGATTACTATATCGGGGAGGGCAGCCATCTCAGGCTGTTCGACAAGCTGGGGGCCCACGAAATGGAATTCGAGGGCATCCACGGCACGCATTTTGCGGTCTGGGCGCCGAACGCCCAGCGCGTCAGCGTGGTTGGCCCGTTCAACGAATGGGACGGGCGGCGCAATCCGATGCGCAATCGTTTCGAGACCGGTATCTGGGAAGTGTTCGTGCCGATCCTGGGCACGGGTACGCTCTATAAATTCGAGATCGTTGGGCCCGACGGGGTGGTGTTGCCGCTCAAGGCCGATCCCTTTGCGCGTCAATCCGAATTGCGGCCGCGCACGGCTTCGGTCGTGCCCGATCCCACCCCGTTCACGTGGACGGATGCCAAATATATCGAGGAACGCGCGACTCGCGATTGGCGGCGGACGCCGATGTCGATCTATGAGGTGCATCTGGGCAGCTGGCGGCGCCGGCCCGATGGCGGCTTCCTGACCTATGATCAGTTGGCCGAGCAGCTCGTGCCCTATGCTGCCGACATGGGCTACACCCATATCGAGCTGCTGCCGATCAGCGAGCATCCGTTCGATCCGAGCTGGGGTTATCAGCCCACGGGGCTCTATGCGCCCACGGCACGCTTTGGCGATCCGGCGGCGTTTGCCCGCTTCGTCAATGCGGCGCATGAGGCGGGGCTGGGCATAATCCTCGATTGGGTGCCGGCACATTTCCCGACCGATGCGCATGGGCTGGCCCATTTCGATGGCACGGCTCTCTATGAGCATGCCGATCCGCGGCAGGGTTATCACCCTGACTGGAACACCGCGATCTATAATTTCGGGCGCAAGGAAGTGGTGAGCTTCCTCGTCAACAACGCGCTCTATTGGCTGGAAAAATTCCATATCGATGGGTTGCGCGTCGATGCAGTCGCCTCGATGCTCTATCTCGATTATTCGCGCAAACCCGGCCAATGGGTGCCCAACCAGCACGGCGGCAATGAGAATCTGGAAGCCGTCGAATTCCTGCGCCGGGTGAATACGGAAGCCTATCGGCTGCATCCGGGCACATTCATGATTGCCGAAGAATCTACCGCCTGGCCGGGCGTTAGTCAGCCGGTCCATACGGGCGGGCTGGGCTTTGGCTTCAAGTGGAATATGGGCTTCATGAACGACACGCTGCGCTTCATGAGCCGCGAGCCGGTGCATCGCAAATTCCACCACAACGACATGACCTTTGGCGCTGTCTATGCCTTTTCGGAAAATTTCGTGCTGCCGCTGAGCCATGACGAAGTGGTGCATGGCAAGGGCTCGCTGCTGGAGAAAATGCCCGGCGATGACTGGCAGCAATTTGCTAATCTGCGTGCCTATTACGCTTTCATGTGGGGGCATCCCGGCAAGAAACTGCTGTTCATGGGCCAGGAATTCGCCCAGCGCGAGGAATGGGCGGATGGCAAATCGCTCGATTGGTACCTGCTTGAAGCGGGCATGCATGAGGGCACGCGCCGGCTGATTGCCGACCTGAACCTGGCCTATCGCCAATTGCCCGCTTTGCATGAGCGCGATTGCGAGCCGGACGGTTTTGAATGGGTGATCGGCAATGACCATGCCAATTCGGTGCTGGCCTGGCTGCGCAAGGCGCCGGGGGCCGATCCGGTTCTGGTCATCTCCAATTTCACGCCAGTGCCACGCAACGGGTACAAAGTGCCTATGCCGCTGGTCGGCAAGTGGATTGAGCGCATCAATACCGATGCCGGTTGGTATTCGGGATCCAACACGGGCAACCAGGGTGCCGTGGAGGCCTATGCCGTTGAGGGGCGGCATTGGCCGGCGGAGGCAGAGCTATACCTGCCCCCGTTATCGACGCTGTTCTTGAAATTCGAGCCCGAATGATCGGGTGTGAGGGATACGTTCCGGATCAATCCGGGCGACGCGTGGAGGGTTAGAAATGGCAGACTATAGAATTCCATCACCATTGGCCCGCGAGGCCATGGCCTATGTGCTTGCCGGGGGGCGCGGCACGAGACTTATGGAACTGACGGATCGGCGTGCCAAGCCGGCGGTGTATTTTGGCGGCAAGTCCCGCATCATCGACTTTGCGTTATCGAATGCGATCAATTCGGGCATTCGCCGGATTTCGGTGGCGACGCAATATCAGGCCCACAGCCTGATCCGCCACCTGTCGCGCGGCTGGAACTTCCTGCGCCAGGAACGTAACGAAAGCTTCGACGTGCTGCCCGCCAGCCAGCGGGTGGCCGAGGACATGTGGTATGCCGGCACGGCCGACGCCGTGTACCAGAACATGGACATTATCGAGGATTACGGCGCCCGCTATATCGTGATCCTGGCCGGCGACCATATCTACAAGATGGACTATGAAATCATGCTGCGCCAGCATGTGGACACCGGCGCCGATGTCACGATCGGGTGCCTTGAAGTGCCGCGCATGGAGGCCACCGGCTTCGGCGTGATGGCGGTCGACGGGCGCGACCGGGTGGTCGATTTCGTGGAAAAGCCCAAGGACCCGCCGGGCATTCCGGACAATCCGAACATGGCTTTGGCCTCGATGGGCATTTATGTGTTCGAGACGCGGTTCCTGATGGAGCAATTGCGCCGTGATGCCGCGACCGAAGGCTCCAGTCGCGATTTCGGCAAGGATATCATTCCCTATATCGTCAAGAACGGCACGGCCTGGGCGCATCGCTTCAACCGCTCCTGCGTTCGCTCGAGCAAGGAAGAAGTCAGCTATTGGCGCGATGTCGGCACGATCGACGCCTATTGGAAGGCCTCGATCGATCTAACCGATATCGAGCCGCAGCTCGATCTTTATGATCGCGACTGGCCGATCTGGACCTATGCCGAGATCACGCCGCCGGCCAAATTCGTGCATGACTTCGATGGACGGCGCGGCTCGGCGGTCAATTCGCTGGTCTCGGGCGATTGCATCATTTCGGGCGGGCATTTGCAGCGCACGCTACTCTCGACCGGTTCGCGCGTGCATTCCTATTCGGAACTGCATGAGGCGGTGGTGCTGCCCTATTGCGATATCGGGCGCAATGCGCGGCTCAAGAAGGTGGTGATCGACCGCGGCGTCAATATTCCCGAGGGGTTGGTGGTCGGGGACGATCCCGAATTCGACGCCAAATGGTTCAGGCGCACCGATGATGGGGTGACGCTGATCACGCAGGCCATGATCAACAAATATCTGGCGAGCCGATGATCGAAGTCCTCTCGGTTGCTTCCGAGCTCTATCCGCTGATCAAGACCGGCGGTCTGGCCGATGTCACCGGGGCGCTCCCCGGTGCCTTGGCGCAAAGCGGCATTACTATGCGTACCCTGGTGCCGGGCTATCCGGCGGTGACGAGCAAGCTGAGTGGTGGGCGGGTGGTGGCGGAGATCGCCGACCTGTTCGGCGTACCGGCCAAGCTCATTGCCGGCCGGGTGGCGGGCCTCGATATTATCGTTATCGAAGCGCCCGCGCTTTATGACCGGCCGGGCAATCCCTATGTCAGCCCCGATGGCTGGGACTGGTCGGACAATTGGAAGCGCTTTGCCGCCCTGAGCTGGGTGGCGGCCGAGCTGGGGCAGGGGCTGGTCGAAGGCTATTTGCCCCAGATCATCCATGCGCATGACTGGCAGGCGGGGCTGGCCCCCGCCTACATCAAATATGGTCCATCCGACCGCGTCAAAACGGTGATGACCGTCCACAACATGGCGTTCAAGGGCTTTTTCGGGCCCGAGATTTTCTCGCAGCTGCGGCTGCCGCCGCATGCCTACGGGGTCAATGGCGTCGAATATTACGGCGGCATTTCCTATCTCAAATCGGGCATGGAATGCGCTGACTATGTCACCACGGTCAGCCCCAATTATGCCGATGAAATCCGCACTCCGGCATTCGGCATGGGGCTGGAAGGCCTACTCAATGGCCGGGCCGATACGGTGCTTGGCATTCTCAACGGCATCGACATTACCGCCTGGGATCCGGCGACGGATAAAGCGCTGGTTCAACCCTATGGCATCAACACCATCCACCAGCGCCGCGCCAACAAGCTGGCCGTGGCCGATCGCTTCGGGCTTGATGGCGTCGATGGCCCGCTGTTCTGCGTGGTCAGCCGGCTGACCGACCAGAAGGGCATGGACCTGCTGCTGCAGATCGTGGACGGAATGGTCGATCTGGGCGCGCGGCTTGCCGTGCTGGGTTCGGGCGAGGGGTATCTGGAAGACGGCTTCCGCTATGCTTCGGCCCGCCACCCGGGGAAGGTCGCGATCATCACCGGCTATAACGAAGATCTCTCCCATCTGATGCAAGGAGGGTGCGACGCAATCCTGATCCCGTCCCGGTTCGAGCCCTGTGGGCTGACCCAGCTTTATGGGCTGCGCTATGGCTGTGTGCCGGTGGTCAGCCGCATTGGCGGGCTGGCCGATACTGTGATCGATGCCAATCCGGCCGCAATTGCCGCCGAAGTTGCAACCGGCGTCATGTTCGACGCCGGCAGCGCGCATGCGCTGTATGAAGCCATCCGGCGCACCGTCCGGCTCTATGCCAATGACAAGCTCTGGAAGAAAATCCAACGGCGGGGAATGAAGTCGGACGTCTCCTGGGAAACCAGCGCAGCACGCTATGCCGACCTCTACGCCACCCTTATCGGGCAGAAGACAGATGACAGTTCAGACGATTAAGACCACCCCCTTTGGTGACCAGAAGCCTGGCACATCCGGCCTGCGCAAGCGGGTGACTGTGTGGCAGCAGCCCAATTACGTCGAGAACTATATCCAGGCCATCTTCGATAGCCTCGAGGGCTTTGAGGGGCAGACGCTGGTGATCGGCGGCGATGGCCGGTTCTACAATGACGTGGCCATCCAGAAGGCCATCCGCATCGCTGCGGCCAATGGCTTCGGCAAGGTGTTGGTCGGGCAGAACGGCCTGCTGTCGACGCCGGCAGCGAGTCATGTGATCCGCCATCACAAGGCCTATGGTGGCCTTGTTCTGTCGGCCAGCCACAATCCGGGCGGACCGGATGGCGATTTCGGTATCAAGTACAATATTTCCAATGGCGGGCCGGCGCCTGAGAAGATCACGGATGCCGTGTTCGAGCGGACCAAGGTGATCGACAGCTACAGAAGCGTTGATGCGCCCGATATCGCGCTGGGGCAGATCGGCACCCAGCAAGTGGGCGGCATGGTGGTCGAGGTCATCGACCCGGTGACCGACTATGCGGCGCTGATGGAGACGCTGTTCGATTTCCCGGCGATCCGGGCGCTGTTCGCCTCGGGCTTCACCATGACGTTTGACGCCATGCATGCCATTACCGGCCCCTATGCCCATGCCATTCTCGAAGGCAAGCTCGGGGCGGCCAAGGGCACCGTGGTCAACGGCACGCCATCGCCCGATTTCGGCAAGGGCCATCCTGACCCGAACCTGGTCTATTGCAAGGACATGTTCGACCTGCTGATGACGCCAGAAGGCCCCGATTTCGGCGCCGCCTCGGATGGCGATGGCGATCGGAACCTGATCATCGGCAAGAACCGGTTCGTGACGCCCTCGGATTCCTTGGCGCTGCTGGCGGCCAACGCGCATCTGGCGCCGGGCTACAAGGCTGGTATTGCCGGCATTGCCCGCTCCATGCCGACCAGCGCCGCTGCCGATCGCGTGGCCGAAAAGCTCGGCATCGAGATGCACGAGACGCCGACCGGGTGGAAGTTCTTCGGCAATTTGCTCGATGCCGGCCGCGTCACCATTTGCGGCGAGGAAAGTGCCGGCACAGGCTCCAACCATGTGCGCGAGAAGGACGGGCTCTGGGCCGTGCTGCTCTGGCTCAACATCATCGCCGCGCGCAAGCAGGGCGTCGACCAGATCGTGCGCGAGCATTGGGCCACCTATGGCCGCAATTATTATACCCGTCACGATTATGAAGAGGTCGATGCTTCCATTGCCGGCAAGCTGGTCGATGACTTGCGTGCGCAATTGCCGACGCTTCCGGGAAAGACCTTCGGGGAAGACCTGCAAGTCGCCTATGCTGATGACTTCACCTATCACGATCCGGTGGATGGCTCGACCAGCGCCAAGCAGGGTATCCGTATCGGTTTTACTGATGGATCGCGCATTGTTCTGCGGCTGAGTGGAACGGGTACGGTCGGCGCGACGTTGCGGCTCTACCTTGAACGATACGAAGCCGCCGACGGACGGCATGACCTGGATACCCAGCTGGCGCTGGAGCCGCTGATCGCGCTGTCAGAGACCCTGGCGGGGATCAAGCAGCGCACCGGCCGCGAGCAGCCGAGCGTCATCACCTGAACGCCGCGGCGAAATGACGACATTCGCCGGCGAATTGACGAAATCAAATCGCCGGCTCTAGATTTTTATAGTTGCATGTATCCCGCGAGGACCGGCTTCGGTGCTCGCGGCATGCCTTGATATTGGACGACCCATGAAACCAGAACTGGTCCCCAATGGCGGGACGACGGATCGACTTGGTGCAACACTTGTGGCGGACGGCGTCAATTTTGCCGTCTATTCCGAAAGCGCCTCGGCGATCTGGGTATCGATCTATAACGAACAGGACGAGGAAACCGACCGCTTCGAGCTGGACGTGCATCGCGATCACATTCATGCCGGGCTGGTTGCCGGACTGGGCGCCGGCACGCGATATGGATTGCGGGCCGATGGCGAATACAATCCTGACCAGGGCCTGTTCTTTGACCCGCAAAAACTGCTGGTCGATCCCTATGCCAAGCGGCTCGACCGCGTGTTCGTGCGCTCGCCCCGGTTGCGGCTGGATCGCGCCGAGGCGGTGGATACCGCGCCGCTGGTGCCCAAAGCCATTGTCGTTACGCCCAATGACGAATTGATCCTGCCACGCAAGAAGGCGCCGGGACTGTTCTACGAAATGAATGTGCGCGGCTATACGATGCGCCATCCCAGCGTGCAGGGGCCGTTGCGCGGCACCGTGGCGGCGCTGACCACGCAGCGGGTGATCGACCATCTCAAATTCATTGGCGTCGATACACTGCAGCTGATGCCGACGGCGGCCTGGATCGATGAGGGGCATTTGCCGGCCTTGGGACTGACCAATGCCTGGGGCTACAATCCGGTGGTCTATTCAGCCATCGATCCGCGCCTGGCGCCGCGGGGCCCGCATGAATTGCGGAACATGACCGATCTCTACCGCAAGAACAGCATCTCGGTGATCCTCGACGTTGTCTATAACCATACCGGGGAGGGTGATGCCGACGGCCCCATGCTCAGCTTGATGGGGCTGGACGCCAAGACCTATTACCGGTTCGTCGAAGTCGACGGCAAACAGCATCTGGTCAACGATACCGGCACCGGCAATACGCTGCGGTGCGATCATCCCGCGACGCAGCGGCTGGTGATCGACAGCCTGCGCTATTGGGTCGAGGAAATGGGGGTTTCCGGCTTCCGGTTTGATCTGGCCACAGTGCTGGGGCGCGAGCCGGGGTTTAATCCGAACGCCGAAATGCTCAAGAAGATCAAAGCTGATCCGGTGCTGAGCCAGTGCATCCTGGTGGCCGAGCCATGGGACCCGGGTCCGGGTGGCTATCACCTTGGCCAGTTCGGCAAGGAATTCAAAGAGCACAACGACACCTATCGCGACGAAATCCGCGGCTTCTGGCGCGGGGAGGACGGCAAGATCGGTGCGCTGGCGGGCAAGGTCGCGGGCTCGGCCGAGATTTTTGACAGCGCGGGCCGCAAGCCCAGCAATGGCGTCAATATGCTGGCCGTGCATGACGGGTTCACCCTGCGCGACCTGGTCAGCTATAGCGACAAGCACAATGAGGCCAATGGCGAGGGCAATCGCGACGGGCATAACCACAATCAATCGTGGAATTGCGGGGCCGAGGGCGAGACCGAGGATGCGGCCATCAATGCGGCACGCAAGCGCGATGTGCGGGCGCTGCTGGCGACGCTGTTCCTGTCGCGCGGCACGCCGCTACTACAACAGGGCGACGAAATGTTCCGCACCCAGCAGGGCAATAACAATGCCTATGCGCAGGATAATGAAATCACCTGGCTCGATTGGGAAGCGGCGGATGGCGAACTGGTGAATTTCGTCGCTGCCGTGAATGGTTTCCGCAAGGCGCATTCGGCGCTGACGCATGACCATTTCCTCACCGGCCAAGACAAGAATGGCGTGCGCGACGTGGTCTGGCTGCATCCCGATGGCCGCGAGATGAATGAGGGCGACTGGCGCGATTCGGCCGCCTCGGTGCTGGGCATGCAGCTGACCAACAAGGACGATCAGGTGCTGGTCTGGTTCAACCGCCGCGCCGAACCGGTGGTGGCGCGGCTGCCGGAAGGGAACTGGGCGGTTGGCATCCAGTCGGACAGCAGTGCGGAGATAGCTTTTTCCGAGGGCACGGCCACGCTGACGCCGCGCTCGGTGGTGGCGTTGGTCAGGGCGTGAAATACGCTCTGCCGGGGTGTCAGGGCTGACCATCGCAAAGCCGTAATTGCGCCCGGACAATTCCATCAATTGCCCGAACATTTGCCGCGGCGGGCGCGCAGCTTGTGGCTGTCGCCCGCACCGTCTCTTGTGGGCTGATAATGGCGCCGGACCGCTGCACAGGGTCCGGCGCCGTTTTATTCGGCGGCTACCGCATCGGTGAAGCCGCCAGCCTTTTCGATGAAGCCGATGATCTGGTCGAGGCTTTCGCGCCGCAGCAGGTCGGTGAAGACATAGGGCCGACCCTCGCGCACTTTCTGCGTGTCGCTTTCCATCACTTCGAGGCTCGCGCCGACATATTGCGCCAGATCGGTATGGGTGATGACCAGCAGGTCCGAGCGCGAAATGGCCGGGCCGCCTTTGCGCGGGATTTTTTCGCCCTGGGCGACCGAGATCACATAGATGGTGAGATCCGCCAGGTCGGGCGAGAAGGTCGCCGCCAGATTGTCGCCGCCGCTTTCGATCAGGATGATGTCGAGGTCGGGGAATTTGCGGTTGAGATCATCGATTGCCGCCAAATTCAGCGAGGCGTCCTCGCGGATGGCGGTGTGGGGGCAGCCGCCGGTTTCGACGCCCACGATGCGGTCTTCGGAAATGGCCTGCGCCCGCGCCAGGATCAGCGCGTCCTCGCGGGTATAGATGTCGTTGGTGACCACCGCCATGGAATAGCGATCGCGCAAAGCCTTGAGCAGCATTTCGCACAGCGTCGTCTTGCCCGAACCAACGGGGCCGCCAATACCGATGCGCAGGGGACCATTTAGCGATTTCATAGCAGCCTCATGAGGGTGAGTGCGACAAAGCCTGCGCCGAGCAACAGGCAGAGGGGGGAATAAACGCGGCTGTCATTCAGCCGGAAATTGGGTTCGGGCGTCTTGCCGGCCCACCAGGGCGTGTAGCCGATAATGCCACGGGCGAGGAATATGGCAGCAACGGGTATGCCGAGCAGGGTCAGCATCGCGCCGCCGCTGTCATGATCGGCCAGGGCCAGCGCCAGGATGCCGGCAGCTAGCGTTGCGACGGCCACAGCGAAGGAGGCGAGGCGCGGCGGCATGCGTTCGATGTCGCGAAAGCCGACCACGGTCTGGGCCAATAGCTTCTCGTCGCGAATGGGCCAGGTGCGGCCGAAGGACCAGAGCAGATGGGCAAAGGACACGGCCAGCAAGGCGATGAACATGAATGCGGAAATCAGCATGCTCATGAGCGGAAAATTCTCGTCGTCAGGGTTTCATGGGCCATTTGGGCAATGTCGGCGGCATAGGCGATGGAGCCGATATCGTCCAGCGTCGCATGCTCGCACAGCACAGCCATTTCCGAAATGGGGTGTTCCAGCGCGGCCATGATGGCAAGGCCATCGGACTGGCCGATGGGGATCAGGCGCACGGCGACCGACACCTGGGCATGCACCGTGGCGGTGAGGTAAGCCGTGAGCGCCGCCTGCAGCTCGATACCATGGCTGGCGGCGATGGCGCCGACCGCGATGGGGTAGGGGCAGGGGCGTGGCAGGATATCCAGCACGGGCGAGGGCCAGGCTTTTGCGGCACTCGCGAAGGCGTCGCCGGTAATGGTGGTTTCGTCGTGGCGTTCGCGGGCGGGCGTCAGCGCGAGGCAGAGATCGGCGAGCTCCTGCAGGGCTGCGGCGTGCGTGCTGCCGCGATGGGCATGGGCGAAGAGGATGGCGTCGGTGCGTAGGCCGCCATGGGCAAGGATGCCCTCGATCCATTGCTGGGTACTTGCGCGGTCAATCACCACGCCTTTGACGATGGCGGCTTCGAGCCCCGCCGACCAGGCGAAGGCGCCTACGGGAAAGGCTGGCGACAGCCAGGTCAGCAGCTTTTGCAGATCGCTCATCGCGCCAGCAGCGCGTGGCCGCTGTCGCCGTGGCTGTGATAGGCGCCATGCTCGGCGTAGAAGGGCTCGGTGACGTTGCTCACCGTCGCGCCCAGGCCTTGGAGCATGGTTTTGAGCACGTGGTCGCGCTTGATCAGGATGCGGTTCTCTTCGAGCTGTGCCGAGGTGTGGCGATTGCCGATATGCCAGGCGAGCCGGACGAGATGGGCCGTGTCGCGGCCGCGCACTTCATAGAGCAATTCTTCGGCGGCGATGATTTCCACCAAGCGGCCATCATCGAGCAGGAGCGCGCTTTTATGCTCGAGCGTAATGGTCTGGGGGAAGTCCACCATCACCTCGGCGCCACCGTGCAGGCGCAGCAATTTGCGCCGCAGGCGGCGTTCGTCATGTTCGAGAACAACGAGGTCGAAAGGGGTGCCCTGCCCATGGTCTGGCGGCAGGATGGAGACGGCACGAAGCATGAAGAACTTTCCGACGATAGCGAGGCTTCCCGGCCCGCACCCACCCTAGAGCATTTCGCCGTTTCTCTGAAACGCTGAAATAGCTCCAGGTCTTTCGTTTTCGCGTTTCCGAACCGCAAAACCGTCACCACTTTTGCTGGAAACGCTCAGGGGCGTCAGGTCATGGTATTGAAGACCTTGATGATCCAATAGAGCTGGTAGCCGATGTGCAATGCCGGTATGGCGATATGCAGCCGCCGACTGGCCGACCAGATACCCAGCGCACAGAGCACCAGGCCGAACGGCACTTGCAGGAAATAATCCGGCCCGAAGCGTTCCCAATGTTCGGCGCCCTTGATCAACGTATCGATGGAATCGAACACGAAGGTCGCCGCCAACAGGCCGAAGAACCACTTGCGCCGCTTGAGGAAGAAATCCTCGTAGCCGGCATATTCGGTGATGTTGTCGGGGAAGAGCAGAGCTGCCATCAGGAACAGCGTGACGGCGTAGAAAATGAGGAAGAAGAATAGCCCGAACGACCAGCTGTTGATCTGGAACAGGGCGAATTCCCACCACCAGAACAGCACCAGTTCCACCAGGATCGAGCCCACCCAGAGCAGATGGACCGTAGAAGGCTTGTTACGATTGGGATGCTGGATGAGCCCGGCAACACCCATCAGCAGACGGGTGATGCCAAGGCCGATAACCATGCCCATGACGATGCGAATATGGGGGAACAGCTCTGGGTGGATCGGCTGCGGGTCCATATCGGCTCAGGGTGCGTTGCTGGCTTCGGAGCAGGTGCTGACTGCCGGAGCGTCCTCGCCCAGAGTCGTGTCATAGAGGCTCGCTTCGGCGCCTTCCGTCAGCCAGGCCCATTGACCCGAGACATAGCGCACGCCGGAGCCGGAGACGACGGAGGCAAAGACCAGCTTTTCGGTTTCCTCGGGCACATTGACCAGCGCCAGGAAATTGGGCGAGGCATTGATGTAATCGACCGTCAGCGGCACGCCGGTTCCACATTCATATTGCACGGTGCGCTTTTGGATATCGGCCGAGGCATCGGTGCCCAAGGTGAGCGACAATGACGCCTCGACGCCATGCGCGGCCGTCACCGCACCGGTCAGAAGCAATGCTGTGAGAATCGTCTTCATGAAGATCATTTTGGCGCTGGCTCCTCGCTTGTCCAGCGCCAAGATTGGACCATGCAGGCGGCGGAAATTGGATCGGCTGAGCGATTTAGACGAGATAAACGATCAGCAACGCGGCGATGATGGCCACCGCGTCTTCGATCAGTGCGGCTGGCTGGTCCTTGCCGAAGGATGCCGCCAGGCGGGAACGCGCCTCGGCGCCGCCATAAGTGCCGATGACGGCACCGACCGCGCCGAGAATGGCGCCAATGATCCAATTGCCCGGCAGCAGCGCGCCACAGAGGGCGCCGAGCACGATGCGGGCGCCGAATTGGACCGGTACCTTGCGGCTGGGCGTCTTGGGCAGCTGATCAGTGACCAGCTCGCCGATGGCCAGAATGGTCAGGATGATGACGGTCGGCAGCGCGCCGATAAAGCTGAGCTGGGTGCCGGCAAAGTCGATCCAGCCCAGATAAGCCGCCCAACTGATGGCGGCCAATGGTGTCATGGCCCGCAGGCCCGCAACCACCCCGATAAGCAGTGCAAAGACGTAGATCATTCTGGATGCCCCAATCCGAGCGGACCCATTGCCGCAAGGCCAAGACTATTCCGATCTACGCCAAGCGCAATCGGCTAGAACAGGAAGTAACGCTGGGCCATGGGCAGAATTGTTGCGGGTTCGCAGGTCAACAAAACGCCGTCCGCGCGCACTTCATAGGTTTCGGGGTCGACCTCGATAAAGGGTGTTGCCGAATTGTGGATCATCGAGGACTTGCCGATGCCACCCCGCGTATTGCCGACGGGCAGCATATGCTTTTCGACGCCCAGCTTGTTGCGCAGGCCATCGTCATAGGCGGCCTGGGACACGAAGGTCACCGACGAGCTGGTGCGCAGCTTGCCGAACGAGGCGAACATGGGCCGGTAATGCATGGGCTGGGGCGTGGGGATCGAGGCATTGGGGTCGCCCATGGGGGCTGCCGCAATCGAGCCGCCCAGCAGCACCATTTCCGGCTTCACGCCGAAAAAGGCCGGGGACCACATCACCAAATCGGCGCGTTTGCCCACTTCCACCGAGCCGATATGCTGGCTCATGCCGTGGGTGATCGCCGGGTTGATGGTGTATTTGGCGATGTAGCGCTTGACGCGGAAATTGTCGTTCTCACCGGTTTCCTCCGGCAGACGACCGCGCTGCTTCTTCATCTTGTCGGCGGTTTGCCAGGTGCGGATCATCACTTCGCCGACGCGGCCCATGGCCTGGCTGTCCGAGGAAATGATCGAGAGCGCGCCGATATCGTGCAGGATATCCTCGGCCGCGATGGTTTCCTTGCGGATACGGCTTTCGGCAAAGGCCACGTCCTCGGGAATGGACGAGGACAGGTGGTGGCACACCATGAGCATGTCGAGATGCTCGGCAATGGTGTTCTGCGTATAGGGCCGGGTCGGGTTGGTCGAGGACGGGATGACATTGGGCAGCCCAGCCACCCGCAGGATATCGGGGGCATGGCCGCCGCCGGCGCCTTCGGTGTGGAAGGCGTGGATGGTGCGGCCCTTGAAGGCGGCGATAGTGTCTTCGACGAACCCGCTTTCATTGAGCGTATCGGTGTGGATCATCACCTGGACGTCGAATTCGTCGGCGACCGACAGGCAATTGTCGATGGTGGCAGGGGTGGTGCCCCAATCTTCATGCAGCTTGAGCGAGGACACCCCGGCCAGCACCATTTCGGCCAGAGGCGCGGGCAGGGACGCATTGCCCTTGCCGGCCAGCGCCAGGTTCATCGGGAAGCCGTCAAAGCTCTCGATCATGCGCTGGGCATGCCAGGCGCCGGTGCAGGTGGTGGCCAGCGTGCCGTGGGCCGGGCCGGAACCGCCGCCGAGCATGGTGGTCACCCCGCTCATCAGGGCTTCCTCGATCTGCTGGGGGCAGATGAAATGGATATGAGCGTCGAACCCGCCCGCCGTGATGATGCGGCCTTCGCTGGCGATCACTTCGGTCGAGGGGCCGATAATGATGGTCACGCCCGGCTGGGTATCGGGATTGCCCGCTTTGCCGATGGCGGCGATCATCCCGTTCTTGAGGCCGATATCGGCCTTGTAGATGCCGGAATGGTCGATGATCAGCGCATTGGTGATGACAGTGTCGACGGCACCTTCGGCCCGCGTGCGCTGGCTTTGACCCATGCCGTCGCGGATCACCTTGCCGCCGCCAAATTTGACCTCCTCACCATAGATGGTGAAGTCCTTTTCCACCTCGACGAAGAGTTCGGTATCGGCCAGGCGCACCTTGTCGCCGGTGGTCGGGCCGTACATGTCGGCATAGGTGGCGCGGGAAATGCGGGCTGGCATGGTAACTCCGGCTTAGTGGGCCTTGGACGCGGCGGGCTTGGCGTGCTTGCGATATTGGGCGACGCTGGCGGCGATGACGGTATCGAGCAATTGCTCGCCCTCGTGCAGCATTTTGTCGTCCTGGCGGCTGGCGACCAAAGACAGGGCAAGCGCCTGCAGCGCATAGGCTGCCTTGGCTTTGCCATCGGCGACCAGCTGATTGCCTTCCTTTTCGATCTGCTTGAGCAGGCGGGCGAAATCGGCAGCGGGCAGGCCGGTCTTGAAGCCGCGCCAGTCCTTGGCGCCGCCGCGGTCGATCAGGCCGACGGTCGAGCCGCCCAGCAGATACATGGCCTCGCCATCGTCCACGCCGGCTTCGGTCAGGTCGCGCAATACGGCGGCGAGGCGCTGGCGCAGGTCGGCAAGGCGGGCGTCGGTATTGGTCTGTTCAGTCATTGTCTTAGAGTTGTCCCATGATCTGCTGGCGGAAGCCGTAAACGGTGCGGCTGCCGCTGAGTGGCACGAGCCGGACTTCGCGGGTCTGGCCCGGTTCGAAGCGCACCGCAGTGCCCGCGGCGATATCGAGCCGCATGCCGCGCGCCTGCTCGCGGTCAAACCGCAGCCCGGCATTGGTTTCGTAGAAATGATAATGCGAGCCGACCTGGATCGGCCGATCGCCGGTATTGGCCACCTCGATGGTGATCTGGGGCGCACCGACATTGAGCTCGATATCGCCGGACTGGGGAATGACTTCACCGGGGATCATGGCTGGCTCCTAGCGAATGGGTTGGTGGACGGTGACGAGCTTGGTGCCGTCGGGGAAGGTGGCTTCCACCTGGATGTCGTGGATCATCTCGGGGATGCCCTCCATCACCTGGGCGCGGGTGATGACATGGGCGCCCGCCTCCATCAATTCGGCCACCGGGCGGCCGTCGCGGGCGCCTTCGACCACGAAATCGGTGATCAGCGCGATCGCTTCGGGATGGTTGAGCTTGACGCCCCGCTCAAGCCGCTTGCGGGCCACGATGGCCGCCATGGCAATCAGCAGTTTGTCTTTTTCGCGCGGAGTGAGATTCATCGAGATGTCCTAAAAATGCCAGAGACGCGGCAGAGTGCCGGCGCGAGCCAGTGCGCCAAGAATTGGAACGATCGTGCGGCGAAGCGCAAGCCCGGAATTTGCCATGGCTCGTATGACGAGACGTTCACCGTTGACACTGGCAGCGGCCGTCGCCCCGTCCGGCAGCAGCGCGCGGACCTGTTCGAGGCGGCGCGCCAAGTCGGGGCCGAAATGGATGATGGTGGCAAAGGCGCGGGCGCCTGCCAGGAGCGCGGGATTGTCGCGGGCCAGGTCCGAGCCATCGATATGGGTGGCCTCGGCATGCACCAGCCTGCCGTTGCGACGAATGCGCCAGTTGTCGCGGAACAGGGCGTCGCGGGCGTCCTCACCCATGGCGTCGCGGCCCAGCAGCACGGCTTCGATGGCCGTGAGGCTGGCATCGGGTGCAAGATCGATATTGATCGAACGCTCGAAGCGGCTTTGGGCGAAAAGAATGGTTTCCTGCGGCAGCCAGTCGAGATGCGCGCCGGCGCCGACTGTGAGCTGGGTTTCGACATGGGCAGTGGCGCCGGTCGAGCGATAGATGCGTTCGCAGGCCTGGGTGGTAATGGTCGTGCGGGTGCCGGGGGCGATGTCGGCTTCCCAGCGCATGTGGTCGCCACCGGTCAGGCCGCCCGCCGTATTGATCAGCACGGCGTCAAGACTGTGGTCATGCGTATGGGGCAGCCGGATCTTGGCGCAGCCCTCCTGATAGAGGTTTTGCAGATGCGTCGCGTCGTCGCGCAGCTTGGTCGTCAACCGACCGACACCGCGCGCGCGCTGCATTATCACATGGTCATTGGCAACGATTTGCACGGGACGGCGTTTCTGCTGGGTGCACAGGCTCTGCCTCAGATAATTTTGATAGGAAAAGAAAAATGAACCTCAAAACTACTCTCTCGGCCGTTGCGCTTACCGCCGCTTTTGCTTTGTCCGGTCCGGCTTTCGCCCAGACCATGATTAACGGAGCGGCCGTCTCGGAAGCTGATCTTCCTGCCGTGCAGCAACGCTGCGACGAACTCAAGACTGCTGACGATACCGCATCGCTGGCCGATCCCAAAGCCGGTGATGAAACCACCGAAAACGCCGGTGATGCTGCCACTCCGGATGCTCCGCAGCCCAATGAAGCTGCTAATGCCACCACTACTGTCGACCTCGACACTCTGACGCTCGAAGCCTGCGTGGAGGCAGGTCTGGTATCTGCCATGTAATCGAGGGTTCTGCATCCCTGAAAAAGAGGCGTCCGGCACTTGTGCCGGGCGTTTTGCGTTTTAGACCATCAAATGCCGCCGCACCTCCGGCAGGTCGAGATCGCTGGCGGGGCCTGAATGCTGGATTTCGCCGCGATCCATCACATAGATGTCGTCGGCGATTTCGCGACAGAAATCGAGGAATTGTTCAACCAGTAGAATGGTCATGCCTTTTTCGTCGCGCAGGAATTGCAGCGCCCGGCCGATATCCTTGATGATGGAGGGCTGGATACCCTCGGTCGGTTCGTCGAGCACCAGGACTTTGGGTCGAGTGACCAGCGCACGGCCAATGGCCAATTGCTGTTGCTGGCCACCCGAGAGGTCGCCGCCCCGCCGGCTCAACATGGATTTGAGCACGGGGAACAGCTCGAAAATGTAAGTGGGAATGTTGCGGTCGGCCCGCTTGAGGCCGGCATAGCCGGTTTCGAGGTTTTCCTTGACCGTCAGCAGCGGGAAAATCTCGCGGCCCTGCGGCACATAGCCGATGCCCATGCGCGCGCGGCGATAGGGCGGGGACTTTTTCAGCACCTGATCGCCAAAGGTGATGTCGCCCGCCGAGATCGCATTGATCCCGGTGATGGCCCGCAGCGTCGATGATTTGCCGACCCCGTTGCGGCCGAGCACGGCGGTGATGCGATTGGGCTTGCACTCGAGCGACACGGCCTTGAGCGCCTGGGCGGCGCCGTAATGCAGGTCGATGGATTGGATGGAAAGGGCGGTCATGTCAGCGTCCCAAATAACGTTCGATCACCACCGGATTGGCGCTGACTTGTCCGAGACTCCCCTCGGCCAGCACCGAGCCTTCGGCCAGGCAGGTGACGCGGGAGCCGAGGTCGCGCACAAAGCTCATGTCGTGTTCCACGACCACGACCGAACGCGTGGTGGCGATTTGCTTGAGCAGTTTGGCGGTTTCAACCGTCTCGCTGTCGGTCATGCCGGCAACCGGTTCATCGACCAGCAGCAATTTGGGGTCCTGTGCCAGCAGCATGCCGATTTCGAGCCATTGCTTTTGCCCATGGCTGAGATTGGCGGCGAAGTCGTTTTTGCGGGCCGAGAGGCGCACCGTGTCGAGGATTTCATCAATGCGGGCGACGTCGTCGGCGCTGGCCGAATAGAACAGGGTCGCGAAGACCCCGCGCGGCTTTTTCAGCGCCATTTCGATATTGTCCCACACAGTCTGGCTCTCGAACACGGTGGGTTTCTGGAACTTGCGGCCGATGCCCAGATTGGCGATGGCCGCTTCATCGAGCTTGGTAAGGTCGGTGCGCCCGTCGAACAGCACTTCGCCCGAGTCAGGGCGCGTCTTGCCGGTAATGATGTCCATCATCGTGGTCTTGCCGGCGCCATTGGGGCCGATAATGGCCAGCATTTCGGCGGGCCGCACGATAATCGAGAGATTGTTAATCGCCTTGAAGCCATCGAAGGCGACCGAGACGCCGTCGAGATAGAGCATGGTGTCGCTGGCCTTGGCCATGGTCTTACTCCGCGGGCTTGATTTGGGCGGTTTCGACCAGCATGGTCGCGGGGTCTTCGCCGCGTTCGGCGGCTTGCGAGGTCTCGGGCGAACTCGGTTGCAGCGCCGCATTGGGTGGCGCCTGTTCGCGCTTCGTCGTCATCGTCCGCCATTGGCCGATCAGCCCGACAATGCCCTTGGGCATGAACAGCGTGACGAAGACGAAGAGCGCGCCCAGGGCAAAGAGCCAGAATTCGGGCAGGGCGCTGGTGAAATAGGATTTGCCCAGATTGACCAGGATGGCCCCGATAATCGGCCCGATAATGGTGCCGCGGCCGCCCACTGCCGTCCAGATCACCACTTCGATGGAATTGGACGGCTCGAATTCGGACGGGTTGATAATGCCCACCTGCGGCACATAGAGCGCGCCGGCAATGCCCGCCATGATGGCCGAGGCGGTGAAGGCGAAGAGTTTTACATATTCCACGCGATAGCCGAGGAACCTTGTGCGGCTTTCGGCGTCGCGGATGGCGATCATGACCTTGCCCAGCTTGGAATTGACGATCATCGAGCAGATGAAGACCGACAGCGCCAGCGCAATGGCGGTCGCGGCAAAGAGCGAGACGCGCGTGGTTTGGGCCGCGATGGGCTGGCCCAGAATGTCCTTGAAGTCGGTCAGGCCATTATTGCCGCCAAAGCCCATATCATTGCGGAAGAAGGCCAGCAGCAGGGCAAAGGTCATCGCTTGGGTGATGATGGAGAGATAGACGCCCGTGACGCGGCTGCGGAAGGCGAGGAAGCCGAAGACAAAGGCGAGAATGCCCGGCACCAGCACGACCATGAGCATGGCGAACCAGAAATTGTCGAAGCCCAGCCAATACCAGGGCAATTCCTTGTAGTTGAGGAACACCATGAAATCGGGCAGCGTGGGATTGCCATAGACGCCGCGTGGGCCGATCTGGCGCATCAGATACATGCCCATGCCATAGCCGCCCAGCGCGAAGAAGGCGCCATGGCCCAGCGAAAGAATGCCGCAATAGCCCCAGACCAGATCGAGCGCGAGCGCCAGCATGGCGTAGCTGAGATATTTGCCGAACAGCGACACCAGATAGGTCGGCACATAGCCGAACTGGCCGGGCGAGAGCAGCAGATTGCTGGCCGGAACGAGAATGGCGGCGGCAATCAGAATGCCGATCAGCCACCAGGCTTTGGTGTCCAAAGCGCGGAACAGGGCTTGCGTTAGCATGACGTGGCTCCGTTACGGCGGAAGGTGGTGCGGCTCATTGCTCGATCGCCCTTCCCTTGAGGGCAAACAGGCCGCGGGGCCGGCGCTGGATGAAGAGGATGATCATGACCAGGATCAGGATTTTGCCGAGTACGGCGCCGGCATAGGGTTCGAGGAATTTGTTGGCGACGCCGAGGGTGAGTGCGCCGACCAGCGTGCCCCACAGATTGCCCACCCCGCCGAACACCACGACCATGAAGCTGTCGATGATGTAGCCCTGGCCTAGATTGGGCGAGACATTGTCGATCTGGCTGAGCGCCACGCCGGCGAGCCCGGCAATGCCCGAACCCAGACCAAAAGTCAGTGCGTCGACCATTGGCGTGCGGATGCCCATGGCCGAGGCCATGCGCCGGTTCTGTGTCACGGCGCGCATTTGCAGGCCAAGCGGGGTGCGGTTGAGGATCATCAGCAGCATCAGGAAGACTGCGATGGCGAACATGACGATCCAGAAGCGGTTCCAAGTGATCGACAGCCCGTAAAAGGCCACCGAGCCCGACATCCAGCTTGGATTGGACACCATCTGGTTGGTCGGCCCGAAGATGGTGCGGACCGATTGCTGCAGGATCAACGAAATGCCCCAGGTGGCCAGCAGGGTTTCGAGCGGCCGTCCATAGAGCCAGCGGATCACGCCGCGCTCGATGGCGATGCCGACCAGCGCGGTAAAGAGGAACGCCGCGGGCAGGGCGACGGCCAGCGAATACTCGGCCAGTCCCGGCGCATATTGGCGGATCAGGGCCTGCGTCATGAAGGTGGTATAAGCGCCCAGCATGACCATTTCGCCATGCGCCATGTTGATCACGCCCATGACGCCGAAGGTGATGGCAAGGCCAATGGCCGCCAGCAGCAGCACCGAGCCGAGCGAGATGCCGTACCAGACGTTCTGCACCGCGCCCCAGGCCGCCGCATCGCGGTTGAGGCCATCAAGGCTGGCCTGAATATCGGCCTTGAGCGCATCGGGGGCATTGGCCAGGGCGCCACGCAGCACGGTGATGGCGGAACTGTCGCCGGATTTGGCGACCACGGGCGCCGCGGCCTCGCGGTCCTCAATGCTGGCGTCCGGGTCCTGCAGTACGATAAAGGCGCGAGCGGTTTGCATCAGCGTCTTGACGCCGGGATCAGTCTCGGCGGCCAAAGCCTCGTCGAGCAGCGGCAGATTGACCGGGTCGGCATCGCGCATGATCGACTGGGTTGCGGCGCGGCGCGTCGCCGGATTGTCGCTGAGCAGCGTCATTTGCCCGATGGCGGAGCGGATGACGCGGCGCAGGTTGTTGTTGACGCGCACCTTCTCGGCATCGCGGCGGCCCACTTCGCCCAGCTCGGCGCCGGTCAGCGGATCGGTGGTGGCGTAATTGTCGCCCCGGCGCTCGACATAGACGACGCGGCCAGTCGATTCGACGACATAGAGGTCACCTTCGGAAAGGGTATTGAGAATGGGGGAGACGCGGGTATCGCCGGTAGCGACGAGGGCAGCAATGGCCGCTTCGCGGTCAGCGTAGTCGCCGGGGGCCAGAGCGTCGATCAGCGTGGTGAGCTCGGCATCCGATGGCTGGGCCAGGCTGGGCACAATGGCGGTCAGCAGCATGAACAACGCCAGCAATGCGGCGGACAGTCGCTTGACGGACATCGGCATTCTCCAGGTGTTGGACGGCAAGAACAGGGAAGGCAGCTGGGCCGCCTTCCCCGGGATTTCAGCTTATGGGGTGGTTGTCGCGCCGCCGCAGGTCATGGTGGCGGTGTTGAAATTGCCGCAGGACAGGGGCGCCCGCCAATCGGCGATCAGGGGCTTGGACTCGGGCAGGAAGTCGCTCCACTCGTCGCCCAGCACCAGGCCGGGGGTCTCGTAGACGATGTCGAACTGGCCATCGTCCTGGATTTCGCCAATCAGCACGGGCTTGGTGATGTGATGGTTCGGCGCCATGGAGGCAAGGCCACCGGACAGGTTCGGCACGGCGACGCCGATGATCGAGTCGATGACAGCATCGCTATCGGTGGTGCCGGCAGCTTCCACGGCCTTCACCCACATGTTGAAGCCGATATAATGGGCTTCCATCGGATCGTTGGTCACGCGGTCGGTGCTGCCGATGAAGGCCTGCCAGGCGGCGATGAACTCTTCATTCTCGGGGGTATCGACCGACATGAAGTAGTTCCAGGCGGCCAGGTGCCCCACCAGCGGCGCGGTGTCGAGGCCGGCCAGTTCTTCCTCACCCACCGAGAAGGCGACGACCGGAATATCGGCGGCATCGATGCCCTGGTTGCCCAGTTCACGGTAGAACGGCACGTTGGCGTCGCCATTGATGGTAGAGACCACGGCGGTCTTCTTGCCAGCCGAGCCGAAGGCCTTGATGTCGGAGACGATAGTCTGCCAATCGGAATGTCCGAACGGGGTATAGTTGATCATGATGTCTTCAGCAGCCACGCCCTTGTCCTTGAGATATTGCTCAAGAATCTTGTTGGTGGTCTGGGGATAGACATAGTCGGTGCCGGCCAGAACCCAGCGTTCGACGCCTTCTTCGTTGGCCAGGTAATCAACAGCCGGAATAGCCTGCTGGTTGGGCGCGGCGCCGGTATAGAACACGTTGCGCTGGCTTTCTTCGCCCTCATACTGCACGGGGTAGAACAGCAGGCCGTTCAGTTCCTCGAACACCGGCAGCACGGATTTGCGGCACACCGAGGTCCAGCAGCCGAACACCACGTCGACCTTGTCGACTTCGATCAACTGGCGGGCGAGTTCGGCGGCCAGCGGCCAATCCGAAGCGATATCGACAACGACCGGCTCGAGCTGCTTGCCCAGAACGCCGCCCTTCTTGTTCTGCTCGTCGATCAGGAACAGCATGGTGTCCTTGAGCGTGGTTTCCGAGATTGCCATCGTGCCTGACAGCGAGTGCAGGATGCCCACCTTGATGGTGTCTTCCTGCGCCAGTGCCGGCACGGCTGGCAGGGCGGTTCCGGCCATCAGGCCCAGCGCCATGAGCGTGCGTAGCAGGCGTTTTCCAGTTGTCATTATTGTCCCTCATTCATTTCGCTTGCCCAACACGCCCCCAGGCGGCGATGGGTCACGGATGCTGACCTTGGGACTATTGTTAACGGGGGCGTATACGTCGATTGACGTAACCCGGAGGGAGCGCCCGCGGGTCAGGTGGTGAAAAATGCAGGGCTGGCTTGGCTTTGCGGTGCATTGCGTGGCAGAGATAACAACGATAGTTTTTTGGGCAGTCCCGCAACGCGATTAACAATTAGACAGGGCCCATGGCGCGGCAGCGAATTATTCCGATCAGGCGCGAATATAATCGCTGGGTCGCCGACCAGACGCTGGAAGACTATGCGCTGCGCTTTACCGCAAAATCGGCGCGCCGATATTCCAGCGACACCATTTCGCAAACCGCGATAGGGGCCATCTCGTTCCTGGCGCTCGAAGCCATTGGCGGGGCGATCACGCTCTCCTATGGCACGACCAATGCGATGATCGCGGTGTTGGTCGCCTCCATCGCCATCCTGCTGGTTGGGGTGCCCATCTCGCGCTATGCGCGGCGGCATGGCGTGGATATCGACCTGCTGACCCGGGGCGCCAGCTTTGGCTATATCGGCTCGACTATCACCTCGCTGATCTATGCCAGCTTCACCTTCATCCTTTTCGCGATCGAGGCCTCGATCATGTCGAGCGCCCTGCAATTGGCGTTCGGGATTCCGCTGTGGATCGGCCATATCATCAGCGCCATCATCGTCATTCCGCTGGTGACGCATGGCGTGCGGATGATCAGCCGGTTCCAGATCTGGACCCAGCCGATCTGGATCATTCTCAATATCGCGCCGTTCTTTTTCATCGCTTTCATGGATTGGGAAAAGTTCGATCTGTGGCGCGCCTTTGGAGGCCTCGGCCAACCCGAAGGCGTGGCAGGCAGTATTGCGCCCTTCGATGTCGCCAAATTTGGCGCCGCGTCAGCCGTGATTCTGGCGCTGATGACGCAGATTGGCGAGCAGGTCGATTTCCTGCGCTTCCTGCCGGCCGATGGCAGCCCAAAGCTCCGCCAGAAGCTGGCAATATTTCTGGCCGGGGCAGGGTGGGTCGTGGTCGGCGCGCCCAAGCTGCTGGCCGGCTCGTTCCTCGCCTATCTGGCGCTCTCGTCGGGTGTGTCGCCGGAACATGCCTCCGAGCCGGGCTATATGTATTCCATCGCCTTTGGCTACATGATCCCCAATGAGGTGGTGGCGTTGCTGCTGATGGCCGTGTTCGTGGTGGTCAGCCAGCTCAAGATCAATGTGATGAACGCCTATGCAGGTTCGCTCGCCTGGTCGAACTTCTTCTCGCGGCTGACCCATAGCCATCCCGGCCGCGTGGTCTGGCTATTGTTCAATGTCGGCATTGCGCTGCTGCTGATGGAGCTGGGGATTTACCGGCTGCTCGAGGAAACCCTGGGCATTTTCTCGATCATCGCCATGGCCTGGCTGTGTTCGATCTCCGCTGACCTGTTCATCAACAAGCCGCTGGGCCTGGCCCCGCCCGGCATCGAGTTCAAGCGCGCCCATCTCTATGACATCAACCCCGTGGGTCTGGGGTCCATGCTGCTTTCGGCCGTGGTGGCGCTGGTGGCTCATTTCGGCGCCTTTGGCGAAATGGCTGCGGCTTTGGCGCCCTATATCGCGCTGGTCGTGGCCCTCATCGCCTCGCCTACCATCGCCTGGGCCACCAAGGGCAAATATTATCTGGCGCGCAAGCCCCGCAAGCAGTGGCAGAACCTGAAATCAGTCACCTGCTCGATCTGCGAGCATCCGTTCGAGCCGGAGGATATGGCGTGGTGCCCTGCCTATGCGGCGCCGATCTGCTCGCTCTGCTGTTCGCTCGATGCGCGCTGCCATGACATGTGCAAGCCCAATGCGCATTTTCGCGCCCAGACCCGAGCCGTCGCCGCCAGCATCCTGCCCGATTGGGCCATCGACAAGCTGCAAAGCCGGCTGGGGCGCTATGGCATATCGTTCTGCATTTCGCTGGCGCTGATCGGCTCGATTCTGGGGCTGATCTACTATTTCGCCGCCGGCGCGGCGCCTGACACCGAGGAAGTGGTGGGCGGCACCATCCTCGTGGTCTTCTTCGTCTTTGCGGTGGTGGCGGGCATTGTCGCCTGGTTCCTGGTGCTGGCGCATGACAGTCGCCTTGTGGCCGAGGAAGAAAGCTCGCGCCAGAACACCCTGCTGATGAAGGAAATCGCCGCCCATAACCGCACCGACGCGGCCCTGCAAAAGGCCAAGGAAGTCGCCGAGGCCGCCAATCAGGCCAAGAGCCGCTATGTGGTGGGCCTCAGCCACGAATTGCGCACCCCGCTCAATGCCGTGCTGGGCTATGCGCAAATCCTTGAGCGCGACGAGACCGTGCCGGCCCCGCGCCGCGCCTCGGTCAAGGTCATCCGCCGCAGCGCCGAGCACCTGTCCGGCCTGATCGATGGGCTGCTCGACATTTCCCGCATCGAGGCGGGGCGGTTGCAGGTCTATTCCAACGAGATCAATATCCACGATTTCCTCAGCCAGATCCGCGAAATGTTCCGGCTGCAGGGCGAGGCCAAGGGGCTGGAATTCCGCTACAAGGTGGCGCCCAACCTGCCGCAATTCGTGCGCACCGATGAAAAGCGGTTGCGGCAGATTCTGGTCAATCTGCTGTCCAACGCGATCAAGTTCACCGATAGGGGCTTTGTGTCCTTCGAGGTCGCCTACCGCTCGCAGGTCGCCACTTTCACCGTCAGTGATAGCGGCCACGGCATTGGCGAGGCCGATCTCAGCCGGGTGTTCGAGCCCTTTGTGCGCGGCGAGGCCGAGCGCAATCGGCTGACGCCGGGACTGGGGCTGGGCCTCACCATCACCAAGCTGCTGGCCGAAACGCTGGGCGGGGAAATCCAGGTGCAGAGCACGCCTGGCACAGGCTCCACCTTCAAGGTGCGCCTGATGCTGGCGCGTGTAGAACGCCCCGCCGCCAAGCCGCATGAAGAGCTGCGCATCCGCACCTATAGCGGGCCGCGCCGCACCATCATGGTGGTTGACGACAATGCCGAACACCGCGAAATGATGCGCGAATTGCTGGTGCCGCTCGATTTCACCGTGCTGACGGCGGTCGATGGTCCCAATTGCCTCACCCTGGTCGAGGCCATCAAGCCGGACCTGTTCTTCGTGGATATTCTGATGCCCGGAATGAATGGCTGGGAGCTGGTGGAAAAGCTGCGCGATGGCGGGCAGGGCGCGCCCATCATCATGCTCTCAGCCAATATCGGCGATGGCCTGGGCCAGCCCACGACCGATACTGGCCACAACGACAGCATGGCCAAGCCGCTCAATTATGGACAGTTGCTCGACAAGCTTGGCGCGCATCTGGGCATCAGCTGGGTTGAGGATCAAGCGGCTGTGGATGCTCCGGTGACCCCGGCGGCCGACATTGTTTCGCCCGGTGCCGATGTGGTTGGCGAGCTTCTGGCGCTGGGCGAGATCGGTCATGTCCGCGGCATTGATGCGCGGCTCTCGGCGCTGGCCGATGATCCGCGCCATGGTCCGCTGGTCGCGGCTTTGCGCCAGCAGATCGAAACCTACGATTTCGACGGCTATGCCGCGATCCTCAACAGCGTGGGCGAAAATGAGCGAAGTTGAGAAGCAATATATTGCCCTGGTGGTCGATGACTCCATTGAGTCATTGAGCTTCCTGACCACGGCTCTGGAGGCCGAAGGCGTCACGGTCCTGCTCGCCCGCAGCGGCGAGGCGGCGCTCAGTATCGCCGGCAAGATCGTGCCCGATATCATCCTGATGGATGCCGTCATGCCGGGGCTCGACGGCTTTGAGACCTGCACGCGCCTCAAGGCGATGTCGAGCGTGGCGCAGGTACCCGTGATTTTCATGACCGGGCTGACCGAGACCGAGCATATCGTGCATGCGCTCGATGTGGGCGGGGTGGATTATCTCACCAAGCCCATCAATCTTGATGAGCTACGCGCCCGCATCCGCGTGCATCTGGCCAATGCCCGCCGGGCGCAAAGCGCACGGGTGGCGCTCGACGCCGCCGGCCGGCATTTGATGGCGCTGTCCAGCGGCGGCGTAACGCTGTGGGCGACGCCGCAGGCGGGTAAGCTACTGGAGCGCACCATGCCCGGCATGGATGCTGCTGCCTTCATCGCTGCCCAAGTCCGGCCCTGGCTCGATGCTCGTGCCGGCGCCAATTCCATCGCTGGCGACAGCCTGATGCTTGAGCCCGGCAACGGTGCGCGCATCCAGCTCATGTGCCTGGGCATGATCGGGGCTGACGAATATCTGTTCCGCCTGCTCACCCCCGGCGACGAGAACCAGGATGGCATTCTGCGCCGCCAGTTCGGCCTGACGCAGCGCGAAAGCGAAGTGCTATTATGGATCGCCCGCGGCAAGTCCAACCGCGATATTGGGGACATCCTTGGGCTCAGCCCGCGCACGGTGAACAAGCACCTCGAACAGGTCTATTCCAAGCTCGGGGTGGAAAACCGCGCCTCGGCGGCCATCCGCGCCACCCATGTGCTGCAATCCTCATTGGAGGATTGATCAGCCGATCACGTCTTTCCCCACACGGGAACCCATGCTTGCCAGCCCCGTTAGTTTACCGAGCCCGCCAATGACGGGCCTAGGCTTGGCGTGTCGCCGTTTCGATGCGCCAACCTTCGGTGGACTGCCGCAGAGGCTGACGCTCCTTTGTGGTGTCTCCGGTGGGACGCGAAACCTCGGTTTCGCGTCCTTTTTTATTGTCCTGTATTCAAAATTTTAGAAGAGTTAATGAAAATGGAAAATCGAGATTTACCAGACGTTTGGCATGAAATTATGTGATCGTCCAAGTCCGAAACTTAACCTTCGGCCCCGCGTCTCTTCTATGCGGCCAACAAGGCTGTAACGAGGAGAAAATGCGATGAGGAGAGTTGTTTCAACAGTTCTTGCCGGCATCTTGCTTGCCGGTACGGCAATGCCTGCCTTCTCCGAAGGTTTGCTTGGAGGTATTCTGGGCAGCGGCGATGATAATAGCTTAGTCAATATCAGCTCGGGGCCTGCTTCTGACTCCGGTCTCGTCAATATCGGTCTGGGCGGCGACGATAGCGGTCTGCTGGACGTCGATGCCAATATCGGTAATGGCGGCACGATCGCCAATGCCAATGTGGAGGTCGGCGGCAGCGGCGGTCTCCTGGATGCCGAGGCGAACCTGCTCAACGATACGGTGGGCGTTACCGCCAATATCGGCGGCGAAAGCCTGATCGATATCGGCATCGGGATCGGCAATCCCGGCGGGCCGGGAGGCCCTGGCGGACCGGGTAATCCTGGCGGGCCGGGAGGTCCTGGTGGCCCCGGCGGACCTGGCGGTCCCGGAGGTCCTGGTGGCCCCGGCGGCATCCTGCCCGGCGGCGGCGGGGCCGGTGGCTTCGCGAATGCGGCCTGTGCCGGCCAGTCGCCCAACCAGCTGGTGCGCCTGGTGCGTTCGACCCGCATGGATGCTTCCTGGGCCCGTGCCTCGAATGTGCAGATCCAGCGTGTCGGCGTGTGCCCGGAAATCCGGGTCTGGCTGCAAGGCCAGCTGGACGGCTCCGGCTTTGGCCCGGCCTTGCAGAACGCCGTCATGAACGACGCGCTGATCAGCACCTCGCTCAGCCGCGCCAGCTTCGGGCCAGACCGTGTCTTCGCGGTCAAACGCTCCGGCTCGCAACTGACGGTCTACGTCTACTAACCAGCCGATTGTGCATTTGTCCAAGGCCCGGCACTGCCGGGCCTTGGCGTGTTTGCCCTAAGGCGCTGGCTGGGCCTGTGGGCCGATCAGCAATGTCGTCGGCTTGACGGTGAGCAGCTTGGCGGCGACGGCTTTGACGTCCTCGACACTCACCGCCTCGATCAGTTCTTCTCGTCGCGTCAGGTGGTCGATGCCCAGATTGCGCAGGTCGGGACCGACCAGGGTATTGGCGATCGCGCTCGATGAGTTCAGCTCGTTGATTGGATAGGAGCCGATCACATATTTCTTGGCCGAGGCCAGTTCGGCTGCTGTCGGCCCATCCTTGGCCAGCCGGGCGATGACGTCCTGCGCCACAGTCAGCGTTTCCTCGGCGCGGTCGGGGCGGGTGGCTGTGCCGATGATCAGCATTTCGGTGTGCTGGAAATTGAGCAGGGCCGAACTGATATTGTAGGCCAGCCCGCGCTGTTCGCGCACTTCGGCGGTAAGGCGCGACAGGATGCTGCGGCCGCCCAGGATTTCATTCATCAGATAGGCGGCGAAATAGTCCGGCGCATCGCGCTTGATGCCGGGATAGGCGAGATAAATCGCCGTCTGCGGCAGGTCGTAATTGACCTCGAGGTCCTTGCCGAGCACGGGTTCGATATCGGCTACCGGCGTCAGCGCCGGCTGCTCGGGCAGGGCGCCGAACAGCATGTCGAGCACCTGCGCGGCATCTGCCGCGTCGATATCGCCGACGATTGCGACATGCAGGTTGGCGCGGGCGAAAATGGCCTTGTGCAACGCCCGCAGATCATCCGCCGTTACACCGGCCAGCGTTTCCGGATTGCCCTCGCGGCGGCGGGCATAGGGGTGTTCGCCATAGAGCGCCTGTGCCCACAGCGTTTGCGCCGCCTTGCCCGGGTCCTTGGCGGAGGCCACAATGCCCGCGACGATCTGCGCCCGCATGCGATCGATGGGGTCCTGATCGAAGCGCGGCGCCTCGATCGCCAGTTTGAGCAGGTCCAGCGCCTCGTCGCGCTGTTCGCTGAGCAGGCGCATCGAGCCATAAAGGGCGTCGTTATCGGCGGCAAAGCCCATTTCCGCCCCGACATTATCCAGCGCGATCTGGAAGGCCTCGCTATCCAGATCCCCCGCGCCTTCGTCGAACAGGGCGGTCATCAGATTGGCCAGCCCTTCTTTGCCCACCGGATCCTGCGTGGTGCCGCCTTCAAAGGCAAAGCGGATGGTGATCAGGGGCAGGGAATGGTCTTCCACCAGCCAGGCCTTGATGCCCTTGGGCGAGGTGACTTGCTGGAATTGCACTTCCGCCTGTGCGGGCAGGGCCAGCAGCAGCGTCAACAGCGCGGCAAGGATTGCGAGCGGACGGCGGAGCATGGGCAAATAGGTCATTCTTGGGCTCCGGCGTCGCTGGGCAGCAGATAGCTGGTCACGGCAAGGTCTGGATCGAGATATTTTGCGGCCACGGCCTGCACCTGCTCGATGGTGACGGCGCGAATCCGGTCGGGCCACTCGGTGAGATTGTCGATGCTGCCGCCATTGGCCAGCTCGGCGCCATAGATATTGGCCATGCTGAATTGCACATCGCGGGCGAAAATGATGGAGCGCACATAGCGCGCCTTGGCCGCATCCAGTTCGGCCTGGGTGACGCCATCCTTGATCAGCTGCGTGACCTGCGCGGAGATGGCCGCCTCGACCTCGGCCAGCGCCTTGTCCGGCTGCGGCGCGCCATAGAGCGTGAAGGTGCTGGGGTCATAGGCCCCGCCATCATAGCGGGTGGCCGCCGAAGCGCCGATGCCGGTTTTGACGATCTGCTGATAGAGCCGGCTGCGGCTGCCCCCGCCCAGGATTTCCGAGAGCAGGTCCAGCGCCTCGGCCTCGCCATCTTCGGCGGTCCGATAGGTGGGCACGATCCAGGAGGTGCTGAAGCTCGGGATTCCCACGCGCGGGTCGGCCAGGGTCACGGTGCGCCTGGTATTGTGCTCGGGTTCGGACGGACGCACCCGCGGCGGCAGGTCGGGGCCACGCGGCACGACACCATAGCTGGCTTGGGCCAGCGTGCGAACCGTCTGCGCATCGACATCGCCCGCCACCACCAGCACGGCGTTGTTGGGCGCATAATATTGATTGTAGAACGCCACCGCATCGGCGCGGTTGAGCTGCTCCATCTCGTGCATCCAGCCAATGGTGGGAATGCGATAGGGATGGTTCTGGAACAGGGTGGCGTTGACCTCCTCCTGCAACAGCGCCTGCGGATTGCCATCGGTGCGCATGCGCCGCTCCTCAAGCACCACATCGCGTTCCGAGCCGATCACATCCTCGGTGAGGATCAGGCCGCGCATGCGGTCCGCCTCGAAGTCCATCACATCGGCCAGCGCGTCGGGCGGAATGACCTGGTAATAGGCCGTGACGTCGGTGGTGGTGAACGCGTTGCCGCTGCCGCCAATTTCGGTAACGAAGCGATCGAGTTCCCCCGCCGGATGGCGCGCCGTGCCCTTGAACATCAGGTGCTCGAGAAAATGGGCAATCCCCGATTTGCCCGGCGCCTCATCGGCACTGCCCACCTTGTACCAGACCATATGGGTCACGATCGGCGCGCGATGATTGGGGATCACCACGACCTCAAGCCCATTGTCGAGCACGAAATGCTCGGCTACCGGCGCTTCGGGCTGCACGGCCTCCTCGGCCATAACAGGCACGACAAGCAGCGCGGTCAGGGCGAACGCCATGGCGGATTTGAACATCATCGGCAGGTTCCCGGAAAGACGATGGCGCATGGGTAGACGAGTTCGCCCCGATCGCGGAAGCAATTGTTCGTCAGCGGTGGAAAAGCCGCACCTAGCCCAGCGGATAGGCCACATAGGCCAGGCGCTGGCTATCGGGCGCCCAGGAATTGACATTGATCGTGCCCTGGCCGCCGAAAAAGCTAGCCAGCGTACGCACCCGCCCGCCCTCGGGCGACATCAGCCGCAGCAACACATCCTTGTCGGCGGGGTGGCCAAGCGTGCCCTGGGGGAAACTGAGCAGCGCAACCACCGAGCCATCCGGCGACAGGTGGGGGAACCAGTTGACGAAGGAATCAAAGGTCAGTTGCTCCAGCCCGCTGCCATCGGCGGCGTTCATGCGGAAAATCTGGGCATGGCCGGGGCGGCTCGCGGCGAGTTCGGAGTTGAAATAGATCCAGCGGCCGTCCGGGGAATATTCCGGCCCGTCATTGGGCATGGAAAGGTCGGTCAGCCGTGTATCCGGTCCCCCGGCGCTGGGGATGGTAAAGACATTGACCTGCCGCTCGCCATTGCGCTGCTCGATGGCGACATAGCTCAAGGTGCGGCCATCGGGGGAAATGCCATGCAGGTAATAGTGGAACGGCGCCGGATGCTCATTGGACACCCGCCGCGGCGTGCCACCGGCAAAGGGCACGGCATAAAGATGCCCGTCATCGGAGCTCACATAGATGAAGCGGCCGTGGGGCGACAGCACATGATCATTGTTCAGATCAGCCAGCTCGCCGGTATCGATCTGCTCGGGTTGCCCGCCTGCCGCTGCGATGCGGAACAGCCGACCGCCGGCGTTGAACACCAGAAATTGCCCGTCCGCCGACCAGTTGGGCGCCTCGATCACTTCGTTGGCGGTGAAGATGACGCTTGCATTGCCATCGCGGTCGATAATGGTCAGTTCCGAGCGCTGGCCGGCGGCCAAGCTACGGCCGCGGCGTGGAAAATTGAAGGTCACGATGTTCACCCGGGAAATGGAGGGAATGGCGGTGCAAGCCTAGCCCAGTGCATTGCGCCTCGCCAGCCCCGTTGCCCCGCCGCCCGGCTTGCCCTACATAGACGGCCAAATTCACGATCAGCCGCGAAGAGGTCCGCAAGCCTATGGCTCGCCAGTTCATCTATCACATGCACGGAATGTCCAAAGCCTATGCCGGCGGCAAGAAGGTGTTGGACAATATCCATCTCTCCTTCTACCCCGATGCCAAGATCGGCGTTCTGGGCCCCAATGGCTCGGGCAAATCGACGCTGCTCAAGATCATGGCCGGCGTCGATACCGAGTTCCAGGGCGAAGCCTGGGCCGACAAGGGCGCCAAGGTGGGTTACCTGAGCCAGGAGCCCGAGCTCGATCCGGCGCTGAACGTGCTCGGCAATGTGATGACCGGGGTCAAGGAAAAGAAGGCCATCGTCGATCGCTATAACGAGCTGATGATGGACTATTCGGACGAGACGGCCGACGAGGCGACCGCCTTACAGGACAAGATCGACGCCGAGAATCTGTGGGATCTCGAATCGCAGGTCGAAGTCGCCATGGAAGCGCTGGGCTGCCCGCCCGGCGATGCCGACGTCACCACGCTGTCAGGCGGCGAGCGCCGCCGCGTCGCGCTGTGCGCGCTGCTGCTGAGCAAGCCCGACCTGCTGCTGCTCGACGAGCCGACCAACCATCTCGATGCCGAAACCACCGCATGGCTCGAACGCCACCTGCGCGAATTTGCCGGCGCCGTGCTGATCATCACCCACGACCGCTACTTCCTTGACAATGTCACCGGCTGGATTCTCGAGCTCGATCGCGGCCGCGGCGTTGCCTATGAGGGCAATTACTCGGCCTATCTCGGTGCCAAGGCCAAGCGCTTCGCGCAGGAAAAGAGCGAGGATGCCGCCCGCGCCAAGGTGCTGGAGCGTGAAAAGGAATGGATGGGCCAGTCTCCCCAGGCCCGCCAGACCAAGTCCAAGGCGCGCCTCAAGGCTTATGACGAACTAGTCAAGATCAACGAAGCCCGCACCATGTCCGGCACGGCGCAGATCATCATTCCCGCCGGTGAACGGCTGGGCCACAACGTCATCGACGTGGAAGGCCTCAGCAAGTCGTTCGGCGATCGGCTGTTGATCGACAACCTGACCTTCAAGCTGCCCCCGGGCGGCATTGTGGGCATTATCGGCCCGAATGGCGCCGGCAAGACCACCCTGTTCAAGATGCTGACCGGCCAGGAAAAGCCCGACGCGGGGTCGATCACCGTCGCCGAAAACGTGCATCTGGGCTATGTCGACCAGAGCCGCGACAGCCTCAACCCGAACAAGACCGTCTGGGAAGAAATCTCGGAAGGCGACGAAGTGCTGATGCTGGGCAAGCGCGAAGTCAATTCGCGTGCCTATACCTCCTCGTTCAACTTCAAGGGCGGCGATCAGCAACAGAAGGTGGGCAATCTCTCGGGCGGGCAGCGCAATCGCGTACACCTGGCCAAGATGCTCAAATCGGGTGCCAATGTGCTGCTGCTTGACGAGCCCACCAACGATCTGGACACCGAAACCCTCGCCGCTTTGGAAGAAGCGTTGGAGGAATTCGCCGGCTGCGCCGTGATCATCAGCCACGATCGTATGTTCCTCGATCGGCTGGCGACCCACATGCTGGCCTTTGAAGGCAATAGCCACGTGGAATGGTTCGAAGGCAACTTCGCCGACTACGAAGCCGACAAGGTCCGCCGCCTCGGCGCCGACGCGGTGAACCCCAAGCGCGCGACGTATAAGCCGCTGACGCGATAAACGAGCTGGGGCAGCGTTCGCATCGGACGCTGCCCCAGTATTTGCCTCGCGCTGCCGATGCGCTACGGCTTGCCCAACCAACATGGAGAATAGCCGTGTCAGCAGAGCCATTCGCGCTCGACATCGGTCGGGCCAGCCTTGCCGGCTTGGAAATGGGGGAGGGGCTTGCCGTCGTCTTCCTGCATGCCGGTGTGTGCGACAAGCGCATGTGGCTCAGCCAGATGGAGGCCGTGGCCGACGAAGGCTGGCACGCCATTGCCTATGATCGGCGCGGTTATGGCGAGACGGTTTCGGCAGACGAGGCCTTCAACCATCTCGATGATCTGGAAGCCGTACTCGATCGCCTGGGCATTCATGCCGCGGTGCTGGTCGGCTGTTCCATGGGCGGCGGGCTCGCGGTGGATTTTGCCCTGCGCCATCCCGGCCGCGTCATTGGTCTGGTGCTGATTGGCACCTCGGTCACCGGCTCGCCCTGGACTGCCACCGATGTCGAGCGGATGATCGAGGCGGCCGAGGAGGATGCCTATGAGCGCGGCGATTGGGACATGCTCAATCGCGTGCAGGCGCATGAATGGCTCGACGGTCCGCGCGCCCAGAGCGGACGCGTCAGCGGGCCGGCGCGGGAGCTCTTTCTCGACATGAATGCGCTGGCCCTCAACAAGCCGCCGCTGACCCTGGAAGAAGAGCGCCCCAGCGCCTGGCGCCGCGTCGCCGAAGTGGGCGCGCCCACGCTGCTATTGGTGGGCGACGAGGATTTCACCGCGCTGATCGAGCGGCACGACTATCTCTCGGAAGAAATGCCCAACGCTTTTGCCGCCGTACTGGAAGGCGTTGCCCACATCCCCAGCATCGAGCGCCCGGACCTGGTCAATTCCATGCTGCTGGAATTCCTCGATGCGATTGGCGGGGAAGGGGATGATGAGGATTTGGATGAGGATGACGGCGACGAGGAATAACGGCCTGGCGCCTTCTCCTCACTCTCTGAGTCAAGCTGGCCGGGACATCGCCCGGCCACCTCAGGTTTTGATTCATCTGCTTTCCAGCATGAATCCGGTTCTTGCCCGACTGATTCCGCCGCCGCAGCCAAGCTGCTGATCTTAAACGGCAATAATGCCGTCCAGGTGCTTGTCCAACTGCGGCGTCGGCAGGTTGGTCAGGTCCTTGTCCAATTCGGCCAGGATGGTCTTTTTCACCCCCGGCGAAATGGCCCGGCGGATTTCGCCCAGGGCAATCGGGGCAGCCGCGATCACCAGGCGGTCGAATTCGCCCTCCTGCTGCTTGCGGTCGAGCATGCGGGCCAGCGATTTGACGAAGACGGTTTCGCGGTGTTCCACCGGATCGGTCTTGGGCTCCATGGCGCTGCGCCCGGTCGAGGTATGGCTGCGGCCCGGCTTGTCGGTGACGATTTCCTGCGCCATCAGCGGGTCGATGGCAAAATCCAGTCCATCCACCTGGCGCAGTCCCTTGCCTGGTCCGGTATGCTCCAGCACGCGGGCCTGCGTGCCATCGGCGATCAGAATCCAGGTGACGGTCTTCTTCATGGTCTGCTCCTTGTGTGAATGGTCGGCAGGGGCGACGCCTCAGCCGCCCCTTGAGCAGAACGCCCCGGCGCGCAAAAGGTTTGCCTCGCCCATCAGCTTTGCGCAGCCCACCGATCAAAAACTGTCATTGGTCGAGGCCGCCATCGGCTGCTACCAAGGGGCCGACCGCCTCCCTACGAGGCGTGGGAGTGCATCATGACTTCGCCCCAAACCGCGCCCGACGCAGCTACCCCGATCGCCGCGGCCGAGACCCGCAATGGCGTATTTGCCGCGCTTGGCGCCTATGTGCTGTGGGGCTTTTTGCCCATCCTGTTCGGCCTGCTCAGCAATGTCGGCTCGGTGATGATCGTGGCCGAGCGCACCCTGTGGTCGCTGCTGCTCCTGGCAGTCATCCTGGGCGTCATGGGCAAGCTGGGCGAAGTGCTGACCCTGCTCACCGATTGGCGCAAGAGTGGCGTGCTGCTGCTGTCGGCAGCTCTATTGGCCTGCAATTGGCTGCTCTTCGTCTGGGCGGTGGAAACCGGGCAGGTGCTCGAAGTCAGCTTCGGCTATTTCATCAATCCCTTGGTCAATGTCGCCATCGGCATGGTCATGCTGGGCGAGCGACAAAACCGGATGCAGGCCATTGCCATCCTCATCGCCGTCATTGCCATCGCCATTCAGGCGGCAGGTTTGGGCGGCGTGCCGTTCATCGCGCTGGGCCTGGCGCTCTCGTTCGGCTTTTATGGCTTCTTCCGCAAAACCGCAGCGCTTGGCCCCGCTGCGGGCCTGTTTGCCGAAACGCTGCTGATCGCGCCCTTTGCCTTGGCCTATGTCGCCTACGATCTCGCCCATCACGGCATTGGCGTGCATGCCGATCCGCAGACCATGCTGCTGCTGGTTTTCAGCGGCCCGGCGACGGCCGTGCCGCTGTTGCTCTTTGCCTATGCCATCCGCCGCCTGCGCCTCACCACCATTGGCATGTTCCAATATCTGGCGCCCTCACTGCAATTCCTGGTCGCCATTATCGTGTTCCACGAACATCTCAACGGCGTGCGTCTCGCCAGCTTCGCGCTGATCTGGGTATCGCTGGCCGTGTTCAGCTATGACAGCTTCCGCCGCCGCGCGCGGGGCTAGGCCGAAATGCCAGACGCTACTGCTTGACTGCAGAATCCCAGTGTTCGTCGGCCTTGCCATCCAGGATGCGCCAGGTGTCATACCAGGTCGTGGTATAGGTCTTGGTGGCATTCCTGGGGTCTTTTTCGGTGCGCACCGTCGCCACGGTCACCAAGTCGCCCTCGGCGCTCACAAACACCACCGGGGTTTTCAACGTTTCCGGGATTGGCGTGGGTGGGATTTTCAGTATCTCGGTGAAGAATTTGACCACCGTGTCGCGGCCTGATGCCACGTTGGGATTGTGCTGGATGTAGCGTTCGGTCAGGAACTCGTCCGCCTTGTCCCAATTGTTGGCTTCCAGCAGGTCGCGCATGATGTGATAGACCACCTGCTTGTTGGCGTTCAGCAGTGGATCGGGGCTGGTGAACAGCGCTTCCTTGTTGGACGCCTCAACGACGACCTCCTGAGCCTGCGCCACGAATGTCATGGGTGCGCTCAAGGCGATCACCACAGCCACGAGGGCTCCACCAAGTTTGCTCCGCATCATCGGCTCCTTGTGAGGCCCCTTCCGGGATGGGCGGGACCAGGCTCGGCAAGGTATGCGGCGCCACGAATGGCTACAAGGAGGAACCCATTGCTCCGGTAGGCACCCCCGGGTGACCGTCTAGGCCGCGCGTGCCGCCTTGCCCGCACGCGTTTCGCGGATGATCGCGGCGATCTGCGTAAAGGTGTCGGCAAAGGGCGTTGCCTCGCGCCACACCAGTGATAGCCGCCGTCCGGCGCCGGGCGATACCAATTGGTGGATGGCGATGCGCGGATCGGTCGCCTCCTTGCGCAGCGCGATCTGGGGCAGCAGCGTCACCCCCTGACCATTGGCCACGAATTCCACGATGGTCGATAACGAGGTGGCCGCAAAGGTGCGGGCCGATGGATCGCTGTCCAGCCGGCAGGCGGCAATGGTCTGGTCGCGGAAACAATGACCCTCATCAAGCAGCAGGATACGGTCCGGCGACAATGTGGACAGCGCTACGGGCGCGGCGGTTTCCTCATCCCGGCTGGTTGCCAGCACGAAGGGATCGTCGAACAGCGCGGCGCTGGTCAGCTTGGGCCCGTGGTCCGGCGCATCCGTGCCGATCAGTGCGATATCGAGACTCCCATCGACCAGCCCGGCAATCAGTGCCTCGGTGCGGTTCTCGCTCACCGCAAAATCCAGCCCCGACAGGCCTGCCGTCAGCGCCGGGAAAATCTCGGGCAGCAGATAGGGTGCCACGGTTGGAATCAGCCCAAAGCGGATGGGCCGGTCGGGTGTTCCGGCCTGCCCGATGGCAAAGGCCGCTAGCGCGTCGGCACCGTCAACAACGCGTCGTGCCCGCTCGATAAACTCCCGGCCAAATGGGGTCGGCCGCACCGCGCGGTTGAGGCGATCGAACAGCGGAGTGCCGCAGAATTCCTCGATGGCCTGGATCTGCTGGCTCAGGGCCGGCTGGCTGATATTGCAGGCCGTGGCGGCACGGCCGAAATGGTTGGTTTCCGCTACGGCGATGGCATAGCGCAGCTGTTTGATGGTGAAGCTCATGATAGGCGCAACTTATCACAACAAAAGGATCAATCAATTTGCCTAATCGTTGGCGAAAGGGCAAAACCACCGCAGTTTGGAATTATTCCAGGGAGATTGCAGCATGATCGACAAACCCCGCCTCACCACCAGTGCCGGCGCGCCCGTTCCCGACAATCAGAATGTCGAGACTGCCGGCGCCCGCGGCCCCGTGCTGCTGCAGGATTATCAGCTGCTCGAAAAGCTGGCGCACCAGAATCGCGAGCGCATTCCCGAGCGCGTCGTGCATGCCAAGGGCTGGGGTGCTTTCGGCACGCTGACCATCACCAATGACATTTCCAAATACACCATCGCCAAGGTGTTCGGCGAAGTCGGCAAGAAGACGGACCTGCTGATCCGCTTCTCCACCGTGGCCGGCGAAATGGGCGCGGCCGATGCTGAGCGCGACGTGCGCGGCTTCTCCTTCAAATTCTATACCGAAGAAGGCAATTGGGACCTGGTGGGCAACAATACCCCCGTGTTCTTCGTGCGCGATCCGCTGAAATTCCCCGATTTCATCCACACCCAGAAGCGCCACCCCAAGACCAATCTGCGCTCCAAGACCGCGATGTGGGATTTCTGGAGCCAGAGCCCGGAATCACTGCACCAGATTACGACCCTGTTCTCCGATCGCGGCCTGCCGGTCGCGCCGATGTATATGAACGGCTATGGCAGCCACACCTATTCGTTCTGGAATGCCGAAGGCGAGCGGTTCTGGGTCAAATTCCACTTCAAGACCCTGCAGGGTCACAAGCATTACACCAATGCCGAAGTCGAAAAGATCATCGGAGCGAGCCGCGAAACCTATCAGGAAGAGCTGTTCGGCGGCATTGAGCGTGGCGAGTTCCCGCGCTGGCGCATGGAAGTGCAGATCATGCCTGAGGCCGACGCGGACAACACCCCGTACAATCCGTTCGATCTGACCAAGGTCTGGCCGCATGCCGATTATCCGCCGATCGAGGTCGGTATTGTCGAGCTGAACCGCAATGCCGACAATTACTTCGCCCAGATCGAACAGGCGGCGTTCTCGCCGTCCAACAAGGTGCCCGGCATCGGCTATTCGCCCGACAAGATGCTGCAGGCCCGCGTCTTCTCCTATGCCGATGCCCACCGCTATCGCCTGGGCACACATTACGAGAGCATTCCGGTCAATCAGCCCAAGTCGCCAGTGCATCACTACCACCGCGATGGGCAGATGAATGTCTATGGCGGCATCAAGACCGGCCACCCCGACGCCTATTACGAGCCGAATTCGTTTGGCGGTCCGGTGGAGGACAAGTCGGTCAAGGAGCCGCCGCTGCGCATCACGGGCGATGCCGACCGGTACAATCACCGCGACGGCAATGACGATTACGGCCAGCCGCGTGCGCTGTTCAACCTGTTCGACGACGCCCAGAAGGGCCGTCTGTTCGACAATCTCGCCGCCGCCATGGATGGCGTGCCCGACGAGATCATCGAGCGCCAATTGGCCCATTTCCACCTGATCGACCCGGCCTATGCCCAGGGCATCCGTGCTGCCCGCGCAGCGCTGGCATCCAGGCCCAAGGACGCCATTTCCGACCAGGAAAGCGCCGCGGCCGAATAGGTCCGAAAACGAGGCCGGTCCCAAGGGGCCGGCCTTTCTCTCATTGGGTCTTGCTGGTCAGCTCTTGCAGCGCTTGTAGAGTGAGGGCTTGGCGTCCCCCATGCCGTAGCCTTCGGCATTGTAGATCAGCTCGTCGCTGTCAGGCACATATTCGAAATTGTCGACCGAGCCTTCTTCTTCCCAGTGGATGGCGCCGTTGCCCGAGGGGCTGTCATCAGGATAAAATACGACAGCTAGCGGCTCGCCCGTGCCGAGGGCCAGCATGTTGCCTTCGATATGGACGGAGTTATCGGCATTGTCGCAGGCGCCGTCGATGGCCCAATGACCGTTCAGATTGGCCGGCACGTCATCCGCCAGAACCGGGGCAATGCTGAGCGCGGCGAAGATTGTCGTCAGTGCAATGATACGCATGAAAAATCCTCCTCAAACCGCGTGATCCAATCATGGTGGCCGGTAACGGGCAAGTGATCGCCTAAAATTTGAATCAAATCCGCGCTGTTGCTTTCAGCCGGCGCAAGAACCTGCCGGTCCAGGGTGCCGCTGTTGAACTTATGCGGCAGGAGCCGGGGAACGTTATGACCGAACTTGACCAGGGCCAGCGGGCGTTTTCGAGCTTTCGAGTGCTCAACGGCGAGAACGATCACGCCGAACGCGAGCAGCTTTTCCGCAATATGGCGCAGCTGTTCAGCTATGTGTCGGATCGCTGCGACGACGAGCAGGTCGCCCAGTATGACGAGGTGCTGTGCCAGCTCGCCGAACTGGTCGAGGTCGAAGCCCGCATTCACGTCGCCAAGCTGCTGGCTCCTCTGGAACGTGCCCCCGGCACGGTGGTGGTCAAGCTGGCCAATGACGATATCGAAGTCGCCAAGCCGCTGCTCGAATTCTCCAATGTGCTGTCCGATGACGATCTGATCGACATTATCGGCAAGCAGAGCGAAGAGCATCGCATCGCCATTGCCGGCCGCACCAATGTACCTGAGCGGGTCGGGGAAGCCATTGTCGAGCATGGCCAGACCTCTTCGATCGCCCGCCTGGTGCGCAATACCAATGCTGAATTCGACAAGGCGACGCTGGAAAAGCTGGTCGCCCGTGCTACTGCCGATGCCGAAATCGCCGCCGATTTGCGCGGCCGTCCCGAACTCGATTGGGGCTCGCTGCGCGGGGAGATCGACACTGTCGCCAGCAAGGTTCTCGAGACGCTGGACGAAGACAAGTCGCTCGATCCGGTCGCCGCCGGCAAGGTCAATGCCGTGGTCTACAACCGCATGCGCAACCGCGCCGGCTTTTCGGCCAATGAGTGGAAAGTGGCCTATAACCAGGTCAAGGCGCTCAGCGATCGCAAGCAGCTTGACGATCGCGCGCTGGCTCGTTTCGCTCGCTTCGGCTATGGCCACCACGCCGCCGCTGCCCTGACTGTCGTGCTGCGTGTTAGCCCCGAAGTGTTCGTCAAGTGGCTCGCCAGCCAGGATTATGTAGCGATCACCGTCGCCCTGCGCGCCGCGGGCCTGACGCCCGAACTGTTCGAAGCCATCGTCGCCACGCTGCCGTGGCGCGACCTGCCATCCCAGGCCGACAAGACCATGGTCAAGTCCCGCTTCGAAGCCCTCGACCGCGAAGAAGCCACCGGCATTTTCGAACTCTGGCGCGCCCACGCCTTCCGCAAACGCGCCGCCAGCGACGAGCGGGCGAGCGTGGCGTAGGGGGCACTCACCCCTTAAGGAACAACCGCCAGATCGGTCTGGCGAAACTCGTCATCCGTTGCCAATACCGGAACCCCATAATGCTTGGCGCAGGCATAATGCAGGCAATCCGCCAGGTTCAAACCGTGGCGGCCCCGACGAAATCGGGCCGCCGCGCCAATCGAGAGCTGCACGGCGGTGAGGAGTTCGGGCAGGTCCTTGAGAACGATGTCGCGTTCCTCCAGGACCTCCAGTATCACCGTTTGCACCTGTTCGATGGGCAGATTCCATTTGTCGGGCCGCGATAGAGCGAGTGCGGTTTCCAGAATGGCCAGTGCCGAGGTGAATGGTCTCTCGGCTGCGGCAATGGCGTTGCTGACACGCTCGGCCTCCGGTTCTGCCGAGAGCAGTGCAACGAGCGCAGAGGCGTCGACGAACAGGGTCATTGCCCGTCCTCGTCGCCCCACATTTCATCATAGGCGGATCTAGGCAACGGCTGGCGTGCCTTGGCGCTGTTCGAAATGCCATGCTTGCTCAACACCCGCTCCACGGTTTGGCGAGGTGTTTCGCTTGCCCTCCGACGGGCAATGGCCTCGCGCATGGCAATGACAATTGCCTCGCTCAGCCCCACGCCTTCAAGCTGCGCAAATTTGCGGGTCAGCTCATCCGCCTGCTTGTTGTTGACGTTGAGGGCCATGGCATTCACCAATGTAGATTATGTGGCCAATATATATAGATCGGTTGATCTACATCATCAAGCCGAGCCGCAACCCACTTCCCCCTAGACCTCCGCTTCAAAACAGATATAAAGACATCTTTATATCTCGAGAGGGGCGATGGCTGAGTTGGCGACATTGGTGGGGGTGCTGAAGGCAGCGGGTGAGGGGACCCGGTTGCGCCTGTTGGCATTGCTGGCCGATGGCGATCATTCGGTCAAGGACCTGACGGAAATTCTCCGCCAGAGCCAGCCTCGCGTGTCGCGCCATCTCAAGCTGCTTGCCGATGCCGGACTGATCGAGCGCAATGCCGAGGGCGCCTGGGCCTATTATGGCTTGGCGCAGTCAGGTGACGGCGCGGCGCTGGCGCAATGGGCCATCGACCGGCTCGACGCCAGCGATCCCGAACGCCGCCGCGATATCGAGCGGCAGGTGGCGGTGCGCGCGGCCCAGCAGGCGCAGGCGGCCGAATATTTCGCCAAGGTGGCCGGCAGCTGGGACCTGCTCAAAAAGCTGCATGTGCCCGAAGAGGCGGTGGAAGCCGGAATCGTCGAGGCGCTGGGTGGCCGCTCGGTGGGCCTGCTGGTTGATCTGGGCACCGGCACCGGCCGCATGCTGGAATTGCTCGCCGACTTCTACAAACGTGGCATCGGCATCGATTCGAGCCGCGAAATGCTGGCCGTGGCCCGGTCGCGTCTGGCTGCCGCGGGTCTTGCCCATGCCCAGGTCCGCCTTGGCGATATTGCCGATCTCGATACCGCCACCGGCTCGGCCGATGTGATCGTGATCCATCAGGTGCTGCATTATTTCGACGATCCGGGCCGCATGCTGGCGCAGGCGCGACGCCTGCTCAAAGCCGGTGGCGAGATGCTGATCGTGGATTTCGCCCCCCATGATTTCGAATTCCTGCGCACCGAGCATGCCCATCGCCGGCTTGGCCTGTCGCAGGCGCAAATGAGCCTCTGGGCTGCTGCCGCCGATCTCTCGGTCGAAGCGGTGCGCGAGTTTCCCGGCGAAAATGGTGACAATGGCCTGACGGTCTGCCTCTGGCGCCTCAGCGACAAGACGTGAATGGATACCAAGATGATCGATGACAATGCGCGCGCCAGCCGGAAGATCGCCGAGCAGCGCCCCGACCTGCAGCTTTCCTTCGAGTTCTTCCCGCCCAAGACCGATGCGATGGAAGAGCGCTTCTGGGACTCCATCCATAAGCTTGCCCCGCTGCAGCCACGCTTCGTCTCGGTCACCTATGGCGCCGGCGGCTCCACGCGCGAGCGTACCCTCCGCATGGTCTCCTCGGTCAAAACCGATACCGGTGTCGACGCTGCAGCACACCTCACCTGCGTCGGTTCCACCCGTGACGAAGTCGACGCCGTCGTGCGCGGTTATCAGGAAGCGGGCATCAACCGCATCGTTGCCCTGCGCGGCGATCCGCCGGAGGGTGTCGGCCAGCCGTTTACGCCGCATCCGCAGGGTTATCAGAACGCCGCCGACCTCGTTTCGGGCATCCGCAAGATCGGCGATTTCGACATTTCCGTTGCCGCTTACCCCGAAAAGCACCCGCAAAGTGCCGATTGGCAGACCGATATCGATAATTTGAAGCGCAAGCTCGATGCCGGGGCAACCCGCGCCATCACGCAGATGTTCTTCTCCAATGCCGATTACCTGCGCTATGTCGACCGCGCCCGCGCCGCCGGCATCACCGCGCCGATCGTGCCCGGCATCCAGCCGATCCACAGCTTCAAGCAGATTTCCAATTTCGCATCCCGTTGCGGCGCCTCGATTCCGGCCTGGCTGGCCGAGCGTTTCGCCGGGCTCGATGAAGACCCCGAAACGCACGCTCTGGTCGCTTCGGCGGTCGCTGCCGAGCAGGTCATCGAGCTATTGGATGAGGGCGTCACCGAGTTCCACATCTATACGATGAACCGCTCGAACCTGGCTTTGGCGCTGGCACGCATTCTCGGGCGCCGTCCGGATTAACCTTGCATTCACCATGTTCTGGTGCCATCAGGTCGCCGCCCGTGGGTCGGTGGCCTGAAAAAGCGTCATTCAGGTCCCATTCAGCTTACGGGCAGCATTGAGACGGAGCAGGGCGGTTCCATAAAACCGCCATCAATTCCGGCTCTTTCCCTCTGCGGAGGGCGAAGCAAATCGGGACGTGAAAGACCATGCAGATCGATCGCCGCATTACCAATGGCCTGGCCTGGGCCGGTGCCCTACTCGTCGTCGGTATTCCAGCCGCCGACTTGCTGTCCGCGCAATTCCTGGGCAATGGCCCCACGGCGCAGGTTGCCGTCATCGAGCCGGTTGCACCAGTGCCGGCGCCTGCTTCGCAGCGCCCAGCCGAACCGGTCAAAGTGGCTGAAGCTGCGCCCGTCAAGCCGGCGACCCCGGCACCTGCAGCAGCCGCCAATCCGGCCGATCCGCTCAATTCCTATCTGCAATCGGGCAAGAAGCTGCCCAGCTATATCACTGGCGGCGCCGAAGAAACCGCTCCGGCGACACCCGCCGCGGCCGCGCCGACGACTGCCCCGATAGTGCCAGCACCCGCCACGGCCACGGCAGAACCCGCTCGTCCGCCGATCGCGCCGCCAGCCGCTCCAGCGGCTGTCGCAACCGATCCGGTGCAGGTGGCCTCGCTGCCACCCCAAAAGGTCGCGCCGGTGCCCATGCCGCTGTCCATGCGACCCGCCTCGGTGGCCGTACGGGCGCCGTCGCCCTCCGAACAGGTCTTCATTCCCCCGTCGGTCAGCCGCAATGCGCCGCCGGCGGCCGTTACTGCCGATGACCTGCAGGATTGGGAAAGCGGTCCGCTGTCCGAATTCCTCGCCAATCGCCAGCAGCAGGCCGAAGCCCCGAGTGATTACCGCCCCGGCGGGTTCTATCTCGATGAAGCGCCGCCCCCTGAGGTTTATGACCGCTATGTCGGGCCGGTCGATCCGCCGATTTTCCTGCCATTCATCAATTGATGTAAGCTGCCATGCACGCCCGGCAATGGACCGGACGCGTTGCGAAGGATATGCTGGTCCAGCATATCACGCTCGGATTCCCCGTGGCGTGGTCGCTTCGTGAAAGACGTCACCATGCTGTGCTGCGTGCGCAAAGCCGAAGAAAACCGGGATGTTTGGCAAAAACTGTCCCAGTTCCTGGGGTCGTTCAGCCAACGAACCGGTGTTGCCGGCTCCATCGCCAATATGCTTGATCCCGATACCTGGCTGCCCGGTGGACGGGACGCAGCGTTTACGCTCGCCCTGATCGCGCTGGCCGCCAAGATGGCGGTGGCTGACGGCATTGTGACCGCGTCCGAAGTGCGCGCCTTTAACGCCACGGTCGAAATCACCCAGGGCCAGGAGCCGCAGGTTGAGCGGCTGTTCAATCTCGCCAAGCAGGATGTGGCCGGCTACGAAAGCTATGCCCGCAAGATCGCGCGCTTCTTCGCCAGCAGCCCCGAAACGCTGGAACATGTGCTCGATAGCCTGTTCTTCATCGCCACGGCCGATGGCATGGTGCATGAGGCCGAGCTTGATTACCTCAAGTCGGTGAGCGACATTTTCGGCTTTGACGATGTGCGGTTCGAGCAGATGGCCAGCCAGCATGTCGTGCTGGCCGATGGGGTCGATCCCTATGTGGTGCTGGGCCTGGCGCCCAATGCCCCGCCCGAGGAAGTGCGTCGCGTCTATCGCCTGCTGGTGTCCGAGCACCACCCCGACCGCCTGATCGCCAAGGGCGTTCCCGAAGAGCTGATCGATGTGGCCACGGCGCGGATGACCGCGATCAATCTGGCCTATCAGGCCATCACCAAACCGCGGCCCGCGCCACTGCTGGCTTGACGCCACCGCGTCTCTGCACCACAAACGCGCCAGCCAGTTGACCGGGTGACCGCTGGCGGATGGGTAACTGTCCGCTGGAGGAAAGTCCGGGCTCCTTCGAAACACGGTGCCGGGTAACGCCCGGCGGGGGCGACCCTAGGGAAAGTGCCACAGAAAGCAAACCGCCCCGGCATGCCGGGGTAAGGGTGAAAGGGTGCGGTAAGAGCGCACCGGGTGACCAGTAATGGAAGCCGCACGGTAAACCCCACCGGGAGCAAGACCAAATAGGGATGACGCGGGGCTTCGGCCCCAGCCTGTTTTGAGGCCAGATCATCCGGGTTGGTTGCAACAGGCGTCTGGTAACAGGCGTCGCAGATGAATGGTCACCACGTCGCGGAAACGCGGCCCTACAGAACCCGGCTTACAGGTCAACTGGCGTTTTCCTTTTCTCGATGCTCTCCTCCGCACGGGGTAGGGCTGTGTCAAAACACCCCTAAATTTCCCACCACCGCGAAATGGGAAACAGAATCTTAAACGTCCTTGGTCAAAGTGGCGGGAAGTTTACGAACCGGTTCCGGCCGGCAGTGGAGTAATGGCCTTTATGGGCAAGCGTTCTGTGCCCGAAACCAGCCAAAATGCTGGCCCGCATATCCCCGTCCTCCTGGACGAGGTGCTGGCGGCCTTGGCGCCGCTGAAAGGCAAGCGCATCGTCGACGGCACGTTTGGCGCCGGCGGCTATTCGCGCGCGCTGTTGCAGGCCGGCGCCCATGTCGTGGCCATCGATCGCGATCCCAGCGTGCGCCCTTTTGCCGATGCGCTCATGGCCGAATTTACCGGCCAGATGACTTTCGTGCCCGGCACCTTTTCCGAACTCGATACCCTCGCCGCCGAGCATGGTCCCATTGATGGCGTCGTGCTCGACATTGGCGTCTCCTCCATGCAACTCGATGAGGCGGAACGCGGCTTCTCCTTCATGCGCGATGGTCCGCTCGATATGCGCATGAGCGGGGAGGGCGAGAGTGCCGCCGATCTGGTCAATGGGCTGGAAGTCGAAGCGCTGGCCAATCTGCTCTATGCTTTTGGCGAGGAGCGCAAATCGCGCCGCATTGCCCAGTTCATTGTCGCCGCGCGTGAAACTGCCCCGATAAAGACGACGCTGGAACTGGCCCGCATCATCGAAAAATCCATCGGCCGCAAGCCGGGTGACGCCCATCCCGCAACCCGCTCGTTCCAGGCCTTGCGCATCGCGGTCAATGGCGAGTTCGATCAATTGGTCGAAGGGCTGTTCGCCGCCGAGCGCCTGCTGAGCGAAGGCGGCAAGCTCGTCGTCATCACCTTCCATTCGCTGGAAGACCGCATTGTCAAACGCTTCTTCGACCCCGAAAAAGGTGGTCCCGCCCAGTCGCGTCACCTGCCGCAGACCCAGGGCGAAGCCCTGCGCTGGATCGATGTCGCCAAGGCGCGCAAGCCCGGCGAGGCCGAATTGAGCCGCAATTCGCGGGCGCGTTCGTCCATCCTGCGGGCCGGCACCCGTTCGGATGCGCCGGCGCGCGCGGTCAAGTTCGCCGGGCTCGGGGTGCCGGTTGTGAGGGGCACGGCATGATCCGCAGTCTCAACATCATCCTGATTTTTACCAGCGTGATCATGCTGGCCGGCGTTTACACGCTCAAATTTTCCATCGAGCACACGGCCAGCGAGCGGACCGCGCTGGCAGCGCAGATCGAAAGCCAGGAAGGCGATCTATCCCTGCTCAAGGCCGATTGGGCGGTGCTGAACCAGCCCGGTCATATCGACCCTATCGTCAAGCGGCATCAGGTGGCGCTGGCGATCGGGCCGGTGCAGCAGAAACAGTTTGGCGCCTTCCAGGATATTCCCATGCGACCGGTCAAACCCAACAATTCCGAGATGGATGCCCTGTTCCAATCGCTCGAGGCCGGTATCGACCCCATCGATGCCATCCTTGAACTCGAGGGGATCGAGTAATGGCCGTGACCGCAGAAGATCTCTCGCCCACAATCGCGCTGGATGGCGGCCGCAAAATTCGCGGCAATCTCACCCAGGCCCGTATCCGCTGGATGGTGCTGGCGCTGGTGCTGGGCTTTGGCGCGGTGGGTGGGCGGCTGGTGCAATTGGGCATGGTCGTGCCCGATACTACCATCGAGGGGCAGGCGCGCGACATCATCACCGCGACGCGGCCGCCGATCCTCGACCGCAACGGTCTTGAAATGGCCGTCGACATTCGCGTGCCCTCGCTCTATGCCGAGCCGCGCCGCATCATCGATGTGGAAGAGGCCGTCACCAAGCTCCGCACCGTTCTGCCCGATCTCGACGAGACCTGGCTGCGCAACCGCCTCACCGGCGACAAGGGCTTTGTCTGGGTGCAGCGCGAATTGTCGCCGGCCATTCAGGAACGCATCATGCGGCTGGGTATTCCCGGCATCGAATTCCTCACCGAATCCAAGCGCTTCTATCCGGGCATGACCGAGGCCTCCCACATCCTGGGCTCGACCAATATCGATAACCAGGGCATTGCGGGCATCGAAAAGCACATGGACGACGATAATGTCGCGCTGTTGCAGGAACTGGGCCTGGCGCGTGGCAATGCCCTGGCGCCGGTGGAACTGTCGGTCGATATGCGCGTGCAGCATGTCATGCACGAGCAATTGGTCGACGCCATGAGCCGCTACAAGGCCATCGCTGCGGCCGGCGTCATGCTCGACATCCATACCGGGGAAGTCATCGCGCTGGCCTCGCTGCCCGATTTCAACCCGAACGACCCCAAGACGGCGCTGGTCAAGGACAGTTTCAACCGCATCACTGCGGGCATTTTCGAGCCGGGCTCGATCTTCAAGACGGTCACCATGGCCGGGGCGATGGATAGCGGCGCGGTCAGCATGACCGACCAGTTCGACGCCCGTTTCGGCGTGCGCTTCGGCCGCTTCACCATTGACGATTTCCACGGCAAGCACCGCATTCTGGCTCTGCCGGAAGTCTATAAATTCTCCTCCAATATCGGCACGATCCGCGTCATGCAGGCCATGGGCAAGGATAATTTCCGCGCCTTCCTGTCCACCATGGGGTTCGATCAGCGCGTGCCGTTCGAGCTTCCCGAGATGCGCCTGCCCTCCGTGCCCAAGACCCTGTCCGAAGTGGGTGCGGCGACCGCCTCGTTCGGCCACGGCCTGTCGGTGTCGCCGCTGCATATGGTCACGGCCTATGCGGCCTTCGTGAATGGCGGCAATTACATCGCGCCCACGCTTTACAAGCGTACCGAGGCTGAGGCCGAGGCGCTGTATCGCCGGGTGATCCAGCCCCAAACCAGCGCCAATATCCGCGCGCTGATGCGTCTCAATGCCATCGGTGCCGGCGGGTCGGGCTCGCAGATGAACAAGGAAGCCTTGGGCTACCGCGTTGGCGGCAAGACCGGCACGGCCGAAAAGGTAGTCGATGGGCGTTATTCGTCCAACAAGGTCACCAACTTTTTCGGTTCGGCCTTTCCAATGGAAAATCCGCAATATGCCATGGTGATCATGGTGGACGAGCCGCAGGCCGAAAATCCGCAATCGGGCACCACGGCGGGCTGGAATGCCGGCACTGTGACCGGCCGCATTGTGCAGCGCGTCGCACCCATGCTCGGAATTGCGCCCGATTTCTCCCCGATCATCGACGACTTCGTCCCTTCCGCCTATCGTTGAAATCCAGAAGGATTCATCCCCGTGCCACTTAGCGTAACGCAGCTGCTCGAAGGCTCCGGCGCCCGCCCCAAAAAGGGCTTGGGCGCAGTCTTTGGCCTCAATTCGGACAGCCGCCGGATCGAGCCGGGCGATATTTTCTTTGCCCTGCCGGGCACGCATTCGCATGGCAATGAGCATGTCGATGAGGCGGTCCGGCGCGGCGCGCTCGCCATCATCAGCGATATTGCCCCGGTTGGCGATCCGGGCGTGCCGGTGATTGTGGTCAAGGATGTGCGCGCCGCCTATGCCCGTGCCGCCTCGCGTATTTTCGAGCCGCAGCCGGAAATCACCGTTGCGGTCACCGGCACCAATGGCAAAACCTCGGTGGCCTCTTTCGTCCGCCAGATATGGACCTATGCCGGCATTCCCGGCGCCAGCATCGGCACGATCGGCGTCGAAACCGCCAACCGTCTGATCGAGGGCAGTCTGACCACGCCGGATTCCCGCACGCTGCATCAATCGATGCGCGCGCTCAAGGCGCAGGGCATCAATCATGTCGCGCTTGAAGCGTCCAGCCATGGCCTCGATCAGCGCCGGCTCGATGGCATCCATTTCGAGGCGGTGGCCTTCACGAACCTCAGCCGTGATCATCTCGACTATCACGCCGACATGGACGAATACCGCAACGCTAAGCTGCGGCTGTTCACCGACCTTTTGGTCGATAGCGGACCGGCCGTGGTCAATGTCGACGATCCAGAATACGAACCCTTCATGTTCGCGGCGCTCAGCGCCAGCGCCACGCTGCTGACGGTAGGCCGCGAGGGCGCCTATATCGAAATTCTCTCCATCAAACCCGAAGGTTATGGCCAGCGCGTCGAAGTGCGCCATGTCGGGGAAAAGCTCAGTTTCCACCTGCCGCTAACCGGCGAATTCCAGGTGTCCAATGCCCTGATCGCCGCGGCGCTCGCCATGTCGACCGGCGTCGATAAGTCCGATGCTTTCCCCGCGCTATCCGAACTGGTCGGCGCCAAGGGACGGCTGGAGCTGGTGGCCGAGCACAATGGCGCGGCGGTATTTGTCGATTATTCCCACAAGCCGGTGGCGCTGGAATCCGCGCTCGCCTCGCTTCGGCCATATGCCAAGGGAAAGTTGCGCGTGGTGTTCGGCGCCGGTGGCGATCGGGACAAGGGCAAGCGGCCCATGATGGGTGAAGTTGCCCAGCGCATGGCCGACGACCTCATTGTCACCAACGACAATCCGCGCACCGAAGACCCTGCGACCATCCGCGCGGAAATTCTCGCGGCGGCCAAGGGCGCCAAGGAAATCGGCGACCGCAGGGAAGCCATCATCGCGGCCGTCAAATCGCTGCAACCCGGCGATGTCCTGCTGGTGGCCGGCAAGGGCCACGAGGATTACCAGATCGTCGGCACGACCAAACATCATTTCTCCGACCATGAAGTGGTGGCGGAGGCAATCAAGGGGCTCTGATGGCACATCTGTTTACGGTCCAAGCCCTGCTGGCCGCCACGGGCGGTCGCGCCGAAGCGGTGACCGGGGACGCCATTGGCTCGATTTCCATCGACTCGCGTGAACTTGGCCCCGACGCGCTCTTCGTCGCCATCAAGGGTGACCGTTTCGACGGTCATGACTTTGTCGAGACTGCGCTGAAAAACGGCGCGGTCGCGGCACTCGTCTCCGAAGGCCGCAGCGAAGGCCCCGGCCGCATCGTGGTTCCTGACGCGCTGCAGGGCCTGCGCGACATCGCCATTGCCAGCCGCGAGCGCAGTCGCGCCGTCATCGTCGGGGTCACCGGCAGCGTCGGCAAGACCACGACCAAGGAAGCCATCCGCATGGTCTTCGAGGCCGCAGGCCAGACCCATGCCTCGATCAAGAGCTTCAACAATCACTGGGGCGTGCCGCTGATGTTGGCCCGCATGCCCGAGGCAACCCAGTTCGGCGTGTTTGAAATGGGCATGAATGCCCCCGACGAAATCCGCCCGCTCAGCCAATTGGTGCGCCCGCATATCGCTGTCATCACCAATGTCGCCGCCGCCCATCTTGAAGCCTTCGGCTCGCTTGAGGGTATCGCCGCCGCCAAGGCCGAGATTTTCGAGGGGCTGGAGCCGGGCGGCACCGCCGTGCTCAATGCTGATCATCCCCAGCTGCAGGTGCTGCTCGACGCGGCCGCCGTGGCGGGTGTCGCCAATGTCATCACCTATGGCTTTGGCCGCGGCTGCGACTGGCAGATCGTGGATGTGCAATCGGCCGCCGACCACAGCTTTGCCACGGTGCTGCATGGCAATGACCGCCACGCATTGGCCCTAGCCGTGCCCGGTCGCCACATGCTGGCCAATGCCGTTGCCGCCATGGCCGTCGGCTACATTGCCGGCGTCGAACCCGATGTGGCCCTGCGCGCACTGGCCGGCTTTGGCGCCCAGCCCGGCCGTGGCCAGCGGCTGGTGTTCGGACCATCCGACAAGCCGCTGGTGCTGACCGACGAAAGCTACAATGCCAATACCGCCTCGATGGGCGCCGCCCTCGATGTCTTCACCGAACAAAAAGCCCCCGGCGGCCGCAAGGTGCTGATCCTGGGCGATATGCTCGAATTGGGCGAACAGGGCCCCGCGCTGCATGCCAGCCTCAAGAACGCGGTGATCGGCTCGGGCGCCGAGCGCATTTATCTGGTGGGCACCGGCATGGCCGCGCTGGCCGAAGCCTTGGGGGCAGGGCGCGTCACCGCTCACGCAACTACCACTGCGGATATCGCGGACATCGTGCTTGGCGATCTTGCCTATGGCGACGCAGTTATGATCAAAGGGTCCAACGGCGTGGGGCTGTCGGGCATCGTCGAAAAAATCCGCAGCAAGTTCTCCGGACCATAAACCCCAGCCAGCGAGGACGCTTCCTTCATGCTCTATTTTCTCGGTCAGCTGGGCGATGCGGTCTCGGCCTTCAACGTGTTCCGCTACATCACCTTCCGCACAGCGGGCGCGGTGATCACGGCTTTGTTCTTCGTTTTCCTGTTCGGTCCGGCCATGATCAATGGCCTGCGCCTGCGCCAGGGCAAGGGCCAGCCGATCCGCGAAGACGGTCCCCAGGGCCACCTGCTGACCAAGAAGGGCACGCCCACCATGGGCGGGTTGATGATCCTCTCCGGCGCGGTGTTTTCGACCCTGCTGTGGTCCAATCTCACCAATGGTTATGTCTGGGTGGTCCTGCTGGTCACCGTTGGCTTCGGCGCCATCGGCTTTTACGATGACTATCTCAAGGTCAAGCGCATGAGCCACAAGGGCTTTGGCGGTCGGCAGCGCCTGGCCCTTGAAGCCCTGATCGGCGCCATTGCCTGCTACGCCATTTCCCAATTGGGCCCCGAGCCCTACGCGACCTCGCTGCTCTTCCCGTTCGTGAAGGGCCTTGCCATCGACCTGGGCTATTTCTTCATTCTTTTCGGCGGCTTCGTCATTATGGCGGCGGGCAATTCGGTCAACCTCACCGATGGCCTCGATGGCCTGGCCATCGTCCCCGTCATGGTCGCCGCCGCCTGTTTCGCGCTGATCGCCTATCTGGTCGGCAGCGTGAATTTCTCCGATTACCTGCTGCTCAATTATGTCCCCGGTACCGGTGAATTGTCCGTGGTTTGCGGCGCACTGATCGGGGCGGGCCTGGGCTTCCTCTGGTTCAACGCCCCGCCGGCCCAGATCTTCATGGGCGACACCGGTTCGCTGGCTTTGGGCGGTGCATTGGGCGCCATCGCCGTCGCCACCAAGCACGAAATCGTCCTGGCCATCATCGGCGGGCTGTTCGTCCTCGAAACCGTGTCGGTGATCGTGCAGGTCACCTCGTTCAAGCTCACCGGCAAGCGCGTGTTCCGCATGGCGCCGATCCACCACCATTTCGAACATATGGGCTGGACCGAAAGCCAGGTAGTGATCCGCTTCTGGATCATCTCCTTCGTCCTGGCCCTGATCGGCCTGAGCTCGCTCAAGCTGCGGTAAACCTGCCTGCGGCCGTTCCGAACTGCCGGCCGTACGCCAACCCCTCCGCAGCGTCATTGCCCGGTTTATCCGGGCAATCCATCTTTCCGCGCGGGCTGACACATGGATCACCCGGACAAGCCGGGTGATGATGATGGGTATGTATCGGTGTCCCATCATTCGATTCGCAAAACGCAAAAGCGGTGGGAAATCGGTAACCATCGGCAGGATACAATTCGAAACGAATTTTATCTGTCAGGAGGCCGGCTGAACCGGCTCGCCCATGATGTTTTCCCGCGCAGAAAAGACCCCTTTGGCCGAATGGTGGTGGTCGATCGACCGCGAACTGCTCGGCGCGCTGATCCTGCTGATGACCTGCGGCATGGTGCTCAGCTTCGCTGCCAGTCCCCCGGTGGCCGAGCGCATCGGGCTATCGCCCTGGTTCTTCATCATCCGCCACGCCATGTTCTGCCTGCTGGCCTTGCCGGTGCTGATCGGCACGTCCCTGATGAACCACCGCCAGGCGCGCGTCGCTGCGCTAGTTACCCTGGTCGTCAGCCTCGTCCTGCTCTGGGCCACTTTGCGCTTCGGCACCGAGGTCAAGGGCGCGCGGCGCTGGATATCGTTCGCCGGCCAATCGGTGCAGCCATCCGAATTCGTCAAACCGGCCTTTGCCGTGCTGGGCGCGTGGCTCTTCTCGGAATCCATGGTGCACAAGAATGTGCCCGGCAAAATCCTCGCCACCATGATCATGTTCTCCATCGTCGCCGCGCTTCTGCTGCAGCCCGATATCGGCCAGACGGCCCTGGTGCTGGCGACCTGGGCGACGCTGCTGTTCATTTCCGGCATTTCGTGGTGGATCATCTTCGGGCTGGCGGCGGGCGCCGGTGGCCTGCTGGGCGGGGCCTATCTGCTGTTCCCGCACGTGTCGCGCCGCATCGATACCTTCCTCAACCCCGAGGGCGGCGGCAATACCTACCAGATCGACCGCGCTTTGCAGTCGCTGCTCGAAGGCGGCTGGTTCGGCCGTGGCCCGGGTGAATCCATCGCCAAAAAGCTCATCCCCGACGCGCATGCCGACTATGTCTTCTCGGCCGCTGCCGGCGAGTTCGGCATCATCTTCTGCATGGTGCTGGTGACGCTCATCGCCTTCATCGTCATCCGCGCCATGATGGGTGCGCAGCGCCAGACCAGCCTCTTTGCGCGCCTGGCGTCCTCGACCCTGGCCATCCAGTTCGCCATGCAGTCGGGCATCAACCTGGCGGTGAATCTCAACCTCATTCCCCCCAAGGGCATGACATTGCCATTCGTGAGCTATGGCGGTACGTCGATGATCGCGATTGCCTTCGGCATGGGGCTGATGCTGGCCCTCACGCGCACCAAGCCCGAGGAGCGAATGGTCACAGGTCTACCCGTCTACAAGAGCGCATTGGCACCAGCTGAATGAAGAAGTTCATCCTCATGGCGGGTGGCACGGGGGGCATCTCTTCCCGGCCATGGCGCTGGCCCAGGAATTGACGCGGCGCGGGCATCTGGTCGAGCTGATGACCGATCATCGCGTGGAAAGCTATGGCGCGGATTTTCCGGCCACGCAGGTTCATATCGTGCCCTCGGCCACGCCCTCGCTCAGCAATCCGATCAAGTTCCTCGCCGGCGGGTTCAAAATCCTGGGCGGCATTGCCGTTGCCATGGGCAAGCTGCGCAAAAGCCGGCCCGATGCGGTGATCGGCTTTGGCGGCTATCCGACCTTCCCGCCTTTCGTCGCGGCGAGCCTCTTGGGTGTTCCGGGCATCCTGCATGAACAGAACGCGGTGATGGGTCGGGCCAATCGGGCGCTGGGCCGCTTTGCCGACGTGCTGGCGCTGAGCTTTGCCGAAACCAAGTTTGCCGACACGCTCAAAATCGAAAAGCGCGTCACCGGCAATCCGGTGCGCGACCGTGTGCGGGTGCTGGCCGGCATGCCCTATCCGGCGCTTGACGAAAACGGACCCGTTCATCTGGTGGTCTTCGGCGGCAGCCAGGGCGCCAAGGCATTGTCCGACATCGTGCCAGCGGCCATCGCGCTTATCCCCGAACCTATCCGCCAGCGCCTGCGCATCGTGCAGCAATGCCGCGCCGAGGACCTCGATCGGGTCGCCGAAGTCTATCGGCAGGCTAAGGTCAATGTTGAACTGGCGCCATTCTTCGGCGACCTGCCCGAGCGCATCGCCAAGAGCCATCTGGTCATCGGCCGCTCGGGTGCTTCGACCATTACCGAGCTTTGCGTCATCGGGCGGCCGTCGATCCTGGTGCCGCTGCCCGGCGCGCTGGACGCCGACCAGAAAAACAATGCCCTGGTCGTCGACACTGCTGGCGCCGGCTGGATTGCCGAGCAGGCCACGCTGTCGCCGCAATCGCTAGGCACTCGCCTCACCAACCTCATCACCGACCCGGCGACGCTCACCAAGGCCGCCGCCGCCGCCCGTGCGCTGGGCCAGCCCCGCGCCGTCGAGAAGCTGGCGGATATCGCCGAGACGCTCGCCGGGAAGGGCACTACGGAAATGGAACAGAACTCATGAAAATGCCCCGCAATATCGGCCCGGTCCACTTCGTCGGGATCGGCGGCATCGGCATGAGCGGCATTGCCGAGATCCTGCACAATCAGGGCTATGTGGTGCAGGGCTCCGACGCCGCTGCCAACCCGAACGTGCAGCGTCTGCGCGACATGGGCATCCGCATCGAGATCGGCCAAAAGGCCGAAAATCTGGGTGAAGCGGCCGTTGTCGTCGTCTCCTCCGCCATCAAGAAAGACAATCCCGAGCTGGTCGCTGCCCGCGCCCGCGCGCTGCCCGTGGTGCGCCGCGCCGAGATGCTGGCCGAAATCATGCGTTTCAAAAACGCCATCGCCATTGGCGGCACGCATGGCAAGACCACGACGACCACCCTGGTCGCGACTCTGCTCGATGCCGGCGATCTCGACCCCACCGTCATCAATGGCGGCATCATCAATGCCTATGGCACCAATGCCCGCCTGGGCGAGGGCGAATGGATGGTGGTGGAGGCCGACGAGAGCGACGGCACGTTCGTCAAGCTGCCGGCCGATGTGGTCGTGGTCACCAATATCGATCCCGAGCACCTCGATCACTATCATGACTTCGAGGGGGTCAAGCAGGCCTTCCACAATTTCGTCGAGAACGTGCCCTTTTACGGCTTTGCCGTGATGTGCCTCGATCATCCCGAAGTGCAGGCTTTGGTCGGCCAGATCAAGGACCGCCGCGTCATCACCTATGGCCGCAATCCGCAGGCCGATGTGCGGCTGGTCGATCTGGAAACCATCGATGGCGTCAGCCATTTCGCCGTCGAAATCCGCGACCGCATCCGCCTCACCCAGCTGCGCATCGATGGGCTGCAATTGCCCATGCCGGGCGTCCACAACGCGCTCAATGCCACCGCTGCCATTGCTGTGGCCGATCAACTGCATGTGCCCGCCGAAGCCATCCGCAAGGGCCTCAAGGGCTTTACCGGGGTCAAGCGCCGCTTCACCAAGACCGGCGTGGTCGGCGGCATTACCGTCATCGACGATTATGGCCACCACCCGGTGGAAATCGCCGCCGTATTGCGCGCCGCCCGCCAGTCCACCAAGCGCGACGTGATCGCCGTGGTGCAGCCGCACCGCTATAGCCGGTTGCATGACCTGTTCGACGATTTCGCCGCCTGCTTCAACGATGCCGACACCGTCATCGTCGCCCCGGTCTATGCCGCCGGCGAGCAGCCCATTCCCGGCGTGACCAATGACGAGCTGGTCAACCGCATCCGCGCCCGTGGCCACCGCGATGCCCGCGTGCTCGACCGTCCCGAAGACCTGGCCGAGCTGATCGCTGGCCGGGCCGCGGATGGCGACTATGTCGTGTGCCTGGGCGCCGGCAATATCACCCAATGGGCCGCCGCCTTGCCGGGCGAATTGGCCACGCTTTTGGGAAAGGACGTGCAGTGAGCTATCCCGACCTCATCCCCCAGTTCCAGCCCTGGATCGCCGGGGTTCGCGGCCGGCTGGTTCCCAATCAGCTGTTGAGCGAAGTCACCTGGTTCCGCGTCGGCGGCCCGGCCCAGCTGTTCTTCACCCCGGCCGACGAGGAAGACCTCGCCTATTTCCTCAAGCACCTGCCCGCCGATATCCGCATGACCGTGATCGGGCTGGGCTCGAACCTGTTGATCCGCGATGGCGGCATTGATGGCGTGGTCATCAAGCTTTCCGGCAAGGCCTTCGGGCAGGTCGAAATCCTGGATGACCACAAGATCCGCGTCGGCACTTCGCTGCCGGACGTCAAGGTTGCTACCGCCGCGGCCGAAGCCGGCATTGACGGGCTGACCTTTTATCGCGGCATTCCCGGCGGCATTGGTGGCGCGCTCTATATGAATGCGGGTTGCTACGGCACCGAAACGCGCGACCGCATGGTCGAGCTGCGCGCCGTGACCCGGCAGGGCGAGATCATCACCCTCACCAATGCCGATATGGGCTACCTCTACCGCAAGTCGAACGGCCCGCGCGGCGCGGTGTTCACCTCCGCAGTCTATCAGGGCTTTGCCGGCGAGCGCGAAGATATCCTCTCGCGCATGCGCGAAATCACCGAGAAGCGCGAATCCAGCCAGCCCACCAAGGCCAAGACGGGCGGCTCCACCTTCAAGAATCCCGAAGGGCATTCGAGCTGGAAGCTGATCGACGCGGCCGGGGGCAGGGGGCTGACCATAGGCGGCGCGCAGATGAGTGAATTGCACGCCAATTTCCTGCTCAACATCGACAATGCCAGTGCCCATGACATCGAAACCCTGGGCGAAACCGTGCGCCACAAGGTGCGGGCGCATTCGGGCATCGAGCTCAAATGGGAAATCCGCCGCATGGGCCATTTCGAGCCCGGCCGCGAGGTGCGCGAGTTCCTCGATGGCGATGTGTTTACCGGGGCGGTGTGATGGCCGCTGGCCGCATTGCCAACACTCAATGCCCTCCTTCTCCCCTTGAGGGAGAAGGTGCCCCGCAGGGGCGGATGAGGGGTCTCTTTCTTATGTTTTCTCAGGACGATCGGACTTCCCCATGACCAAACACGTCGCCGTCCTGATGGGCGGATGGTCCAATGAACGCCAGGTATCGCTGAGCTCGGGCACCGAATGCGCCGCGGCGCTCCGTCGCGCCGGCTATCGCGTCACCGAAGTCGATGTCGGCCGCGACATTGCCAATGTGCTGGCTGATCTCAAGCCCGACGTGGCCTTCAATGCGCTGCATGGCCCGTTCGGCGAAAGCGGCATGATCCAGGGTTTTCTTGAGCTGATCCAGCTGCCCTATACCCATTCGGGCGTGCTGGCCTCGGCGCTGGCCATGGACAAGCACCAGGCCAAGATCGTGCTCAAGGCCGCGGGCCTGCCGGTAACCGACCATGTCATAGTGCCCCGGGCGGAAGCGGCGCGCAGCCACGCCATGGCAACGCCCTATGTCATCAAGCCGATTGCCGATGGCTCCAGCTTTGGCGTCCACATCGTCAAGCAGGGTGCCAATCAGCCGCCACAGGAAATCCTGGGCGCGAGCTGGAATTCGGGCGAAGAGGTGATGGTCGAGCGCTATATTCCCGGGCGCGAGCTGACCTGCGCGGTCATGGGCGACGTGGCTTTGGGTGTCACCGAGATCGTCACCGAGCTGAGCTTCTACAATTACGAAGCCAAATACGCCAAAGGCGGCTCGGTTCACATTATTCCGGCGCAGCTGAAACCGAAAATTTACGACAAAGTGCAAAAACTGAGCCTTGCCGCACATGCGGCCTTTGGCTGCCGGGGCGTGACGCGGACGGACTTCCGCTACAATGACGCGGTGGGCGAAGATGGCGAACTGGTCTGTCTCGAAATCAATACCCAGCCGGGCATGACCGAGACATCCCTGGTGCCCGAGCAGGCCAAGTATGCCGGGCATTCGTTTGAAGATCTGGTCTCCTGGATGGTGGAGGACGCGAGTTGCAACAGGTAAAAAGCGAGGCTTTTCTCGCTGGCGCGCGGATCGTCAATCCCCGTGCATTGCCTGTTCCTGTCCGCTCTCCGCGGCGCAAGCTCATCAACAATTTCGGCCGCGCCTGGGTGCTGCACCGCAAGGCCATCGTGCGCACCTGCTCGGCCATTGCGCTGCTGGCCGTCATCGGCGTCATCTATCAGATCCGTGAACCGCTGGGCATGGGCGTCTCCGCGCTGGGCGGTATTGCCCAGGGCGAATTCGCCGATGCGGGTTTTGCCATTGGCGAAATTTCCATCACCGGCCAGTCGCTGACCAGCGAGCAGGACATTTTCGACGCCCTGGGCGTGCAGCCCAAAACCTCCACCGTCAGCTTCGATGTCGAAGCTGCCCGCCAGCGCATTGCCGAGCTCCCCTCGGTCGAGACCGTCAATGTGCGCAAGAATTATCCCGGCGATGTGCTGGTCACCATCACCGAAAAGACCCCCATTGCCCGCTGGCGCGTCGATGGCGTGACCTTTGTGGTCGACGGGCAGGGCGAGCAGATCGGCGAGGACAAGGGCGCCTATGGCGACCTGCCGCTGGTCATCGGCGATGGCGCCGCCGACGATGCCTTGGTGATGATCCGCGCGCTCGATCAATTCCCCGGCCTCAAGACTGGCCTTTTGGCCCTCTCCCGCATCGCGGATCGGCGCTGGGACATGATTTACGACACCGGCCTGCGCGTGCAGCTGCCGGAGCTGGGCGTTGCCCAGGCGCTACGCAAGCTCGCCATGTACGAAGCCGATTACAAACTGCTCGATCGCGACATCACCGTGATCGACCTGCGCGTCGATAATCTCGTCGCCCTCCGCCCGACCACACCTGCCGTAGAAGAAACCAAAAAGCGATGATGACCGACGCCATGACCTCCCGTCTGCGGCCCGTTCAACCCGGCAAGACCACGCTGGTCGCGGTGCTCGATATCGGCTCGACCAAGATTTGCTGTGTCATCGCCCGGCTCACCCCGCGTGCCGAGGGCAAGGCCCTGCGCGGCCGCTCGCATCAGGTCGAAGTCATCGGCTTCGGCTATGGCCCCTCCACCGGCGTCAAGAGCGGCGTCGTCACTGATATCGAAAAGGCCGAACACGCCATCCGCTCCGTCGTCGGCATGGCCGAACGCGCTGCGGGCCTGACGCTCGAAAGCGCCATCGTCAACGTCACCGCCGGGCGCCTTGGCTCGGAAACCTTCTCGGCCGCCGTGTCGCTGGATGGCCTCGAAGTCGAAAAAGCCGACATTCACCGCGTGCTGCGCGCCGTCAACGAACGCTCGGTCCGTCCCGAGCGCTCGATCATTCACGCGTTACCCATCGGTTACGCATTGGATGGCCAGAAGGGCATTCGCGATCCCAAGGGCATGGTGGGCGAAAAGCTGGGCGTCGATGTCGCCGTGGTCAGCTCCGAAACCCTGGCTATGCGCAATCTCGAATTGGTGCTGCATCGCTGCCACCTGCAGATCGAAGCCCTGGTCGCCACCCCCTACGCCTCGGGTCTGGCCACGCTGGTCGATGACGAAGCCCAGCTTGGCGTTGCCTGCGTCGATTTCGGTGGCGCGACCACGACCGTCTCCGTGTTCAACGACGGCCATCTGGTCTATGCCGATGCCATCGCCATTGGCGGTCATCATCTGACGCTCGATATCGCCCGCCAGCTCTCGGTCAGCGTGGCCGATGCCGAGCGCCTCAAGACCTTCTATGGCTCGGTGCTGCCCGGCCAGGCTGACGAGCGCGACATGATTGCGATCCAGCCGGTGGGCGCCACCCATGACGAAGCGCCGGGGCAGGTGGCCCGTTCGGTGCTGACCCGCATCATGCGCCCGCGCATCGAGGAAATCCTCACCGCCATTCGCGACCGCATGCAGGCCACCGGCATGATGGATGTCTGCGGCCGCCGTTTCGTGCTGACCGGCGGCGCCAGCGAAATGACCGGCCTGCCCGAAGTTGCCCGCCGCATCCTCGCGCGGAACGTGCGCAACGGCCGCCCCATGGGCATTGCCGGCCTGCCCGAAATGGCCAAGGGCGCCGCCTTTGCCACAGTCGCGGGCATGTTGGTCTATCCCCAGGTCTGCTCCCAGGAATATGCCGAGCCCCGTGGCAGCCGCAAACTCACCGGCACCGACGGCTATTTCGCCCGCGTGGGATATTGGCTGCGGACGAGCTTTTAGGGGCTTACCAGCCCCGCCCGGCCCCATCCCCCAGCGTCGCCGCCAGCCGCTTGCGCGTCGCTGCCTCGAACGCCTCCGGCCATACGATATCCAGCCGCTTGGCCATGGCCCGGGCGCGCGGCATGAATTCCCGCGCAATGGCGAAATTGGCTGCGATCACCGCGTCACGCTCCGGCTTGGGATAGGGCAGAGACTTGAGCAGGGCCATGTCCTCGGCCGACAGCAGCGTCGATTGATGCAAAATACCGCCCGGATCGGGATTGGTCACGTCCTGCATCAGCAGCGCCGTCAGATGGTCGCGCATCATGCCGACCCCAAGCACCATGGTGACATATTCACCCCGTCCGGCGCCGACGGGCATCAGCCCCAGCATGCGAATGAACTCGTGGATGAGATAGCTCACCGTGCCCTTGTCCGGCTGCTTGAGCGGCAGCGTGTCCGGCAAGTCATCATAGCGCCCGTCGCGGTCGACCAGCGGCTTCACCGTGTTCTTGGCCCGCCGACCGAAATTGTCGGGGGCGACGATGCTCAGATCGCAGCGCAACCACTCTTCGGACACCGCATTGAGCAGCAGGCCACCGCGCGGCAATTCCTGCCAGAATACGATCGGAGTAATCGCGTCCAGCGTCTGCCGCCAATCGGCAGCGACCGCCGCATGATGTTCCGGCTCGACCAGCGCGACCAGATCGACATCGCTCCAGGCGTCTGCCGTTCCCCTTCCATAGCTGCCAGCCAGAAAGAGGCCACGGATGGCCTCCTTGCCGGTCATTGCTTGTTTAACCGCCGCGATCAGCTCGTGCTGGTCCATTGTCCTCTCCCCGTTTGCGGCAAAGGACCATATCGCAGCAGCAGAGGCAATTCGGTCTATGCGCCGGCATAGGCCTTCTGCAGGTCGGCAACGATCAGCTTGCCCATCTTGAGCATGGCCTGCATGGCCCGTTGCGAACCAGCCGGGTCCTTGCCCAATACGGTCTCGTAAATCTGCTTGGGCACCACCTGCCAGGAGAGGCCGAACTTGTCCTTGCACCAGCCGCATTGGCTTTCTTCGCCGCCATCGGCGGTGAGACGATCCCAGAAATAGTCGACCTCGTCCTGCCCATCGACATTGATCATGAAGGACACCGCTTCAGTGAATTTGAAGGTCGGGCCGCCATTGAGCAGCATGAATTTGTGCCCCTCCAGTTCGATGATGGCGGTGAAAACCGGACCCTTGGGGTCCTGCCGCTTCACCTCGTGCACCTTGGCCGATTTGAAGGTGCTGATGTAAAATTCGATAGCGTCGTCAATGCGGTTATCGAACCACAGGCAGGGCATGATGTCGGTCATTTGCAGTCTCCTCATTGCATAACCATTTTGTTATAAAGCTTTTCGGTTATGCGTGTCAACCGGCCCGCGGGGCCGGCGTGGTTAACAACTCCGCAATGGGAGAATGGTTGGTGTCGCATTTTGCGATCACGTTAACACCGGTGAGACAATTGTTAGGACGCGGTTAACGAATTGGGGGGTAAACCTTAACCAATCAAGCCACTATGAGGCCATCCATGACCATCAACCTCACCATCCCGGATATTCAGGAACTCAAGCCCCGCATCACCGTTTTCGGTTGCGGCGGCGCCGGCGGCAACGCCGTCAACAACATGATCGAATCCGGCCTCGATGGTGTGGACTTCGTCGTCGCCAATACGGATGCGCAGGCTCTCGCGCTCTCCAAGGCGCAGCGGATCATCCAGCTCGGCGTCGGCGTCACCGAAGGCCTCGGCGCCGGTTCGCACCCCGAAGTGGGTCGCGCGGCAGCCGAAGAAAGCTGGGACGAGATCAATGATCACCTCTCGGGCTCGCATATGGTGTTCATCACTGCCGGCATGGGCGGTGGCACCGGTACCGGCGCAGCGCCCGTCGTGGCCCGCGCTGCTCGCGAGCAGGGTATCCTGACCGTTGGTGTCGTCACCAAGCCGTTCAATTTTGAAGGCAATCGCCGCGCTCGTCTGGCCGAAGACGGCATTGATGAGCTGCATCGCCATGTCGACACGCTGATCGTCATCCCCAACCAGAACCTGTTCCGCGTCGCCAATGAAAAGACGACGTTTGCCGACGCCTTCTCTATGGCCGACCAGGTGCTGTTCTCCGGCGTTGCCTGCATCACCGATCTGATGGTCAAGGAAGGCCTGATCAACCTCGACTTCGCCGACGTGCGCGCCGTGATGCGCGGCATGGGCAAGGCGATGATGGGTACCGGCGAGGCATCGGGCGAAGATCGTGCCCGCCACGCCGCCGAAGCCGCCATCGCCAATCCGCTGCTCGATGATGTGTCGATGCAGGGTGCACGTGGCCTCTTGATCTCCATCACCGGCGGTCCGGACCTGACCCTTTATGAAGTCGACGAAGCGGCCAGCCGCGTCCGCGAGGAAGTCGATGTGGATTGCAACATCATCCTGGGCGCGACTTTCGATCCGAATCTGACCGGCACGATCCGCGTTGCCGTCGTGGCCACCGGCACCGATGCCACCATGGTGCAGGCGCTCGAGCCAGCCAAGCCGCATGCTTCGCGCACCCCGCTCGAAGTGCGCCGCCATGTGCCGGTTGAGCCGACCCGTGTCGCTGCCGAACGCGCCGCTGTTGCAACCCCGGCGCCGACCACCAGCCAGGCTATCGAACACCAGGTCGAGGCCGCTGTTGCCGAAGCCATCACCTTCGACGCGCCTGCGCCGAGCTACGCTCATGAAGACGATGGCGTGTTCGTCGAGCCCTATATCCCGGCCGCCGACTCGATCCACGATGATGAACCTGCCATGGTTCAGGATGAGCCCGTACCCAGCGTTTATGTGCCCTCGCACGCTGCCCGTCCCGATGGTCAGCGCCGCATGCCGCGCACGGAAGAGCTGCCGGTTGTTGCGCGCCGGACACAGCAGGAGCAGGAACGTCCTGATGCCGAGCCCCGCAATGCCCGTGCGCTGTTCAAGCGCCTGGCCTCCAATGTCGGTCTCAATCTGGGCCAGTCCCAGCCGGTAGAACGCGACGAAACTGCCTATTCCAGCGCCGATGATGCGGCTGCCCGCAGCGCCATTGAGGCTGGTCCGGCAAGGACTTCGCGGGTTTCCCCGCCGGTCGAAGGAGCCCAGGGGCGTCTTGACCTGCATGGGCGCCAGCCAGCTCCCGCGCCGCAGAAGGAACATCTGGAAATCCCGGCATTCCTCCGCAAGCACGGTTAACACTCTGCTGACGGATTTATGAAACGTAGCTCGGTGCGGCTTCCGCACCGAGTTTTTTTTGGATAATAGAGTAGCCAATCGTCCCAGGGCTTGGGTCGGAGTAACTTCAAGCATGTCAAAACTAACCACGCGCCAGCGTACCCTAGCGGCGCCGATCTCGTTCGCGGGCTATGGTGTTCATAGCGCGCAACCCGTGACCCTCACGCTCGGCCCGGCCGCGCCCGATAGTGGCCTGCTGATCTGCCGCGAACTGGGTGAAGGTCGCACCACACCGCCCGTTCCCGTGCATTTTTCGCGTATTTCTCGCACTACCCTGTGCACCACGCTCGATCTGGGCGACAGCGTGAGCGTCGCTACCATCGAGCATGTCACCTCGGCCCTTTCGGGCATGGGCGTCGACAATGCGCTGATCACGCTGGATGGCGGGGAATGCCCGATTCTGGATGGCAGCGCGCGCCCCTTCGCCGATGACATCCTGCAGGTTGGCCTCGAAATCCAGCCGGCGCAGCGCAAGTTTCTCAAGATCATGCGCGCCGTCACCGTGCGCAATAATGACGCCTTCGCCGCGCTTGAGCCCTATAATGGCCGCTCGTTCGATCTCGAGATCGATTTCGACTCCAAGGTCATCGGCCGCCAGCGGATGATCTTCGATTGGACGCCGCGCCGTTACTACGAAGACATTTCGCGCGCCCGCACCTTCGGCTTCGTGCGCGATGCCAAGATCCTGCGCCAGGCCGGTTATGCCCTGGGTTCCAGCCTCGATAATTCCATCACCCTGCATGAAGATCGCATCCTCAATCCGGGCGGTCTGCGCTACGAAGACGAGTTCGTGCGCCACAAGCTGCTCGACGCCATTGGCGATCTGTCGCTGGGTGGCCTGCCCATCTGGGGGCGGTTCCGCTCCTATAAGGGCGGACACGCGCTTAACGCACATGTGTTGACGGGGCTGTTTTCCAGCGAAGCCAATTATGAAATCGTCAGTGCGGAAGATTTGCCGCTCGAATTCGAGGCTTTCGACGATCAGCCTGATGGGTTAGAGATCAATCACTACTTGCGGTCCGTGCGCTGACCTCGAGGGGTCAGTTGCAGCGCCACAGTTTTGAACCATTTGCTAACTACGCCGCACATAGCGGTTTCCTGATAGAGACGGGGCAGTTCGTGACAGTTGATGCTATTGGTGGTTTCACCAGCCGGGCCGCCCGGTTTTTCACGGTTGGCTTTCTGGTCCTGGTGCTCGCCGGCTGTTCGGGCCTGAACCTGTTTGGGCCGCCCAAGGCCAAGGAAGAGCCGATCATTCCGGCCGAGGCACTGTACCAGCAGGCGCTCGATAATATGGATCAGCAGCGCTACGTCACGGCTATCGGGCATCTCGAAAAGCTTGAGCGTCAGCACCCCACATCCCCCTTGAGCGAAAAAGCCAAGCTGATGCAGGTCTACGCGAACTACCGAATCGGTCGGTTCTCGGAAGCCATTCTTGCCGCCGACCGGTTCCTCGCCATCTATCCGAACGGCAAGGACGTGGCCTATGTGCTCTATCTCAAGGGCAATTCCTATTTCGGCCAGATCAAGGACATCACCCGCGACCAGCAATTGTCGCGTGATGCCATCGACACTTACAATCTGATCATTTCGAACTATCCCAAGTCCGAATATGCCCAGGACGCCAAGGAAAAGCTGCTGGTCGCCTATGATCAGCTGGCGGGCAAGGAAATGTCGGTTGGCCGTTACTATCTGGGCAATGGCCAATATCTGGCCGGCATCAACCGGTTCCGTACGGTTGTCGAGGAATACCAGACCTCGACCCATATCGAGGAAGCGCTGTATCGCCTGACCGAAGGCTATCTGCTGCTGGGCCTGGTCAACGAAGCCAAGACTGCTGCCGCCGTGCTGGGCCACAATTATCCGTCCAGCACCTGGTATCAGGAAGCCTTCGCCTTGTTGGGCAAACAGGGCCTGGCCCCCGAGATGAATACTGGTAGCTGGCTGGCCGCCGTCCGCCGCTAAACATAAATGTTGCTATTTTGTTCTAAGGCGCGCTAGCTTGCTGGCGCGCCTTCGTCTATTGTAGAAGTCGGGGCAAAAGTGGAAGTAGACCGCATCCCGAGCTTGCCGAAGGACGCGGTCGTGCTACCAGAGTCCGTGGCTCGACGGGCTCATCATGGGGTCACTTGGTGAAGCTGTTGCCGCTCGATGTTCTGGCGTCTTAGGGACTAGTCCGCGCATGCTGAACGCGCTTTCGGTTCGCAACATCGTCCTGATCGATCAACTCGATCTTGCGCTGGATGGCGGCATGACCGTGCTGACCGGCGAGACCGGGGCCGGTAAATCCATTCTGCTCGATTCGCTGACGCTGGCTTTGGGCGGGCGGGGCGATGCTTCGCTGGTGCGCACCGGCTGCGACAGCGGGCAGGTTGTCGCCGTGTTGCAATTGGCGCAGGATCATCCCGCGCGTGCCGCCCTGCGCGACAATGCCATTCCCGATGATGAAGACATTATCCTGCGCCGCGTGCAGTTTGCCGATGGCCGCACCCGTGCTTTCATCAATGACCAGCCGGTCTCTGCGGCGCTGTTGCAGCGCGTCGGCAGTCAGATCGTTGAAATTCACGGCCAGCATGATGATCGCGCACTGGTCGATGTCGCCACCCATCGCGCCGCTCTGGATGCTTTTGGCGAGCTGGAAAAGCCCGTAGCCGCCGTGCGCGATGCCTGGCAGGCCCTGACCGAAGCGCAGGAAGCCGTTGCCGAGCAGAAGGCGCTAGTAGCCGAAGCGCTCGCCGCCGAGGAATATGCCCGCCACACCGTCGAGGAACTGAGCAAGCTCAAGCTGGTGCCCGGCGAAGAAGCTGAATTGGCCGATCGCCGCCAGCAATTGCAGCAGGCCGAGAAATCGGCTGCCGACGTCACCGAGACCGACGAGATCCTCAATGGACCTTCTGCCCCCGCGCCGGCACTTGCCGCCCTGATGCGGCGCCTCTTGCGCAAGATCGATAGCGGCGGCACCCAGTTCCAGCCCATTGTCGATGCGCTCGACCAGTCCCTGATCGCCTTGGACCGCACCAGCGATGCGCTCGAAGAACTCAAGCGCGAAATGGCCTATGATCCCGGCGAGCTGGAATCTGTCGAAGAGCGTCTGTTCTCCCTGCGCGCCGCCGCGCGCAAGCACCAGACCACGCCCGAAGGGCTGATCGAGGTGCTGGCCAAATACACCGCCGATCTCGAAACCCTGCAGAATGGCGAAACCAAGTTGGTGGCGCTGACATCAGCGGAAGCCAAGGCGATGGAAATCTATCGCAAGGCCGCCGAAACGCTCAGCACAGGCCGCGCCAAGGCCGCCATTGCGCTCGGCAAGGCTGTCGGCGCCGAATTGCCCGATCTCAAGCTGGGTTCGGCCAAGTTCATCGTCGATCACCAGGTCGACAAGCACCGCATCGCGGCCGCCGGGTTCGACCAGATCGCCTTCCACGTGCAGACCAATCCCGGCACCGCCGCCGGCCCCTTGCTCAAGGTGGCCTCGGGCGGCGAGCTCAGCCGGTTCCTCCTGGCGCTCAAAGTGGTGCTGGCCGATCGCGGCTCGGCTCCCGTGCTGATCTTTGACGAAATCGACACGGGCGTCGGTGGTGCTGTCGCCGATGCCATCGGCCGCCGTCTCGCGCGCCTGGCCGGCAAGGTGCAGGTGCTTGCCGTCACCCATGCCCCCCAGGTCGCCGCCCGCGCCCAGCGCCACCTGCTCATCGAAAAGCAGGCGGTGGAGGAGGGCGCCTTCGTGCGCACCCACGTCAAGCCGCTCGACATTACCGCCCGCAAGGAAGAAGTCGCCCGCATGCTGGCCGGCGCCAGCGTCACCGACGAAGCCCGCGCGGCCGCCAGCAAGCTGTTGAGCGAAGTCCACTGAACCTTCCCTCTCCCCTTGGGAGAGGGTGCCCGAAGGGCGGGTGAGGGGGTTGCCTCAGTCGCCACCATGAGCCAAACCATCGCAGACCCCTCATCCGGCGCTGCGCGCCACCTTCTCCCACAAGGGAGAAGGGAGTTCGGTGTAATGAGAGATTCTGATGACCGACCTATCCAGCAAACCCGTCGACGAACTCACCGAGCCGGAAGCCGATGCCGAGCTGGCGCGTTTGGCTGCGGCCATCGCTGCCGCCGATATCGCCTATCACCAGAATGACGCGCCCGAGATCACTGACGCGGCTTATGACGCGATGCGGCGCCGCAATGACGCCATCGAGGAAGCTTTCCCCCATCTGGTGCGCGAGGATAGCCCCTCGCTTTCGGTCGGCGCGCCGCCGGCCGAGGGCTTTGCCAAGGTGCGCCACGCCGTGCCGATGCTCAGCCTGGCCAAGGCCTATACCGACGAGGACGTGGTCGATTTCATCACCCGCGGCAAACGCTTCTTCGAGCGCGATCGGGATCTCGACATCGCTTTCACCGCCGAGCCCAAGATCGACGGGCTCTCGGCCTCGCTGCTCTACGAAAATGGCGTCTTCGTGCGCGGCGCCACGCGCGGCGACGGCGCGGTGGGCGAGGACATCACGGCAAACCTGCGCACCATCAAGGACATTCCGCAAAAGCTCAAAGGCTCGGGCTGGCCGGCCAGCATCGAAATCCGCGGCGAAGTCTATATGACCTATGCCGAGTTCCAGGCGCTCAAGGCCCGCTCGGCGGCGTCTGGCGGGCAGGATTATGTCAATCCGCGCAACACCGCTGCCGGCTCGCTGCGCCAGAAGGATGCCTCGGTCACCGCCAGCCGCAATCTGAAATTCTTCGCCTATGCCTGGGGCGCCACCACCGAGGACCCGGCAGCCACCCAATATGATGCGGTGCAGAAATTTGCCGAATGGGGCTTTCAAGTCAGCCCGCTGATGGTGCGCGCCAAATCGGTGGACGAGCTCATCGCGCAATACCGGCTGATCGAGGAACAGCGCTCCTCGCTCGGCTACGATATCGATGGCGTCGTCTACAAGGTGGACCAGCTCGAATTGCAGCGCCGCTGGGGCTTCGTCACCGGCGAGCCGCGCTGGGCGGTGGCGCATAAATTCCCGGCCGAGCAGGCGACTACAACGGTCAAACGCATCGACATCCAGGTCGGCCGGACCGGCACCCTGGCCCCGGTGGCGCGGCTCGAGCCGGTCACGGTCGGCGGCGTGGTGGTGGAAAATGTCACGCTGCACAACGAGGATTACATCAAGGGCTTTGACAGCAATGGAATGCCGATCCGCGAAGGCGTGGATATCCGCATCGGCGACACCGTTGTCATCCAGCGCGCCGGGGACGTCATTCCCCAGATCGTGCGCGTGGTGCTGGAAAAGCGTCCGCCCGATGCGGTGCCGTACGAATTCCCGCATGAATGCCCGGTCTGCGGCTCGCCCGCCACACGCGAGATCAACGAAAAGACCGGCAAGGAAGATTCCCGCCGCCGCTGCACCGGCGAATTGATCTGCCCCGCCCAGGCGGTGGAAGGGCTGCGCCATTTCGTGTCGCGCGGCGCGCTCGATATCGAAGGGCTGGGCGCCGAGAATATAGAGCTGTTCTTTTCCAAGGGCCTGGTGCGGACGGCGGCTGATATCTTCACGCTGCATGAGCGCCGCCCCGCCGTGCAGCAGGCTTTGGCCGAGCGGCGCGAGGGACAGGCCAAACAGCGCGAAGCCGCCTCGGGCAAGACGCGCAAGAATGTCCGCAGCGTCGAAGACCGCAATTATGAAGGCCTCGACAAGCTGTTCAAGGCCATCGACGAGCGCCGCGAGCCCGAGCTGGACCGCTTCATCTTCGCCCTGGGCATCCGCCATATTGGCGAAACTACCGCCTCAGTGCTGGCCCGCACCTTCTCGACGATGGAAGAACTGATCCGGGTCGGCAAGGAAACCGCCGCAGCTGAGGACCCCAAGGCCGTGTTCCCGTCCGTCGACGGCATTGGTGGCACGGTGATCGAGGCGTTGGTGGATTTCTTCGGCAATGAGCGCAATGACGATGTGCTCGAGCGGCTGCTGCAGCAGGTTCACCCCAAGCCCTATGTGGTCAATGTTTCGGCCGACAGCGTGGTCGCCGGAAAAACCGTGGTGTTCACCGGTTCGCTCGAAAAAATGTCACGATCCGAAGCCAAGGCTATGGCCGAACGGCTGGGTGCCAAAGTCGCCGGCTCGGTATCGGCGCAAACCGATATCCTGGTGGCCGGTCCCGGCGCCGGCTCCAAGCTGAAGAAAGCTGAAGAGCTGGGCGTCGAGGTGATCAGCGAAGACGATTGGTTCGAGCGGGTCGGCAAATAGGCCCGCGAGGGAGGATTGATGAAGCAGTTCCTGGTGCTGGCCGCCCTGGCCGGTCTTGCCGTGCCGGCCATGGCGAGCGAAGCGGGTGATCTGGCGCGCGACCAGCTCTATGCCGGCAATGCCGCGCAATCCATTCCCGCTACGAGTGAGGACTGCGATGGCGGCAACCAGGAAGCCTGTTTTGCCCTGGGCCTGTTGACCCTGGTCGGCGCCTATGAGGGCTTCGCTCAAGACCTTTACCGCTACGGCGCCACCGTGCCCGGCACCACCGCCGCCGGCATGCTGTTCGGCCTGGGCACGCAGCAGGACCTCGCCCCCGCCAATCCAAATCCCGAGCCGCTGACCTATCTGACCCTGCGCACCGTGCTTGAAGATTTCCTGCTCGATCTCGACGCCGCCCGCGCCGCCTTCGAAAAAGGCGGGGAATCGGGCGACTATGTCCTCACCATCGATCCGCTCAAGGTGCGGGTGGATTTCAATGGCGATGGCAAGCATGACGACAGCGAAACGCTGGCGGCGCTGCTCAACAGCGTCGGCGAATTCGCCGATATTCCCGCCCCCGATGGCCCGCCGCCCGGCAAGACCAAGACGCCGCCCGCGCCTGCGGATACCAGCATCGGCTTTGACCGCGCCGATTCGATCTGGTTCGCCGGCTATAGCCAAGTCGCCGCCGCGCCGATCGATCTGATCCTGGCGCATGACTTTTCCGATTTCTTCAATGCCTATCTGCACCAGGTCTTCCCCAAATCCGGCCTGCCGATGCAGGATTATATGAGCGGCGGCGTGCTGTTCCTCGATGCCAATAGCGATGCTGGCATTGCCGACATGATCGCGGCCATCCACACCATGAATTTCCCCGTGCTCGACACCGCCCGCCTCGCCGGCGTGCTGACCCGGCTCAAGTCGATCACCGCCTTGTCCCGCAAGAACTGGGACGCCCTCCTGGCCGAGACCGACGACAACCGTGAGCTGGTGCCATCCCCGAGCCAGACCTCGCTGGTGCCGGACACGCCGGTCACCCAGGAAACCGTCGATGCCTGGATGGCAACGCTCGACGCGGTCGACGAAGTGCTCGATGGCAAGCTGCTGGTGCCGCATTGGCGTTTCAAGCAGGGCTTTGATCTCAAGGCCTATTTTGAAACCACCACCCGCACCGATATCATCATGCTGCTCACCGGTTCCGGTGCCCTGCCTTATCTCAAGGATGGGCCCATTGCCGATGCCCAGAGCTTTGCCGAGGCCAATCGTGTCTTTGGCACCAATTGGCTCAATTACGCCTTCTGGTTCAACTGAGCCCAATCTGGAGAATGAAGATGCGCCTCGTCCCCCTGGCCGCGAGCCTATTCCTTGCCCTGACAAGTCTGGCGACCGCGCAGACCTATGACACGCCGCAAGACCTGCTCGAGGCTTTCTACGAGCCCTATATCTCGGGCGAATTCTACGAGGACGAGACCCCGTTCCGCTCCGCCGCCCTGCAGGCGCTCTACGATGCCGATGCGGATTCCACCCCGGCGGGCGAAATGGGCGCGCTGAGCTTTGATCCCTATATCGACGGGCAGGATTACGAACTGACCGACCTGACCATCGGCGAGCCGCAGATCGATGGCGATACGGCCATTGTCGATGTCGATTTCCGCAATTTCGATCAGCCCCAGCAGCTGACCTACGATCTGGTCTTCGAAGACGGCGGCTGGCGGATCGACGACGTGGTTTCCAACAATCCGGAAAACCAATACCGCCTCAGCGAAATCTTCGCCGACGCGGCAAGCGCCGCGAACTAGAGATACGGAAGACCTCATGGTGAGCCTGTCGAACCACGAGGTCGAGCGAGTGGAGACTAGAGTGCCACGACCTCGTCCTTCGACAAGCTCAGGATGAGGTCTGCTGGAACGTCTCGTCCAGCCAGCCTTGCCAAAAGTTAATCTCCCCGCCGCAAATCGGCCATGGCGCGATCACGACCGCGCCGCGACCGACCGCTAGCCGTGGACCAATCGAGGCGCGAGGAAAAATGATGCGATTGATGGCAGGTGTTCTGGCTGTGGCGATATTGCTGCCCATGGCGGCAGGGCAGGCGGCCGAGGCATTCAGCGATCCCAAGGCGCTGGTCACCGCGATCTTCGAGGGCTACGGCCCGGGCCGCACGGCGGGCGATCCCACCGCCTATTACTCGCCCCGCCTCAATGCCATTTTCGATCAGGCCGTCGAAAACAAGGTATTCACCGACGACAATGCAATGAAGGGCGAGCAATTCACCCCCGCCGCGGTGTTCAACCCTTTCCTGCCCGATGCCAGCGCGCTGCTGTTCGATCTCACTATCGGCGAACCGACCACGCTGGACGACCGCTCGGTGGTCAATGTCAGCTACCACAATTTCGACCAGCCCCGCCTGCTCAGCATCGCCATGGTGCGCGAAAACGGCAATTGGCTGGTCGACGATGTCGCGTCGCTCGGCAAGGAAGACCACTGGCTGCTGAGCTGGGCGCTGACCTACGACCAGTTGGGGTTCTGATGCCGTACGTGTGCGGCGCCGTTGGGCTTTACCTAGGCTAAGCCCTCAATCCCTCCTCCCCACCGCATCTCCCTTGGGCTCGACCCGGGGGCCACTCTCAGCAAGCCAGGTGCCCGGTGGCAGCCCGACAGGCCCTCGGGTCAAGCCCGAGGGAAAGCGGTGGCAATGCAGTGATATTGCACCCGACCCTTAAACCGCCGCGGAAGCCGCCTTCAACCAGTCCTTCACAGGCCCCGTCACCACCGGCCCAATCTCCGCCCAAACCCGCTGGTGATACGCATTGAGCCAATCGCGTTCACCCGCGGTCAGCATTCCTACATCCACCAACCGCCGGTCAATCGGCGCCAGCGTCAGCGTCTCGAACTCCAGGAATCCCGGCTTGGCGCTCTCCACCACCACGATCAGGTTTTCGATGCGGATGCCGTATTCGCCGGTCTTGTAATAGCCCGGCTCGTTGGACAGCACATTGCCCACTTCGAGCGGCAGGGTGTAGCGGGGCGAAATCCCGATCGGGCCTTCATGCACGCCCAGATACGCCCCCACGCCGTGCCCGGTGCCGTGATTATAGGTCACGCCGTCCTGCCACAGGAATTGCCGCGCCAGCACATCGAGCTGGGCGCCCGACGTGCCCTTGGGGAAACGCGCCATGGAAATGGCGATCATGCCCTTGAGCACACGGGTAAAGCGGTCACGCTGTTCGTCCGTGGCGGAGCCGGTTGTCATGGTGCGGGTAATGTCGGTCGTGCCCGACAGATATTGCGCCCCGCTATCGACCAGCATCAGCTCGCCGGGCTTGAGCACCCGGTCGGTCTTGTCGGTCACCCGGTAATGCACGATCGCGCCATTGCCGCCCGCGCCCGAAATCGTGTCGAAGCTGGCATCGACGCAAGTCTCGTCTTCCCGGCGGAAGGCTTCCAGCGCCGTGACGATGCCGATTTCGGTCAGCGTGCCCGACGGAGCCTGGTCATCGAACCAGGCGAGGAATTTGGCCAGAGCCGCGCCATCCAGCTTGTGCGCCTCGCGCATGCCGGCCAATTCGGCCTCGTTCTTGCGCGATTTGGGCAGCAGCACCGGGTCACGCTTTTCGATCAGCGCCGCGCCCGCGCTCTTGAGCGTCGCGGCAATGGCTTCGGGCGCTGTCGCCGGATCGATCAGCACCGCCTTCTTGTCCTTGCCCAGCTTGGCCAATGCATTGGGCAGGTTCTTGCTGCTCACCACCTTGGCCACGCCATCAAGCGCCTTGCTCAGCTCCGGCGTGATCTTGGCCGGGTCCAGATAAAGCGAGGGTTCGCCCTTGCGCGGCACGACGGCAAAGCCCAGCACGAAGGGCGTGTTGGGCACGTCGCGTCCGCGAATATTGAATAGCCAGCAGATCGATTCCGGCAGCGTCAGCACGGCCGCGTCGGCGCCGTCCTGATTCAAGCTCGCCTGAATATCGGCAATCTTGTCCGGCGCGGTCTTGCCGGCCCGGTTGTGCCCGAGTACTTCGATGGCGCTGACCGGCGCGCCGGGCCGATCGTTCCAGATTGCGTCGATCAGATTGGGGCCGGGCATCAGCTTGGCCCGCTTGCCCAGCTTGGCCTGCAGGTCGCGAATTTCGCCCGGCGTATGCAGCCAGGGATCGTAGCGAATGGTGCCGCCTTTGGGCACGTAGTCGCCAATCTCCACCGGCAATCCGCCTTGCAGCACTTCGTGCACACTCACCTTGGCCGTGTCGGTCTGCGCCGGCGCCTGCAATGTATAGCGGCTATCGATGAACAGGCCCGCCTTCTTCTTCCCCACCATGGCAATGCCGGCCGAGCCGGTAAAGCCGGTGAGATAGGCCAGCCGTGCTTCGCTGGCCGGCACCGATTCGCCGCGATGGGCATCGGCGCGGGGCACCAGGAACCCGTCGACCCCCGCCTTGGCCATGGCCGCCCGCAGCGCCTTGAGCCGGGGCGCGACATTTTTGGGGTCGGCCTTTTCCTCAAAGCTCTGGAAGATGGCTGGCGGAAAAGTCTGGTCGGTCATGGCGTCGTTCCTGTTCGGCTCTAGCGATACCTTAACCAGAGGTTGGCGCGCTGCGAAGTCTGAACGGCAAATTAACGTGGTGGTAACGGGGCTTGCGAAACTGGCATGGCTGGCTTGCCGTTTGCCCCCTAACCAAAGCCGGGGGGAGGGACTAGATAAGCTCCTGTCGACGGCAATAGATCGCCGACATGCATGGAGACTGAGATGACCGAGAGCAAGAATGATTTCCGCAAGGCACTGGGAGCCGTTATCGACGCCCGTGGCCGCGAGTCGAGCCGTCAGGTCAGCTATCGCATGCAGCACCAGCTGATCGGCGCATTCACAAAGCGCCCGTAAGGCCGCTGCAGTTTACTGCTGACGATCTGATTGATCCCCGGACGCGAGTTCGGGGATTTTGCTTTTCTGGTGCACCTAAACGGCCAAATGCTGCTCTCGATGCTAACAGTCTGCTAGCATCAGAAGGTGCGATGCGGTGACTGTGTCAGCGCATTTCGAGGATGAGCGTGGTCCAGTCCTTGCGCTGCAGCTTTTCGGTCAGGATCATGCCCTGGCGCTGATAGGCATTGATCACGCCCCGCGCCTGATGCTGCAAAATTCCCGACAGAATGATCGTCGCGCCGCGCCCGGCAACCCGCCCCATGGCCGGTGCCAGAGCCGTCAGCGGCCCCGCCAGAATATTGGCGACGATCAAGTCATAAGGCGCATTGCCCGCAATGGTCGGATTGGTCAGGCCCGTCGCTTCGATGCCGATGATGAACTTGCCAACGCCATTTTGTTGAGCATTTTCAATGGTGGTCGTCACCGCAATAGGGTCGATATCGCTGGCAATAACCGGCAGCCGCAGCCGCTTGGCCAATGCAATTGCCAGCACGCCTGTACCCGTACCAACGTCGAGCAACACCCGCGGCCGGCGGCGCTTGAGCACCTTATCGATGGCCTCGAGACACCCCGTGGTCGTCTCATGGTGCCCGGTGCCAAAAGCCTGCGCCGCGTCGATCCGCATTGGCGTCAGCCCGCCCGGAATGGGGCCAGTTTCATGGCTGCCATAAACATAGAAGCCGCCCGCGATCACCGGGGCCAGACCCTCCAGCGATTTGGCCACCCAATTGATCTCGGGATCGATTGGCGAAACGGAAAAATCGACTGCCCCACCAAGGGTTTGCCGGGCAAGTTCAGAAAATGATTCAAGATCGGGCGGGCTATCGCACGTGGCCTCGAAGAACCATTCGCCCGTCTCTTCATTCTCATGCGCCGAGGCGGTCAAGGCCAGGTCGTCCCGCTCCATCACGGCATCGACCAGGGCATAGGCCTGTTCTTTGGTGAGCGGAGCGGAGAGCTGGTCGACGGACATGGGCAGGGCTTTCATTTGATCGGCCCCTTGTTGCGGCAGCGGCCGAAACAAGTCAATGCGCCACGATTTCCTTGACGAATACACGGTAATTGTTCATGATTTGTTCGAGGGGTGAAAATGGATTTGAATGCGCTCAATGCAGTCGTGGTGGCTGCCAAACAGGCCTGTTACATCGGCGGCGGCGAAAAATCCGCGTCGAGCCGGCAGGGTTCGCATGATCTGGTCTGGTCGCAAGGGTCATGGCGCTATCGCGACAGCTATTTCGGCGGCACCGATTTTCTGGGGCAGGAAACCATCTGGCTTGATGCCGAGCCGGTCTGGGCCATGAATTATCATGGCTTCATCCTGCGGGCAAACCTGATCGATGCGCAACGGGCAGGGGAGACTATCAAACTCGCACTGTCCGCCATGTATGCCGAGGGGCGCTTTCTCGACGGTTTCCGCTGGGCGGGGCCGCACGGGGAATACGTGGATAAGTCCGAAGGCGGGGTCGATATGTTCTCCGGCGAAGAAGCAATTTATTGCGCGGGAACAAGGGCCTATGGGCTGCGCTATAGCGGCGGGCTGATCAAGCCTTAGCGGGAGGAGAAGAGCAAATGTATGGTCTGATCGGCAAAATGCTGGCGGCGCCGGGCAAGCGCGAGGAATTGCTGGCGATCATGCTGGAGGGCAATGACGCCATGCCCGGTTGCATCAGCTATGTGATCGCCCGTGACCCGGCGAGCGAAGACGGCATCTGGATCACCGAAGTGTGGGACAGCAAGCACAGCCATGGCGCCTCGCTACAGCTGCCGCATGTGCAGGCGACCATAGCTAAGGCCAAGCCGATCATTGCCGGCTTTGGGGAGTACTACGCGACTGAACCGCTGGGCGGGATCGGGCTCTAGAACCTGACGGCGGTGCCCGAGACCGACACCATCAGCATGGAGCCGCCCTGGCCGACGACTTCGTAATCGATATCGACACCAACCACCGCATCGGCGCCCAGGCGCTTGGCCTCGGATTCCAATTCGCTAAAGGCCTGGCGGCGGGCATCGCGCAGCGTGGATTCATAGGCGCCGGCGCGGCCGCCCACGATATCGCGGATGCCGGCGAACAGATCCTTGAAGATATTGGCGCCGACAATGACTTCGCCAGTAACGATGCCCAAATATTCGCGGATCTGGCGGCCTTCCAGCGTGGGCGTGGTGCTGACGATCATTGCTCGGTTACCTATTAACCTGGGGTGCGCTCGAAGTTGTAGCAGAGCACAATTGGGACGAGAAGGCAGAGGACGGCTTGGCCAAAAGGAGCGAGTGCCTCACCCCTTCTTGATAAAGCTGTCCAGCACCTTTTTGCGGCCGGTTTGTTCGAAGTCGATGGTCAGTTTGTTCCCCTCGATCCCGGCGATGGCGCCATAGCCGAATTTGAGGTGGAAGACGCGTTCGCCGAAGCTGAAGGCGGATTTGTCGTTGCCCAGGTCGACCGAGCGGGCGACGAGGTCGCCGTCAATGGTCATCGGGCCGCTGCCCTTGCGGCTGGCCTGTTGGGCGCGAGCGCGTTGCCAGCCGGGGGTTTCGTAGACGCTTTCAAACGGGTCGGCCTTGTTGAAGCGGCTGGTAGCGCCTCCGCCATAGCCGTAGCCGCCATAGGAGGAGCCGGTATCGGTCACCTCGACGACATCGGCGGGCAATTCATCGAGAAAGCGCGAGGGGATGGCCGATTGCCACAGGCCATGGATGCGGCGGTTCTGGGCGGCAGAGATACGCACGCGCTTGCGGCCACGGGTGATGCCGACATAGGCGAGGCGTCGCTCTTCCTCGAGCCCGGCGCGGCCGCTTTCGTCCATCGAGCGCTGGCTGGGGAAGGTACCTTCCTCCCAGCCGGGCAGGAAAACCGTGTTGAATTCCAGACCCTTGGCCCCGTGCAGCGTCATGATGGTGACGGCATCGCTCGCCTCGGTGCTGTCGCGGTCCATCACCAGGGCGATGTGTTCGAGGAAGCCGCCGAGAGTGTCGAATTCTTCCATCGAGCGGCTCAGTTCCTTGAGGTTTTCCTTGCGCCCCTCGGACTCCACCGACTTGTCGGCGCTGAGCATGTCCATGTAGCCGCTCTCTTCGAGAATCTGTTCGACAAGTTCAAAAGGCCGAATAGGCGGATGAACTTTGTCTACGTAGACCTCTACTCCATCTTCGTTTTCCTCAACGACTACCTCTGTCCTCTCGTGGTTCCGCGCCGTCCAGTCCTCGAACTGGGAAACCAGGCTACGCAGGGTCGTGCGCTGCTTGGGTTTGAGCTCCTCGGTATCGACCAGCATGCGGATGGCAGAGAGCAGCGGCACGTTTGCCGCGCGGGCCGCGCTATGCAGCAACTGCACCGTCGAGTCCCCGAGGCCGCGCTTGGGGGTGTTGATGATACGGTCCAGCGCCAGATCGTCGGCCGGCTGGGCGACAAGGCGCAGATAGGCGATGGCGTCGCGGATTTCCTTGCGCTCGTAAAAGCGCGGGCCGCCGATGACGCGGTAATTCAGCCCCAGCGTGATGAAGCGCTCTTCGAATTCGCGCATCTGGAAGGAGGCGCGGACCAGGATGGCCATGGAATTGAGGCTCTCGCCAGCGCGTTGATATTGCTCGATTTCTTCGCCGACCGTGCGGGCTTCCTCCTCGGAATCCCACACCTGGGTGACGGAAACCAGCTCGCCGCTTTCGCCCACATCGGTCTGTAGCGTCTTGCCGAGGCGGCTTTCATTGAAGGCGATGAGATTGGAGGCGGCCTTGAGGATATTGGAGGTCGAGCGGTAATTGCGCTCGAGCTTGATCACCTTGGCGCCCGGAAAATCCTTTTCGAAGCGCAGGATATTGTCGACCTCGGCGCCGCGCCAGCCATAGATGGACTGGTCGTCGTCGCCCACCACGCAGATATTGGCTTCGCTGGCCGGTTTGCCCTGGGCCAATAGGCGCAGCCAGAGATATTGGGCGACGTTGCTGTCCTGGTATTCGTCCACCAGCATGTATTTGAACTTGCGGTGGAATTCCGCCAGCACGTCAGGGTTTTCCTTGAACAGGCGAATGCATTCGAGCAGCAGGTCGCCGAAATCTGCGGCGTTGAGCACCTTCAGGCGGGCCTGGTAATCGGCATAGAGCTTGGCGCCGCGGCCATTGGCATAGCCGCCACTTTCGGCCGGCGAAACGTCCTTGGGCAGCAGGCCCTTGTTCTTCCAGGCATCCATCATGCCGGCAAACTGCTTGGCGGGCCAACGCTTCTCGTCGATATCCTCGGCGGCCAGAAATTGCTTGATGAGCCGGATCTGATCGTCGGTATCGAGGATGGTGAAACTGCTGGTCAGACCCACAAGGCCCGCATGCTGGCGCAGGATGCGGGCGCCGATGGAGTGGAACGTGCCCATCCAGGGCATTGCCTCGAGGCGGGGAACGAGCTTTTCGATCCGCTCCTTCATCTCGCGGGCGGCCTTGTTGGTAAAGGTCACCGACAGGATTTGGGACGGCCAGGCACGATTGGTATTGATGATATGGGCAATGCGCGTTGTCAGCACGCGCGTTTTGCCGGTGCCGGCGCCGGCCAGTACCAACAGCGGACCATCAATGGTCTCCACTGCAAGCCGCTGTTCCTCATTGAGACCATCGAGATAGGCAGGCGTTTCCCGCCGGCCGAATTGGCTGGTGATCGACCCGGCAGGCGGGCGTTCGGTATTGTTGGTATTGCCGGGCATCCGGGGCCTTTCCATCACGTCGCGCCGGGAGCTGGCTGCGCCGTGGGGGTATTGACGAATCTTCTTTTGTTCACGGTGCAATATAGGTGGCGCGGGGCTCGCTGTATAGAAGAGCGCGGCGTCACAGCACCGTCATGTCCCTGTCATCGAAGTTTTATGCATGCGGCCTAGGGCAGGCCTTGGACTTCAACAGGGGCTTGATCCATGTATTCCACGAAATTTCTTGCCGCACTCACGGCCGCCTTGTTGGCGACGGTGGTTTCGGTCCATGCCGAACAAGTGTTCAATCGCATTGCCAGCTTCCCCGTCGCGCTCAATGCGCCCGATGCTGAGGCGACCTCAGCCGAGATCATCACCGCCAGCGATGATGGCCTGACCCTTATTTATTCTGACAGCCCGGCAGGCGGCATTGGCTTTGTCGATCTGACCGACGCCAAGGCTCCCAAAAACCTCGGTTTCCTGTCGCTCGATGGCGAGCCGACTTCGGTCACCATCATTGGCGGCAAGGCCTATGTCGGCGTCAATACGTCGGAGAGCTTCGTCGCGCCTTCGGGCAAGCTGGTCGTTGTCGATATCGCCAGCAAGGCGGTCGATGCCGAATATGATCTGGGCGGCCAGCCGGATTCCGTGGCGCATAATGCCGCCGGCACGCTGATTGCCATCGCCATCGAGAATGAGCGCGACGAAGAGGTCAATGATGGCGATCTCCCGCAGCTGCCTGCTGGCTTCGTCGTGATTTTCGAGGTTGCCGCCAAAACGCTGAAGACCGTGGACATGACCGGCATTGCCGATGTCGGCGGCGAGGACCCGGAGCCTGAATTCGTCGATTTCAACGCCAATGACGAAATCGCTGTCACCCTGCAGGAAAACAACTGGATTGCCATTATCGACGGCAAGACCGGTACGGTCACGGGTGGCTTCTCCGCTGGCACGGTCTCGGTCGAAAATGTCGATACCAAGAAGGACGGCGCGCTCAATTTCACTGGCAAAACCAGCGATGTGCCGCGCGAACCCGATGCCATCAAGTGGCTGGATGCTGACCGCCTGGTCGTGGCCAATGAGGGCGATTGGAACGGTGGATCGCGCAGTTTCTCAATCTTCAATCGTGACGGCAGTGTCGTCTATGACTCGGCCAATGCGCTCGATCTCGACGCCGCTCGCCTCGGCCACTATCCCGATGCGCGCAACAAGAAGGGCGTTGAGCCCGAAGGTCTGGAAGTCGCAACCTTTGGCGATCAGCAATATATCTTCGTGGTCGAAGAGCGCTCCTCGCTCGTCGCGATCTACAAGGATACCGGCGCCGAGCCAGAATATGTGCAGACCATTCCATCGGGCATTTCCCCGGAAGGCATCACTGCCATTCCCGCCCGCAATCTGATCGTGACCGCCAACGAAGTGGACCTGCGCGAAGATGGCGGCATTGGCTCCCATGTGATGGTCTATGAGCTGGCCGAGGGCGAAGCCGCTTATCCCCAGCTGGTTTCGGACAATGACGAGAACGGGCTGCCATTCGGCTGGGCGGCCATTTCGGGCGCCGTTGGTGATGCTGAAAAGCCCGGCATTCTCTATGCCGTCAGCGACAGCGCGCTGAGCGCCGAGCCTGCCATCTACACGATTGACGCCATGTCCAGGCCGGCCCGCATCATTGCCAAGACAGTGGTGACCCGCGGCGGCCATCCGGCACAGAAGCTCGACCTTGAAGGCATCACGCTGGACGGGGAGGGCGGCTTCTGGCTGGCTTCGGAGGGCGATACATCCGAGCTCACGCCGCATGCGCTGTTCCATGTGAACGCGGAAGGCGAGATCGAAGCCGAGATTCCGTTCCCGGCCGAATTGCTGGCCAATGAAATCCGTTCGGGTTCGGAAGGCATCACCGCCATTGGCGAGGGTGACGATATGACGCTCTGGGTCGCCATTCAGCGCGAATGGAAGGATGATCCCAAGGGGCAGGTCAAGCTGGTGAGCTACCAGCCTTCGACCGAGGAATGGGGCGCCGTTGCCTATCCGCTCGAAACGCCGGCAGAAGGCGCCTGGATTGGCCTGTCGGAAATCACTGCACATGGCGATTATGTCTACATCGTCGAGCGCGACAACCAGATTGGCGACAAGGCCCAGCTCAAGGCGCTGTATCGCGTGCCGGTTGCTGACCTCAACGCCGCCGCGCTGGGTGGCGAACTGCCGGTCGTCAGCAAGGAATTGGTCCGCGACTTCATCCCCGATCTGAAGAGCCTCAATGGCTATGTGGTCGACAAGGTGGAGAGCTTTGCTGTGGATGCGGCCGGCGTGGGCTATGTCATCACCGACAATGACGGTGTCGATGACAGCTCGGGCGAGACCTATTTCTGGTCGATCGGCGCGCTTTAATCTTCAGCGAATGTTTTGCGACAGCGGCCGGGCCTTGTGCCCGGCCGTTTTGCATGGTCCCTCGCAAAGCCGTGATATTGGGCGCCTTTGACCCGACAATTTCATAGCGTGAATCAAGGCAATGGCGGGCTTGCTTAGGGGGCGCAAGTGCCTAAACTCTGCGCGCAAACCCGGACCTACGCGTAACCGTGCTGAATCGCATCTATATCATCGTTGGCCTGCTCGCGATTTTCGTGCTCGCCGGGGCATTCATCGCGCCGCGTTTCATCCAATGGGGTGACTATCGCGAGCGGATGGAAGAGCTTGCCGGCGGGGTGCTCGGCGCCAAGGTCATCATCCGCGGCGATATTGAATTTTCGCTGCTGCCGCAGCCGCGGCTGAATTTCACCGATGTGCTGGTGGGATCGGCCGATGAGCCGGCCGCGACGGTCGGCGCGGTGGAAGCCGAATTCTCGCTGATGGATTTTCTGCGCGATCATTACAACATCACCCGGCTGGTGCTGCGCGAGCCGGTGGTGGATTTCACTATCGACGAAAGCGGCCTGTTTGGCAGCGGATTTGCCCCGAACGGCACGGGAACCGGGGTCGGATTGGCGCAGGCCAGCATTATTGATGCCACCGTTCGGCTGATGGATCGCCGGGCGGGCAAGACCTATGAGGCCAGCGATGTGGATGGCGAGCTCAAGCTTTCGGGTCTTGCCGGGCCGCTACAATTCCAGGGTTCGGGCAGCTATGGCGGCGGGCGCTACACGGCGCGGTTCAATTCGGCGCCCCTCGCCAGCGACGGATCGAGCCGGGTCACGGCTGCGGTCAGGCCGGAATCCGATGCCTTTTCGTTTGCCGTCGAGGGCTTGCTGACGGCGGGCATGGCGCCCAAATTCGATGGGGCGATGACCTATCGCCAAAAGCCGGCGACCGCACAGAATGCCGACGAAATCCACGGCGATCTGGTGCTCGAAAGCCGAATCACGGCCTCGACCGATCGGGTGGTGCTGACCGGCTACACCTTGCGGCCCGACGAGAACCGGGCCGGCACGAGGCTGACCGGCGCCGCCAGCATTCAATTGGGCACGCGGCAGAGTTTTGACGCGGTGATCTCGGGCGGGGTGTTCACGCTGCCGCCGCGAGATGCCAAGGAAGACGCCAATACCCAGCCCTATGAGGCCGTCCGCCTGCTCGCTGAGCTGCCCGCGCCGATTATTCCGCCTATTCCCGGCCGGGTCGGGGTAGACTTGGCTGAGATCGGCCTGCGCGGCTTTGCCCTGCGCAATGTGCGGGTCGATGCCAGCACCAATGGGCGGACCTGGCAGATCGAGCAATTCATCGCCGGCTTGCCGGGCGAAACCGAATTGCGGGCCAGCGGCACGCTGAGCGACGAGAACGGCTCGCCGGCATTTCGCGGAGAGGCCTCGCTGAACAGTACCAGACTCGATGGCCTCGCCGCCCTCTGGCGCAAGCCGCTGGAGAGCAATCCGCTGTTCAACCAGCCAGGTCGGCTGGACGGGCGTATCATGCTGGGCGGCGACGCGTTTGGTTTGACCGATGGGCGGTTGACGCTGGATGGTCATACCCATGCGGTGGAATTGCGCCTGGGCTTTGGTGGCGAAAAACGGCTCGATGTGGTGGGTCATTTCGATGATCTTGGCGCCAGCGGCAGCACACTAATCGGCGCACTGCTGCCCGATATAGGCGCCAGCCCCACCTTTGGCATCAGCTTCCCGACAGGCAGTTTCGCGCTCAGCGGCAAAAGCGCTCAGCTGTTTGGGCTGGATGGCACAGACCTTGCGGCTGAGGGTATGTGGACCGCTGGCGGGGTCGAGCTTACGCGACTTGCTGCCGATGATCTGGGCGGCGTCGGCTTCGATGCTGCCGGCCAATTTACCGGCACGCTGGCCGCGCCGCAACTGGTGGGCAAGGGCAATATCAAAGTCGGCGCGGGCGATGCGCCGGCGCTCCTGGCGCTTTACGATGGGCTGAAGACGCCGACGGACTGGCGCAATTTCCTAGCGTTGTCCTTGCCCGGCGACATTGCCTTTGATCTTGGCGCGCCGACGGGCGAGAACGGGCAAACACTTACGCTGGATGGCACGCTTGGCGCCGCCAATCTCGATGCGCGCCTGCAACTCGGCGGCGGCTTGGCAGCGGCTTTCACCGCACCACTGCGGGTTACTGCGACGCTGGAATCCACCGACACTGCCGGTCTGACGCGCCAGATCGGCCTGGGCGAGGCCGATCTGTTTGCCGGGCAGGGTTCCATGCTGGTGGCCATTGGCCTTGAAGGCACGCCGTCAAACAGTCTGAATGGCAGCATCACCACTAGCCTCGGCAGCGAGAGCGTCGGTTTTGCTGGCAATCTGGTGTTCGGGGCCAATGCCGAATTGCAGGGCACGGGCCAACTCAATGTCGATCTGGCCGATGCTGGCGGGCTGGCTGAGATCGCCGGTGGCCGCGATCTCAGCCTGCCTATGGCCAAGGGCAGCGCCGACCTGCATTTCGAAGGCGAACGGCTGGCGCGGCTGACCAATGTGCAGGGCACGTCCGGCGCAACCGGCTTTACTGGCGAGCTCTCCCTGTCCCGCACCAATAATGCGGCGGCAGTGGCGGGCAATTTTGCCATTGATGAGATTTCGATCGAGGGCCTGTCCACCGCGGTCTTTGGCTCTGCCGCCCTCGTTCCGGGCGATAGCGTATGGCCGGAAGGACCGATCGCATCCGGCGATGCGCCGCGCCAGACGCGGGGTTCGGTCAGCATTACCGCGCCAGTGGTCTCGGCGGGCGGTGTGGCGCGGATGAACGATGCCAGTTTTGAATTGAGCTGGGACGAGACCCGCCTGCGCCTCGCCCGGTTCGAAGCGGGGCTGGGCGGCGGCAAGGCGACGCTCGATCTGTCCGTATGCTGTGCCGGTGCTTTGCTTGACAAGACGGTTAGCGGCCGGCTCACTCTGGCCGGTGTGCCGGTCAATGCCATCGCATCGCCAGCCACGGCGGCAATGGTGGGCGGGACCATCGAGGGCGGTGTGCGCTTTGAAGGAACGGGCGCGAGCCTGGCTTCGGTGTTTGGCGCCATGACCGGGGAAGGCAATTTTACACTGATCGACCTGGCGGTGAACCAGCTCGATCCGCGTGTGTTCAACGCTGCATCGGGACTAGATGACGCCCTCAATATGGATCCTGAGGCAATGGCTAGCGTGCTCGGCGTGGCCTTGCAGCAGGGGCCGTTTACCGCAGGCCAGGCAACCGGCGCCTTCACCATGGCCGGGGGCGTGGCGCGGCTGGCCAATTTCATCGTGGAAGGGCAGGGCGGGCGGCTGGCCGGCAATATCAACGTGCAGCTTGCCACGCTTGGCCTTGAGGGCGGGTTTGCGCTGACCCCGCTGGGGCTTGATGATGCCATTGGCCTGATCTCTGCCGACACGGCGCGGATCGGCACCCAGCTATCGGGTACTGTGCTGGCGCCGGTGTCGACGCTCGATCTGGATACACTGATCGCGGCCATCCAGGTGCGCGCCAATGAACTTGAGGTCGAGCGCCTCGAAGTGCTGCGTGCCGAGGATGCGGAGCGGCAGCGGGCGGCGGCCGAGGAGCGCAATAGGCTGATCGAGGAACAGCGCCAACGCGCCGCGGCGGAAGCGGCTCGTCAGGCTGAGGAGGAAGCCGCGCGGCAGGCGGCGGAAGAGGCGCGGCGGCTCGAACTGGAGCAATTGCAGCAGCAAACCCAGCCTCAACCAGCGCCACCCCCGCCACAGGTACAGAATCCACTTGATCTGGGCCTGCCGACAGCGCCGCCAGTCAACCAGCCCTTTACTCTGCCGCTGAACTAGCGGCCGCGCGGTCCTGATACCATTTGAGCACGGCCAATCGTGCCGCCGAGGACAAGTTTGTCGTCTGGCGGGTTTCGTCGATGGATTTGATGAGACCGGCCATGGTCTGGCCGCGGCTGGCGGCGAGTTCGCCTAGCGCCGCCCAGAATTCGGGTTCGAGCGCGATGCTGGTGCGATGGCCGGCAATGGAGAGCGAGCGCTTTTCCATGCCCCGGACGGCGTTACGGCTTTTTTCGGAAGGCGTCGAGGCTCACGACCTTTTCGCCGGGCTTCTCGTCGTCGCTGGCGGCGGTTGGGCCGGCCGCGTGCTCAAGGGCGTCGTCGGCATTGTCTTCCTGGCCGTCGTCCCGGGCGGCCGTGGCCGGATCGAATTGCAGGCCGAACTGCACGGAGGGGTCGAAGAAGCCTTTGACCGCCGAGAAGGGAATGACCAGCGTTTCGGGAATGCCGTCGAAGGACAGGCCGACTTCGAAGCCGGTCTCGTTGACCTTGAGGTCCCAATACTGGTTCTGGATGACGATGGTCATTTCCTTGTCGTACTGGCCGAGCAGTTTCTCGCTCAGGCGCACGCCAGGAGCGCGGGTGACGAAGGAAATGAAGAAGTGATGGTCCCCGGGCAAGCCGGTTTTGGCAACTTCGGCCAGAACCTTGCGCACGACGCCGCGCAGGGCTTCCTGGGCGAGAATGTCGTATCGCATGTGATCTTCGGCCATAATTACCCTTCTTGCGCCTTGGGGAGCGAATCCCGAACGGCCCATATCAGCCTCACGTTCCATGAGAATTCAAGGATAAAGGCGTCACGCTTAGGCGATTGGGGCTATGTTAGGTGCAGGCTTCTGTTGCCAGGTGCCTGCGGACCCCGCCTGTCGCCCGGCTAGGAGCGGAGGACTTAATTTCCCAATGCTAGCACTGCTTACGCAGCGAGAGCGACTGGAGCCTTATGGTTGTCATTTGCAACTATAAGTTTTGGACCGATAACGGTGGTACCTCACCGAGCAAAAGCACACCCTTTACGCCCTCGTCGATCCTGTTTCGCCCCCATTGGCTGGCCCTTTGGCGGGCTAGATGGTGGAGGCGCCGGGTACTGCCCCCGGGTCCGAAAGGTTTATTACGATGACAGTTTATCGCCATAGCTCTTGCGAGCAATTCCTATATAGGCACACCGGGGCGGGGATGCAATCGTTCACCGACAGGGCGAATTGGTTAGCGGACTGTTAGCATCGACGCGCGGATCGGCTAACGCGTCACCCGTTCCACTGCATCCCCATATAGAGGCCGCCCGATTCCAGCTCGTCGAGCATCTGCACCAGGTGCTTCCGTTTGGTTTTTTCAGTTTTGGCCTTATTGATCCAGAGCAGGTAGTCGTTGCGTTGATAGGGTGGGCGCGCATCGTATTTTTCGCGCAGGCCACGTTCATCGAGCGCGGCGCTGACGAAGTCGGGCATGGTCTCGCGCGGACGCAGGGGGCGAAGCCGGGGACTCATTTGAGGACCGCCTGAGCCTCGATCTCGATCAGGACATCCGGGTTGGCGAGGGCGGCGACGCGGAAGCCGGTGACGGTGGGCGGGTTGCTCCTCTGGCCCCAGACTTTCATCCATTCGCCGAAGGCGGCGTTGAGGTCGATATCCTGCTGCATGATGATGGTGACCTTGACCAGGTCTTCCAGACCCGCGCCGGCGGCGTCGAGCACCTTTTGCAGATTGGCCAGCGCCTGGGCAGTCTGCTTGACGACATCGCCCTTGCCGACGATCTGGCCATTGGCATCGACGCCGTTCTGGCCACCGATCAACAGGATCCGGGCATTCGCCGGCAGGATAATGCCCTGCGAGAAAACCGGGCTCTTGTACATGCCTTCGGGATTAATGTGTTGCACACTCATGTTGGCTCTCCTTCGTTGCGGTTTATCATTGGGGCAATGCGCTGACACTCGATGTCAGCAGGACATGTGGTATTCTATTACCAAGCTTCCGCGATGCAGTGCGGCGCAGCCCAGCAAATCGGTATAGGCTGGTCAAGCACAGCACGAGAGCCAGCCATGACCGACACATCAACCGAAAAACTCATTCATGCCGCCGAACGGTTTCTGGGCAAGGGCGAGCAGACGCTGACCAAACGCGAAAGACAGGTACTGGAACAGGCGCTGGGCAAGCGGGCGCTGTCGCAGGATACCAGCGCGGTGTTCGACGAGAAATCGACCTTCGGCCAACGGCTGGCCGATGGGGTGGCGTCCTTTGGCGGCTCGTGGACCTTCCTGATCATTTTCGGCGTAGTGCTGCTGAGCTGGGTGCTGGGCAATCTGGTGCTGCGCGGGGAGGCGCCTGACCCTTACCCGTTCATTTTCCTCAACCTGCTGCTGTCCATGCTGGCGGCGGTGCAGGCGCCGGTGATCATGATGAGCCAGAACCGGCAGGCGGCCAAGGACCGGTTGGTGACCAGCCACGATTACGAATGCAACCTCAAAGCCGAAATCGAAATCATGGCGCTGCATGACAAGGTCGACCAGATGCGCAATGACGATCTGCGCGCACTGTTGGCCAAGCAGCAGGAGCAGATCGACCTGCTGACGCGGCTGGTGGAGAGCCGCGTTGCAGTTGCGGCGGGCCAAAGCGAATCGAAGTAGGATGTTGGGATGCAGCCCTATCTGAAACTTCTCTCCGATATTCTTGAACATGGTACGGACAAGTCCGACCGGACCGGTACCGGTACGCGTAGTCTGTTTGGCTATCAGATGCGGTTCGATCTGGCGCAGGGCTTTCCCTTGCTGACCACCAAGCAGCTGCATCGCAAATCGATCATTTATGAGCTGCTGTGGTTCATTCGTGGCGAGACCAATGTGCGCTGGTTGCAGGAGCGCGGCGTCAAGATCTGGGATGAGTGGGCCGATGAAAACGGCGATCTCGGGCCCGTCTATGGTTCGCAATGGCGCAGCTGGCCAGCGCCGGATGGGCGCAAGATCGACCAGATCGCCAATGTGATCCATTCGATCAAGACCAAGCCGGATTCGCGCCGCCATATCGTTTCGGCCTGGAACCCGGCCGAGGTGGATGAGATGGCGCTGCCGCCATGCCATTGCTTGTTCCAGTTCTATGTGGCGAACGGCAAGCTGAGCTGCCAGCTGTATCAGCGGTCGGCCGACACGTTCCTGGGCGTGCCGTTCAACATCGCGTCCTATGCTTTGTTCACCCATATGATGGCGCAGGTGACGGGGCTCCAAGTGGGCGATTTCGTGCATAGTTTTGGCGACGTGCATCTTTATTCCAACCATTTCGAGCAGGCCAGACTGCAGCTGAGCCGCGAGCCACGGCCGCTGCCCGTGCTCAAGATCAACCCGGACGTGAAGCGGTTGGAGGACTTCGTGTTCGAGGATTTCACATTCGAGGGCTACGATCCCCATCCGAACATCAAAGCACCGATAGCGGTATGAGCCGGGCGAAAAAGATTCTGTAGCGGCCCAAGGATGATGACGCGGTGGACGTCTCAGGAATAATCGACGTTTGGCTTGACCGACGCCAGAGGGTCGCGATCTGCTTCCCACACCTTGTGGGGCAGTGTTCACTCCGGACGCGTTCAAGAATGCGGTGTCATTCCCGCGAAGCGGGAACCTCCGTTCCGGGATGCGAGCCCAAGTAAACAGAGGTTCCCGCTTTCGCGGGAATGACACCGTGGGTGTAGGAGCTCGAGATGAACACCTGTGGGAAGGGATTGAGGGTGGGGGTTCTGGGCTTTTCAAGCAGCATGGAGTGTTTGGAGCACACAGCACCCCCCACCCTTAGCCCTCCCCACAAGGGCGAGGGAATTGGATCGGGGCTCTCGAGGTTCAGTTTGCCGGGAAGGTTGATCGGCCGCTGGGGGCGCAAACTTCCAGCCAAGTGTAGCGCTGCCGTTCATCCAGTGGCAGAGAATCTGAGCAAGGGGCTAACCCCTTACGTAATTTGTGTTTTTGGAGTTTGAGACATGAGGGTGTTCTCGGGATTGGTTTGTATGCTCGCTGCCGCGGTGGCGATGCCGGCGCAGGCGAATGATACGGCGGCGCAATTGGTCACGGGCGGGCTGGAATTCGTCATCAATGACGACATCAAGATGCTGAGCGAAGAGCTGTTCATCTCGCGCGAGGAAATCCGCGTCGTCTACGAATTCCAGAACAATACCGACACAGACCAGAAGGTGCTGGTGGCATTCCCCATGCCCGATATCGAGCCGGATTGGTGGTCGCCGACCGCGTTTCCCGATGGACCGAACGACAATCTCTTCCACTTCCAGACCACGTTCAATGGTCAGCCGGTCAAGGCCGAGCTGCATGAATATGCCATCGCGGCGGGCGTCGATCGCTCGGACTATTTGCGCGAAAAGGGCATTTCGCTGGTGTCGTTTGCGCAATCGACCAATGAAGCAACCAATGCGCTGGATGACGCGACCAAGGCGGAAATGCTGCATTTGGGCATGTTCGTGCCCGATATGTATGACGAGAGCGATGACGCCGAGACCAACTATTATCCGATGTGGACCTACCGGGCGACCTATACCTGGGAGGCCAATTTCCCGGCCGGGCAGACCGTCAAGGTCGAGCATCGCTACAAGCCCAGCGTGGGCGGCACGACCGGCGTTAGCTTCCTGAGCGAGCCCTATGAAGGGTTCGACCCGGCCGCTGAATACCGGACGCGCTACTGCACGGATGAGAGCTTCATCAATGCCGTGCGCAAGACGGTCAAAAGCGGGGATGATCCCTGGGCGGCGCCGTTCTACGAGAGCTGGATTTCCTACATCCTGACGACGGGCGGCAATTGGGGCGGTGGTTACATCCCCAAATTCCGGCTGGTGGTCGACAAGGGCGATGAAGCCAATCTGGTCTCGTTCTGCGGTGACGACATCAAGAAGACCGGGCCGACCACGTTTGAAATGGTGGCGACCGATTTCTACCCGGAAAAGGAACTCGATATCCTCATTCTGCAGCGGCACGAGGATTTCTGAGGGTGAGCCTGGTCATTCGCCCGGCTCGCGCGGCTGATGCCGCAACCATTGTCGGCTTCGTGCGAGCGCTGGCAGCCTATGAAAAGCTCGAGCATGAAGTGCAGGCCAATGAGGCCGATATTGTGCGCGACCTGTTCGGTGCCGATCCCAAAGTGTTCTGCGAGATCGCCGAATGGCAGGGCGAGCCGGTCGGGTTTGCGCTGTGGTTTTATACTTATTCCACTTTCCAGGGGCGGCACGGCATCTGGCTCGAGGATCTGTTCGTCGATCCGTCCTTGCGCGGCAGGGGGATCGGCAAGGCCCTGCTGGTCAACCTGGCGCAGCGCTGCGTAGCCGAAGGGCTGGGACGCTTTGAATGGTGGGTGCTCGACTGGAACGAGCCGAGCATCGATTTCTATAAAGCGCAGGGCGGAGTGATGCAGGACGAATGGACCAAGGTGCGCGTCGATGGCGACGCGCTGGCCCGGCTGGGGGCGCTATGAGCATCAAAATTGCCATGATTGCGGGGGTCGCCGAAAATGGCGTGATCGGCAGCGAGCAGACCATTCCCTGGCGCATCCCCTCCGACTTTGCCTTTTTCAAGCGCATGACCATGGGCAAGCCCATGATCATGGGGCGCAAGCAATATGAGACCGTGGGCAAGCCCTTGCCCGGCCGCACCAATATCGTGGTGACCCGGCAGGAGGGCTATCAGCCCGAGGGCGTGCTGGTGGTCTCCAGCGTGGATGCCGCGTTGGAAAAAGCGCGAGAAATTGCGGAAAAAGACGGTGTTGACGAGATCATGATCATTGGCGGCGGCGATATTTATGCCCAGCTTATGGGCGTGGCCGACCGGCTTTATATCAGCCATATCGCGCTTTCGCCGGGAGGCGACATCCGGTTTCCCGCAATAAATCCCGCAGAATGGGCGATTGTGGATGAGCCGGCGGTGACCCCGATGGAAAAGGACCAGGCCAGCTACCGCGTCAAAGTGTACGAGCGACATAAGGCTGGCGCGCATTGATCGGGTGGCGCGCTTGCCTATATATGTCCACGACGAAACAAACATATCCCTGAAAGGATTGCGATGCCGTGGGAGAGTAACGGAGGCGGGGGTGGCCGCAATAATAATGGCGGCCCCTGGGGGCAAGCGCCCGGTGGCGGCGGCAGTGGTGGTCCACGCCGGCCAGGGGGTGGCAATACGCCCAACCTCGAAGATATTCTCAACCGCGGCCGTGACCAGTTCCGTGGCGGTGTACCCGGTGGACGCTGGGCGCTGATTGGCGGCGTGCTCGCCGTTCTGGCATTCTGGGGGCTGAATTCGATCTATACGGTCGATCCGCAGGAAGTGGGCGTCGAGCTGCGCTTTGGCCGGCCCAAGCCCGAATTGTCCATGCCGGGCCTGCATTTCCACCTGTGGCCGATCGAGACTGTCGAGCGCGTCACGGTGACCGAGAACCAGACCACGATCGGTGCCGCAACCGCGTCCGGTTCGCGCGCCAATTCCAATGGCGGCAGCGGGCTGATGCTGTCGGGCGACCAGAACATCGTCAATGTGCAGTTCTCGGCGCTGTGGTCGGTAAGCGATCCGGTGGCTTATCTGTTCAATGTGCGTGACCCCGAAGAAATGGTCCGCAATGCCGCTGAAAGCGCGATGCGCGAAGTGGCAGGCCGCCGTCCGGCCCAGGACATCTATAGCGATGACCGCCGTGGTATCGAGCTGGAGGTCCAGCAGATCACCCAGTCGATCCTCGACAGCTACCAGCTGGGCGTGCGCATCGGGCAGGTGCTGATCGAAAATGCCGGTCCGCCGGCCGAAGTCATCGACGCCTTCAACGAAGTGCAGCGTGCCCGCCAGGACGAAACGCGCCTGCAGGAAGAAGCCCGTTCCTACGCCAATACCCTGTTGGGTGATGCGCGTGGCCGGGCGGCGGCTCTGCGCGAAGATGCGGCTGCGTACAGCAACCGCGTGGTGCAGGAAGCAACCGGTGAAGCCCAGCGTTTCAACGCGATCTATGCCGAATATGTCAATGCGCCCGAAGTGACCCGCAAGCGCTTGTTCCTCGAGACCATGGAAGAAGTGTATAGCGGCTCCGAAAAGGTGCTGATCGAGAACGGGGCCAATGGGCAGGGCGTCGTGCCCTATCTGCCATTGCCTGAACTGCGCCCAGGCGCCAGAACGACCACGCCGCCGGCGACCGGGACGGGGAACTAAGCCATGAGCAATCGTCTGATTATCCTTGGCGTTGCCATTCTCGCCGCCCTCTATGTCGTGTTCTCCTCGATCTACATCGTGAACGAGCGCGAACAGGCCATCGTCATGCGCTTTGGCCAGATCACCGATATCCGCACCGAACCGGGGCTCTACTTCAAGATCCCGACCGATATCGTGGATACGGTGCAGATCATCGAAAACCGGCTATTGCGCTATGACATCGCCAATATGACGGTGCAGGTTTCGGGTAACGCCTTCTACCAGGTCGATGCCTTCCTGACCTACCGCATCTCCGATCCGCGGTTGTTCCGTGAACGTGCCTTGGGCCAGCTTTCGGTGGCCGAAGACCGTATCGGGACGCGTTTCGACTCGGCTTTGCGTCAGGTCTATGGTCTGCGCGAATTCAATGCGGCCCTGTCCGAACAGCGCCCGCAGATGATGCGGGAAGCGCGTGACCTGATCCGTCCGGATATGGCGGAACTGGGCATTGAAGTGGTCGATGTCCGCATTCTGCGCACCGATCTCGATCAGGATGTTTCGGCCACCACATTCGAGCGCATGCGAGCCGAGCGTCTGGCGGAAGCGGCCCTGTTGCGAGCCCGTGGCCAGGAGCAGGCACAGAGCCTGCGCGCAATCGCCGACCGTCAGGCCGTCGAAATCGTGGCAGCGGCTACCCGTGATGCGGAAATCATCCGTGGTACGGGCGATGCCGAGCGGAACCGGCTGTTTGCCGCGGCCTATGGGCAGGATGAGGAATTCTTTGAATTCTTCCGCTCGATGCAGTCCTACCGCACCGCGCTGACCGGCACCGGGACCACCATGGTGTTGTCGCCCGATAGCGAGTTCTTCCGCTATTTCGGCTCCAATGGGGAAATCCCGGCGGCCAATCCCAATCTGGCGCCGCCGCTGCCGGTCGCGCCGGTACCCGAAACGCCGGCGACCAGCGATGAACCGGCCCTGGACGGGCTGGGCATCGAGGATAGCGTGGCGCCGACCATGACGCTGGAGGACGGCTCGCAGCTGGCTCCAACGGTCGGCACGGAAGCGCCGCCGGCCGTTGAGGTGGAACCGGCTCCGGTCGATACCACTCCGACCCAGACGACGACGCCGCCGGCCAATCCGCCGGCAAGTCCCTAAAAATCAACCGGCGCCCTAGGGCGCCGGTTTTGTTTTTGGGCAAGGTTTAAGTGTTGGGATTGGCAATCCGGTAGAGCACATGCGGGCGCAGGGGATGGCCCGCGGCAATGCGGGGGTGTTCGAAATCGGCGCTCGGGTCGCGGACGAGGCCGAGTTTTTGCATCACGCGCTGGCTGGGCAGGTTCACCTGGGCGGTGAAGGCTGCGACCTCGGGGGCGCGCAGCTGCGTGAAGGCGTGTTCGAGCACGGCGCGGGCGGCTTCGGGGGCGTAGCCCTGGCCCCAATAATCCTTGCCGAGCACCCAGCCGATTTCGAGCTTTGGGTCGGTGGGAATGGGAAAATTGATGTCGGCTGTGCCGGTCAGGCCGAGCATGGCGCCATCCGACTTGCGCTCCACCGCCAGGAAGTGGGCGGTGCCATTGGCGAGCCCGGCGATCATTTTATCGATCCAGGCATCGGCCTCCGCGCGGCTGCGGGTGGCGGGGTAGAACCGCATGACGTGGGGATCGCCAACGATCGCGGCGAAGGCCTCGCGGTCAGTGTCGCGCCATTCGCGCAGCAGCAGTCGCGGGGTCTCCAGTTTCATCGCACGATGTCTTCTTCGCTATAGCCTTGCAGGTAGAGCAGGGCGGTGAGGTCGCCGTGGTCGATGCGGATGCCGGCTTCGGCCGCGACGGCAGGCTTGGCGTGGAGGGCGACGCCGAAGCCGGCGACGCGGATCATGTCGAGATCGTTGGCGCCGTCGCCGACGGCGATGGTGGCGCTGAGCGGCAGGTTGCGCTCGGCGGCGAGGGCGGTGAGGCGCTCGCGCTTGGTTGATTTGTCGACGATGGGCTTTTGCACCGTGCCGGTCAGCGCGTCGCCGTCGAAGAGCAGGACGTTGGCGATGGCCTCGTCGAAGCCGATGCGCTTGGCGAAATAGTCGGCGAAGAAGGTGAAGCCGCCCGAGACGAGCGAGGTATAGGCGCCATAGGCCTTCATGGTCTGGATCAGGGCGCGGCCGCCGGGAGCCAGCGTGATCTGTTCGCGGCGCACTTCCTCGATGACCTTGCGTTCCAGGCCCTTGAGCAGGGCGACGCGGGTATCCAGTGCCTGAGCGAAATCGAGTTCGCCGCGCATGGCGCGGTCGGTGATCTCGGCGACCTGCTGCTTGATGCCGAGGGCCGCGGCGAGTTCGTCAATGCATTCCTGCTCGATCATTGTGGAATCCATGTCGGCGACGAGGATCGGCTTGCGGCGGCCTTCGGTCTCCACGAGAGCAGCATCGACCTTGCGGTTGCCGATGACTTCGCGGGCAAGGGCCAGCGCATCGGTTGACTTCGGCTCGATGATCTCGCAGGCAATGGCGTGATTGAGCCAATTGAGCTCGCCGCCGATCTGTTTGACGACGGCGGCAGCCAAAGCCGGATCGAGTTCGGAATCGGCGGGATTGGCGATGAGGCAAAGGACCGGCATGGTAGGCAACACTTTCTGGGGGGCAGCGTGACGGGCCGCAGGCGCGCCGTTCTGATAGCGGGTCCGACTGCCAGCGGCAAGTCGGCGCTGGCGCTCGCCATGGCGGAGCAAGAGGGCGGCGTCATCGTCAATACCGATGCCATGCAGGTCTACGACACGGTGCGGGTGGTTACGGCGCGGCCGAGCGAGGCGGAGGAGGCGCGGGCGGATCATCGGCTTTATGGGACGGTGCCCGCTTCTTCGCGTTTTTCCACCGGGCAATGGCTGAGCGCGGCAAAGGCGGTGATTGAGGCGAGTGAGGGGCCGCTGTTTTTCGTTGGCGGAACAGGGCTTTACTTCGATGCCCTGCAAAACGGATTCGCGGATGTACCGGAGATTTCGGCTGATATCACGCTTGAAGTTCAACAAGAGATTCAAGACCTGGATGGCGCACAGCGACTGGCACTCTTGCAACGCGAAGACCCGCTCACTGCTGCGCGCCTCAAGGTCGCTGACCCGCAGCGATTGATCCGGGCTTTGGCGGTCAAGCGCGCGACGGGGCGGACATTGTCGAGCTTTCAGGATGAGCCGCAGGCTGGGTTGCTTGGTGATTTCGCCGTGGAGCGCATGGTGCTCGATCCGGATCGGGATGTGTTGCGCGGGCGGATTGCCACGCGTTTTGCCGCTATGTTTGAGAGCGGCGCGGTGGCCGAGGTCGAGGCGCTGCGGGCGCAGCAGCTCGATCCCAGCCTGCCGGTGATGAAGGCGATTGGGGTGCCGGAAATCAGTGCGTGGCTGGATGGAACGATGGGGGAAGGCGAAGCGATCCGGTTGGCGACGATTGCGACCCAGCAATATGCCAAGCGGCAGCGGACCTGGTTTCGTAACCGAATGGGGGATTGGCCGCGGCGGGTGGTTTGAGATTTTGGATTTAGGTTCGAGACGGACAACGTCGGTCTGCCCTCCCTCCCCCTTGAGGGGAGGGCCGGGGTGGGGGTGGTTGCCGCTTCAGCGCTAAAGCTCGTCGACCCCCTCCCTCGATCCCTCCCCTCAAGGGGGAGGGAGGCGAACGAGCCAATCGCACGGGTTACAGTTTAGCCCATCCACCCGAGTCGAGCCCGAGGGAGAGCGGTGGGGAGGGGAGACGCGGATGACTCTGGGGTTGCTCAATCAAACCACAATGTCGTTCCGGCGGAGGCCGGAATTCATGTCTGCATCTTCCCACGGTGTGCGTGGATGATCTTCAGCATGGATCCCGGCCTGCGCCGGGATGACACCGCGTTGTTGAAGGGTTCAGAGTGAGCAATTTATGACGCGCGGGACACCAGGCCGATGCGTTCGCGGAGGGCGAAGCGGATTACCAGGACCAGGGCGACGAAGGCCAAGCCTGCGGCGAGGCCGGTCCAGATGCCGATGCCGCGCCAGTTGAGGGTGAAGCCCAGGATGTAGGCGACAGGCAGGCCGAGGGCCCAATAGCCGATAAAGGCCAGCACCATAGGGATTTTGGTGTCGCTGAGGCCGCGCAGCGCGTGGGCGGCCACGACCTGAGCCCCATCGACCAGTTGGAACACGCCAGCGACCATGAGGAAGCTGGCGGCCAGCGCCAGCGCATTGGCATTTTCGGCATGGCTGGGATCGAGGAACAGGCGGACGATGAAGGGCGCCAGCGTGAGAAACACGATGCAGGACAGCGCCATGAAGCCGGTGCCCAGGGCGAATGCCGTCCAGCCGGCGCGGTGGATGCCCTTTGGATCGTTGCGGCCATAGGCGAGGCCCACGCGCACGGTGGCGGCGGTGCCCAGGCCCAAGGGGACCATGAAGGCCATGCTGGCGCATTGTAGCGCAATGGCGTGGGCGGCCACTTCGTCGGTGCCCAATTGACCCATCAGTAGGGCGGCGGCGGTGAACAGGCCAACCTCGGAGAGCAGGGTCAGGCCAATGGGGGTGCCGATGCGGAAAATCTCAGCGAACCGCGACCAGTCCGGTTTCCAGAACCGAACCAGCAGGTGAAAACGCCGGAAGCGGCGGTGCCGCAGGACATAGGCGGCGAGTGCGGCGAACATCAGCAGATTGGTCAACAGCGTCGCCAGGGCCGCGCCGCGAAGTTCGAGCCGCGGAAAACCGAAATTGCCGAAGATCAGCGCATAATTGAGCAAGGCGTTGCAGACCACGCCACCGACCGTGACCAGCAGGATGATGCGGGTGCTGGCAAAGGCCGAGAGCAGCGAGCGGAAGGCGATAAGTCCCAGGGCGGGAAACAGCATCCACACGGCGACATGGATATATTGTTCGGCCATGATGGATAGGCCCGCATTCTGGCCCAGCAGGGCAAAGATGGGCCGGATCTGCCATAGAATCGGTATCAGGCAGACCGCCAGCACAATGGCGGCCCAGCAGCCTTGCCGCACGATGCGGCGCACTGCCTTGATGTCGCGCGCGCCACGCGCCTGGGCGACGAGGGGCGCGACGGCGCCGACAATGCCGGTGCTGCCGACCAGGAATGGCATGAGGAAGGTGGTCGCCAGCGTGCCGGCGGCGAGATAGCGCGGCCCGAGCCAGCCCAGCATGATGACGTCCGTCATGGTCAGTGCGGTCGCGGCCAATTGCGCGATAACCAGCGGCCAGGCCAGCGTGAACGTGGCCCTCAGTTCATCCCGCCAGCCCGAATCGGCCGGAGCGGCATTGGCGGCCGCGCCGGGCGCCGCCGTGATGTGCTCGTTCATTTGATGTCGTCCCAATCGCCAGCCAGCATTAGACGAAGCCTGCCTGGCGCGATAGAGCATGGCGGCAAAAGGAACCATTGCCATGCAGCCAATCAACAATCTGCCCCGCCGTCTGCTGCTGCTCGCGGCCGGTGTTGCCGGGGCCGTGGGCGTCGTCTCGGCGGCCGCCGCGTCGCATGCCGGGGAGAGCCGGAACCTGTCGGCGATTGCCACCATCTGCCTGGCGCATGGCCCAGCTTTGCTGGCTTTGTGCGGCGCGGGGCCGGATAGAAGCCCGCTTCGCATCGCCGGCTATTTGCTCGCGGCGGGCACGCTGATTTTCAGTGCAGACCTGGGGATTCGCGAATGGCTGGGCCATGGCGCATTCCCCGGAGCGGCGCCATTGGGCGGCGCCGGCATGATCTTTGGATGGGTTCTGGTGGCAATTGGTGCACTCTTTTCGCGGCAATGACTGTGCTTGCTGCAAAAAAGCTGGAATCATGCTGGAACCATTCCGCCGTCCGGCGCATTTGGTCGTCGATAATATCTTTGGAGGGTTTCCATGCATAAGTTTCTGATCATCGCCGCCGCCGCTTTGTCGCTGGCAGCGTGCACCCCAACCCAGCAGGGTGCTGCGGTGGGTGCGGGCGCAGGCGCCATTGTCGGCGCTGCCACCACCGGTAGCGTTCTGGGTACTGTCGTTGGTGCCGGTGTCGGCGGCGTGGTCGGCGCTGCTGCGGGCAACATGATTGGCCGTGTCGAAGGCAGCGGCAACCGCTGCGTCTACGAACGCCCCAATGGCACGCGCTACGTTGATAGCTGCCCGCGCGGCTAAATAGAGGTTGCAGCATCGCCCCATGCTGCGACGCGCCCCCAGGCGCCAAAAAGCACCCGGTCCGGAGTCCCTCCTGGGCCGGGTGTTTCATCGATCGAGCGAAGTGCCTTGAATTTGCATCCGATAGCGACAATATTTGGTCTCTGACGTTACACTTGTCTTGCGCTATCTGACGACCGGCATGCCGGAAACTTGGCTACCTCCTGATCTGTGAATCGTTCGGCAGGGCCTGTCTCAAAGAGGCCCATGTTCAACTCCTGGCCGCGCGAGCGGCGAGCACTCATTAAGAGGATGCACCCCATGGCTACCATTACCGGTACCGTCAAATTCTTCAACACCACCAAGGGCTTCGGCTTCATTTCGCCTGAAAATGGCGAAAAGGATGCGTTTGTCCATATCTCCGCCGTCCAGCGTTCGGGCCTGCAGGGCCTGTATGAAGGCGACAAGGTGACCTACGAACTCGAAACCGGCCGCGACGGCAAGGTTTCGGCGACGAACCTGACCCTGCTGAGCTAAGCGGCGGTTTGCGTTGACGAAAGGGCCCCTTGCGGGCCCTTTTTTGTTGGCTGGCGACGCCGATGCGATTGCCCTAGAACCAAGCCATGCTGCGTGAATTTTTCAATCTGTGGAATCCGAGGGTCGATTCGGCGCCCGGGCTTCGCCAATCCGGCGCGGTGCCCTATGTGGTGCGCGACGGGCGGGTGGTGTTCCTGCTGGTTACCTCGCGCCGCACCGGGCGCTGGATTTTTCCCAAGGGCTCGATCAGCCAGGGCATGACGCCGTGGGACAGCGCGGCCAAGGAAGCCTTCGAGGAGGCCGGGGTGACTGGCGTGGTGGGCACCGAGCCGCTGGGCAGCTATCGCCTGAGCGACAAGGGGCAATTGGTCGATGTCGATCTCTATCCGCTGCTGGTGGAAGACCAGCTCGACAGCTGGGACGAGATGGAGCAACGCCGGCGGCACTGGGTGTTGCTCGGTGAAGCCAAGCGGCTGCTCAGGGATCGCGCACTGACGCGAGTTGCCGACCGGCTGTATCACAGGCTGATGACAGAGCTCACCAACCAATAGAGCAGCGCGCCCATGGCGGTGGCGGCGGGCAGGGTGATGACCCAGGCCGCGGCGATGCGCGCGACCTTGAGGCGGCGCACCAGATAACGCCGATCATGGCGCCGTTCGCGGGCGATGGCTTCTTCCGGGGTGGCGTTGAGCGAAGCCGGATCGAGGAAGCGCGCATTGCCGGCGGCGGCGCCCTGCATGTTCCGCATGGCCAGATATTCGCGCAGGAAACCCACGCCAAACACCGCGCCCACCGCGACGTGGGTGGAGGAGACGGGCAGGCCGAAGGCCGAGGCCAGCAGGACCGTGCCGGCGGCCGACAGGGCCACGCAGAAGGCGCGGATTTCGTTGAGCTTGGTGATCTGCTCGCCAATGGTGTGGATGACGCGGGGGCCGAAGAGCGCCAGGCCACAGGCTATGCCGAAGGCGCCGATGGCCAGGGTCCAGAGCGGCGCGATGCCGCCGGCGATGGGGCTCGGCGCTGCCCCGATGGCGGAGAGGATGGCGACGAAGGGGCCGACGGCATTGGCGACGTCGTTGGAGCCATGGGCGAAAGAGAGCAGGGCGGCAGCGACAATCAGCGGCGGGCGGAACAGGCGGCCGACCTGCTTCTTGCGGTTTTCCATGGTCAGTGAATTCATGCGGACCCAGGGCATGGCGATGATCCAGCCGAGGGCGGCGGTGGCCAGGCTAATGGCGGCGATGGTGTAGACATCGGGGCGCCAGCCCTGTGGATGCAGCTTGGTGCTGAGATAGCCGGTGAAGAGGCCCGCCATGGCGGCGACCAGCAGCGGCACCCAGAGGCGGGCGGCGCCGACCTTGTCGATGCGCCGCGTGATCAGCTTGCGGATAAGGGCGTGGATGGCGGCGGCCAGGATGCCGCCGAGAATGGGGGAGAGGGTCCAGGTGACGGCGATGGTGCCGACCACGGGCCAGGCGACGGCGTTTAGCCCGGCCGCTGCGGCGAAGGCGCCGACAATGCCGCCGACAATGGCGTGGGTGGTGGAGACGGGCGCGCCGAAGAGGGTCGATATATTGATCCACAGGGCGGCGGCCAGTAGCGCGGAGATCATGGCCAGCATCATAGTGCGGTCGGCAAAGCCATGGTCCCAGACCAGCAGGTCGCGGGAGACCGTGGTGATGACTTCATTGCCGGCAAAGAGGGCGCCACAAATCTCGAAGACGGCCGCCAAGGCGAGGGCGCTGCCCATGGTGATGGCCTTGGCGCCCACGGCCGGGCCGACATTGTTGGCGACGTCATTGGCGCCGACATTGAGCGCCATATAGGCGGTTGCGGCCGCGCCGATCACCGCCAGGTAGCGCAGTGGACCATCGGGAATGAACCAGGTGGCCCAGAGCACTGCGGCCCCCACGAAGAGAGCGGCGATGACGATGAGCAGGGCCCGGTTCACGCCAAGGCTCGCGGCGCTGCAGCGCGACGGGGCAGGGAGGTTGGGCTGGCCGAAATCATCTGCGGTGCATTGTCCAGAATGGGGTCTCCACCTTGGACAATTGTTTGCAGCATTTGTCGACCGAAATGGGAAGGCTAGTTGGCCAGCTGGCGGGCCAGCTCGGTGCCCAACTCGCCCATCAGCCATTCGGTGCCCTGCTTGCGCTGGTCGACAGTGTCGAGGCCGTCGAAGAAGCAGCCGTGTTCGGTGACGGTGAGGCGGGTGCCGGTGCCATCGGCGAAGAGTTCGACAGCGGCGACCGAGACCGAGATGCGCTGTCCGCCCAGGCTCATCTGGTAGGTATAGACGATGCGGTTGTTTTCCACGATGTCCTGATAGGTCACGTCATAGCTGTAGCTGCCGCCATTGGGGCCATCGCCCTCGGCATATTCGCGGCCGCCCTCGCGGAATTCGAAGACCTTGGTGTCATTGCCGGCGGCGAACCAGCGCTTCTTGATTTCGGGATCGGCCCAGGCTCGGAAGACGCGGGCGGGATCGGCGGGGTATTTGCGCTCGATGACAAAGGTGCCGTGGGCGATGGAGCGTTCGGTCATTTGTGGTTCCTCTCCGTTGACTGTTAAGTTGAACCTTAAGTGATGGTAATCGAGGCTGTCAACGATTAAGTTATGAGTTAAGTGTTGTGCCATTCGCCACTGCGCTATTGACACCTGCGCCGGCTTGCACCTATCAATGCCCCGGTAATTTAAGGAGAGGTCCCGTGCGGGCACTCATTCTCGTAGTAGGCAGGCGCATCGGCAACGTGGGATAAAATCCCGCGCGATAGCTGGTGCGCCGAAAACAGGTCCCGAACGGGGCCTTTTTTATTGCCCGGTTTTTGCCGCTACGAGATCGGGCCAAGCAGTGGACTTTAGGAAGGACTTTACGATGGCCGAACAGATGACCGGCGCAGAAATGGTGATACAGGCGCTGACCGATCAGGGGGTCGAGCACATTTTCGGCTATCCCGGCGGCGCGGCCCTGCCGATCTATGACGCCATGTTCCAGCAGGACAAGGTTCAGCACATTCTGGTGCGCCACGAGCAGGGCGCGACCCATATGGCGGAAGGCTATGCCCGCTCCACCGGCAAGCCCGGCGTGGTGCTGGTGACTTCGGGCCCCGGCGCGACCAATGCGGTGACCGGCCTGACCGATGCGCTGATGGATTCCATCCCGCTGATCTGCATCACCGCCCAGGTCCCCACCACGCTGATCGGCAGCGACGCCTTTCAGGAATGCGACACGGTTGGCATTACCCGCTCCTGCACCAAATACAATTATCTGGTGAAGCGCGTGGAAGACCTGCCGCGCATCATGCATGAGGCTTTCCTCATCGCCACGACCGGCCGCCCCGGCCCGGTGGTGATCGACATTCCCAAGGATGTGCAGTTTGCGCTGGGCGACTATTACATGCCCGACCTCGATACATTGCGGCACCAGAGCTATCGCCCGCAGATGGATGGCGACACCGCTGCCATCGAGGCGGCTGTCGATCTGATGCTCAAGGCCGAACGCCCGATCTTCTATACCGGTGGCGGCGTGATCAATGCCGGCCCGGAAGCGTCCAAGCATCTGCGCGAACTGGCCGAACTGACCGGCTTTCCCGTGACCTCGACCCTGATGGGGCTGGGTGCATTCCCCGCATCCAATCCGCAATGGATGGGCATGCTGGGCATGCACGGCACTTACGAAGCCAACCTCGCCATGCATGACTGCGACGTCATGATCAATATCGGCGCGCGGTTCGACGACCGGATCACCGGCCGTATCGATGCCTTCTCGCCCAATAGCCGCAAGATCCATGTCGATATCGATCCCAGCTCGATCAACAAAGTGGTGCGCGTCGACATCCCGATCATCGGCGATTGCGAGCGCGTGCTGGGCGAAATGGTCCGCATCTGGCGCTCCAAGACCAATCAGCCGCGCACCGAGGCCATCGCGCCATGGTGGAAGCAGATCGAGAAGTGGCGCGCGGTGGATTCGCTCGGCTACAAGAACTCCGACACGGTGATCAAGCCGCAATACGCCATCGAGCGGCTGTATGAGGCGACCAGGAAGCAGGGCAAGGAGGTGTTCATCACCACCGAAGTGGGCCAACATCAGATGTGGGCCGCCCAGCACTTCCATTTCGATAAGCCCAATCACTGGATGACCTCCGGCGGGCTCGGTACGATGGGCTATGGCCTGCCGGCCGCGGTCGGCGTGCAGGTGGCCCATCCCGATGCGCTGGTGATCGATATTGCCGGCGAAGCCTCGGTGCAGATGACGATGCAGGAGATGTCGACGGCGGTGCAGTATCGCCTGCCGATCAAGATTTTCATTCTCAACAATGAGCGCATGGGCATGGTTCGCCAGTGGCAGGACCTGCTGCATGGATCGCGTTACGCGCATTCCTATTCGGAATCGCTGCCCGATTTCGTCAAGCTGGCCGAGGCCTATGGCGGCAAGGGCATTCGTTGCGACAACCCGGCAGAGCTCGACGCGGCGATTGCCGAAATGCTCGATTATGACGGTCCGGTGCTGTTCGACGTGCTGGTCGAGAAGGATGAGAACTGCCTGCCGATGATCCCATCGGGCAAGCCGCATAACGAGATCATTTTGCCTGATACCGCCAATATCGGGGACATCATCGACGAGAAGGGACGGCAGTTGGTGTGATTGCACACGGAGCCCGGTGACCATTCACCGGGTCATTCCCCGCGAAAGCGGGAAGCTCCGTTTTCTCTGCCACTAAACAGAGGTTCCCGCTTTCGCGGGAATGACACTGTGAGGGTGGCAGGGGCGGTGCAACGATCCAAAGCCTTGAGGAACCAAAAAATGAACGCACATTTGCAGCCTACCGGCTCGGCTTATTTCCTGACCAAGGAAACTCAGGAGATCGAGCGGCATACTCTGTCGGTTCTGGTCGATAACGAGCCGGGGATTCTCGCGCGCGTGGTCGGCCTGTTCTCGGCGCGCGGCTATAATATCGAAAGCCTGACCGTCAGCGAGACGGAACACGGGCGGCGACTTAGTCGCATCACCGTTGTGGTCATTGCTACGCCCAAGACGCTGACCCAGATCAAGCTGCAGCTCGAGCGCCTTGTGCCAGTACACAAGGTGCATGACCTGACGGCCGAGGGCGCTTCGCTGGAGCGTGAGCTGGCGCTGATCAAGGTGGCGGGTTCGGGCGATCATCGCGCCGAAACGCTGCGCCTGGCTGACGCCTTCCGGGCGCAGATCGTGGATGCCAGTGTCGAGAGCTTCGTGTTCGAAGTCACTGGCAAGCCGGCCAAGATCGACAGCTTCATCGCCCTGATGCAGCCGCTTGGTCTGGTGGAAGTGGTGCGGACCGGGCTGGCGGCCATTTCGCGCGGTCCGCAGGGGATGTAGGCCGCCGCTTATTGATCGCTGTTATCACAAGGTTCGATTGGGCGGCGCGCCCAGTCTGGTATATGGCAGGGATAGCATTTTTCGAGTCCCTGCCATGACCCTGCTTTCCGTCAATCTCAATGCCGTCGCCCAGCTTCGCAACCGGCGTGATCTGCCGTGGCCGAGCGTGGTGGGCATGGCCCAGGTGGTGCTCGATGCGGGTGCCAGCGGCGTTACCGTGCATCCGCGGCCGGACGAGCGGCATATCCGGCGCAGTGATGTGTTCGATCTTTCGGCGTTATTGCGGGATGAATATCCGCAGGCTGAGTTCAACATCGAGGGCTATCCGAGCGAGGATTTCATCGCGCTGATCGAGCTGGTCAACCCGCAGCAGGTGACGCTGGTGCCAGACGATCCGGCACAGGCGACGTCGGACCATGGCTGGGACTTCCACGCCAACAACAATTTCCTGACCTCGGTGGTGCAAAAGCTCAAGCAGCCGGGCCGGCGGATTTCGCTGTTCTGTGATCCGGATGCGGGGACCAAGGGGATCAGCGCGGCCAAGGCGACGGGTGCGGATCGGGTCGAGCTTTATACCGGGCCTTATGGCGGGTGCTATGATGATCCGGCGCGGGCTGAGGCGGAGCTGGCCGCGCTGGCCGATACGGCTGCGGCGGCGCATGCGGCGGGGCTGGGGCTCAATGCCGGGCATGATCTGACGCTGGAGAATTTGCCAGCGTTCCAGGCCGCAGTGAAGGGCGTGGATGAAGCCTCGATCGGGCATGGGCTGACGGCTGATGCGCTGCTGATGGGGTTCCCGGAGGCGGTGCGACGGTATCGGGAAGTGTTGGAGGGGTAGGGGCGTAAGCTACAACTGCCCTAACCACAGTGTCATTCCCGCGGAAGCGGGAACCTCTGTTTGCCGCATATGGAAGAAACGGAGGTTCCCGCTTTCGCGGGAATGACACCGTGGGTGGGTGACGAGCTTAGTGGGTCGACAAGGCAGGCGTGGTGGAGTGAAGAGCGCCACGACCTCGTGGTTCGACAGGCTCACCGTGAGGTCTATTGAGGGCGTTACGGGCTCTGCTGAGGGAGCTAGCGTTTCCCAAACGCTCTTAGAAACGTCGCCACCCCCGCTTTCGCGGCCTTTTGGACCGCGGCTTCGGTGGGGCGGGTGCACATGCCCTGATCCTTGGGGAGGTCCGCGTTGATCAGTGCCATGAAATGGCGCGCGACCAGGCTGGGATCGTCGATCTCGAGATAGCCGTCACGGCCGAGCTTGGCGAAAACTGCGGCGATGACCGGCCAGTCCTTGCCGGGACCATATTCCTTCCAGGCGCTGAACAGGTGAGGCCAGCGATGGGCTTCGCGCTCCATCAATGAGGCGAGGGCGCGGCCATCGATGTCGCACATGCAGCGGCCCAGGAGGCCCGCGGCGAAATCGGTCAGGGCCTGTTCGAGATTGTCGGGCTTGTCGGGAAAGCTGTGCAGCACCTGCATAAGCGAGGCGCTGGAGCGGGCGGTGACGTCCTCGACCACGGCGATGAAGAGCTGATCCTTGTCGCCGATCTGGTTGTAGACGGTCTGTCGGGAGACGCCGGCTTCGATGGCGATGGCATCAATGCCGGCAGCGCTGACGCCGTCGCGGACAAAAGCGCGCTTGGCCGCATCCAGAATCGCCTGCCGCTTGGCGACGGCGCGGGGAAAGGCTCTTTCGGTGGGCAGCAGCTCGATCTGACTCATGGCTTCACCATACACGAAATGCCTAATTTTACAACATTGTCAAAAATATTTGACGCCGGTGCTTGACTGATTTTACACTTGTGTCCAATATCGGGTCATCGGCTGCCGTGCCTCCCCACCGCGCCGAACAGCTTTTCCCAATGTGCGGCTCGTGGCTTCGGCGGCGGCCGAGAGGTATTCGAAAATGAACCCAACAATCCTGCGCGCGGCGCTGGTGCTCGGCTTGCTGTCGGCCATCGGTCCCTTCGCCATCGATATGTATCTGCCGGCTTTGCCGGCTATCGGCGCCAGCCTTGGTGCCGACACTGCCGGCGTACAGGCCAGCCTCATGGCTTTCATGGCCGCCATTGCGGTCTGCCAGTTGTTCTACGGCCCGGTCAGCGACATGGTCGGGCGCAAGCCGCCGCTGTATTTCGGCCTGGCGCTGTTCACCGCCGGCGGCATTGCCTGCGCGCTTGCCCCCTCAATCGAATGGCTGGTCGTGGCCCGTTTCGTGCAGGGCATTGGCGCCTGTGCCGCCATGGCATTGCCGCGCGCCATCGTGCGGGATGGCTATACCGGTGCGGATGCTGCGCAATTGCAGAGCCTGCTGATGCTGGTCTTTTCGGTGTCGCCGATCCTGGCGCCGTTGGGCGGTAGCCTTATCGTGCAGTTCGGCGACTGGCGCGTGATCTTTTATGCCGTGGCCGGCATTGGCCTGCTCGGCATCCTGCTGGTGGCGTTTTTCCTCAAGGAAACCCGTCCGGCTTCGGCGCGGCTGGAAAGCAGCGTCGGCAGCGCCATCAAGGGTTATGGCGTGCTGCTGCGCGACCGTAATTTCCTGGGCCTGTCGATGATCGGCGCCTTCGGGATGGCCAGCTTCATGGCGTACCTCGCCAATTCGTCCTTCATCCTGATCGACCATTATGGGCTGAACCCGACGCAATACAGCATCATGTTCTCGATCAATGCGGTGTCGTTCATCGGCGTCTCTCAGCTGACGGGCGTGCTGACCCGCCGCTATGGCCTCAATGCCGTGGTGCGCACGGCGGTCAATGGCTTTATCCTGGTGATGGTGGCGCTGGCGGCGGTCTTCGCGCTGGGTGTCGACCGGCTCGATGTGCTCGCCGCGCTGCTGTTCGTCGGCTACGGGTTCCTGGGCCTCGTGATCCCGACCACGGCGGTGCTGGCGCTCGAAGAGCATGGCGCCATTGCGGGTACGGCTTCGGCCCTGATGGGCACGCTGCAATTGGTGACGGCTGCGGTGGTGATGGGCATCGTCGGCAGCTTCTTTGATGGAACTGCGCGGCCCATGGTGCTGGGCATCGCGGCTTGCGCTATCATCGCTTTTGCGCTGACGCGCCTGACCATCAAGCGGTCGCGCGCGCCGCTGGCGGCAGCAGCCGAATAAGCTTGGGGTGCCGGCACTGCCGGCGCCCTCATCGCTGCCTAGTCCTGCACCACTGTCATAGCAGGTCGAACAGTGCGTCAGGGATGAGCTGACGGCGCGGCTTGATTAGGGCAGATTTGGTGTCCTAACCACAAAAAACCCAGCTCCCACCAATGCTTACATAAATGTGCCTAAGGACAATTGGTGTCCCCGCACCACCAAATAGTGCCTCCTTGCCAGCTTTCGTTAAAGGCACATATATCGCCTCAGTTACGATTTGTTACCAAGGAGGGCTCCAATGTCCAAACTCAAGATTGCCGTCATTATCTCGTCCACCCGCCCGACCCGCTTTGGTGAACTGCCTGCCAAGTGGATTGCCGACAAGGTCAACGAGCGCCCCGAATTGCAGGCTGAAATCGTCGACCTGCGCGACTTCGACCTGCCGTTCTTTGACGAAATGGCTTCCAATGCCTGGATGCCTTCGGCCAATCCGGAAGCCATCCGCTGGCAGAACAAGATCAGCGAATTCGATGGCTATATCTTCGTCACCGCTGAATATAACCGCTCGATCACCGGCGCCCTGAAGAACGCTCTCGACCAGGCCTATGTGAACTGGAACAAGAAGCCGTTCGGCGCTGTGGGCTATGGTTCGGTCGGTGGCGCTCGCGCTGTCGAGCACCTGCGCAATATCGGCGTTGAGCTGCAGATGGTTCCGACCCGTTCGGCCGTGCATATCGGTGGCGCCGACTTTGCCGCCGTGCATCCCGGTTTCGGTGGCACCAAGACCATTGCCGATCTCGAAGCCTCGATCGGCAACTCCGCCAATGACATGCTGAACCAGCTGACCTGGTGGGCCAAGGCAACCAAGGCCGCGCGTGACGAAGACGCTGCTGTCGCCCAGGCCGCCGAATAAGCCTTACGAAGACCTCCAAACCTTCGTTTACCAGCAGGGGCCGTTCCAGAAGGGACGGCCCCTGTTGCATTGAAACCAATGTGGCGACATGGTGTTGTGTGTGACTGGCGGCGGGTGTATAGCGGCGCCCGCCCTGATCAAGAGAGCACAAGGTTCATGACGCAGACGAACGCTGCCGGCGACACCGCCGGAGTCGATGCGAGCGGCGCCGTACATTCCCATCCTGACAAGCACCTGCCCGTCCTCGTTCTGGGGGCGCTCGGCGTGGTTTATGGGGATATCGGCACGAGCCCGATCTATGCTTTCCGCGAGGCCATGCATATCCGCCCCGGCGCCGCCTCGAGCGCCACCGAAATCCTGGGCCTGCTGTCGCTGATCGTCTGGGCGCTGACGCTGACCGTGGCGGTCAAATACATCTTCTTCGTCACCCGCGCCGACAATAACGGGGAAGGCGGCACGCTGTCGCTGATCGCCCTGGCGCGCAAGACCTTCACCAATCCACCGGCCTGGATTACGGGACTCGGGGTCGTGGGGGCGGCGCTGTTTTTCGGCGACGCCATTATTACGCCCGCCATGTCGGTGCTGTCAGCCGTCGAAGGCCTGGAAGTGGTGGCGCCTGACCTGACGCGTTTTGTGGTGCCGATCACCATCGTCATCATCATCGGCATCTTTATGGTCCAGCGCTTCGGCACGGCCAAGGTATCGATCGTTTTTGGGCCGGTCACCGCGATCTGGTTCCTGACGCTGGGCATATCCGGGCTGGTCCATATCGTGGATTATCCGGTGGTGCTGTGGGCGATCAATCCGTTCCTGGGGCTCGAATTCCTCGCCACCCATATCGGCATTTCGTTTGTGGTCATCGGCGCGATTTTCCTCGCCGTCACGGGTGCTGAGGCGCTTTATGTCGACCTCGGCCATTTCGGCCGCAAGCCGATCGTCATCGCCTGGTTTGGCATGGTGTTTCCGTGCCTGTTGCTGAACTATTTCGGGCAGGGGGCCTTCGTGCTCCGTGTCGGCGTCGAAAATGTCGAGAGCCCGTTCTTTGAAATGCAGCCCGAATGGGCGCTGGTGCCCTTTGTGGCGCTGGCCACGGCGGCGACCATCATTGCCAGCCAGGCGGTGATTTCGGGCATGTTCAGCCTGGCCCAGCAGGCTATCGCGCTCAACATGTTGCCGCGCATGGTGGTGGAGCACACGTCCGAAACCCAGAGCGGGCAGATCTACATGCCGCAGATCAATGCCATGCTGATGGTGGGCGTGCTGCTGCTGGTGGTGGCGTTCCGCAGTTCGGCAGCCTTGTCGCATGCCTATGGCATTGCCGTGTCGGGCGTGATGATCGTGACGCTGATGCTGCTGGTGGTGGTGATGTGGCGCAACTGGAAGTGGCACCCGCTGGCGGTGATCGGCTTTGGCGTGTTCTTTGCCATGCTCGATGGCGCGTTCTTCGTCGCCAATGCGTCCAAGCTGTTCCAGGGCGGCTGGGTGCCGGCGGTGGTTGCCGCACTGGTCGCCGTCGTGATGTGGAGCTGGATGGCCGGTCGGCGCCGCCTGTCGGAAAAGACCCGACGCGACGAAGTGCCGTTGCAGTTTTTGGTCGACAATCTCTCCAAGAAGAAGCCCAATACCGTGCCGGGTACGGCGGTGTTTCTGACCAGCGATATCGAAGGCGCGCCGACGGCGCTGCTGCACAGTCTCAAGCACTACAAGGTGCTGCATGAGCAGAATGTCATCCTCACCGTGCGCACCTCGGCCTCGCCGCGCGTGCCTGACGACGAGAAAGTGACCATCGACGCCTATAATGAGCTGTTCAGCCGTGTCGTCGTCACCTTTGGCTATATGGAAACGCCCAATATTCCCAAGGCACTGGTATTGGCCCGCAAGCTGGGCTGGAAGTTCGATATCATGTCGACCTCCTTCTTCCTGTCCCGCCGCTCGCTGAAGCCCGGGCTGAAGAATGGCCTGATCCGCAATCTGCAGGATCGGTTGTTCACCCGGCTGGCGCGCAATGCCAGCGACGCGACGGAATATTTCCATATCCCCACCGGCCGCGTGGTGGAAATCGGCACCCAGGTCGTGCTGTAGTTGGCATCTCTGGATATCGCCATTTGTGGCGCGGGGCCGGCTGGCCTCGCCACTGCGCTTTATATGCGGCGGTTGGGACATAGGACGGTCATCCTCGAACGCTTCGACGCGCCCAAGCCGCTGGGCTCGGGGCTTATCTTGCAGCCCACGGGCCAGGCCGTATTGCACGATCTCGGATTGCTCGACGCCATAGAGGCGCTCGGCGCACCCATCGAGCGCTTGCATGGTGCCGATGCCCGCACCGGCCGGGTGGTGCTCGACGTGCGCTACAATAGCCTGCCGGGTATTGGGCGCGGGCTTGGTATTCACCGCGCGGCGTTGTTCAGCGTGTTGCATGACGCCGTGCTGGCGGCGGGCATTCCCATCCGCACCGGCCATGCCGTCGCTGCCTTGAGCGATCTATCCGATGGACGCCGCGCGGTTATCCTGGCCGAGGAGCAGCGCACCGAGCCATTCGATCTGGTGATCGACTGTCTGGGTAGTGGCTCTCCTTTGAAGCCCCATTCCGCCGGGCAGGGCAAATCGCGCAGCCTGCCATTTGGCGCCATCTGGGGCACCGTCCCCTGGCATGAGCAAGGGTTTGAGGCGACGGCGCTGACCCAACGCTACCGGGCGGCCAGCGTCATGATCGGCGTCTTGCCCATCGGGCGTTCGAGTCCTGATGGCCCGCCACTGGCGGCTTTCTTCTGGAGCCTCAAGCCAGACGACTACGAAGCGATCCGCCAAAACGGCTTGGCCGCCTGGAAGGCGGAGGTGCTGAGCCACTGGCCGGGCGTGCAAGTCCATCTCGATGCTGTGGACGATTTTGCCGATATGACCCTGGCGCGCTATGCCCACCACACCATGACAGTGCCGGCTGGTGAGGCGCTGGCCTTTGTCGGCGACAGCGCCCATTCGGCCAGCCCGCAATTGGGGCAGGGCGCCAATATGGCGCTGCTCGACGCCCGCGCGCTGCACCTGGCGCTGCGCGAGCATCCCGATGATCTGGGCAAGGCGCTGGCCCATTACGCCAAGCTGCGGCGCGGCCATGTCAGGCTGTATCAGGCGCTCAGCGCCATGTTCACGCCGTTCTATCAATCGGACAGCCGCGTGCTGCCGGTGATCCGCGATCTATTCGTGTCGGTGCTGGCGAAAATCCCGCCGGCCCCGCAATTGCTGGCAGCAATTGTCGCGGGGGCGCTGCTCTCGCCGATCAAGAAACTGGATCTGAAGGCACCGCCGCGCGGCTAGCTACTTCACCACGTCCGGGCACACATAGGGCACACTGGCCAGCGCGAAATGCTGTTCCTGCACGTCGCTGCCCAGCTTGAGGCTGAGTACCAGTTCGGTGGCGGTGACGCTGGAAATATCGGCATTGATGGTCATGCCATCCTCGTCCCAGCTGATGGCGGTGTCGGACACCTGCTGCCATTTGGAGAGGCGATAGGTTTCCCAGCAGCTGTCGGAGACCAGCGTACCGTCCTCAAGGAAAATCTGCATCGGGCCCGGGCGCGAGGGATCGTCATCGGTGCGGACCCAGACCTTGTTGAGCAGCGGGTTGGCGGTTTCCCCGGCATCGTCGGTGGCGTCTTCGACGTCCTGGGCATCCTGGCCTGCGGCGGGCAAACTTGCCGCGCCAACGCCCCAAACGCTCAGCAAAGCAATGATCGCAGCTTTGGTATCCATCCGGCACTTCTCCCGTGTCTCACCATGCATCTGGTGATTATCCCCGCGCCCGCCAAGGGAGCGGGGAAAAAACGGCGAATTTAGGTTGGCTGCGTTGCTATTCGGCAATAGCGCTCATCACGCGCTGCCATTCCTTCACGCGCTTGGTCTGATTGGGCCATAGATCATAATCGGTGATGCCGAGCGCCTGCTGGGCATGCTGGGGCCAGTTGGGATCGTCGAGCGCGCCGCGCGCCAGGGCGATGAAATCGGTGTGGCCCTTGGCGATCAATGCGTCATCGGCCTTGGGGTCGCCGCCGAGCAGGCCCACGGCCATGACGGGAATGTCGGCGCCGTCGCGCACGGCCTTGGCCAGCGGCACCTGATAGGCGGGGCCGGTCTTGATCGAGGCGCCATCAAAGCCGCCGCTCGAGCAATCGACGGCGTCGACGCCCAGCGCCTTGAGTTCGCGGGCGAGCACGACGCTATCCTCGGTCTGCCAGCCATCGGGGTGATGATCGCTGACCGACAGGCGCACCAGCAGGGGCTTGTCCATGGGCCAGACGGCGCGCACGGCCTCGGCCACTTCGAGCACCAGCCGCATGCGGTTTTCCCGGCTGCCGCCATAGCGATCGGTGCGCCTATTGGCGAGCGGGGAGAGGAATTGGTTGAGCAGGTAGCCATGTGCGGCGTGGATTTCGACCGTGTCGAAGCCGGCCTGATTGGCGCGCACTGCCGCCGCCGCGAAGGCCTCGATGATGTGGGCGATGCCTGCGTCGTCCAGTTCGGTGGGCTTGGTGAAATTGCGGTTTTCGGCATGGATGAGCGGGCTTGGGCCCACCGGGGTCCAGCTCTCGAAACCGATGGCGTGCTTTTCCGCCTCGGTTTCGTCAAAGCCATTGCGCCACGGCACGGGTGTCGAGGCCTTGCGGCCGGCATGGGCGAGCTGAATGCCCGCCGCCGCACCCTGGCTCTGGATGAATTGCACAATGCGGGCGAGGGCGGGGATGTGTTCGTCCTTCCACAGGCCAAGATCGCCATAGGAGATGCGGCCTTCCGGAACGACGCCGGTCGCTTCCAGAATGACGAGGCCAAAACCGCCAATGGCAAAGCGCCCCAGATGCACCAGGTGCCAATCGGTGGCAAAGCCATCCTTGGCCGAATATTGGCACATGGGGGCGACGACGGTGCGGTTGCGCAGGGTGACGCCGCGCAGGGTGGCAGGCGAGAAAAGCTGAGGCATAGGGGGCTCGTGGCGGTCAAACAGGGCCGGGAGGCGGCCGCCACAAGCATGCACATTCCCATATTCATCGGCAAGTGCCGATGGAACATTCACTGAGGCCGGTCTGCAAATGGCGGTTTGCGAGCCGCGATCCCCGCTTTTTCGCATATGCGAAAAAGCTGACCTCCCTCCCTCTTGAGGGGAGGGATTGAGGGTGGGGGTGTCGGGGCCCAGGCGAGCGCCGAGTTCATTGATGGTCCGACACCCCCACCCTAGCCCTCCCCTCAAGGGGGAGGGGACTGGATCGCGGCTCGCGGCTGAATGTCGAACCTAACGGGCGGTGGCGAAGCTTGATTGCGTGGTCTGTCGGCCGACCAGCCCGGTCATGCGGAGGGCGGCGACGAAGGACAGGGCCGCGACGGCCGCGCCGAGCACGAAGACCGGGATGATCGCGTGGTGGATCTGGTCTGATGTGACCGCGGTGGCAAAGCCGGCAGAATTGGCAGCCACGCCGGCCAGAGCCGCGCCGATGGCGTTGCCGGCCGATTGGGTGGTGGGCAGCAGGGCTGAGGTGCGGTCGCGGTCGGCGTCGCTGGCCGATTCCATCAGCGTGAGGTTGAGATAGCCGTTGGACATGCCGAACCCCGCGCCGATCGCCAATTGTGCGATCAGGACGATCACGATCTGGCTTGTGAGCAAGCCAACCAGCACGCCCAGGAGGCCAAGCGTGATGAGGGCAGGGCCGGTGCGGATCAGCACTTTGCGCGTCGCGCGCTCGCGCACATTGGCCACGGTGATGGCAGATAGACTCCAGGCCACGGCCATGACTGCACCGATGGCGCCGGCCAGGGTGGGACCATAGCCCCAGAGCTGCTGCACCAGCAGCACCAGATAGACGGCGGCCGAAGCCCCGGCGATGGGCATGAGCAGCACGACCCAGAAGCCGCTGCCGATCACCGAATTGGGCCAGAAGGCACCCGTCGGCATCAGGCGGACGCGGCTGCGCCGATCGAGCAGCACCGAGCCGGCGAGCAGCAATGCGGCGCCGACCAGCAATGCCGTCGCTTGCAGCGGCGGGGCGATGCTGGCCAGGGCAACCAGCATGATCCCGCCGCCAATGGTGAGCAGGCGAATGCCGGGAAAGCCGGGGCTTTGGGTGTCCGAATCCCTGGATTTGCCGGGCACGACGAACATGACCATCACGGCAAAGATCAACACCAGCGGCACATTGACCAGGAAGGCGGCGCGCCAAGACACCAGTTCGGTCAATAGCCCGGCGCCGAGCGGTCCGCCAAAGGCGGCCACGGCCCAGACCGAGGCCTGGGTGCCGAACACTTTGGGCACGAGGCGGGAGGGGAAGAGTTCGGGGATCAGCGCGAAACAGATGGCGGCGACGATGCCTTCGCCCAGGCCCTGGAACGAGCGGCCGACCAGTACTTCGGTCATGGTGGAGGCATTGGAGGCGATCAGCGTGCCGACGAGGAACACGGCGCTGGAGGCCAAGAGCGCGGTGCGCGAGCCGAGGCGTTGCTTGATCAGCGCGGCGCCGGCGCCACCCATGATGGCAAAGACCAGATAGAGCGTCAGCGCCCAGGAAATTAGCTCGATGCCGCCCAGATGCAGTACCGCAGTGGGCAGCGCCGTGCCGGCGAGAAAGGCGTTGAAGGCGAAGAGCGCAACGCCCAGGCACAGGATCAGCGTGACCGTGGCATAGCGCGGCGCAAAGATCTCCGCCCAGCTGCCGCTGCTGGAAGTTTCAGACATATAGGCCTCCCTGGAATAAACAAGTTGTGTCTTGTTATATCCAGCAAATTAAAAAAGCAATTGCTTGTTTTATTGAGCGGTGTCGAAACCCGCTTGGACGAGGCTAGCACAGGCGGGTTGGAAAAATGGCGGGCATGTCGATTTGCGGCTGGTTTGTTCGTCGTGTGGTCAAAGCCGGCCATTGTGGCCTGGCTCCCGTGCTCGAATGGAGAACACCATGTTCGCACGCTTGTTTCGCTCACTCGTTGCGCTGACGGCATTCGCCGCCGTCAATCCAGCCCTTGCTCAAACCACAGAGGAGACTCCCGCCATGCCCACTCCCGTTCAATCAGGCTATGCGCCGGTCAATGGCGTCGAGATTTATTATGAGGTGCACGGGCAGGGTACGCCCATCGTCCTGCTGCATGGCGGGCTGATGTCGGCCAGCAGTTTCGCGCCGATCGTTGGGACTCTGACCGAGAACCACCAGGTCATCGGCATCGACCTGCAGGGGCATGGCCATACTTTGCCGTTTGAGCGGCCGATGAGCTTTGAGGCTATGGCCGCCGACGTTGCCGGCGTGATCGAATATCTGAAATTGGACGCGCCCGCCGTGCTTGGTTATTCGCTGGGGGCGACGACCGCGCTGCGGCTGGCGCTCGATCGGCCTGAACTGGTCGGCAAGCTGATCGTGGTGTCCGCGCCTTATGCGTTCGAGGGTTGGCACAGCTATAATGCCGAAGGCATGCGCGCCATGACCGGCGAAATGGCGGCCGGCATGGTGGGCTCGCCGCTCTACAATGCCTATGCCGCCGAACAGCCCGATGCTGAGCAACACTTCCCCATTCTGCTCGACAAGGTCGGCGATATGATGCGCGGTGGGTTCGATTATTCCGCCGAGATCGGCAGCCTCAACATGCCGACCATGCTGGTTTATAGTGATTGGGACGCGATAAAGACCAGCCACATGGCTCAGTTCTTCGAGCTATTGGGTGGCGGCCAGCATGATGCGGGCTGGGATGGCTCGGGGATGAACCAGAACCGGCTGGCGATCATTCCGGGGCTGACGCATTACACGATGATCTCGCCGCAACTGGCCGAGATTGCGCTGGGATTTATCGGAGACGGTGAATAGACATTCCATCCGCGTGCCGCTCCTCCCCGCTAGGCGCTGTCCATTTTCTGAAGACTGCCGGTCAGCACTTTGGTGCGGGGAGGGCCGCTATAGGTGCCGTTGAGGCGTTCGAGCAGCATCTGCGTGGCCATGTTGGCTTGCAGGGCCGGCTGCACCCCGGCGCGGGTCAGGTGCGGGCGGATATAGTTCATCTGTGGCTGGTCGCCGTAGACGGCGACGGCAAGGTCTTCCGGGACGTGGATGCCGTGGTCGAACAGGCGGGCGATGCCGCCGAGCGTCATCAGGTGGTTGCCGAAGAATAGTGCCGTGGGCATGTGCTGTTTGTGCGTCTCTAGCAGCCAGTCGACGCCTTCAATTCCGGATGGCGCCAGGAATGTCCCTTCCCATTCCAGGATGTCGTCGGGCGCCAGGCCACTGTCCAGCAGGCCATTGCGCAGACCGCGGGCGCGGTCCATCGCCTCGCTGAAGAAATGCGGGCCGGTGATCTGCGCCACGCGGCGATGACCGCGTTCTGCCAGATACTTGCCCATGTCGTAGCATGCGCTCTCATCGTCGACCCGCAGGCTATCGACGGCCTGGTTGGGGAGCTTGCCGATAAAGACCGTGGGGATGTCGATGCTCAACAGGGCGTCGTGCATGCCGTGGAGGGCAAAGTCGCCGATGATCAGGCCATCGACCCGCTTGTTGCGGATTTGCCTGAGATATTCGTAGACGTGCTCCTGGCTATGGCCGCCGGGGACATCGGTGTTGAAGATCAGGGTGTCCAGACCAACCGCCTCCAGGTCCGTCTGCACGGTCTTGACCAACTCCGGGTAGAAGGGGTTGCGGATGTCGGGGATGAGCATGGCGACCATATTGGTGCGGCCGGTGCGCAGGCTCTGCGCCTGCGGATTTGGGAAATAGCCCAGTTCCGCCACGGCCTGCATCACGCGTTCGCGCAGATGCGGGGACACGCGGTCGGCATGATTGAGCACATGCGACACGGTGGTCCGGGACACGCCGGCGCGTTCGGCAACCTTGGAGATCGTTGTCATGGGTTAATTCGCTAGCATCCAAGCGGGCAGTTTGCAAATCGGTTTGTGAATGCATTTGCAAACCGATTTTTTGGTGCTACGGTTTGCTCGTCGGGAAACAATTCCCGGCGGCAGATGGCCAAACTGACATGAGTGCAGTGCCGAATCGCCTTCAGGGAGAACGATGCATGAGCCTTTTCGACAGCGCTTAGCCGAGGTTCCGCGAGCTTAATCATTCACGAGTGGCAGCCTCTCCCGACGGTTTTTGCGAGCGTCGGTGGCTCCGTCCTTTCGCCCATGTGCCAGCGCTTGGCTGGCCCGTGTCCGCCCCCGCTTTGACCTCATTCACTCTGGCAAATTCATGAACGCACCTTTTTCCGGCCTCGACCTCAATCTCGGGAATCTCTACCGCCTATCGGATGCCAGGACCCGCTCGATCTCCCCCGAGAACTTCACCGGGGAGAAGGGCCGTGGCGGCATGGCAACGGAGGGCACCGGCGCCAGCTGCGCGCGTGGCCTGGGGCAGGGCTGGAAAGTTTCGCCGTCCATCCGCATCGAGCCCGGCGAAACCCGGGTGCTTGCCGATATCGAAGGTCCGGGCGCCATCCAGCAGATCTGGCTGACCACGGCAAATCTGCGCTGGCGCGACCTCATCCTGCGCATTTACTGGGACAACCAGGAGCATCCGTCCGTCGAGGCGCCGGTGGGCGACTTCTTCTGCTCGGGCTGGAACCGCTTTGCCCAGGTGACCTCGCTGGCGGTCTGCGTCAATCCGGGACGCGCCTTCAATTGCTACTGGCAGATGCCGTTCCGCCAGCGCGCCCGCATCACGATCGAAAACCGCGATCCCGACGAGCATGGCATCATCTATTACCAGGTGAATTATGCGCTGACCGAGGTGCCCGAGGACGCCGCCTATTTTCATGCGCAGTTCCGCCGCACCAATCCGCTGCCGTTCAAGCAGGACTACACCATTCTCGATGGCGTGCAGGGCAAGGGCCATTATGTGGGCACCTACATGGCCTGGGGCACCAATAATTCGGGCTGGTGGGGCGAAGGCGAGATCAAGTTCTTCATGGACGGGGACAAGCAATTCCCCACCGTTTGCGGCACCGGTACCGAGGATTATTTCTGCGGCGCCTATAATTTCGACGGCGGCGTGGTCGATGAGACCATGGAGAGCGCCTACCGCGAATTCACCACGCCCTATGCCGGGCTGCCGCAGGTGTTGCGGGCCGATGGCGTCTACCAGAGCCAGATGCGCTTCGGCATGTATCGCTGGCATATCCATGATCCGATCCGCTTCGACACCGACCTGCGGGTCACCATGCAGGCGCTGGGCTGGCGCACCGAGAAGAAGGACCGGCGCTACCTGCCGCTGCAGGACGACATCGCCTCGGTCGCCTTCTGGTACCAGGTGTTGCCCACCGCGCCATTCTCGCAGCTTCCCGACCGCGACTATCTCGAAGTCATCTAGGCCATGAACCTTCTCCGCTACATTGCCGGGCGGCTCGTGGTCTATGTATTGGTGATCGTTTTTGCGCTCACCGTGCTGTTCTTCGTGCCGCGGCTCGGCCCGACGGATCCGGTCGAAGCCATGCTGGCCAAGGTCGCCTCCCAGGGCGCCTATATGGATGCCGCGCAGGTGGACATGCTGCGCCAGTCGCTTGCCGACACGTTCGGGCTCAATGGCTCGCTGCTGGAGCAGTATTGGGCCTTCATCAAGCGCATCGTCTTCACCGCCGATTTCGGCCCATCGTTATCGATGTATCCGACCCCGGTGATGGAACTGATCTGGAACGCGCTGCCCTGGACTTTCGGGCTGCTGCTGGTCTCCACGCTGATCGCCTGGGTGCTGGGGAATTTCGTCGGCCTGCTGTCGGGCTGGCGCCCGACCAGCAACAGCTCGCGGGTGATGGAAGGCATTGCGATCTGCCTCTATCCGATCCCCTACTACATCCTGGCGCTCGTGCTCTCGATCCTGTTTTCCTATGTGTGGAAGATCTTTCCGCTGACCACCACCATTCGCGGGGCGCCGTGGAGTTGGGACCTGATCGCCAGCATTGCCTGGAACTCGTTCCTGCCTGCCATGTCCATCGTCATCGTGGTGTTTGGCTGGTGGGTGATCTCGGTGAAGGCGCAGACCACAGCGCTGCGGGAAGAAGAATTCGTGCGCTATGCCCGGCTCAAGGGGCTCAGCGACGGGCGCATTCTCACCCGCTATGTGCTGCCCAATGCCATCCTGCCGCAGATCACGTTCCTGGCGCTGCAAATCGGGCTGATGTTCAACGGGTCGCTGATCACCGAGATCCTGTTCGATTATCCGGGCTTGGGGCTGCTGATCTATTCGGCAGTGCTGCAGGGCGACTTCAACCTCCTGATGGGCACGATCAGCCTTTCGGTCATCGCGGTTGCCACGGCGACCATGGTGATCGACCTGATCTACCCGCTCATCGATCCCCGTATCAGGCACAGATAGACCATGCGCAGCTTTTTCACCCATGCGCCGTTTCGACTGTATCTCGGCCTCTTTCTTGTCGCCGTGTTCGTGGTCATGGGCGTGATATTGCCCTGGTTCGCACCATCGGACCCCCTGGTCTGGTACACGGCACCCCGCAACCAGAATCCCAGCGCCGAATATCTGCTGGGCACCACGAGCCTTGGACAAGACGTGTTCTGGCTTTTGACCCATGCGCTGCGCAATTCGCTGCTGCTGGGATTGATCGTGGCCGGGCTTTCCACCGTCATTGGCGTGTTTCTCGGCCTGGCTGCCGGCTATGCCGGCGGCTGGCTCGACAAGGTGCTGTCATTCTTCATGGATGCCTTGTTGTGCATTCCCTCGCTGCCGATCCTGATCCTGATGGCGGCATTGTTTGGTGGCCAATTGGCGCTGCCGATCATCGGGCTCATCCTGGTGCTCTTCAACTGGCCGTATCCGGCACGGCAGGTGCGGGCCGTGGCGCTGACAATGCGCGAGCGCGAGTTCATCAACGTCGCCTGGTTCAGCGGGGAATCCAGTGTCCGCATCCTGGTGCGCCACATCTTCCCCTATATTGCGGGGTGGTCGGCGGCCAATTTCATCAACACCGTGCTGGTGGGTATTTCGACCGAAAGCGCCGTCGCGGTGATCGGGCTCTCCAGCGCCCAGCAGGCGACGCTGGGCACCATGATCTATTGGGCCATCAACTATCAGGCGCTGCTGGCCGGAAAATTCGTCTGGATCGGATCGCCTGTGGTGTCCATCGTGCTCTTGTTCATCGGCCTTTTCCTCGTGTCCTCGGGCCTGTCCATGCAGTCCGCGACCCGGAGGATGAGCGTATGATCACCATCGACAACGTCACGGTGGGTTACGGCACGTCCGGCTTCGTCACCGCCGTGGACGGGGTGAGCCTCACCATCAATGACAACGAAATCCTGGGCATTGCCGGGGAATCCGGTTCGGGCAAATCGACGCTCATGCGGGCCGTGTATGGCGACTTTTCCACGGGACTGCGGATCAAGAGCGGCACCGTTCGCGGACACTTCGAGGATGCGCGGACCGGGCATGCGATCGACGCGCCGTCGAGCGAATTCGGCAAGCTCTGGTGGGACCAGATCAGCTATATCCCGCAGGGCTCGATGAGCGTGCTCAACCCGCTGATGAAAATCGAGAAACAGGTGATCGACGGGCTGCCCGATCGCGAGCGGCAGGGTGGCCGAAGGGCGCTCAGGCAGCGGATCGTGGATTTCCTGGCCGGCTTCGGGCTTGAGGAAAATGTGCTCAACGCCTATCCGCACCAGCTTTCCGGCGGCATGCGCCAGCGGGTGCTGGTGGCCATTGCCGCGTTCGTTAATCCCCGTCTCATCCTTGCCGACGAGCCCACCACGGCGCTCGACGTGGTGGTGCAAAAGAAAATCCTGCTGATGATGGTCGAAATCCAGCGGCGCCAGCGCAATAGCCTGGTGCTGGTCTCCCATGACATGGGCGTGCACTACCAGATCACTGATCGGCTGGCGATCATGTACAAGGGCAAGATCGTGGAGGCCGGGCCAACGGCCGAGATCTTTGCCAATCCGCAGCACGATTACACCAGGAACCTCATCGCCTCGCTGCCGCGCCTGCATGGCAAGCGCTCGGCCGATGTGGTGGGAGAGCACGCATGAGCGGCGTTCCCATTCTCGAAGTGGATGGCGTCAGCCGGGAATACCGCAAGGGCGGGTTGTTCTCCGGCAGCGGGTTCAAGGCGGTGGACAATGTGTCCTTCTCCATGCCGGCGGTGCCGCAGGTCTTCTCCATCGTGGGGGAGTCCGGCTCGGGCAAGACGACGCTGGCCCGCATGGTGTTGCGTCTGGTCGAACCCAGCGCGGGCAGCATTCGCCTGCTTGGCCGGCCATTGACCGGACGGCATAAGGATCGCGTCGACGATCTCGAATTCCGCCGGTTGGTCCAGCCGATTTTCCAGAACCCGTTCGAGGCATTCAGTGCCTATCTGCCGATCGAGGACTATCTGCGCAGGACGGCGATCAACCTTAAAATCGCCCATACCAGCGCCGACGTGGACCAGGTTTGCGACCGTGCGCTGCGTTCGGTCGGGCTGAGCCTCGATCGCATTCGCGGCAAGTATATCCGCCAGTTTTCCGGTGGCGAACTGCAGCGCATCAGCGTTGCCCGCGCCCTTATTCCGCGGCCAAAGCTGATCGTGGCGGACGAGCCGGTGTCCATGGTCGACGCGTCGCTGCGCATGAGCATTGTCAACCTGTTCCGCCAGATCGTGGAAGAGCAGGGCGTGTCCTTCATCTACATCACGCACGACCTCTCGACCGCCTATTACCTGTCCGACCAGGTCTCGATCATGAATGCCGGCCGGGTGGTGGAGAGCGGCGTGCCAACCGACATCCTGGACCGTCCCACGCATAATTATACCCGCGAATTGATGGCCGCGATCCCAACCGTTGAGGAACGCTGGGGCGAGTTCGCTGCTATCGACGCCAAATACCGGACCAACCCGACCGGGCAGGCAGGTGCGCCAATGCACCAAACTGACCGTCACGCTTAACCAAGCAAGAGGAGGAGATCTTGTTGAAAAATTCCCTACGCAACGGCGCCAGAAGCAGACTATTCGCCCTCGGACTCGCGGTGGCCCTCGGTGGCACCATGCTCACCAGCTCGGCCCTGCCGGCCTGGGCGCAGCAGATGACCGATGTGGGCACGCCGCGCGAACAGACGCTCGTCGTGGACATGCTCAATGCCCGCGTTGGCAACCCGACCAACATGAACATGTACCAGCAGGGCGTGACCATCAATCAGGGTTATCACCAGCTGGCCGGCGCGCAGCTCTATGACATCGACACGGCCAAGGGGACGCAGATTCCCGACCTCGCCGCCGAAATGCCGGTGCCGAACGAGGACTTCACCGTGTTCCAGGTGAAGCTGCGCCAGGGCCTGACCTGGAGCGACGGCCAGCCGTTCTCGGCCGACGACGTGGTCTTCACCGACCAGATGATCCGCAACACATCGGCGCTTGCCTATAGCGCCGCCTATAGCGACCAGATCGCATCGATCACCAAGGTGGACGACAACAGCGTCGAGATCACCACCACGCGGCCAACCCCGCGCCTGTCGGTGGTGTTGGGTTCGGTGATCTATGGGAACTCCTTCCATGTCGTGCCCAAGCACATCTGGGAGAAGCAGGACCCGGCGACATTCCAGAATTTCCCGCCGGTTTCCATCAGCGCCTACAAATATAAGGACCATGATCCCAATGGAACCTGGTTCCTGTGGGAGAAGCGCGAAGACTGGCAGAATTCCGATGTCGGGCAGATCATCGGCGAGCCCAAGGCGCAATATGTGCTATTCCGCAGCTTCGGCACGGAAGAGCGCCGGGTGCTGGCCATGGCCGCCAATGATATCGACATCCTGACCGACATTTCGCCGGAAAGCCTGGATATCCTGCGTGGGCAAAATGACAAGGTGCGCGCCTGGTTCACCGATTTCCCCTATGCCAATCTGGATGACCCGTGCGAGCGCGGGATGCATTTCAACACATCCAAGGCGCCATATGACGATGCCAAGACCCGTTGGGCGCTGGCATTGGCGATCAATCTCGAGCAGGCCAGCATCGCTACGTTCTCGGGCATGCTGCGGGCTTCTCCGCTCGCCATTCCCCCGACCACCGTGCTCATGGACACCTACCATCAGCCCATGAGCCAGTGGCTCAGCGAGTTCACGCTAGAAGACGGCTATAAGCCGTTTGACCCTGATTATGCCCTGCGCCTGGGCGAGCGGCTGCGCTCGGAGGGGGTGGAGAATATTCCCGAAGACCCCGCGGCGCTGCGCGAACTGCTGGGGGTCGGCTGGTGGAAACACGACCCGGCCCAGGCCACCAAAATGCTCGAGGAGGCCGGCTTTACCAAGAATGGCAACCAGTGGATGAAGCCCGATGGTACCCCGTTCACCATCAACATCCTGGCGCCCGCCGATTTCGAAATTGAGTCACAGCGTCTCGCGTTTGCGGTCGCCAATGAGTGGACCCAGTTCGGCATTCCCGCCCAGGTGCAGCAGATGCAGGCCGGCGCGTTCTTTACCGCAGAGAACACCGGCGATTACGAGGTTGGCTCCTATTGGGGCTCGTCCTGCGCCATCACGCCGGACCTCTTCGTGCGGATGGAAGGCTGGCACAAGGATTATGTCCGCGACAACGGCGTGCCGACATCCTCAAACCAGGGCCGCTATGTCGATGAGGAACTGAGCACACTGATCGACGGACTTCGCGCCATGCCGGCCGATGATCCCAAGATCGTCGAGACCGGCACGGAAATTCTCAAGGAGCTGGTGGAAGGCCTGCCAGTGATCGAGATGTTCGGCACTTCCAAGTTTGTGCCGGTCAACGAGACCTATTGGACCAATTATCCTGCCGCGGACAATTACTACGAAGGTCCGTGGTGGTGGTGGAGCAATTTCAAGTTCATTGCCGCCCAGTTGGAGCCGGCTGCGCCCGGCCAGTAAAACGACTTCCAACGGCGGGTGCATGCCCGCCGTTGGACCATCCGCGCTTGAGCCCAAATGTCGCGGGCTTTAAAATTGATAAGCGTTGTCATATTAGGTAGAGCCTTCTCATTCAACAGGAGAACGGCTCATGAAATCAGTTTTGCTCGCCGCCCTCGCCGCCACCGTGCTCGCGACATCGGCGGCCGTTGGCCAGGACATTGTGGTTGCGCACGCCCAGGGCGAAACCAGCCTGACGGGTGTTCCCACCAAGGTATTGGTGCAGGACTGGGCGACCTTCGATAATCTGCACGCCTTGGGCGTGGTTGCTGCCGGCGTGCCCGCTTCGAACGCTCCGCGTTACCTGCAGGAGGCTGTCCCTGCGGATGCGCTGCGGATTGGCTCGCTGTTCGAGCCTGATTTCGAAGGGATCGCTGCCGCCGACGCGGACGTGTATTTCGTCGCGGCCCGTTCGGCCGAGGCCTATGGCACCGCAAAAGACATCCTGCCTACGATCGACATGTCGCTGGCGGACAATGCCGACATTATCGGCGGCATCGAAGGCAATCTCACCAAGCTTGGTGAAATCTTCGGGCTGCAGGACAAGGCCGCAGAACTCAATGAAGCGCTCGATGCCAAGGTTGCCGAGGTGAAGGCTGTCGCTGAAGGCAAGGGCAATGCGCTGGTGCTGGTGACCAATGCCGGCAATCTGGGCGTCTATGGACCCGATAGCCGCGTCGCCTGGATTCACAATCAGCTCGGCATTCCTTCGGCGATGCCCGATGTCGAGGATGGCGATCATGGTGGCGACGGCGTGTCGTTTGAATTCGTGCTCGAGACCAATCCGGATTGGCTATTCGTGGTCGACCGTGATGCCGGTACCGGGGAATCGAGCGGCGCCGCGGCAGCGCTGCTGGACAACGAATTGATCAACCAGACCAAGGCCGCGCAGGCCGGCCACATCATATATCTCGATCCCCAGGCCGCCTATATCACCATGCACGGCTATACCGGCGTGATGCTGATGCTCGATCAAGTGCTCGCCGGCCTCAACGGCTAATTCCCGACCCTGTTCCGCCCGGCCCAGGCATAGGGGCCGGGCGTGCACAATATGGAAGGCCGGCCAGTGCGCATGCTCAGCCTCGCCATCGCCGTGACGATCGCGCTCGCTATCGTGAGCCTCTTCATCGGCGTGAGTAACATCTCGCTGCTGGGTTTGCTGTCGGCCAGCCCGGAAGAGCGGCCGATGCAGGTGCTGCTGATCAGCCGCATTCCTCGCACGCTCGCGATTATCCTGTCGGGCAGTGCCATGGCGGTGGCGGGTCTTGTCATGCAGATGATCGTGCGCAACCGGTTTGTCGAGCCCTCGACTGCCGGCACGACCGAGTCGGCGAGCCTGGGCTTTCTTGTGGCCACCCTCGTTGTGCCCGGCTGGCCGTTGATGGGCAAAATGCTGATCGCTGCAGGATTTGCGCTTGCCGGCACGGCGCTGTTCCTGCGCATCCTGCGTGCTGTGCCGTTGCGCGACGTGATGCTGGTGCCGCTGGTCGGCATCATGCTGGGCGGCATCGTTGGCGCTGTGGCCAGCTTCATCGCCTATCGCTTCGAGCTGCTGCCGTCTTTGCTCGCCTGGAACATGGGTGATTTCTCAGGCATTCTGCGCGGACGTTACGAGTTGCTGTGGATCGGGTTTGGCTGCGCCGTCCTCGCCTATATCGCGGCCGATCGCTTTACCGTCGCCGGCATGGGGCGGGACTTCACCACCAATCTTGGCCTCAACTATCAACGGGTCATGGTATTGGGGCTGGTGATCGTCTCGCTGGTCAGCGCCACCGTGCTGGTCACCGCCGGCTCGATCCCCTTTCTGGGGCTGATCATTCCCAATCTCGTGAGCCTGATGGTTGGCGACAATATGCGCCGAACGGTGCCCTGGGTCGTGGTGATGGGTGCGGGCTTTGTCCTGGCCTGTGACGTCCTTGGCCGCATCATACGGTTCCCCTATGAAATCCCGATCAGCGTCGTGGTCGGCGTCATCGGCAGCGCGGTGTTCCTCTATCTCCTGTTGCGGACACGCCGCCATGCCTGAAGCCGCCACCACACTCGTCCCCGCGCCTGGTCTGCGCCGCATCGGTGGACTATCCCGTCCGGCCTTCGTGCTGCTGGTCCTTGGCGCGCTGACCCTGATCTCGATTGTTTGCTTCATGGTGCTCGGCGCCAAGGGCAGCTGGAGCTTTGTCATCCCCTTCCGCGGGCGGAAGCTGCTGGCGTTGTGCCTTGTCGCCTATTCGGTGGCGATATCGACGGTGCTGTTCCAGACCGTCACCAATAATCGCATCCTCACGCCCTCAATCATGGGGTTTGATGCGCTCTATGTGTTGCTGACCACGGCGACGGTGTTCTTTCTCGGGGTCGGTGCGCTGACCGGCATTGATCCGCAATTGCGGTTCGGCATCGAGATCGTCGCCATGGTGGTGTTCTCCGGCCTGCTGTTCCGCTGGCTGTTTCTGGGCGAGGAGCGCAACCTGACCCTGTTGGTACTGGTTGGCATCGTCTTCGGCATCCTGTTCCGCAGCCTCAGCCAGTTCATGCAGCGGATGCTCGATCCGAACGCCTTCCAGGTGCTGCAGGATTCCTTCTTTGCGAGCTTCGCGACCGTCGATACCACGCTGCTGTTCATCGCCAGCGGCGTAGTGGTGCTGGTGAGTCTGGTCGCAATGCGGCTGGCACACACTTTCGATGTGCTGGCGCTGGGCCGGTCCCACGCCATCAATCTGGGGATCGATTACCGGCGCACGGTGGTCATCATCCTGATGCTGGTTTCCGTGCTGGTGGCGGTATCGACGGCGCTGGTCGGGCCGATCACCTTTTTCGGCTTGCTGGTCGCGACGCTGGCCCACTCCCTCGTCGGCAATAGCCGCCACTGCTATGTGCTGCCGGCGGCGGCACTGCTGGCTATCACGTGCCTTGTCGGTGGCCAGACCATTCTGGAACGCATCTTCGCCTTCGACACCGCGCTCTCGATCATCATCGAGTTCCTGGGGGGCATCGTTTTCATCATTCTCGTTCTGCGAAGGGCCGCACGATGATCGTCGCCGATGAGGTCACCAAAAAATACGGCAACACCAGCGTCGTCGATGGCGTCTCGCTCACCTTGCCCAGGAGCGGCATCACCTCGATCATCGGGCCGAACGGGGCAGGCAAATCGACTCTGTTGTCGATGATCAGCCGCCTGATGAGCATGGATCGGGGCACTGTGACGGTGGATGGGCTCGATGTCACCACCACCGCGAGCGACGTGCTGGCGCGCCGGCTCTCGATCCTGAGGCAGGACAATCACATGACCGCGCGCCTCACTGTGCGGGACCTGGTGAGTTTCGGCCGCTATCCATATACCAAGGGTCGGCTGACGCAGGAGGACAGGACCCATATCGAGGCTGCCATTGGCTATCTCAATCTTGCCGAACTTTCCGACCGCTTCCTCGATGAGCTGTCAGGCGGCCAGCGCCAGCGCGCCTTCGTTGCCATGGTGCTCTGCCAGGACACCGATTATGTGTTGCTCGATGAGCCGCTCAACAATCTCGATTTGAAGCATGCCGTCAGCATGATGCAGCAGCTGCGCCGCGCCGCTCGCGAGTTGAAGAAGACCATCGTGGTGGTGCTGCACGATATCAATTTCGCCTCGGTCTATTCAGACCACATCGTCTGTATGAAGGACGGCAGGATCGCTCATGAAGGCCCGCCGGAAACCATCATCACCAGCGATGTGCTCACCGCCATCTACCAGACCCCGGTCCGCGTCGAGCTGATCGGGGAGCGTCGTATCGGCATCTATTACGAATAGCAGGCGTCAGCGGACGTGCAGGCGATCGACGCTGAAGACGCGGTTCATCACCACCAGCGCCAGCAGCGTAACCAGCATCATGCTGGCCGATACGGCGTAGACGGTGGGTTCGAGCACGAAGGTTGCTTCGGCATAGATGCGCACGGGCAGGGTCGTGGTGCGGGCATTGGTGAGGAAGCTGGTGACGGTGACTTCGCCAAAGCTCATCAGGAAGGCCATGATGCCCGAGGCCACCAGACCCGGCATCAGGCCGGGGATGACGATGAGCACGAAGCGCCTGATGCCATCGGCGCCCAGGCTTTGGGCGGCTTCTTCCTGGGCGCGATCGAGTTGTTGCACTGAGGCGACCAGCAGGCTGATGCTGAAGGGGATGACCAGCACGACATGCAGCGCCATCAGGCCGACAAAGGTCGGCACGGTGTAGAATAGCTGCAGCAGGCGCAGCATGCCGATGCCGATGGCGACGCCGGGCAGCGACAAAGGCAGGGTCCAGAACATGGACAGCGCCGAAATTCCGGGGAAGCGGAAGCGGGTCAGCGCGAAGGCGGCGGGCAGCGAGATGGCGAGGGCAAAACCGGTCGCCGCGAGGGCCAATTGCACCGAAACCACAAAGCTTTCGGTATAGCCGCCCTGGGTGAAGACCAGTTCATACCAGCGCAGGGTGAAGCCCTTCCAAGCGGCCGACGTGCCCTGGGGCACATTGTTGACGCTCTGGATGCAGACCAGGATCAGCGGAAGGATCAGCAGGCCCAGCGCGCAGGCGACCAGTAGCCGCGACAGGATGGGCGCGACAAGATCAAGCAGGCGCATGGCCCAGACGGGCAGGGTTAGCGTCGGCCCGCGCGGCTTGAGCGATTGCCAGGGCATCAGCTTGGCAAAGCCCCAGCCTACCAAAGCCGCGAAGGCGAGGCTGGCAAAGGTCATCAGCAGGGCCAGTGCCGAAGCGGTGGGGGAATTGAGATTGGAAATGGCCTCCTGCCACACCAGCATGCCGGTGGTCCAGACGCGCCCGCCGCCCAGCAATTTGGCCGAGACATAGGCCGTGGTGGCCATGAGGAACACCACGATGATGCCGGCCCGCAGGCCGGGAAAGGCCAGGGGGAACCGCACGGTCCAGAAGGCCATGGTGGGCGAGGCACCAAGGCTGGTTGCGGCTTCATAGACGCGGGGGGAGGTGCCTTGCAGCACATCGTAGAGCGCCAGCACGATGAAGGGCATGAACACCTGCGCCAGCGCGATGGCCACCGCGACATGATTGTAGAGCATGCCATTGAACGGGCCGATGCCGAGCAGCCCCAGCACGCCATTGATCAGCCCATCTGGAGCCAGCAGCAGCACGACGCCCAGCGAGCGCACGACGACATTGGTCAGCAGCGGAATGAGAATGACCATGAAGGCCAGAGCCCGCCATTTGGAGGGCACCCGGACCAGCCAGAGCGCCAGCGGAAACCCCAGAATGGCCGAGAGCAGGGTAACGCCTGCCCCCAGCAACAGGGTTTCCACCAGCACGCCGACATAAAAGCCATCGCCCAGCACCAATTGGAACTGGGCAAGGCTGGGTGGAAGGAACAGGGGACCGAACGGATCGGCATATTCATGCAGCGAGAGCAGCACCACCACCGCCAAGGGGGCGGCAAAGGCCAGCAGCAGCCACAAGGTGACCGGGGTCGCGAGGATCTGTCCCTTCCAGCGTGCGAGCATTAGCCGGCGATCTCGCGATTGAAGCGGCTGGACCAGGCGGTCTGCTGCTGGGCGACATATTCCCAGTCAAAGGCCGGCATGCGGCCGATCTGCTCGGGCGTCAGCAGCTTGTCCTTGAAGTCGTCGGGAATGGCGACATTCTTGACGGTGGGGGAGTAATAGGCCTCGCGCATATAGGCCTGCATGCAGGCTTCGCTCAGATGGAGATTGATCCATTCTTCGGCCAGCACCTGATTGCGGGCGCCCTCGGTGATGCAGGCGACGTTCATGGCCGGGCAGAGGCCTTCGGTGGGGTCAGCGATGGCGATGTCGGAATTGACCGTGTCGGATTGCTTGCGCGAGAGCGAGCCGAACTCGATGGTGAGATCGGCAATGTCCTGATCGAACATCTGGAAGGCCTGATCGGCGCTGGTCTGCAATGCGGCGAAGGGCTTGAGCTCCTGGATTTTCTGGAAGGCGAGGTCGAGGTTTTTCTCGTCACCGCCCCAGGCCAGCGAGGTCATCAGCAGGCCCGCCGTGCCTTCGGCGCCGGGATAGGTCGGCCAGGCGATGCGGCCCTTCCATTCGTCCTTCCAGATATCCTTCCACGAGGTGATCGGCGCGGAGGCCTTGGAGCCCTTATAGGCAATGGTCACCGGATTGAGCGCCACGCCATAGCCGCCCAGCTTGGCCATGTCATAGAGGTTTTCAAATTGCGGCACCGCGTCGGTGGGGGCCTGTGTCACGCCATCGGCTACGGCCTGGCGGCTTTCGAAAATGTTGAGATAGAGCACGTCAAAGCTGGGGCGGCCGCGCTCGGCATAGGCGCGGGCCCGGCGCTCGCCGGTGCCGCCCAGCACATAGCTGACGGTGCAGCCATATTTTTCCACCAGCGGCTTTTCGACATATTCGCGCACGATGCGTTCCTGCACGCCGCCCCAGATGCCCACGACGAGCTCGTCGCCGGGGGCAGGCTGGGCAAGGGCGGGCCTGACGAAATGGAAGGGTGCCAGCACGCCGGCGCCCAGCACCAGCTTGCCGAATGTACGGCGGTTCATGCTCATAATGGTCTCCTTGGCTCAGATGAAGGTTACGCTGCCCGGCAGCGCATGAATCCGGCATTGGCTGCCAACGGGCGGCACCGGCGTGTCGGAAGGGATGATGACGCGGATGCGTCCGGCGGGGGTGTCCACATCGGTCTCGATGGCGTCGCCCAGAAAGGCCGAAGCCGAGACGCGGCCGTCGGTCAGGGCCGGGCCGGCGCTTTCCTCGAAGCGCAGCCGGGAGGCGCGGAGCACGGCTTTGGTAGCGCCATCGGGGGCGCCTGAGCAGGTCAGGCCCTGGCCGTGGAAAACGCCGTCCATGACCTGGCCGCTGACCACGGCGCGCTCGCCGAGAAACGCGGCGGTGAATTCATGGCGCGGGGCATCGCAGACTTCGCGCGGGGTGCCCACTTCGACAATGCTGCCGGCATTCATCACCACGACGCGGTCGGCCATGGCGAGGGCTTCGGACTGATCGTGGGTGACAAAGACCGTGGTGATGGAGAGGCGCTGTTGCAGCGCGCGGATTTCGAGGCGCATTTCGGCGCGCAGATGGGCGTCGAGATTGGAGAGGGGTTCATCGAGCAGCAGCACCGATGGCTCGATCACCAGCGCCCGTGCCAGGGCGACGCGCTGTTGCTGGCCGCCCGAAAGCTGGCTGGGATAGCGGTCGGCGAGCTTTTCGAGGCCGACCAGCGCTAAAGCTGCCGCCGCTTTTTCCTGTCGCAGGGGGCGCGACACGCTGCGCATGCGCAGGCCGAAGGCGACATTTTCGAGCACATTGAGATGGGGGAAGAGGGCGTAGGACTGGAACACCATGCCGATATTGCGCCGATGCGCCGGCAGGCTGGTGGCGTCCACATCGCCGATGAAGACGCGGCCGCTGGTGGGCGGGACGAAGCCGGCAATCATGCGCAGGGTCGTGCTCTTGCCGCAGCCGGAGGGACCGAGCAGCGCCACCAACTCGCCCTGCGCGATCTCGAGCGTGATGTCCTTGGCCGCGACCGTGCCGTTATAGGTCGCCATGAGATTGTCGAGCACGAGGAACGGCTTGGACATGAAGGCAAGTCTCCGAAAGCTCTGGTGTCTAGCCGCTGAAGGCGGTGGCTCGTGTGAGCCGCGCGAGGGGGAAGGCGAGGACTTCGCTGGCCACTTGCACCAGCGCCTGGGCCGCACGCTCCACCGCGATGGCGCCGCGTTCGGCATCGGAAATGGCCGCATTGCCGCTGACGCCGGATGGGTGCAGGTCCTGGGATTGCCAGCCGAAGCCCACCGGGCCATCGGGCCGCAGATAGGTGAATTCCTGTTCCATCTGCATTGAAAGCGGCACGAAATCCTCGGCGTGCTGCATTGCCACGAGGTCGGGATGCAGATGCAGCATGACTGACGTTTCGACCTCACCGCCGTGAATGCCATGCAGCCGCTCGCGGTCGGAAAAGAGGTCCGCCTGTTCGGTGATGTTGAACCAGGAGGTCGCTACTGCGAACATGCCCAGCTTCACCCGCAATTCGCGGCAGACGATTTCCATCACCTGCGGTTGCCCGCCATGGGAATTGAAGAAAATGATCTTGCGGACGCCGGCCCTATGCACGGATTCCCCGATTTCATACCAGGCCCGCGCCAGTGTCTCGTAGGACAGGCTCAGCGTGCCGGGATAGGCGTGATGCTCGTTGGATTTGCCGATTGGCAGCATGGGCAGGACCAGCGCCGGCAGGTCGGCAGGCATTAGTTCAACGGCGCGCTCGACGATGCCTGCATTAATCGCCGCGTCGACCCGGACGGGCAGGTGGGGGCCATGCTGCTCGACGGCGGCGATGGGCTGGATGGCGACGACATTGGACATGTCGAGCTGGGCAAAGTCGCGCGTGGTCAGGTCCCACCACCAATGCGAGGGCAAGGTCATTCACTAGCCTGGATGTTTTCTTACGAGAGGTTGTGTCGCCAAACGTGGTGAAAGCGACAAAAGAAAACATATACAAACGCAATTGCGCGTCAAACGCTTTCGTATGTTTACGCAGCAGATTGATGAAGTGGCTAAATTGTAGGCAGTTTGGTGCCGGGATGGAGGCGTGAATGCGCTTGCCGCTTGCGCTGGTCCCTTCCTTTATCGTCATCACCCGGCTGGTCTGGGTGATCCATCGCTCCGCATGTGCTGAAGCATGGATTGCCCGGATGAGCCGGGCAATGACGGTGGAACTTGGCTTGGTGCTAACGCTGCCAACCATCCGCGATGTCATTCCCGCGAAAGCGGGAACCCCTGTTTTCTTGCTTTGCATCCCGAACGGAGGTTCCCGCTTTCGCGGGAATGACGCCGTGGGTACAGCGCCAGAATCGCGCGGTCAGGCGGCGCTGGGGAGGGTGCGGAGTTTGTCCATGAAGCGGGAGACGCGGGCGGCGTCGACGGCTTTCCAGGTGTCGCCATCGACCTTGAAATGGGTGCCGATCACGCAGCCATCGGCGATGGACATGATCTCGGTGACATTGTCGATATTGACGCCAGTATTGGCAAACAGCGGGGTGTCGGGCATGGCGTCGCGCACGCTGCGCAGGTTGGAGGTTTCGGCCGGCTGGCCAGTAATCGGGCCGGAAACCAGCAGCACATCGGCCAGCGAGGAAAACACTGCGCTCTTGGCGCGCAGCTCGATCGGCCGCCGGTCGAGCGAGTCGGCAAATTCGGCGTTGATGTTGAACATCAGCTTGAGATCATTGCGGCCCAGCTGGCGCCGCAGGCGCAGGGATTTGGCGGCGTTTGGCTCCCACAGGCCCATATCGGAGGCAAAAAGCCCGGTGAAGATTTCGCGGGCGAAGGTGGCCCCGGTCGCGGCGGCAATGGCTACGGTGGCATAGGGGTCCCACAGGAAATTGACGCCGAAGGGCACGCTCAGCATAGGCTTGACCGCCTGAACCACCGCGGTCATTGCCGCGATGGCTTCGATGGAGCCGGTCAGCTCGTAAGGGCGGTCATTTTCATTGCCGAACATAATGGCGTCGACGCCGCCCGCCTGCAGCTTGTCGATATCGGCAATGACGCCCTCGATCAGTTTGTCGACGCCGCCATCGGCATCATAAAGCGGGCTGCCGGGCAGGGCGCCGATATGCGCCATGGCAATAACGGTTTTCTGGCGACGATCAAACAAACTCATATTTAGCAGCTCCGGCTAGTTTTGATTGCAGGGATCGCGCCAGAAAACCTTGGGCCTCACGACGCGACGATGACTTGGGTATTGGTATTGGCGAGGGCCTCGGCGATGTCGGGCGGCGGCGGGGCGTCGGTGACCAGGATATGCACCTTGTCCAGCGGCACGATGCGCGACAGCGCCCGGCGGCCGAATTTGGATGAATCGCACAGCACCACCACGCTGCCCGCATTGGCGATGAAGGCGCGCTTCACCTCGGTATCCTCGGGCGAATAATCGTAGAGCCCGTTGGCATCGAGCCCCGACACGCCAATGAAGACGCGGTCGAGGAAATGGCTCTTGAGATTTTCGATGGCCTGGGGGCCGATGACCGAAAATTCGGGCACGCGGATCTGTCCGCCCAGGATGTAGACCGAGCCATTGCCATTGGCCATTTGCATGCCGACGCGCAGATTATTGGTGAAGACGCGCAGGTCGCGGCGCGGCGCCAACTCACTCGCCAGTGCCAGGATGGAAGTGCCCACATCGAGCCCTAGTGATTCGTTGGGGCCCACCAGTTTGGCGGCCGCCGCAGCAATCGAGGATTTCTGCTGGGTCTGCCGGCGCATGCGCTGGTCGAATGCCGGCTCGTCCTCGTCAAAGCTGGTCGGGGCGTGCGGCCCGGGGGCCACGGCGCCGCCATGGGTGCGCGCTAGCACGCCGCGCTTGTCGAGCAGGTCGAGATCCCGGCGCACCGTCATGCCGGACACGCCCAATTCCTCGGACAGCCCGGCAATCGATACAAAGCCGTTGCGCTCGAACGAGGCCATGATGCGCGCCTGCCGCAGGGCGGCAGGTATGCGTTCGGGCCGGTTGGGATTGTCCTCCGGGCGCTGGCCTTCTGCCTGTTCCGATGTGTCTCTTGTCATTCCTCTATCCCGCTATGCCTGTTCAGGCGGTTTCCCATTCGCATGTTTGGCGTAGCACAGAGAATTGCGTTATTGAAGGTTGTTTTTTGTTATATAATGTTAGAAAGTGCAAGAGTGTTCGCAATGACGCGGATGGCGCAGCGTAGGCAATAGTGAGATTCATGTCGGAGTTTGCAGGAAAGTCCGTCCTGGTGACGGGTGGCGCATCGGGTATCGGGGCCGCAATCGTGCGGACTTTTCACGAGGCTGGCGCCAAGGTGAGCATATTGGATCTCGATGCCGGCCGGGCCGCCGCGCTGGCACAGCAATTGGGCGACAATGCCTTTTCCGGCGTTATCGACGTGCGCAGCCGCGAGTCCGTGCAGGCCGCCTTTGATGGCGTGCTGGCCCAGGCCGGTGGGGTGGACATTGTCTGCGCTAATGCGGGTGTTTCGAGCATGCAGCGCTCGGTTGACCTGACCGACGCCGATTGGGATTTCAACATGGATGTCAATGCCAAGGGCATCTTCCTGACCAACCAGATCGCCTGTCGCTATTTCCTGGCCGAGGGGAAAGCGGGCATTATCGTCAATACTGCTTCGCTGGCCGGCAAGGTCGGCGCGCCGCTTTTGGCGCATTATTCGGCCAGCAAATTTGCCGTGCTCGGCTGGACGCAGGCTTTAGCCCGCGAGCTGGCGCCGCAGAATATCCGCATCAACGCGGTCTGCCCCGGCTTCGTCCGCACCGGCATGCAGGAGCGCGAAATCGTCTGGGAAGGCGAATTGCGCGGCATGACGCCCGAAGCAGTGCGCGCGGATTATGTTAGCCAGACCCCGATGGGCCGGATCGAGGAGCCTGAAGACGTGGCTGTCGTTGTCCGTTTCCTTGCCTCGGACAGCGCGCGTTTCATGACCGGGCAGGGCATTAATGTCACCGGCGGCGTGCGGATGGACTAGGGAAATGATGGCGACGATGGACAATGAGGCGGGGATAGTCTGGCATCCTAGAGCCAGCACGCATGTGCGGCGGTTGATTGCTGAGATCGGCCAGCGCAGTGGCGAATTCCCCGATGCCCTCGCCAACCATCTGCCCATGGTGCTTGAGGCGATAACGCGGCTTGGCGCTAGTCCGGAGCGGCTTTCCGAATATGCCGCGCATTATATTGCCGCTCATGCCGTGCCGTTTCCGCCGCCCGCGATTGCGCCGTTGAGCGAGGCGAATTGGCGGGGGTATCTCGGCCATCGTGAGCGCGAAACTGATCTACGGGATTTCTTTACCCAGCGGGTGAGCGAGCTGGGGGGCAGCGAGACCATTGCGCGCTATATGCCCGAACTCGCCGCTGGCGTCGCCGCCAGCGCCACGCACGGGCTGATGCGGCTGGCCTATGCCGTATTGCGCCGCGATGAGGCCGAGATCGGCATTGCGCTGGGCTATTGGGCCGCCACTTATCTGGCCTTTCCCGCTGTTCTAAAACGCGTGCCTGACGTCACCGAGCCGGCCGAACTGGTGGTGGGCATGGTGGGTGAGCCGAGCTTTGCCAATGTCACGGTTACCTCCACGCTGTTGTGGAAATGGATCGAGGCCATGGGCGAGATTCCCGCTTTCCAGCAGCGGCTGGGGCGGCTTGTTCCGGCTGCCGATGTGCTGACCAAGGTGCGGTCGGCCTCGCTGGTGCTCTATGCCGGGACGATGAGTTTTGAGGCGCTGCATGCGGTCACCGGCAGCCATTGGCTGCGGCTGGTCAGCCCGCATGTGGTGGATGCGCCCGCGCTTGTCGTGCATTTTTGGGAAGTGGTGCTTTCGCTCTATCCCAAGATTGGCATGCCGCCGCTGCCCGATGCGCAATGGCTGGCCCAGCAACGCCAATTGCCGGTGCCGCCGGATAGCGCCATCGCCGCCGCGGCCGTGGCCTCCAATGACGAGCACGACCATAGCCTGGTCTTCTCCGCGCTCGAAGAATTCCGTTTTACGGGTGACCCGCTTTATCGCGTTCTGGCGGCGCGGCGCATGGGGTTGATCGACTAGCGGTAGACCTCAACCGCCGCCCGCCGGAAGCTTGGCCGGCCGCGCTTCCATCCTGCCAGGGCGGGCGCAATTTGGCGTGTCGCTGAGACCGCACCGGGCGCATCGAATATCACCATGTCGGCTGGTGCGCCGATGGTCAGCCCATAGGTGCCGCCAAGCATTTTGGCGGCGTCGCTGGTGATCATTCGCACCACCTGATCCATGTCATCGCCCCGGGTCACCTGCGCGACATTGGCGTAGAAATTGGCCATGCGGATCAGCGAGGCATCGCCAAAGGGGGTGAATGGGTTGAGCACATTATTGGTGGCCAGCGACGTGACGACGCCGCGCCGGGCCAGCAGGTGCGCCGGCGTCAGGCCGCGTGGCACCAGATGGTCGCGATCCCGGCCCAGGAGGAATAGGTCGGTCGCCGGGAGCACCGTCACCGCGATGCCGGCCGCTGCCAACGCATCGGCGATTGCGTCGCGTTGTTCGGCCGGAAGCGCGGATAATTGCGTGACGTGGCCCAGCGATACCTTGCCCGCGAAGCCACGACGGCGCGTTTCGGCGATGACTGCTGACAGGTTGCTGCGTTCAGGCGACAGGTCGAAATCGATGTGGAAATCGACCCGCGTGCCATGCCGTTCCGCCAGATCGAAAATCAGCCCGATATGCCGCGCCGGATCTGGGTCGGTATAGGGACAGCCCCCAACCAGATCGGCGCCCTCGCGGCAGGCCATGTCGAGCATGGCTAGCGTCTCCATCTCCTGCGTCAGGCCCTCCTGCGCGAAGGCGCAGATTTCGATATCGATGAGATGGGCGCAATCGGCCTTGAGGCGGCGCAGGGCGCGGAAGGAACGGGTGCCGGCGCGTGGATCGATCTCGACGAAGGTGCGTAGCCGCGTCGTGCCGTGTACGATTGCCTGTTCGAGCACATGCCGCGCCCGGGCGTAGACATCGTCCTCGGTGAACCCGGCTTTGGCCACGGCGGTCAGGGTCACGGCCTCGGTTAGCGTGCCCTCGCAGATCGGGCAGCGGCCGAGAATGCCGGCTTTGTCGAGGTGGATATGGGTTTCGACCAGCCCCGCCGACACATAGCGTCCGCCGGCTGACTCGCTTGGCCCCTCATGCGGCAGGCCGGGCGCCATGGCCGCGATCTTGCCGGCTGCGACGCCGATATCGAGCAGCGGCTGGCCCGGCGCGATATGGCAATCGCGCAGCACGAAATCGAAATTCATGCTGCTTCCGCCTGAAAGTATGGCTTCAGCCGCTCATAGAGGTCGCGATAGCGCGCATAGGAATGGTCGTAGACGGCGTGGTTGTTCGCGTTGGGCATGATCAAGTCGCCCATGCGGGATAGTGCCGACACTTCCGACCAGTCCTTGGCCAGCCCGCAGCCTATGGCCGCGACGAAAGCGGCGCCGAGCGCCGAGCCATAGTGATTGTCCAGCAATTGTACGGGCTCGCCGAGCACATCGGCCATGATCTGCATCCAGACGCGGCTATTGGTGCCGCCATCGGAGGCCATGAAGCGGCGCGGGGCGTGGCCGATTTCGGCTAGCACGTCGACATGATGGCGGAAGCCGTAGGCCACCGCCTCCAATAGCGCCCGCCAGATATGGCCGCGCCCATGCGAGAGGCTCAGCCCGACAAAACTGCCCCGGGCCAGCGGATCGTGGATCGGGGTCTTCTCGCCCAGGAAATAGGGCAGGCAGATCAGCCCATCGGAGCCGGCCGGGACAGCGGCGGCGAGGGTGTCGAGGTCTTTGTGGGGGCGCTCGCCTTCGGCGCTTTGCCCGATCAACCCACCCAGCCAGTTCAGCGCCGAGCCGGACGAGGCCATGCAGCCATTGGGCGCCAGCAGGCCCGGCACGAGATGATAATCGAGATAGAGCCTGGTATCAGGCAGGGCGCGGTCGGTGGCCACGACGATATCGCCCGCGCCGCCGAATTTGAGCAGTACGTCGCCCGCTTGAGTAATTCCGGCGCCGAGGGCGGAAACGATGTGGTCCGCCGCGCCGCCGAATACCGGCAGGCCCCTGGGCAATCCGGTCGCGGCGGCAGCCGCGGTCGAGACCGTCCCCATCTGCTCATGCGACACTGTCCGCCGCGGCACGGCTGTCCGTTCGATCCCCGCCAGCGCGACGAGGTCATCGGCGATCAGGCCGCTTGCCAGATCGGTGAAGCCCGCTTCCAGCGCCCAATTTTGCTCCACGGCGCGCGTGCCGGTCAGCCGCCAGTTGATATAGTCATAGGAGCCAAACACGGTGGCGATCCGCGTAAAAACTGTGGGCTCGTGGCGGGCGATCCAGCGCAGCTTGGCGGCTACCAATTGCTGGTTGATGCCATTGCCGGTGCGCTGCAGGAACGCTGTTTCATCGACCTGCTGGCGGAGCTCTTCAACCTCGGTTGAACAGCGGCCATCGCTTTGCTGGATGGACGGGCGCAGCAGATTGCCATCGGCGTCGAGCAGGATAACGGCGGGCAACATGCCGGTGACGCAGATGCCTGCAATCTCGTTGGCGGGCACCGCGCTGGTTACTTCGCGCAAGACGGCAATGGTATTGGCCCACCATTGTTCGGGGTCTTCCTCGGCCCAGCCGGCATGGGGCGATGACAAGGTCACCGGCCGGCTGGCGACGGCGAGGACTTCGCCGGGCAGGCGGGCGGCGATGGCCATGGTGGAGGTCGTGCCGATATCGAGGCCGATAACAATGCTGGGTGTGGTCATCGGCGGGATATCCTGAGGGGAGGGGATTGCATGGCGGTCAGAGGCCGATGGCCGTGCCGTCGCCGCGCGGGTCGTGCGCGCCGAGGAGGCCATATTCGTTGATGGCGATCACGCCGGCCTGTCCGGCTAGCGGGCTCAGTGCGGGGAGGGGGCTCAGGCGATGGGCGCGGCGTGCGAGGTCGGCCGTCACGGCGGCGCCCACGGTTTCTTCGAGCTTGAGATTGTCGCTGGCGTCGGAAAAGGTCTTGCCGAGCAGGAAGCGCGGCAGGGCCAGCGCCTGGGCTGGGTCGAGGTGGAAATCGATTAGGCCGCTCAGGACCACGGACAGCGTCTGCGGCTGCCCATCGGCGCCTTGCGTGCCATAGAGCAGGGCGGGTTGGTTGTCTTTCAGGGCTATGCCGGGATTGAGCGTGTAGAAGGGACGTTTGCCCGGCACGATCTCGTTGGGATGCCCGGCAAGGGTCGAAAAGGCCGCGCCGCGGTTCTGCCAGATGATGCCGGTGTCGCCGGCCACCACGCCGCTGCCCCAGTCGAAATAGGTGCTCTGGAGCACGCTGACACTGCCGCCTTGCGCATCGGTGGCGCCGAAATAAACCGTGTCGGCGCTTTGGTAGGGCTCGGGCCAGTCCAACGCCCGGTCGGGATCGATTGCGGCTGCTTTGTCAGCGAGAGTGCCGCCTGAAAGCCAATGGTCTACCGGTTGGGCGACAAAGTCTGGGTCGGCAATGCCCTGGCGGTCGAGGAAGGCCTGTTTCACGGCCTCGACCAGCAGGTGATAATGGGCCGCGCTGCCCAGCTGCATTTCGGACAGATTGAAACGCTCGAGCACGCCCAAGATTGCCAGCGTGGTCACGCCTTGCGTGGGCGGTGGCGGGGCCAGCAGTTCAAAGCCACGGTAGTTGAGGCTGATCGGTGCGGCGATTTGGGTGCGTGTCGCTGCCAGATCGGTTGCTGTCAGGGGCGAGCCGGCTTCCGCCAGTCCGGCCGCAATGCGGGCGGCTAGCGGCCCCTCATAAAACCCGGCAATGCCGTCGCGGGCGAGTTCGCGCAGGGTTGCGGCCAGTTGCGGCTGGGCGAAGCGTTCTCCCGCGCGAGGTATCCGGCCATCCGGCGCGAAGATTGCGGCGAAGCCGGGCCAATTGGCATAGTCACTGGCGCGGAAATTGAGCCAGAAGGCTTGTGATGGGCTGAGGGCGAAGCCGTTTTCGGCAAGGCCGATTGCGTCGGCCATTAGGTCGGGAAGCTGCCCCGAGCCGCCCCAATGTTCGGCAGAATAGTCCAGGGCGGTGCCCCAAGAGTGCACGGCACAGGCGCTGGTCAGCGCGGCCAATGGGCCACGGGTGGGGATGGGTTGGTCGGCAAAATCGGGATAGTTTGAGGCGGCCGCGCCGATCCCCATCAGGCAGGTGCGGCGGCCGGAACTGTCGGCGATGATCCAGACCGCGTCGCCGCCTAACCCGCAGAAATGTGGGTAGACCACGCTGAGAACAGCGGCCATGGCGATTGCTGCGTCGATAGCGGTGCCACCGGCTGCGAGAACGCGTGCGCCGGCTTGGCTGGCGAGGACATGCGGGCTGGTCACCATGCCCGTTTTGGAGCGCGCCGGGCCTCTCACCGGCCCACCAGCACGCCATTGGCGGCGACCACCAGGCCAGCCTTCATCACCATGCGGCGTGCGGGGCGCGTGGCGACGGCCTCGGCGGTTGAGTTGGCACTCATCAAGACGAGATCGGCGGGTTGGCCCTCGGCAATGCCATAGGTTGTGACGCCAAGGGCGCGGGCGGCGTGATGGGTTGCCATATCGAAGGTCAGGGCAATATCGGCATCGGCCAAGAGGCCCTGCCGATAGCCGATCAGCATGGCGCGTTCCAGCATGTCGCCATTGCCATAGGGCGCCCAAGCGTCGCGGATATTGTCCGATCCGGTAAACACTGTAACGCCGGTTGCGTGCAGGCGCTTGACCGGCGGCATGGGGACGGGGCCGGGGCCATTGGTCATGATCGCCACGCCTGCGCCGGCCAAAGCCTCGAGCGTTGGCCCGATGTCGAGCGGTTCGCCCAGGCAAAAGGCGTGGCTGACGGCGACGCGGCCGCCCAATCCAGCGGCTTTGGTTCGTGCGGCGATATCGGTCAGTTCAAAAAGGCCCAGCAGGCCGCCATCGTGCAGGTGGATATCGATGCCGGCGCCGTGCTTTTCGGCGAGGCTGAACACCACGTCGAGATGGCCGCTGATATCGCCATCGATCCCTGCCGGATCGAGCCCGCCAATAAGGTCCGCGCCATTGCTTAGGGCGGCATCGAGCAACTCGGCTGTGCCGGGATCGCGCAGAATGCCGCTTTGCGGAAAGGCCACGATTTGCAGATCGATCAGCCTGGCATAGCGCTGGCGCAGGGCGAGCAATTGCTCAAGATGGGCGAGACCGATTTCGGTGTCGATATCGACATGGCTGCGCACCAGACCCGTGCCGAAGGGCACGATCTGTTCGATCAGTTTTGCGCCGCGTTCGAGCACGGGTAGCGTGACCGAGCGGCGCAGCTGCTTTTCGCGCTCGATCCGCTCGCCGACGCTATCGCCGGGCAGATGCGAGATGAAGGGCAGGCCCAGCAGCGTCTTGTCGAGATGGATATGGCCCTCGACAAAGGAGGGCGCCAGCAATAGCCCGGTGCCCGGCACCAATTCCGCCGTGTCCGCCGTTAGCGTGTTTGGCCCCGCAATCCTGGTGATGCGGCCGCCGCTGACCAACACATCGGCGCGATCGCCGCTGGGTAGCATCACATCGGAAAATAGCGTCGTGCTCATGAAGCGACCGCGCTGGCTGGGGCGAAGTGGACTTTGTCGTAGCGATCGAGCGCGTGGTAATGCGCCTGCGCGTCGGCCAGGAACAGGCCGCGGGAAATCCCTGCGACGATCTTGGGCACGCCGGATTTGAGCCCGGTTATGCCATTGCAGACCGGGCCGAGGCTGGGGACAGCGCCGTGGTTGAACACATGGATATTGCCCAGGATGGGCGCGGCACCCGGCACTTTTTCGGTGAATTCGAAGGCTGGGCCGAGGAAGGGATAGGCCAGAAGGGCTGGGTCTTCTTCGCCGGGTGGGGCGGTGAAGCGGTCCTTCCAGAGCGCGATTTCGTCCACCAGCCCGGCCAGTTCGGGCCGTCGGGCCAGATCGATGGAATAGCCGGTGCCCAGCAGCAAATGGTTGAAGCGGTAGCGCTCGCCACTATCGGCGGTGAGCGTGATGGCGTCGCCTTCCAGCTGTGCTGCGCCGGTTCGCGTGCCAAGCACCAGACGGCAATTGGGGAAGCCCATGGCGAGCTCGTACATGGCGATGGTTGGCGGGGTTTTGAACGAGAGCAGCCGCCGCGCGAAGCGGTAACGTTGCAGGTCGTCGAGGTCGGAAAAATGGTTGAGGAAGCCCGGGAAATTGGACCAGTCCAGCACTTCGGTCTGCGGCAGCGCCTGGCTCCGCGCTAGTACGGTAACGCTGCGCGCGCCGGCTTCCAGCGCCGTCACCGCCCAATCAAAGCCTGAGGCGGCGGCGCCAATCACACCGACATCCTTGCCCGCCAGCGTTGTTGCGTCGAAGGCCTCGCCGCTATGGGTCCAGCGCTCGCGCGGCAAGGCGCCGATTATGGCATCGGGGATGTGCAGGCCGCCCGATCCTTCCATGCCGGTCGCCAGCACCACTTTGCGGGAGGTCAGTGTTTCGGCTGCGCCGTTGTGGTCGAGCCGCAGGGTGATCAGCCCATTGGGGCCTTCTTCGATGGCCAGCAGCCTTGTGTCATTGCGGATATCGAGCCCGATGACGCGGCGGAACCAGATGAGATAGGCCATCCAATCCTGCCGGGCGATCATCTCAAGGCTGGTCCAACTCTGGGGGCCATGCACGGCCTCGTGCCAGGCGCGATAGGTGAGCGAGGGCAGGCCCAGATCGGGGCCGGTCAGCGTTTTCGGCGAGCGCAGCGTGCGCATGCGCGCCGTGGTGATCCACGGGCCTTCCTGCCCTTGCGCGGCCGCATCGAGCACCAGCACATTGCCGACGCCCTGCTGCTTGAGCCCGAAGCCGATGGCGAGCCCTGACAGGCCCGCACCGATGATGACGACGTCCCGTACCAGCTCGCCCGAGGGCAGGGTGCGCGGCGGCACCCATTGGCGCAGCGGCTTTTCCACCAGCGCCAGGTCGCTGAGCGCGCGGGCTTCCAGCGCCATCAAGGCAGGGGTGAGACCGGTCATGGCTAAGGGCCTCCTGGACTTGGGTGAGTGGTGCGAGCTTATACCGGAGGGCGCAGCTGTAAAGTGTTTGAATGTGTAATTTTTGAAACCCGGCGCGTGATTTTGATAGGGAATGTTGGATTCCAGGTCCAGTTTTCACGGCAAAATGTGGGGGCTTAGCGCGCTTTTGCTGGCCTTCATGCTGGTCAAAATTCATCCGACCAATCGGTGAGCACTAAACAAAACTTCCCGTGTAACCGGATAAAATGGCGTTATCTCCAGCGGCCAATGCGCGTATCAAAGTCTTGGGTCGTCTATTTTTTAGTCACTCTGACAATACCTTGGGCATGCATGTTGCAATAAGTTATATTTTTGGAAGTTATGTGAAATTCTGTTTGACAGGTTAAAGGGTTTGGATAGGCTCGCCTCCCGTAATCAACCTCCTTGAAGGCAGGGTTCCGATGACCAAGGTTTTTCCCACTTCGCTTCTATGCCGTGCCAGCATTCTCGGTGTTGGGTTTGCGGCGCTCATGGCTTCGACCACGCTGGCGCAGGACAAGCCGCTGGCCGGGGTGACGCTGACGCTCGCCTCTCAGAATGACCAGTTCGGCGCCGTGCTCGCCAAGCTGGCGCCAAAGTTCAAGGAAGACACCGGCGCCGATCTGCGGGTCGAAATCCTCAGCTATGGCGAGCTGCTGACCAAGACGACCGCCGATTTTATCGGCGACACCAAGGGCTATGATCTGGTCACCATGGATATCGTGTGGGCCGGGCAATATGCCGAAAACGGCTATTCGGTCGATCTGACCGATTGGGTTAAGCGCGACGCCGCCGAGATGGACCTGGACGATATCTACCCGGTGCTGCTCGAAGCTTTGGGCCAATATGAAGGGCGCTACGTCGCCTTCCCCTTTGCGGGCTATGCCAATGTGCTGGCTTATCGCAAGGACCTGTTCGAGGCCGCGGGTCTCAAGGTGCCCACCACGACCGAAGATTTTGTGGCCGACGCCAAGGCGCTGACCGATCCGGCCAAGAACCAGTATGGTTTTGTCGCCAATGGGCAGATGGGCCCCGCCGTCGCGCAGGATTGGATGCAGTATAATAGCCAGCTCGGGGGCTCCATCATGGGCGCCGATGGCAAGCCGGCGCTGAATTCGGCCGAGAACGTGCATAGCCTTGATGTCTATAAGGAGCTGTTTGCCGATACCGCTCCTCCGGGCGCCATCGAATATGATTGGGGCGGACGCGAGGAGAGCTTCCGCCAGGGCCTAGTCGCCATGATGCAGACCTGGTCGGTCGGCGCGCCTGGCTATAGCGACCCCGCCGTCTCCAATGTGGTGGGCAAGGTGGGCATTGCCACGGCGCCCGTCGCGGAAGGGCTTGAGCCCCGCTATGGCGTGGGCGGCTGGGGCATGGCGATCAATGCCGATATCACGCAATCCCAGCAGGAAGCGGCCTGGACCTTCATCAAATGGCTGACCAGCAGGACCATCCATAAGGAATTCAATATGGAAGGCGCCGGCTCGTTCATGCGCAAAAGCGAAATGACCGACCCGGACCTGCTGGCCAAGTTCGATTTCCTGCCCGTCATCGCCAAGACCTACGAAAACGGCAATGGCGAATACCGGCCGCGTATCCCGCAGTATCCCGAATTGCAGGACCTGCTGGGGACTGCGGTGAACTCCGTGCTGGCTGGGGCGGCAGAGCCGCAGGCGGCGCTGGACGAAGCTCAGGCCAAGGCTGAAGAGCTGTTTTAGTCCCGATCCTCGGCTCCCCGCACTCGCTGCGGGGAGCTCTCGCGACGGCCCGTGGCCGCCCAGTTATGCCCAGCAAGGCGGAATTTCTTATGAGCCAGTCCGGTGTGATCGACCAAGAGGATGGTGCTTTGCCGCAGAGCAAACCTGCCCGCCGCCGATTGCCGTTTTCTGGCTCCTATACCGACAATCGCCGCCTGTTCCTGTTCTGCCTCGGCGCGCCCGCTGTGCTCTATGTGCTGGTGGTCGGGGTGTGGCCGCTGGCGCAGGGCGTCTGGTACAGCTTTTTCGACTACAATCTGCTCAAGCCCAACCGCACGAAGTTCGTGGGGCTCGATAATTATTTCGATATCTTTGCCGATCGCTCGGCGCGCCAGGCCATTCTCAACACGTTCCAGTTCACTATTTTCAGCGTCGCCATTCAGCTGGTGCTGGGGTTTGGGCTGGCGCTGCTGCTGTGGCGGGATAGCCGTTTCAACCGGATATGCCTGGCTTTCCTGTTGATCCCGGCCACCATCACGCCGCTGGTGGTGGGCCTGATCTACAAGGCCCTGCTTGGCGCCGATTATGGGCTGATCGGCTATTTCCTGGCCAATGCGGGCATTGGTCCGCGCACCGGGTTGATGACCGATGGCAGCACGGCGCTGTGGACGCTGATCCTGATCGATTGCTGGGAATGGACGCCGCTGATGGCGCTGATCCTGCTGGCGGGCCTCAAATCGCTGCCATCCGATGTGCTTGAAGCCGGGCAAGCTGATGGCGCGACGAGCTTGCAGCGCTTCACCATGCTGATCGTGCCGCTGATGCTGCCCTCGATCTTTCTCGCACTGGTGCTGCGCACCATGGATGCCTTCCGGGTGTTTGACACGGTCTATGTGACGACCGGGGGCGGACCCAATGATGCGACCAACACGCTGATGCTGCTGGCGGTCAAGCAGGGGTTGCAATTCTTCAATGTCGGCTACGCCTCGGCCATCGGCAATGTGACCATCCTGTTCATTGCCATCATGGCGGGCGTGCTGATTTTCTGCGTGCGGCGCGCCGATGTGCGCATCAATGGGCGGTGAAGCGATGAGCAAGATTTCCCAGCGCCATATCATTGCCGAGCGCAGCGCCCTCATCGTCATCACCGTGCTGTTCCTGCTGCCGGTCGCCTGGCTGATCGCCACGGCCTATAAGCCCTCCAACCAGATTTTCAGCGTGCCGCCACGGCTCGATTTCACTCCGACGCTGGATCAATTCCGCTCGGTCATGTCCTATTTCGATGTGGCTTCGCTCACCCGCTCCTCGCTGATCATCAGCCTCGGCGCGGCTTTTCTCTCGCTGCTGCTGGGCGTGCCGGCCGGCTATGCGCTGGCGCGTTCGCGCTCACGGCTGGCCAATGGCGTGGCCTATTTCTTCCTCGCCATCCGCATGGTGCCGGCCATTGCGGCGCTGATCCCGTTTTACCTGATGATGCGCGATGTGGGCCTGTTGGGCAGTTGGTGGGCCGTCATCATCATCAACACCATGCTCAACTGCGCCTTCGTCACCTGGATGATGTTCTCCTATTTCCGGGCGCTGCCCAAGGACATGGAAGAGGCGGCCATGACCGATGGCTGCACCCAGTTCGGCGCGTTTTTCAAGGTCGCCGTGCCGGCGGCGCGTTCGGGCATTATCGCCTGCATCCTGTTCTGCGTCATGTTCTCCTGGAACGACTTTTTATACCCCATGTTTCTCACCAAGCTCGATTCCAAGCCGCTGTCGGTGGCGCTGCTCACCGCCTATGGCACCAAGGACATCACCTGGGGCACGCTGGGCGCGCTGGCGCATTTTTCCACCGTGCCCATCGTGCTCATGGCGCTCTTTCTCAATCGATATTTCGTTCAGGGCGCGACCAATGGCGTTCAATGAGCCGACACTGCGGGGACTGCCGACATGGCCCAGATAATCTTCGAGCGCGTTTCCAAGACCTATGAAGGCGGCCATTCGGCCGTAAACGAGCTGGATCTGGAAATCGCCGATGGCGAATTCATGGTGCTGGTCGGTCCCTCGGGCTGCGGCAAATCCACCGCTCTGCGCATGATTGCGGGGCTTGAGGACATTACCGGGGGCCGGTTGATCATCAATGGTGAAGTGGCCAATGAGCTAGCGCCGCGCGACCGCAACATCGCCATGGTGTTCCAGTCCTACGCGCTTTATCCGCACCTGACGGTCGCGGAAAACATCGCCTTCGGTCTCAAGGTGCGGCGTGTCCCGAGGGAAGCGATCGAGGCAAAGGTGCGCGAGACAGCGGCGCTGCTCGAACTCACCGATTTCCTCAATCGGAAGCCGGCCAAGCTATCGGGCGGCCAGCGTCAGCGCGTCGCCATGGGCCGCGCTTTGGTGCGTTCGCCCAATGCCTTTTTGATGGATGAGCCGCTGTCCAATCTCGATGCCCGCCTGCGTGGGCAGATGCGGGCCGAGATCGCCAAGCTGCAACGGATGACGGCGGTGACCACGGTCTATGTCACCCATGACCAGGTGGAGGCCATGACCATGGGCCACCGCGTTGCCGTGATGAACAAGGGCCGTTTGCAGCAGCTCGACACGCCGCGCCGGCTCTATGACAAGCCGGTTAATCTGTTTGTCGCCAGCTTCATCGGCTCGCCGCCCATCAACTTTCTCAAAGGCACTTTGCGCAGTCTCGACGGCGGCCTGGCGGCGCAGACCGGCGCCTTCACTTTGCCGATCGTGGGCAGGGAAGGGATGAGCGTCGGGCAGGCTGTGGTCATCGGCATTCGCCCCGAGGCATTGCGGCTGGTGCCGCAGATGGCGCCTACCGGTGGGCTCATGGCGCGCGCTGCCTTTGTCGAGGATTTGGGCGCGACGCTGCTGGCCCATCTCGATATTGCCGATGCCGAAGTGGTGTCGCCCGGCGTGATCGAGCAGGAAGAGGACCTGCATGCCATCCGCCCCCGGTTGCGGGTCGTGCTGGATGGCGGGCTCAACATTATCAGCGGGGAAGCGCTGTCCTTTGCGGTTGATCCAGCTGCCATCCATGTGTTCGACGCCGCGTCCGGCATGGCGCTTTGACATGAGCGATTTCTGGCCCGAGATCGCGCCAGCGCGCCGCAGCGCCATGGCGTTGCTGATCATCGATATGCAGGTCGATTTCTGCGCCCCCGGCGGCTGGGTCGACCAGCTGGGCGAAGATGTCAGCAATACGCGCGCCATGATTGCCCCGATCCAGCGCGTGCTTGCCGCCGCGCGTGCGGCTGGGATCACGGTCATCCATACGCGCGAAGGGCACAAGCCGGACTTGTCCGATCTGCCTGCCAACAAGCAATGGCGTACGCGTGTCCATGGCCTGGGCATTGGCGATATGGGTGCCGCTGGCCGTATTCTGGTGCGTGGGGAACCGGGCTGGCAGATCGTGCCGGAGCTGGCGCCGATCGAGGGCGAGTTGATCATCGACAAGCCCGGCAAGTCCTCGTTTTACGCCACGGACCTGGAAGAGCAGTTGCAGGCACGCGGCATAGACCGGCTGGTCATTGTCGGCGTCACCTCCGACTGTTGCGTGCAATCGACCTTCCGTGATGGCTTTGAGCGGGGTTTGGAATGCGTGGTGCTCGAAGACTGCACCGCGGCTGTCGAGACCGCCAACCACGCCGCCGCCATGGATATTCTCAAAGCCTATGGCGGTCGCTGGGGCGGCGTCTCCAATACGGCCGGCTTCACCGCCATGCTCGAGCACGCTGATGCCTGACACGTTTCCAACTATTGCCGCTAATCCCTATGCCTGGCCCTTTGATGGCCAATGGAATGCCGCTGACACCGCACTCCTCCTCCTGGGCTTTCACGAGAGCACTGTCCGTAACGTTGGTGCCCAAAGTGAGCTTGCCGTCGCGATGGGGCTTGCCGATCTGGCCCACAGTCTCGGCATTGCCGTGGTGGTGTCGCAGCGGGCTGCGGAGGCGCTGGTTTCAGACCTTGCTCTGTATCGGTCGAAAGCTGTGCAGCATCGCGGCGACAATGCGTTTTTTGGTACCCAGCTCGAAGCCGATTTGCGCCAGCGTGGCACCCACAATCTGCTGATCGCGGGCCTGCCGACTGATGGCTTGGTCCACGCCACTCAGCGCACTGCCAATGACATGGGGTTTGAATGCCTGCTGGTATCCGACGCCAGCAAGGCCACTAGCCCCGCTCGCCACACCGCGCAATTGCGCATGACTACTTTCGGCAACGGCCTGTTCGGCGCGGTAGCCGACAGCGCCGCCATCCACGCCGCGCTGGCTCCTCAGGGGAATTTACACCATGCTTGAGACCAATTGGTCCGCCACTACCGGCAGCCTAGACCTCTCCACGCTCAGCGCCGGCTATGCCAGTGGGGCGCTGACGCCGACCCGGGTCATCTCGGCCATTTATGACCGTATCGCCGCGCGTGGCGAGGATCATGTGTGGATCCATCTTGTCGATCGGGCGGACGCCTTGGCCGCCGCAGCGGCGCTGGAGAGCGCGGGCTATGACGGACGCCCGCTCTGGGGCATTCCGTTTTCTGTCAAGGATTGCAATGACATAGTGGGGCTGCCCACCACCAATGCCCTGCCGGAAGGCGCCTATATTGCGCAGACCAGTGGGCAGGCCATTACCCGCCTGTTCGACGCCGGCGCCATCCTGATCGGCAAGACCAATATGGATCAGTTCGGCATTGGCCTCGTCGGTATGCGCACGCCTTATGGCGCCTGTTCCTCGGTGTTCGACGAGGATTTCATCTCCGGCGGCTCCAGCTCCGGCTCGGCGGTTTCGGTCGCGGCGGGGCTAGCGAGTTTTTCCATCGCCAATGACGCCGCAGGATCGGGCAGGGTGCCGGCGGGTTTCAACAATATCGTGGGCATCAAGCCGACGCCGGGCCTGGTCAGCAATGCCTGCGTTTCGGGCGGCGGGTGCGTCAAGACCATCGAGACCCTGGCGGTGTTCGCGCTGACCGTGGAAGACGGCATGGACGTGCTGCGCCTCATCGCGGGCTACGATCCATCCTATCCATTCTCCAAGCCCGAGGCCGATCTGGTGCCGCTGGTGCCAGCCGCCCCAGCGCCGCATTTCCGCTTCGGCATCCCCAAGGGCGCAGCCTTGCGGTTCTTTGGCGACAGCGAAGCCGAACGGCTGTTTGCGGAGGCCGTCAAACGCCTGCAAGCACTGGGTGGCGAGGCGGTGGAGGTCGACTTTGCGCCGTTCGAGGAAACCCAGCGCATCCTTTATGAAGGTCCCTGGATTTCCGAGCGGGCACTGAGCCTCGACGCGGTGCTGGAACGCCATCGTGACGCCATCCATCCGGTCACGCGGCAGATATTGTCCAATTCCGGCAAGTTCACTGCGCTCGACACGTTTGGCGCGATCCATCGTATTGCCGAGCTCAAATGCGCTACTCGCCCGATCTGGGACGATATTGCCGTGCTGATGGTGCCGACAACGCCCACCATTTACCGCAAGTCCGAGATTGAAGCCGACCCGATCGCGCTCAATGCCAGGCTGGGCATCTACACCAATTTCGTCAACCTGATGGGGTTGTGCGGCATTGCCGTGCCCAATGGTTTTCGCGTCGATGGCCTGCCGCTGGGTGTGACCTTCCTGGCGCCCGGCTTTGCCGAGGCAAAGGCTGCGGGTGTCGCTGCCGCGTTCCACCGTGCCACCCGCCTGTCGCTTGGCATGTTCGCCAATGCCTATCCGGCACCGAGCGAGCCTGAGCTTGGTGCGGATTATCGCGAAATCGCCGTGGTGGGCGCTCATCTTTCCGGCATGGCGCTCAATCATGAATTGCTGGAGTGTGGCGCCATTTTTCGCCGGGCTGCGACGACCAGTGACAAATACCAGCTCTTCGCGCTGGGCACGACCCCGCCAAAGCCAGGTCTGGTTCGAACAGCATCCGGCGGCAGCAAGATCGCGGTCGAGGTGTGGGCCTTGCCGCTTGCCGGTTTTGGCGATTTTGTATCCCGTATCCCGGCGCCGCTGGGCGTCGGCAAACTGGAACTGGAGGATGGCAGCCAGATCACCGGCTTCCTCTGCGAAGCGGCCGCTACCATTGGGCAGCCCGACATCAGCGGTTTTGGCGGGTGGGCGGCCACCTACCACCAGGCTGCTGACTAACGCTTGCAACAAACTGCTTGCAACGAACCGTACCGTACGGTACGCCTCTCGTCGAAATCGGCTGAGCCATCGGCCGCATCGCGTGAGGACTGACCCGTGCCGCTGACCATCAAGGTCAATGAAGAGACATTCACCCCCCGCCAGCAGGCTGTGCTGACGGCGGCGCTGGATTTGCTCGTGGAAAACGGGGACGGGCTGACCATGACCGCGGTGGCGCGGCGCGCGTCGTGTTCCAAGGAAACGCTCTACAAGTGGTTCGGTGACCGCGATGGCCTGCTGACCGCCACGGTGCAGTGGCAGGCGGCCAAGGTGCGCATGCCGCAGGTGGATCGCTCCCATCTCAGCGCCAAGGCACTGCGGCTGAGCATGGAGCAGTTTGCGCGCGATCTGCTCACCGTCATCATTGGCGATGTCTCGGTTACCCTCAATCGCACTGCCATTACGCATGCCGCCCAGGAGAAGGACCGGCTGGGGCTGATCGTGCTCGAAAACGGGCCGATGGGCATTCGCCGGCGGCTCAAGCCCATCCTCGAGGCCGGCAAGGACGCGCGCCTGCTGCGCTTTGCCAATAGCGAAGATGCGTACCGCACGTTTTTCGGCCTTGTCGTCCGCGATGTGCAGATCCGTCTGCTGCTGGGCGACAGCACGCTGACCCAATCCAATATCGAGGCCAATATCGAAGCCGATGTGAAGGCCGCGACTGACCAATTCTTCACCCTGTATGGGGTGGAGGCAACGCATAACAGGGAGTGATCCAATGCGCGTCTATTACGATCGGGATGCCGATCTGAACATCATCAAATCGCGGAAAGTGGCGATTGTCGGTTACGGTTCGCAGGGCCATGCCCATGTGCTGAACCTGCGCGACTCGGGCGTCACCGACGTCGTCGTCGCGCTGCGTCCGGGCTCCCCGTCGGCCAAGAAGGCCGAGGGCGAAGGCCTCAAGGTGATGTCCGTCGCCGACGCGTCCAAGTGGGCCGACGTCATCATGATGCTGACCCCCGATGAGCTGCAGGCCGATATCTACAAGCAGCATATCGAGCCCAATATCCGTGACGGCGCGGCGCTGGCTTTCGCGCATGGCCTGAACGTGCATTTCAACCTGATCGAGCCCAAGTCGACCGTCGACGTGATCATGATCGCGCCCAAGGGCCCGGGTCATACCGTGCGTGGCGAATACCAGAAGGGTGGCGGCGTGCCATGCCTGATCGCCGTGCATCAGGACGCGTCGGGCAATGCCCATGACATCGCGCTGGCTTATGCTTCGGGCGTTGGCGGCGGCCGTTCGGGCGTCATCGAAACCAATTTCCGCGAAGAATGCGAAACCGATCTGTTCGGTGAGCAGGCTGTGCTTTGCGGCGGTTTGGTCGAACTGATCCGTGCTGGTTTCGAGACGCTGGTCGAAGCCGGTTATGCACCGGAAATGGCCTATTTCGAGTGCCTGCACGAAGTGAAGCTGATCGTCGACCTGATCTATCAGGGTGGCATCGCCAACATGAACTACTCGATCTCGAACACCGCTGAGTGGGGCGAGTACGTCACTGGCCCACGCATCATCACCTCGGAAACCAAGGCCGAGATGAAGCGCGTGCTCAACGACATTCAGTCGGGCAAGTTCACCTCCGACTGGATGCAGGAAATCAAGGCCGGCGGTTCGCGCTTCAAGGCGACTCGTCGCCTCGCCGACGAACACCAGATCGAAGAAGTCGGCAGCAAGCTGCGCGACATGATGCCCTGGATCAAGGCCGGCGCCCTGGTCGACAAGGCCAAGAACTAAGCGACAAAGCGGCCGGGGCGACCCGGCCGTTTTCTTTCTGCCATGCAGATCGTTCCCGTTTCGCAAATCGATATTCGTCTGGTGCCCGGCGCCTGGCCGCTGCCACCCGCTATGCGCGCCGAGGTGCCGGCCTTTTGGCAATCGGCACTCGACGCCAATCCGCACCTGTGGGATGGGCGCATTCTTGGGCTGACAGCGCCAGGCGGCGGGCCGGTCGCGATCCGCGATGGCGCATTGCAGGCGGAGGCGCTCGAGGATGCCTATTCGGCATTCATGCTTTGGCGCAGCCAGGGCTTTCCCGATATCGGGCTCTGCCACACCTTCGGCTGGGCATTGATCGTGAGCAGCGATAATGCGCTCATTTATGGGGTGATGGGCGGGCAAACCGCCAATGCCGGCCGGATCTATCCGCCGGGCGGCGCGCTTGAGCCGCGCGATGTGCTGCCCGACGGACGCGTCGACGTGCTGCGTTCCATCGAACTTGAGCTGTCCGAGGAAACCGGACTGGCGGCACAGGATGCCAAAGCCGGCATGAGCGTTGCCGTGCTCGACGGGCCGAGGTTGTCGATCGGCCGGGTATTTCGCTTCGCCGAACCGGCAGCGGATCTGATGGCAAGGATACGTGCAAATCTGAGCGTGCAGGAGCATCGCGAATTGGCCGATGTCATTGCCATCCGTTCGCCTGATGAGGCCGAACGGGCAGGGGCAGTGCCTTATGCGATTGCGGTAGCGCAAGCCTTCGCCGCCGGCCACATAGTTTAGTGGCGAGTCCGCTACTTCTTTGATTCCGCAAACTCGGCTAAAACCAGCCCTGGCTTGGCGAAATGTCGAGTCGGGAGGGCGCGATGAGTTTGCCAGAATTTCCCGTCGAGGGTGGCTGCGTGTGCGGCGCGGTGCGCTATCGGCTCAAGGCGTCGCCGTTGGCGGTTTACAATTGCCATTGCAAGGATTGCCAGCGCAGTACCGGCGGGGCTTTTCAGATGACAATGCCGGTGCGGCGCGGCGATATCGAACTGATCGCCGGAAAGCTCGCGGCCTATGTTGTCACCGCCGACAGCGGTCGCCAGATCGCGCAGATGTCCTGCCCCACCTGCCATACGCGCATCTGGAATGAGCCGCAGGCGGCCATTGAGCTGATCATGGTGCGCGCCGGCACGCTGGACGACATGAGCTGGGCAGTGCCGGTCGGCAATGTCTGGGCCGATCGCAAGCAGCCCTGGGTCACCATCGACCCAGCCTTGGTCAATTTCGCCGGCCAGGCCCCCAGCCGCGAACCCCTTTACGCGGCCTGGTCCGCATTGACTGCAAAGAGCCGCTGACATGAGCGCTGCCGACGATATCGCCCTGGTCAAGAAGCAGGAAGCCGAGTTGGTGCTGCCGGTATTCGACGAAGCCGTAGCTTACGAGATCGGCTCGGCCATCCGGGCTCGCGCGCTGGCCGAAAATCTTAGCCTCGTGGTCGACATCCGCACCTGGGACCGGCAATTGTTCTTCACGGCTACGGCGGGCACCAGCTTTGACAATGCCGAATGGGTGCGGCGGAAGATCAATTCGGTGCGCCGTTTCCAGCGCGCCAGCTATCGGCTGGTGCTGGAGCGGGGCGAGGCACCATTCCCGCCGCAATCCGGCGCCGACCCGGCTGATTATGTCATTGCCGGCGGCGGTTTTCCGATCCGCGTGACGGGCGCGGGCATTGTTGGGGCGCTCACCATTTCGGGCCTGCCGGGGCGCGACGATCATGGCGTGGCGGTCGATGCGCTGTGCGATCATCTGCGGCTCGACAAGAAAAGCTTCGCTCTGCCCAAGCAATAGGGCGATTTCGGCGCGGATACACTTGACTGTAGCGCGGCTTTGCCGCGAATAGCGGGGCATCGCTCTGGGGTGCCGCGATGAAACTCAATTACCTGCTGCTCGATGTCTTTACGCGCGATCGCCTCAAGGGCAATCCGCTGGCCGTGGTGCTCAAAGCCGATGGCCTGCTCGATGGCGAGATGCAGGCTATCGCCAACGAGTTCAATCTCAGCGAAACCGTGTTCATCCTCAAGCCGCATGCCGAGCGCAATACCGCTGCGGTTCGCATTTTCACTCCGGATACCGAGCTGCCGTTTGCCGGCCACCCTACCATTGGCGCCGCCGTGGCGCTGGGGCTGCAAAACAAAGCCAGTGCGATGCGGATCGAGGAGCAGGTCGGCCTGATTACGGCGCTGTTCGAACGCGTCGACAAACGCAGTGGGGAGGCGCGTTTTGCCTTGCCGCGTCTGCCGGAACGGGCCGGGGAGCCGGGTGATATCGGCGATATCGCTGAGGCGCTGGGTATAGCGGTTGACGAAATCGGCTGCGGCAGCCTGCGCCCCGCGGTGTTTTCGGCCGGCAATGTGTTTCATCTGGTGCCGGTGCGTGACGCCGAAGTACTCGCGCGTATCCAGCTCGTTGAGGGCAAGTGGCGGCAGGCATTTCCGCATGGCCGGCATTCCGCCTATATCTTCACCCGCACGCCGGATGAGGCGGACAATGATTTTGCCGCCCGCAAATTCACCCCCGGCTCGCCCGAGGATCCCGGCACCGGCTCGGCCGTCGCGGCGTTGATTGGCCTTTTGTCCGAGCATGCCGATTTCGCCACCGGGCAGGCCGATTATGCGCTGCGCCAGGGCCATGAAATGGGTCGCCCCTGCCGCATCACCCTGCAATTGCGCAAGGACAATGGCGTGCTGGTGCATGGCGGCATTGGCGGGCATGCCATTATCGTGGGCGAGGGGATGCTTGATCTGGGGGAATAGGCTGGCCGAAGAGTAGCTTGGCGTTAACGGCGAACGGAAATCGCGCAAGTCGTCCTTGCATCCACGGCGTGTTTGGCGCATTCTCGATTCAAACAGGACTCTCGTAAATGCAGCGCAAGCGCGCCATTGCAATCGCCATCGAACAAAGCCAGGCCAAGCAGGCCCGCCTTGTCTTGGCTGCAAGCATGCTGCTTCTGCCCGCTGCTCTGCTCCTCCTTCTTATCAGCCCCTGATCACCGGCAGCTCGGAACCGAGCGGGTCGTCAGGGGATAACGCCATCAGCCGAACAGTAAATGTCCGGCCTGCAGAGCCATGACTCTGGGCCGCCGATAGGAAAACGAGCAATGACCGCCCCCACGATCGATAGCAATAAAGACCGCGTCTTCATCTTCGACACCACTTTGCGCGACGGCGAACAATCGCCCGGCGCCACCATGACGCTTGAAGAAAAGCTGCAGGTCGCCGAAGCCCTCGACGAGATGGGCGTCGATATTATCGAAGCCGGCTTCCCCATTGCGTCCAATGGCGATTTCGAGGCCGTCGTGGCCGTCGCCAAGCAGGTGAAGCGCGCCACCGTAGCGGGCCTCGCCCGTGCTATTACCGCCGATATCGATCGGGCCGGTGAAGCGGTGCGCCACGCCCAGAAGGGCCGCATCCACACATTCGTCTCCACCTCGCCGATCCATCTGGCCCACCAGATGAAAAAGACCGAGGACGAGGTGATCGAGATCATCGCGCGCACCGTCGCCCAGGCCCGCAACCTGATCGACGATGTCGAGTGGTCGGCCATGGACGCCACCCGCACGCCGCTGGAATTCCTGAAGCGCTGCGTCGAAACCGCTATCAAGGCCGGCGCCACCACGATCAACCTGCCCGATACGGTCGGCTATGCCGTGCCCGACGAGCATGAAAAGATGTTCCGGGACATCATCACGCAGGTGCCCGGCGCGGATAAGGCGATTTTTTCGGCCCATTGCCACAACGATCTGGGGCTGGCTGTGGCAAATTCGCTGGCCGCTGTGCGCGGCGGTGCCCGCCAGGTGGAATGCACCATTAATGGCTTGGGCGAGCGCGCCGGCAATGCCGCGCTCGAAGAAATCGTCATGGCGCTGCGCACCCGCGCCGATGTGATGCCCTATCACACCGAAATCGAGAGCACCCATCTGGCGCGCGCCAGCCGCATCGTGTCGGCGGCGGCCAATTTCCCGGTGCAGTACAACAAGGCCATCGTGGGCAAGAATGCCTTCGCCCATGAGAGCGGCATCCATCAGGATGGCATGCTCAAGAATGCCGAGACCTATGAAATCATGACGCCCGCCAGCGTCGGCATCAAGGAAACCACCTTGGTGATGGGCAAGCATTCGGGTCGCGCCGCCTTCAAGGACAAGCTGCGCGAGCTGGGCTATGAGCTGGGCGACAATGCCTTCCAGGAAGCCTTCCAGCGCTTCAAGGATCTGGCCGACCGCAAGAAGCATGTCTATGACGCCGATATTGTCGCGCTGGTCGATGACGAAGTCGGCTCGGTCGGCGATCGCATCAAGCTGGTCGATATGCAGGTCATTTCCAAGACCGGCGGCGTCCACAAATGCGATCTGACGCTCTCCATCGATGGCGAGGAATCTTCGGTCAGCTATGAAGGCACCGGTTCGGTCGATGCCATTTTCAACGCCATCAAACAGGCTGTGGGCCAGGAACCGCATCTGGTGCTCTACGCCATCGATGGCGTAACCGGGGGCACTGACGCGCAGGCGTCGGCCCATGTGCGTCTCGAGCATAATGGCCGTATCGTCTCGGGCAATGCTGCCGAACCCGACACTCTGGTCGCCTCGGCCCGCGCCTATCTCAATGCCTATAACCGCCTGCTGATCGAACGCGGCGCGGCCGCCCAAGGCGCAATGGCTGGGTAAACATAAGAATTCCCCCTGCCCCGACCCATCGTGGCCGGGGCAGGGAGGAAGCAATGGGATATGAGCTGATCGAAGTCCGCGATCCTGCAGATTGGGAGGCGTATCACGCCATCCGCAGGCAGGAATTGTTCGAGGCCAAGGGGCGGTTCGGGATTTATAACCCGAACCATCCCGATGAATATGTGCCGCAGGCCCACCCCTATCTGCTCAAGCTAGATGGCGTGCCCATTGGCACGACGCGCCTCGATGTGCGGGAGGATGGCGTCGCCATTTTCCGCATGGTCGCCATCACCGCCTCGGCACAGGGCAGGGGCTATGGCCGAATCATGGGGCAATTGGTTGAGGACCGCGCGAGGGCCTTCGGCGTCACCACGCTTTACGTGAACGCTGCGGAAACCGCGCTGGGCTTCTATCACCGCACGGGTTGGGTTGATCACGCGTGGGACCCGGCGGAGCTGGTTAGCATCGCTGTTAATGCGACGCAGATGCGTAAGGTGATTTAGCGGTCCGGTGCGCTCTTAGCCGCTTAGTTCCGCGGTGTCATTCCCGCGAAAGCGGGAACCTCTGTTGACGATGCAACAAAGCAAACGGAGGTTCCCGCTTTCGCGGGAATGACACCGCGAGGGTGCGATGATGGTGTGTGCGGGTGGTCCGCTCGGATGCAATGAGCGCGATTAGCTCGTGATCACTCCAACCCCGCCAAAACCTCACCCAGTGCCTGATCCAGCAGCGCCCGATCCGCCTCAGTCCCCGCGCTGATGCGAATACAGCGGTTCAGTCCCGCTACCACCGGCTTGCGCACGAACACGCCGCGTTGCGCCAAGCCATCCAGAATCGCCTGCGCATAGGCGCCATCGCGCCCGCAATCCACGGCGAGGAAGTTGGTGGCCGTTGGCAGGGGCGCCAGGCCATGGCGGCGGGCGATAGCGGCCGTATCCTCCAGGGAAGCCCGCACCGCCGCCAATGAGCCTTCCAGATGCGCGCTATCGGCCAATGCGGCGATGGCTGCCGCTTGCGCGACATTGCTGATGCCGAAGTGATTGCGGATTCGGTTGAAGGCCGAGATATTGGCGGCCTCGCCCAGTACATAGCCGACGCGGGCGCCGGCCAGCCCATAGGCCTTGGAGAAGGTGCGCATACGCAGCAGGTTGGCGCGGTCGGGATCGAAGGCGGGGAGAGTGCCCGCGGGGGCAAACTCCCCATAGGCTTCGTCCAGCACGATCATGGTGGTGTCGGGCACTGCGGCGATGAAGCGCTCGACCGAGTCGGCGTCCCACCAGGTCCCCATCGGGTTGTCGGGATTGGCGAGATACACCATGGCGGCGCCGGTTTCGCGGGCGGCCCGGGCCAGGGCGTCGATGTCTTCGCGGTCCTCGACATAGGGCACGGTGTGCATCACCGCGCCATAGCCGGCGATGTGATAGTTGAAGGTCGGATAGCCGCCCAGAGATGTCACCACCGTCGAGCCCGGCCCGGCAAACAGGCGCACGGCCATGCCCAGAATCGCGTCTACGCCTTCGCCCGGCATGACGTTGGCGGGGGCGATGCCCAGATGGGCGGCAATGGCTTCGCGCAGGTCGTGGTTTTCCGGGTCGCCATAATGCCAGCTTTCCCGCGCCGCCGCGCTCATTGCAGCGATCACCGATGGGGCGGGGCCGAACGGGTTTTCATTGGCGCCGATTCGCGCCCTGAGCTTGATGCCGCTGCGTCGTACGATGGCTTCAGGGCCGGTAAACGGCACCGTTTCGGGCAGGGCGGCGGCGATGGGGGCGAGGCTGGGACGCGGCACGGGCGGGATCCGGGTTCGAAATTGCCCCTCATCCTATAACCTGCATTAGTGGACGCGACAGGCAGAGGTGGAAAACGGGTGGTTGTGCACAGCGATTAAGTTGCTTGCATCCGATAAGTCCCCGGAAAATCAGGGTCTCTTTCCAGCTTTTCCAAGGATGGCATTTGCATCAAATGCGAGCCTTCCCGGCAATATATGGGAAGGCATAGAGGTCCACCTTCCGGCCTGTGTCAGTTTTCTGACGCTTCGACAAAACTGATTCTTTTCAAGGAGCACCGCATGCCGCCAACCTACGTTCTTGCAAAGGACCATCTTCAGCGTGCCGCGACGATTCTGCAGGGGGCAGACCACCGCTCGCGACAGCTCCGCCACATCATAGAACGGACGATCGGGCTGATGGATGAATTCCGCCCCGAGACGCCTGAGCGTGCCGATAACGTGCTGGACTTTGCGAGCTTCCGGCACCGTCAGGCCGCCCAGAACTGACTATCGCTATCACGGAGGCTGGCGGCAGAAGCCGCCGGCCCCGTCAGCTTCCCGACTGGGTTTCGGGGCTCGGATTGGCCGGATCAGGGGCCACCGTAATGCCACCCGTATCGCCGTCCTTCCTGATCAATTCCCGGTTCAGCGCCAGTTTTGCTTCCTCGGTCAGCGCGTAAAGCGTGGGCAGATAATCCGGTGTTGCCACCCAGGCGCGCAATTGTAGATTGACTGAGGTGCCCGAAAAACTCTCCACATGCACCAGCGGGGCCGGGTTCACCAGCACCCGCTTGTCGGAGCCCGCAATGCGCAGCAGCAGGCGGCGCGAGTGGCCGATATCCACGCTGTCCGGCACGCTGACATTAACGTCGAGCCGCCGATTGGGTTCGCGGCTGTGATTGGTAATCGCCGATGACCACAGCTTCTGGTTGGGGGTGAAGATATAGAGCCCGCTCGAGGAGCGGAGCCGAGTGCCGAACAGCCCGATTTCCACCACGACGCCCGCCACGCCATCGCCCTGGATGAATTCGCCGATGGCGATGGGGCGCAGCACGATGAGCATGATGCCCGCCGCGATATTGGCCAGCGTGCCCTGCAGGGCTAGCGCGACAGCCAGGCCCGCCGCGCCCAGCACGGTGATGATCGAGCTATTGGCCACGCCCAACAGGTTGAGCGCGGTGACCACCGCGAAGATCAGAATGCCGTAGCGCGCGACCTGCGACAGCAGTGGGGCGAAGTTCTTGTCCACGCCATAGGCGCGCGGCAAATAGGTTTTTATCGCATTGGCGGCCAGCCGCGACAGATACCAGCCGGCTACCACCACCGCGATGATGGCCAACAGGGTCAAGGCATTGGCGCCGAGCCAATTTATCGGAATGAGCAGAACATCATAAAACGTCATGGTTTGCCGGTCTCTGGGGCGGTTGGTCCGCCGCTCTTTCCACAATAGCAAACCAGTGATGGCAGGAAAGTGCGCCTGAGCGCTAGACAGCCCGGAATCCCTTTGCTAGAGAGCAGCCACTTTGGAAGCCCCGGCAGGGGGCGAGTAGCTCAGCTGGTAGAGCAGACGACTCTTAATCGTCGGGTCCACGGTTCGAATCCGTGCTCGCCCACCAAAGTCCTCCTCAAAAGCAACGTCCTTATGACAGTGTCTACACACTGGGCCTTGCTTTAAACACGATGAGCTGTCACAAGGGGCAGGCGTTTTCAGCCATTGTTGGCTGCCTGCCGGTTGATCTGGCTCTGGCTCCTTCCTTTCTTGCGAACGTTTAGAACCCATCAGGCATGTTGCCGGTGGGCGGCGCTCGCTTGCTGATGCTTCGGGCTATATTAGGACTACACACATGGCCTCGATCAACGGCACTGTTAAATTCTTCAACACCACCAAGGGCTTCGGCTTCATTTCGCCTGAGAATGGCGAAAAGGACGCGTTCGTTCACATCTCCGCCGTCGAGCGTTCGGGCCTGCAGGGCCTGTACGAAGGCGACAAGGTGACTTACGAGCTCGAGAGCGGCCGTGACGGCAAGATCTCGGCCTGCAACCTGACCCTGGTTCAGTAAGAATCGACGGAGCGCCGCGACTCGTTCGCTGGCGATCCCAAAAAGGCCGCCTCGGGAAACCGGGGGCGGCCTTTTTGTTTTTGCGGGGTAGAGAATTTGGATGGCATCAGTTGAGGGCCCAACCTGTCACCAAGCTGTCAGTTGACGCATAAAAGCCCCAGCCCGCCTGCGTCTTTCGTTCAATTCGTGGGAAATGCCCTTCCTTCCCTCGCGATAGAGGCCTATAGCGGCGCGACATTTCAGCACTCCCAGGGACCCAGTATGTTCGGCATCGACCCGAGTTTCTTTTCTTCCTTGCTTCAGGTCATCATGATCGACCTCGTGCTGGCCGGGGACAACGCCGTGGTTATCGGCCTTGCTGCGGCCGGTCTTGCCAAAGAGGTGCGCAAGAAGGCCATCCTGATCGGCATCATCGCCGCCACCGTGCTGCGCATCTGTTTCGCGCTGATCACCACGCAATTGCTCTCGCTGGGCGGGGCCCTTCTGATCGCGGGCGGCGTGCTGCTGCTTTATGTCTGCTGGAAGATGTATCGCGAACTCACCGTCTCCCATGAGGACGAAGAGGAAGCCACCGAGGCGCTCGAGAATGCTGACCTCAATGCCGATGGCACCGTGTCCGGCAAGGCTCCGCGCAAGTCGCTGCGCGATGCGGTCATCCAGATCATCATTGCCGACGTTTCCATGTCGCTCGACAACGTGCTGGCCGTGGCCGGTGCGGCGCAGCACCATTTTGAGGCGCTGATCTTCGGCCTGGCGCTGTCGGTGGTCATGATGGGCGTTGCTGCCACTTTCATCGCGCGCCTCCTGCATCAATACCGCTGGATCGCCTGGATCGGCCTGCTGATCATCCTCTATGTCGCTGCCAAGATGATCTATGAAGGCGCCGATCAGTGGCTTGGCTATACCCTGCCGCATATCCCGTTCATCTATAACGGCGCCGGCGGCCACTAAACTGCTTACCGCCCGTGGTAGTCTTTAGTAACCACGGGCGGAACTTTGCGGCATTTGTAGTGCTGCAATAGGAAATTGCTCACCTAGGGGCTCTATCTTGCCGCTCAGAAATGTTCTGAGCAGGAAGCTCCGAGATGGCCGCTATCACCGACCGCCTGGTTCATGACGATGCCGACGCGCCGCGCAAGTCGCGCCAAGCCGGTGCGACCGCACTTCAGCTCGAGACGCAGATCGTGTCGGGCGAGGAATGGGACCGGACCATCGCCGGGTTCGACGAGGTCTGCCAGGAACAGCTCCACATGTTCGCGCAAACGCGCTGGCCCGCGGTGACGCAGGAGCCGATGCTGTTTCTCGATCGGGGCGAGATCGTCGGCGGCGCGCTGATGATGATCCAGCGCCTGCCGCTGGGCATTGGCGCCATCGCCATTTCCAAATGGGCTCCCATCGTCAGGCACGGCGCCCGCGCCGATCGTGACATTATCCACGCCGCCATGATCGATGCGCTGGTCGCCGAGTATGCCGATAAGCGCGGGCAATTGCTGTCGGTGCTGCCGCGCGCCTCGCTCACCGAAACCAATGAAGATTATGAGCGGCTGATCGCCCGCGGCTTCCAGCGCGGCTCGGTATTGGGGTTTCCCAATCGCTATATCGTCAACCTGCGGCTGGGCGATGCCGAGCAGCGCAAGAGCCTGCACCAGAAATGGCGCTACCATCTCAATAAATCGGAGAAGGAAGGGCTCAGCTTCGAGCATGCCGGGCCCGAGCGGATGGCCGAATTCGACGCACTCTACACGGCCATGACCGATCGCAAACAGTTCACCGATCATTCCGCCTATGAAACGGTGCCATCGCTGATGGCGACCGATATCGATGCGCTGCGGCCCGAATTGTTCTTCATCCGCCACGAGGGCGAACTGGTCGCCGGTGCGCTGATCTTCAAGGCGGGCGATCGCGCCGTCTATCTCTATGGCGCCACCAATGACCGGGCGCTGCCATTGCGCGCGGGTTATTTCATGCATTGGCACATCATCCGCTGGCTGCGCGACAATACCGAGGCGGCCTGGTACGATCTGGGCGGCACCGATGGCTATCAAGGGCTGCACCAGTTCAAAAAGGGCATGGTGGGCGATGCCGGGGTGATCCGCCCGGTGCCGCCGGTCGCCAATTATGCGTCCAATCCGCTGGCTTATCTCTTGGGCACCGGCGCATTCAACGCGCGTGACGCCTATTATCAGCTGCGCCGGGTGGTTGATGCCTGGCGCAATCCCAAAGCGCGTCCCGATCAGGCGCCACACGTGTCCACAGAAGGCCAGGGATGAGTCTGCACCGGCGTCTGGTCTCCCAATCGACCATCATTTTCGGTGGGCGCCTGTTTGGCGCGGGCATCGTGTTTCTGGTGCAGGCGATGATTGCCCGGCTCTGGGGCGCCGGGCACCTGGGTGATTTCCTCATCATCACGGCCAGCTGCAACCTGATTGCGGTGGCCATGCCGCTGGGCTTTCACACGATCGGCGCCTATTTCGCCGCCGAATATCGCGCCCGCAGCGAGCGCAGGCAACTCGGCGTGTTCATGCTGCATGCCTATGGCCATATCCTGGTCGCGCTGGTGCTGCTGCTGCTGGCCGGGCAATTCGTTCTGGGTCTGGTGGGGCAGGGTGGCAGCATCGTCGCCCAGCATTATGTGCCGGTGATTCTGCTGGCCTTTAGCGGCGCCACGGTCATGCTCAGCGGTTCGCTGCTGATCGGACTCAAGCGGCCGTTTTCCGGCTTTTTCGCCGATGGCATTTTCCGCCCGATCATTCTGGTCGCGGCCCTCGTGGGAGCGATGGGCATTGCCAATCGCGACGAAGGCTTCGACCATATGGTGTGGGGCGCCGCTATCGGTTTTGTGGTGATCGCGCTGGTGCAGTTCGGTTTCACACTGATTGCCTGGAGTGCAGTACCGGGGCGGGATACGGCAGTGCGCCCGCGCGAAAGCCGCCGCTGGTGGCGCTTTGCGCTGCCCTGGATGCTGATCGCGCTCGCCACCGATTTCTTCTTTGACATCAATCTGCTGCTGCTCAGCCAAATCTTGGGCCGCGAGGAATTGGCGATTTTCGGCGTCTGCACCCGCATTTTCGCACTGGTGTCGTTCGGCGTGTCGGCGGTCTATGCCGTGTCCATGCCCGACATGTTCGAGAGCGAGGCCAATGCCGACCGCAGCGCCTTCCACCGCAAAGTGGGCGACGCCAATATGGTGGCGACGGCGCTATCGCTGGTGCTGTTTTGTGTCACCGCGCTGGGTGCGCCGATTGCTTTGCAATTCTTCGGCCCGGGTTTCAGTGCAGGCGCCGCGCCGCTGGCCGTGCTGTGCCTGGCGCTGGTGGTGCGCTCAGCGATGGGACCGGCCTCGCTGGTCCTCTCCATCCATGATCGGCCCTATGCGAGCCTGCCAGCCGTGGCCCTGGGCATCATCGTGCTCTTTGTGGGCAATTGGTTATTGGCGCCGCCCTTCGGACTGATGGGCGCGGCGATTTCCGCTCTTATCGCCATCACCATCTGGTCGCTTGCGCTGTGGGCTATTGCCCTGCGCACCGCGAAGATGGATGTGTCGATCCTGCAATGGTTCCGTGCGCGGCGGGCGGCGGCGCTGCCGGTGGGTTAAACGCCCACCAGCTCACCGAGCCGCTGCTTCAGCCGGCCCAGGCGGCCGACGTTGACGCCGCTGTCATAGTCCTCGGAGACCTTGGTGTAGGGTTTTTCGATCAGCATATAGTCCTGGCCGAAAATGTGTTTTTCGAGCAAGCAGGTTTCCTTGTAGCCGTAGCGCCGCAACAGCATGCGGGCGACTTCGTTTTCCGGGCGCACGAAGGTAAAGGCCTTGTGGAAGCGGCCATTGTCCCAATGCTCGTCAAAAGCGCGCATGCCGAACATGCCCAGCTTGGAATTGCGGTGGCTGGGGAATACCCAGCTCCAATAGCGGAAGATCGAGCCGCATTCGGGTCCCGAGATCATGGCGCCGCCAGCCACTCCGTCCGCATCCATGATCATGACATGCCAAGGGTCGATCGCCATGACATTGCGCAGGAAGGCCTTGTTGAGCCGCCCCATTTCATGGGCCTTGAAGCGTTCGCTGTAATATTGGGACGATGCAATCACGTCCATCAATTCGCGATAGACCATGTCGATATCGGCAATAGTGGCGGCACGGATAGTCATCTCGGCCATGATGAGCCCTCCCTCTGCTGTCGCGATACTAACAAACAGCCCTGTGTGCACAAAGCATCGTAGCTTGAGGCAGTTAATGGGCGGTGGCAGCGCCATGTACGAAGTTGCACGGTGATGGGCTTGCCCGACGCAGGAGCGGTCTTTAGAACGGAGCCGGGAGAGATAAGGGAGGATGACTATGAGCGAGCAGCTCGTATTCCAGCCAAGTGCGGCTGCGATCGCACGCACCCACGTAACCAGCGCTCAATATGATGCGATGTATGCCCGCTCGATCAGCGACCCCAATGGGTTCTGGGCCGAGCAGGCGCAGCGGCTCGACTGGATCAAGTCCCCGACCATCATCAAGAACACCAGCTTTGCCTATCCAGATGTGTCGATCAAATGGTTCGAGGACGGGGTGCTCAATGTCTCGGCCAATTGCCTGGACCGGCATCTGGCGACCCGCGGCGACCAGACGGCCATCGTGTGGGAAGGCGACACGCCCGGCACCGATGGCAAGGCGACCTATCGTGAGCTGTACGAGCGCGTCTGCCGCTTTGCCAATGTGCTGAAAGCCCATGGCGTCAAGAAGGGCGATCGCGTCACCATCTACATGCCCATGGTTATCGACACTGCCGTTGCCATGCTGGCCTGCACCCGTATCGGCGCGGTTCACTCAGTGATTTTCGGCGGCTTCTCGCCCGATTCCATCGCCGGCCGCGTGGCTGATTGCGGCAGCAAGATCATCCTCACGGCCGATGAAGGCCGCCGCGGCGGCAAGACCATCCCGCTCAAGAAGAATGTCGATGAAGCCCTGACCAAGGTGCAGGGCGTCGAGACCGTCATCGTCGTCAAGGTCACCGGCAATCCGGTTGCCATGAGCGAAGGTCGCGACGTCTGGTATGAGGATGCGGCTGCCAAGGTCGGCGCCGAGTGCCCGCCCGAGCCGATGAATGCGGAAGATCCGCTGTTCATCCTCTATACCTCGGGCTCCACCGGCAAGCCCAAGGGCGTGCTGCACACTACGGGCGGCTATCTCGTTTATGGCGCGCTGACGCACGAGCTCAGCTTCGATTATCGCGATGGCGAGGTCTATTGGTGCACGGCCGATGTGGGCTGGATCACCGGCCACACCTATATCGTCTACGGTCCGCTGGCCAATGGCGCCACCACGCTGATGTTCGAGGGCATTCCGAGCTATCCCGATGCGTCGCGCTTCTGGCAGGTGGTGGAAAAGCACAAGGTCAATATCTTCCACACTGCGCCCACGGCCATCCGCGCGCTGATGGGCGCGGGCCATGAATTCGCCGACAAATACGACATGCCTTCGCTGCGCCTGCTGGGCACGGTGGGGGAGCCGATCAATCCCGAAGCCTGGCTGTGGTATCACAAGCATGTCGGCAAGGAGCGCTGCGGCATTGTCGATTGCTGGTGGCAGACCGAAACCGGTGGCCACATGATCGCGCCATTCCCCGGCGCCATTCCCACCAAGCCGGGTTCGGCCACCAAGCCGTTTTTCGGCGTGCAGCCCGTCGTGCTGTCGCCCGAAGGCCGGCTGCAGGAGCAGACCAAGGCCGAAGGCGTGCTGGCCATTGCCGATAGCTGGCCGGGCCAGATGCGCAGTGTCTATGGCGATCACCAGCGCTTCATCGACACCTATTTTACCCAGTACAAGGGCTATTACTTCACCGGCGACGGCTGCCGCCGCGATGAAGATGGGTATTACTGGATCACCGGGCGCGTCGATGACGTGCTCAACGTCTCGGGCCACCGCCTGGGCACCGCCGAGGTCGAAAGCGCGCTGGTGGCCCATCCCAAGGTCAGCGAAGCCGCTGTTGTGGGCTACCCGCACGACGTCAAGGGGCAGGGCATCTATTGCTATGTCACCCTGATGGCCGGCGAGACCAGCGACGACGCCCTCAAGATCGAGCTGCGCAATTGGGTCCGCAAGGAAATCGGCCCCATCGCCACGCCCGACCTGATCCAATGGGCGCCGGGCCTGCCCAAGACCCGTTCCGGTAAAATCATGCGCCGCATCCTGCGCAAGGTTGCCGAAAACGACTTCGGTTCGCTGGGGGATACGTCGACGCTGGCTGATCCGGCCGTGGTGGATGATCTGATCGCCAACCGGCAGAACCGGTAGGGAGCGCCGTCGCCAAAAACGAACGCGGACGGAGACCCCAAGATCTCCGCCCGCTAAGGCGGCAGCTTCATCGGCCGAAAGGTTGAAAAACGGCCTATGCTCCAAGTCGCCTGTATCTTCTATGCCATTGATGCTTATGAATTGGCATACCTCAAATGACGTATGCCATGCGAATAGTGCGGCCGTCATTGTTTCGGCGGTTTTTTCCGGTGACGCTGTCGCCGCGTTTCTCCGAAAGCTGGATTTCCCCGTGACCGTTCTTCCCCACCTGCTGCTCGCCGCCTCCCTTTTCGCGGCGGTCCCCGCGCACGCCGTGACCCTCGAGCAAATGGCCGGGCAGATGATCGTCGTGGGTTTTCAGGGCAATGACGTCGATGACGCCAGTGTTGCGGCGCTGCGCGAGGAATTGACCGCGAGCGAATTGGGCGGGGTGATGTTCCTCAAGACCAATGTCAAAGACCTCGCCACCGTCACCGCAATGAACCAGGCGTTTCGCGCGGCCTCGCCCGAGCTGCTGCCCTTCATCACCGTCGATCAGGAGGGCGGGGCCGTCGAGCGGCTGGATAGCGATGTAGGCTTCAAGGAAATTCCCAGCGCCGCCAGCATCGCCGCCAGAAATTCCCCCGAAGCCGCCGAGAAGATTTACGCCGGCATGGCCGCTTCCCTTGCCGGGCTTGGCTTTACCGTCAATTTCGGACCGGTTGCCGATATCAACCTGAACCCCAACAACCCGGTGATCGCCAAATTCGGCCGCTCGTATAGCGCTGACGCGGCAAAGGTCGTCGCCTATGACGAGGCCTTCATCACCGCCCATCACGCCGCGGGGCTGCTGACCTCGCTCAAGCATTTCCCCGGTCATGGCTCGTCCACCGCCGATAGTCATGAAGGCTTTGTCGATATCACCAGCACCTGGAAGCCCGAAGAACTCGACCCCTATCGCGAGCTTCTGGCCAAGGGCGACGTCGATTTCGTCATGGTGGGCCATCTCTATCACGCCGATTATTCCGATGCCGGTGCGCAGGTGCCCGCTTCGCTCTCCCCGCAATGGATCACCGGCGTGTTGCGCGACGAGCTGGGATTTGATGGCGTGGTGATCAGCGACGACCTCGAAATGGGCGCCATCCGCCAGCATTTTGACCTGAAACAGACCGTCACCATGGCGGTGCGGGCCGGTATGGATGTGTTGCTGTTTTCCAATACCGCCAAATATCGGCCGGGCCTGGCCGACGAAATCCGGGCCATCCTGGTCGCCGAGGCCGAGGCTGACCCGGCCTTTGCGGCGCGGATCGAGCAGAGCTATCAGCGAATCGTCGCCCTCAAAGCCCGCATCCACTAACCGCAACTGCGGCCAAAACCCGCATCCATGGGGCTTTCCCCAGCCAAAACGGGCTAAGTGTTTCCTCGGGAGCCTTCCCCAGATAAACTGCGCGTCGCTGTCCTCCCCTGGATGGCGTGTGCAGGAGACTTTGCTTGATGGCGGACGAGCGCGAGACCCGACAAGTCCGGGCCATGTTCATTTCGGACGTGCATCTGGGCATGAAGCCGATCCGGGTCAGCCAGCTCATCGAATTTCTGCGCGCGCATGACGCCGAGACCATCTATCTGGTCGGCGATGTCGTGGATGGCTGGCGCCTCGCCAAGGCCTGGCACTGGCCCAATGAATATAATGTTCTGGTCAATCTGCTGCTCGAAAAGGCCAATGCGGGCACCCGCGTCGTCTACCTGCCGGGCAATCACGACGAGTTCCTGCGCGAATATCTGGGCACCTATTTCGGCGAGGTCGAATTCGTCGATCGCACCGTCCACACCACCGCCACGGGCAAGACCTATCTGGTCATCCATGGCGATCAATTCGACGTCGTGGTGATGAATGCCAAATGGCTCGCCCATGTCGGTGACTGGGCCTATAACGCGGCCCTGCGCGTCAATATCGCCATCAATTGGGTGCGCCGGCGACTCGGCCTGCAATATTGGTCCTTGAGCGCCTGGGCCAAGCAAAAGGTCAAAAATGCCGTCTCGGTGATCGGGCGATTCGAGGAAGCTCTGGTCCACGAAGCCAAGGAATCCGGGGTTGACGGGGTCATCTGCGGGCACATTCATTTTGCTGACATGCATGACAGGCTAGGTATCCACTACATCAACACTGGTGATTGGGTGGAAAGTTGCACGGCGATAGTCGAGACAACGGACGGCAATTTCGAGTTGATCAAGTGGACCGAGATGATGGCGGCCGAGCCCCGCCGCTTCCGCCTCCGCAAGGCGGATCGTTCCGCCGCCTCCTGATCGTTACCGACGCCTGGCACCCGCAAATCAATGGCGTGGTGCGGACCCTCGACACGCTGGGCCGCGAACTTGCCGCCCGCAATATCGAGGTTCGCTATCTCACCCCCGAGCGGTTCTGGACCGTGCCGGTCCCCACCTATGCCGAAATCCGGCTCTCGCTGGCTACCCAAGGCGCCGTTGCCGCCTTCATCGATGGCGTGGCTCCTGATTGCATCCATATCGCCACCGAAGGCCCGCTGGGCTGGCAGGCCCGGCAATATTGCCTTGATCGGGGCCTTGTCTTCACCACCAGCTTCCATACCCGCTTTCCCGAATATCTGGCCGCCCGCGTGCCAGTCTCGCCTGAACTCGGCTATGGCTATCTGCGCTGGTTCCATTGGCCGGCCGCGCGCACCATGGTGCCGACGCCATCGCTGATGGTGGAATTGGCCGGCCATGGCCTGGGCCATCTGGCCCTCTGGTCGCGCGGGGTCGATCTCTCCCGCTTCAGCCCCGGCCCCAAGACCTGGTTCGCCGATCTGCCCGGCCCGCATCTGCTCTGCGTTGGCCGTGTCGCGGCCGAAAAGAACATCACCGCGTTTCTGGATCTCGACGTCCCCGGCACCAAGATCGTGGTGGGTGATGGCCCCGACCTGCCGGCCCTGACCCGGCGCTATCCGGAAGTGCAATTCCTCGGCTATCGCTTTGGCGACGAGCTGGCCGAAATCTATCGCAGCGCCGATGTTTTCGTGTTCCCCAGCCGCACTGACACCTTCGGCAATGTGGTGATCGAGGCGCTCGCCTCCGGCGTTCCCGTGGCCGCCTATCCCGTCACCGGCCCGCGCGACATCCTCACCGATCCGACGGCCGGGGCGCTCGACGAAGACCTGGGCGTCGCCGTGCGCCGCGCCCTGACGCTCACCCGCGCCGCCGCCCGGGCGCATGGCTGCCGCTTTACAATTCCGGCGAGCGTCGACCAATTCCTCTCGCATCTGCAATTGGCCCGGCAGGCCGTCCCCATGGCCGCCGCCGGCTGATCGTTGCTTGCGTCGAACACACTTGCGGCGCATTGTTCGGCAGATTGATTTTATGTGATTTCCCCGGAGCCAGTCTGCGATGGGTTCGCCTTTGGCAGCGCGCCTTCGTTCGCCCGCTGTCCGTACCAGTATTTTCTACGCGACCCTGTTTACCTCGGGCGCGGTCTCCAATCCGTTCCTGCCGATCTGGCTCAGCGAGCGCGGCATCGGCACCGGCGAAATCGGCGTTATCAATGCCGCGCCGATCTTTGCAATGATCGTCATCAACATGATTGTGGGCCGGCTGGCCGACCGGGCCAGCGACTGGCGCACTGTCATCGTCATCGGTTCCATCATCGCCGCCATCCCGCCAATTTTCCTGCTGTTCCGGGATGATTATGTCTCCATCTTGATCATCTGGACGCTGCTGATCGTGCCGTTCCAGGCCATCGCCCCGGTGGTCGATGCTGCCGCCTATCGCATGACGCGCCGTACCGGCATGGATTTCGGCGCCATCCGCGTCTGGGGCACGATCGGCTTTGTCGCCGTGACGCTGGTGGCGGGCGTAGTGCTCGACCGCATGGGCGCAGGAGCCTTCGTGCCGCTGCTCATCGCGGTCAGCCTCCTTCGCGCGCTGGTGTCGCTCGGCCTGCCGCTGTTCCGCTCGCCCGACGAATATTCGCGCCCCATGCATCCCATCGACGCGCCGATCAATCCGCTGATCGCCATTCGTCTCGGCCAGCTCTGGCGGCCGTGGTTCCTGATGACGCTGATCGGCGCCGCGCTGCTGCATGGCAGCCACATGATGCAGATGGGCTTTGGCGCACTGATCTGGGCCGAGGAGGGGATACCCGGCTGGGTCATCGGCATATTATGGGCGGTCGCGCCCACTGCCGAAATCCTCGCCATGGTCTATTTCGAGCGCATCACCAAGCGTTTCGCCGCCCGCCACCTGATCCTGCTCGGCTGCCTTTGCGGCGCGCTGCGCTGGTGGGGCTTTGCGCTCGAGCCCGATATCTGGGTGCTGGTCCTGCTGCAAACCCTGCATCTGGCGACGGTGGGTCTCACCTTCCTCGGCATCACCAATTTCATCGCCAATTGGACCAGCGAGGATATCGCTGCCGAAGCGCAGAGCTTTTTCGTAATGATCCGCCAAGTGGTGACCGTGGTGACCCTGCTGGGCTTCGGCATCCTTGCCGGCACGATGGGGGCAGGGGCGTTTTACGTCGCGGCCATCCTGAGTGCCATCGGTGCGGTCATGGTGGTGGTGTCGCTGGTGTTGATGAATCCGAAGCGCGAAAATGCGCAGGTGGTGATTTGAGGGCTGGGAAGACCTCAATCACAGTAGACCTCATGGTGAGCTTGTCGAACCACGAGGTCGTGGCCCGATGCTATCCCACCCACGATGTCACCCCGGCGTAGGCCGGGGCCCATCCTGAGATCGTGCCTCCGGCCGCAAGGTGTGTGGGTGACCAGGGTGGTGGTCAGGCGTCCTGACGGCGCTTTGTGACATATCGAGACGGGCCCCGGCCTACGCCGGGGTGACACCGAGCATGGCGAGCTAGGCCGCAAAGAAGCACGGGGTACTCCAATCCTCCCGCCCCCCGTCACCCGAATGTCGCACCGGCAATTGTAACGATTGCAACGTCACAAATCCCCTTGCCTTCGCCACAAAGCCAAGCGAACAAAGGTGCCGGGCGCTGATTTGCCCGGGGTTCACTTTTCATGGCATCCGTTCTGTCGCGCTGGGCCTCGCCCGAGCTGCGCGCTTCGATTTTTCATTTCACCGTCTATCTGCCTGGTGCCGTCAGCAGTGTTTATCTGGCGATCTGGCTGGCCGAGCATGGCATTCCCGCCGAGCAGATCGGTGTCATCAATGCCCTGCCGGTCCTGCTGCTGCTGGGCATCAACATGCTGGTCGGACGGCTGGCCGACCGGGCCAGCGACTGGCGTTCGACCATCCTGATCGTCTCCCTGCTCAGCGGCGCGGCACCGATCGGGCTGTTCTTCGTCCATGAATTCTGGGGCATCGTGCTGGTCTGGCTGCTCTGCACCATCCCCGGCGGGCTGGTGCCGCCGCTGACCGACGCGGCGACGTTGCGCCTGGCGCAGCGCACCGGCACCGATTTCGGCAGCATGCGCGCCTGGGGCACGATCGGCTATGTGATCGGCACGGCCTTGGTGGGTCTCGCCGTCACCGCCTATGGTACGGCCGCTTTCGTGCCGCTGTTCTTCGCCGTTTCGGTGGGCCGGGCGATCATCGGCTTCACCCTGCCGCGCTTCCGGGCGCCCGCACCGGTCGCCACCCTGGCCGATGCCAATCCGGAAAAGCCGCGTCTGTCTTCCGCCCTCAAGCTCTGGTTCGTACTGCCCATCCTGGGCTTCGCGCTGGTCAATTCCAACAATGCGGTGGTGGGTGGCTTCGGCGCGCTGATCTGGCACGACAATGGCATTCCCGACTATTTCATCGGCCCCTTGCTCGCGACTGCCGCCGCTGCCGAAGCCATTCTGATGGTCATGTGGCGGCGTTTTGGCGGGCGCGTCAGTGCGCGCAACATGATCCTGGTGGCCTGCGCGGCCTCCTTGCTGCGCTTTTTCATCATGGCGTTCAATCCGCCCGTCGCCGTGCTGTTCGTCACCCAGACGCTGCATGCTTTCAGCTTTGGCATGGGGTATTTCGGCGTGGTGCATTTCATCGCCAATTGGACCAGCGAAGACATTGCCGCCGAAGCGCAGGGCTTTGCCACCATGCTGCAGCAGGGCGCCGCCTTCGTGTCGCTGATGCTGTTCGGTGTGCTGGTCAGTCATCTCGGCGCTGGCGCGTTTTTCGCGTCTGCGCTGTTTGCGCTGCTAGGCATGGGATGTGTGTTGTGGTCGCTGAAGCTCAAACCACCCAAGGATGCGTGAGGCACGACCTCGTGGCACTTCATCCTGCCCAATCATGCAAAACAGAGGTTCCCGCTTTCGCGGGAAATGACATCGTGGGTGCGGTGGTTTCAAGTGAGCTGAACCCACGGGAACTCCCCACAAATCCTCACCACCACAATGTCATTCCCGCGAAAGCGGGAACCTCCGTTTCCTTCTTTCCCACACTCCTAAACAAAAAGGCCCCGGTTTCCCGGGGCCTTTTTAGTTCTGTCCACCTAAGGCTTAGCTCAAGCGGCCGCTCGCATGGGCCAGGGTCGTGTAGACCTTGCCGCGATCGCTCAGCAGGTATTCGCGGGTCTCCGCAGCAGGGCGGGGGCCGGCGGCGGCGCGTTTCAGCAGCTGCTCGAACTCGCTCATATAGGCCTGCGCGGTGCGGGCGAAGTCGGGTTCGCGCTGCAGCTTCTTGCGCACGTCGTCATAGGTGCCCTGGCCGGTCAGCGTATAGATGCGGCGCGAGAACACGTTGGACTCGCCGGCCTGGTAGCGGGCCCAGGCTTCGGCCAGCGCGGCGTCGTCGATGGCCCGGGCAATCTCGTCGGTCAGGCCCGACAGACCGGCCTGCGGCTGGGTGCTGGCCTGCTTGGCCGTGGCATTGCGCAACACGTCGCGGAGCCAGCCGCCTTCGCCCTGCGGGGCGGCATCGGCTTCCACCGCTGCCTGGGCATCCACGTCGCGCTGCGGCGCTGCGGCACGGGCAGGTTCGGGCTGACGAACAGGTTCAGGCTGGCGCACGGGCTCGGTGGTGCGGATCGGGTCGACCAGCGTCTGGCGCGGCGGCTCGCGATAGGTGTCGCGCGGGGCCTGATAGGCCGGGGCTTCCTGGCGCGGTTCAGTGCGCGGGGCAGGGCGCTGCGGCGGGCGGCGGTCGTTGAGGTCGAGCGTGGCCGGCTGGCTGCGCACGATGGCATTGAGTTCGCTCAGCGCCTCGATCTGCTCGGCCACGACGCGGCGCATGGCAGCGGCACTGGCGCGGGTTTCCTCGGGCAGCTCGTTGACGCCGCGAGCCAGTTCGGCGCGGGTGGCTTCGAGTTCGCTGCCCACTTCCTTGGCCGTCTGGCGCATGGCCCGCGCAGTGTCGTTGAAGCGCTGGGTGGCTTCTTCCATCGCCTTCTGCATTTCGGCGATCATCTGCTGCTGCGCTTGCTGCAGGGCCGCATTGGCGCGGCGACCTTCGGCATCGGCACTGTCGCGGAAATCGCCGAGACGGCTGCTGACTTCGCCCGAAGTTTCGTCCAGTGCCTGGCGGAACGTGCCGGTGGTCTGGTCGATGGCGTTGCGCAGCTGGCCGGTATTGGAGGCAATCGCCCCACGAACAGAAGCGGTCGAATCCGCAATGGTGTCGGCCAGCGTGCTGGTCGTCGTGGTCAGCACATCGGTGACATTGCCGGCGGTCGAAGCCAGCACGTCACTGACGCGGTTGGCGTTTTCTTCCAGTGCGTTGTTGACCTGGCTGGTCTGATCGCTGAGCGCCAGGCGAACCGAGGAGGCCGTCTGGTTGAGCGCATTGGCGGCAGCTTCGGCGGCACGCTGCACGGCGCCATCGACCTGGGCGGCATTGCTCGACAGGGTCGAGGTGAACCGCTGGTTGGTCTGGTAGAGCGCGTCGTTGACATCGGCGGTCGAGGACTGGATGGCCTCGGTAATGGTTGCCGTGGTGGCTTCCAGCGTTTCGGCAACCGAGCCGGTGGTGGCCTGCAGGGCCTCGTCCATGGCGCGGCGGGCGCCGATCAAACGGCGTTCCGTGTCATTGACCGTATCGGCGATCGACTGCGCGAACATGCGCATGCGGCCATCGATATCGTCGGCGCGGCTGGCAAAGCTCTGGGCTAGGGCATCCATGGCGCCGCGGCGATCTTCGAGCGTAATAAGAGCGGTTTCGCTGGTCGAGCTGAGCTCGTGCGACACCTGCTGCATATTGGCTGCTTCCGCATCGAGCCGGCCGAGCACGGTCGAGAATTCGTCGACCATGGAGCGGATGGTGGATTGCAGCGCGCCAACATGCTGGCTGACCATGACGCCGGCCTGTTCGGTCTGCCCGATGGCATCGCGAATGGTGTTGGAATAGGTCGAGGTCTGCTGGGCGACTGATGTCTCGAGATTGGCCAGGTTTGCCGTCGAGGCATCGAGCACCCGCTGCAGCAGCAGGTTCGAGTCATTGAGCTTGCCGAGCGCGGCGGTGACATCGGTGAGGATGCGCGAGGTCGAGACGGCCATGATGGCCTCGGCTTCCTTGGCATTCTCGCCCAGGGCGTCGCGCAGCAGATTACCATGGCTGAGCAGGGCGTTCTGCAACTGGTCGGAGCGATCGCTGACCAGAGCCGCAAAGGCATTGGTATGCTCTTCGACCGAGCGATTGATGTCGGTGAGGCGGGTTTCGATCGAGCCCACGGCGTCAGGCGCCTTGACGGTCAGCAATTGATCGATATTACCCGCAGCAGCGCGGATCAGGTCGAGCACATTGCGCACCGCGCCGTCCATGCGGTCGGCCGTGGCGGTGACGTCGGTGGCGATATTTTCCGTCGCTGCCGTGATGCGGGTCGCGATGGTTTCCTCGATCCGGTCGGCGCCGGCTTCGAGATCCGCCATGGACTGGGTGATCGAGGTATTGATCGAGGCGTTGAGCGCGGCCAGCCGTTCGGCCGTGATATCGGCACGGGCGGTGATGGCCTCGGGCAGGGTGCCCAGGCGCTGGTCGACCATGTCGGTAATGGCGCGACGAGCCGAATTGACGCCGCTCTCGATGAGGTCGGCGGCCTTGCGGGCGCTTTCGCCCACGGTGGCGCTGGCCGCGTCGATGCGGGCGGACACGCCATGCTCGGCGTCGGAAATGCGCGAAATAGCGCTGTCGAGGCCGGTGCCCAGATGCGTGTTCACCTCGGCCACCTTCTCGGCGATCATGTCCGACATGGTGGTGACGCGCTCGTTCATCGTCTCGGTGACATTGTGCAGCGAGGTTTCGATCTTGGTGCGGGCTTCTTCGCCCTGCAGCGCAATGGCGTCGGCCAGTTCGCTGGTGCGCAGGCCGATGGTTTCGCCCATCGAGGCGGTGTGCGTTTCCAGCGTGTCGCTGAGTGCCTGGGTGCGCTGATTGAGGGCTTCGCTGAGCGCCAGGGTGCGGGTGCCCACGGCCTGGGCCAACTGCTGGGTGCCGCTGTCGAGCGTGGTGCGCAGCTGCGCCGAGCGTTCGTCCAGCGCGCCGGTCAGCGTGGTGGTGTGATCGGCCAATTGGCTGGTCAGCGTTTCGGTGCGCTCGCTGAGCTGAGTGGCCAGCAATTCGGTGCGTTCATCGAGCTGGCTGGCCAGGTTCCCGGTGCGGGATTCGATTTCCAGCGCCAGCGCCGAGGTGCGTTCCGATAGCGTATCGGCCAGCCGCGTGGTGCGGCCCGAGATCGCCTGGTCGAATTCGGAGGTGCCGGCCGAAAGGGCGTCGCCCAGTTCCTGGCTGCGCACGCGGATGGCTTCGCTCATATCGGTGGCGCGGGTGCTGAGCGTTTCGTCCAGTTCGAGCACGCGGGTTTCGATGGCGCTGGTGATTTCGCCGGCGCGGCTGCTCAGAATGCCGTCGAGCTTCTGGGTGCGGCCGTCGAGGGTTTCGGCGAGCTGGCTGACATGGCCTTCAAGCGAAGCCGCGAGGGCCTGGCTGCGGCTACCAATGTCTTCGGAAATGGCGCGGGCCTTGGCGCCCAGCACTTCGCCCAGTTCGCGGGTCTTTTCGCTAATGGCGCTGTCAAAGCGGCCGGATTCTTCGTTGAGCGCCATTTCGAGCACATTGGCGCGGGCGGCGAAGCTGGTGCCCTGCGCTTCAAGGCGCGCGATCAGGCTATCGCCCTTGTCGCCGATAACGCCATCGAGCGTGCCCAGGCGGGTGTCGAGAATGGCAGCGATTTCGGTCAGCCGGGCATCGAACTGGCTGAGCGAATCCTGGCCGGCAGAGGAGAGGGTGATGCGGGCGCGGTCGGACGTGTCGTCCAGCGCCCCGTTGATTTCGATCAGCGCCGATTGCAGGCGGCTATCCATGGCGTTGAGCTGGATGGACACCGATTCATCGAGCTGGCGGGTGAGGGCATTGAGCAGCACCTCGGCTTCGCGCGAGCGGCCGGTAATGTCGTCGGCAATCTTTTGGCCAATCAGGTCCAGCGCGCCGGTCACTTCATGGCCGCGGTCGCGCAATTGGCCGAGCAGGGAGGTGCTGCCATCGCTGAGCAGGCCCGAAATGGTCGCGGTGCGTTCGTCGAGCGCGGTGGCGAGACGACCGGTGGTTTCGTCGAGCGTTTCGGACAGGCGGCCGGTCGTGCCATCCAGCAGGTTGGCGAGCTTTTCGGCGCGAGCGTCGAAGGCCGACGCCAGGTTGCCGGTGCGGCTGTCCATCGCCTCGGCGATGCGGCCGCTGGTGCCTTCGAGCAGGCCCGCCAGGTTCGCCGTGCGGTCTTCGAAGCTGCCGGCAATGGCGCCGGTGCGTTCCTCGATCAGCCGGGTGCGCTCATCCATGGCGGCGGCGATGGTGGAGGCATGGCCGTCAAGGGCGTCGGTCAGCGCGGCAATGCGGCCTTCAACGCCGGCATTGAGCGTGCCGGCACGCTCGTCGAGGGCGCCGGTCATGGCCGCGGTCTTGTCGTCGAAGGTCAGCGACAGGCGGCCGGCGCTATCGTCGAGCGCCGAAATGAAGTCGGTGGTGCGGTTGTCGACCAGCGAGACGAAATTCTCCGTCCGCTCGCCAAAGGCGTTGGTCAGCGTATTGCCGGCGGTTTCGAGCGCGCGCGTCAGGTTGCCGCCGCTTTCCACGATGGTGCCGGAAATGCGCTGGCTGATCATGTCGAGGTCGAACACCAGGCCCGTATGGCTCTCGGTGATGGCTTCGCGCACGCGTTCGGTATTGGTCAAAACGCTTTCGCGCTGGCTGGCCAGTTCGGCGATCAGCGCCCGCATGCGCGATTCATTGTCCGAATAGGTGCGTTCGAGCGCGGTGACCTCGTTGTGGATCATCACTTCGAGCTCGCCGGCGCGCGACAAAGCGCGTTCCAGCCCGTCGCCCAGCGCATTGACTTCGCGGCGCACGGCCTGCCCCACCGAAGCGACCTTGTCGGCAGCGGTGACTTCGGGTTCGGCTAGGCGGATGGCGGCCTGGGTGATCGAGGAGGCTGCGTTGCGCAGGTCCTGGGCACGGCGGAACAGAGTGGCGACGCCGAAAAAGCCCAGCACGGGGAGGATCATGATGGCGGCGAGCGCGATGAAATCGATGCTGCTGGCAAACTGGCCGAAATTGCTGAGCTGGCTGCCATAGCGCAGATAACCGGCTGCGCCCGTAGCCACGAGCCAGATGATCGAGAGTGCCAGCGCTACCCAGGTGGGAGCCGAGGATGAACGGCTCTGCAGCGTATACAGCAGCTTGGAGGTGGGGAAGCGATCGTCATTGGCCACGGCGCCGGCCTGCTGGGCGATCTTATCGGCGGCGCGCAGGCGCTCTGACCGCGCAGGATTGGCCGTGCGCTTTTCCGGGGCCTTTTCCGGCGCGCTGTCGAGATTGAAGACCGAGTCCTTGAGGGCGTCTTCAACGGCAGAAAAAGCCAGGGCGGCGGGATCGTTTGGGGGTGTCGAATTCTGCGCCATACTCTTTACTACTCTCGCGTCGACTTCACAGCGATCGGGCGGCAAACTGGCGGTGTGTTAACCCCCAACCCGTTTCCGGGCCGATGGTCAAATGGAAACAATTCGATGCAAATGCCGCGCATTATTTCCGCACCACCGCCGCCGCGCGCTGGTTCAAAATCCATACATACATTCAATTTTACTCAAACCGAACGCTTTCTTACCCAAAGGTTAATTTTTTGGGGAGAACGAGGGCCATCAAAAACGGCAAAGAACGGCGAAGATGTGGCTTAATCGCCTGTTCATCCGGGGCTCCTAAGCTTGTGCAGCGGTTTTGTCCCTGTGGGCTGCGTCGCCGCTTTTGTTAAGGAGTTCGACGGATGGCCCAGCGGTTCCCCGCGCTCGACAGAGCCAGTCCTGTCCTTGCCCCGCGCCGGGCGCGCCCCATCGATCTGGTGTATTTGGCCAAGCAATGCCTGGGCGATGCCGCGCTGGAACACGAAATGCTACGCCTGTTCGACACCACGATCCAAACTTACCTGACGCGGCTCCTCGCCGCCGAGGCTCCCGATCAGGTCCTGTTCACCCTCCACACCATCAAAGGCGCCGCCGCCGGCGTGGGCGCATTCGCCATAGCCGATCTCGCTAAAGCCATGGAAGCGGACGCCAGGGCCGGGATGAGCACCAATCCCGAGCAGTTGGACGACCTCAAAATAGCGGTGGAGGAAGTTAGCGTGTTTGTTGAGGACGTGCTGAGCAAGGATATGCGGGCGTAGGGATTACCAAACCCCGGGCACCCACCGATACTGAACCCGCAGCGCATAATCCGCGTAGCCCGGCAATTCCTGCTGCAGCGTGCGATCCTCAATAATTGTCCGCATCACCAAAGCCGCGATCACAAGGGCCGCGGGCAGCAGCGCCACCAGCGAGCCGAGAACCAGCGCCACGCTGATCGCCAACAAAGCGCCACTGACATAGCCGGGATGCCGCACCAGCGCGTAGGGGCCGGTATCGATCACCGTGTGCTGCCGGTCGGTCTGGATGCGGACACCCGGCTCGAAATGCCGGTTCCTGGCCTGTGGCCAGATTTGCCCGGCAAAGCTCAGCACGAACAGCAGATAGCCGACGACGACCAGCCAATCGGAGGCCTGCAGCCAGGCGAAGCGATAATCGAGCCCGGCCACCGGCAACAGTGCGGCCAGCCCGCCGATGATGAGGATCAGGAAGATATAGTCCCACCACTTGGTGCCGGCCTGTACACGCGAGCGGGCGACGAAGATCTCCGGATTGGTACGCCACAGGATGCCGACCGAGACCAGCATGGCCGCGATGAAGGCGGCCATGAACCACCAGCCACGTAACCAGTTGAGCGTGCCGGCCGTGCCGAACAACAGCGCTGCCACGATGACAACGGTGACGACCAGCGAAATCATGGATTTTTGCAGGGCCCGCCGTTGTGCCTCGTTTGCCTGGACCATGGTGCGCTCCCATTCGCGGGTGAGTGGCAAGGCTATGCTTGATCCTTACTGGCTTCAACCGTGCCATCCGGTTGCGGCATTTGACCACCACCCTTGCCTTCCCCTATAGAGCGCCCAATATTTGTTGCGCTTCGCAGCCCGCCGATCCGGGCGCCCAAAGGCAAGTTTCCATGAGCATGTCCCTCGCCGCCGAGACGCCGTCTCGCGCCATCACTGAGCCCTATCGCACTCGCCGGACCTTTGCGATCATTTCGCACCCGGACGCGGGCAAGACCACGCTGACCGAGCGGCTGCTGGCTGCTGCCGGCGCGATCCAGTCTGCCGGCGCGGTGCGCGGCAAGGCGGGCACCCGCTCGACCCGTTCGGACTGGATGGAAATGGAGCAGCAGCGCGGCATTTCCATCACCTCCTCGGTGATGACCTTTGATTATGACGGGCTGACACTGAACCTGCTCGACACGCCCGGCCACTCGGACTTTTCCGAGGACACCTATCGAACCCTAACCGCGGTCGACGCCGCCATCATGGTGATCGACGCCGCCAAGGGCATCGAAGCCCAGACCCTGAAACTGTTCGAAGTCTGCCGCCTGCGCGACATCCCGATCATCACCTTCATCAATAAGGTGGATCGCGAGGGCCTTTCCCCGCTCGAACTGATCGACGAAATCCAGGGCAAGCTGGCGCTCGATCTGACACCCGTGCTGTGGCCGATCGGGCAGGGCGTCGATTTCCACGGTTATCTGGACCTGTTGGAAAAGCGCGTGCTGAGCCCGCAGGGCAAGCCGATTGCCGAATATAATGCCATCGAAGACCTGCTCGATAACGACGCGCTTATCGAAGACCCCGTCTTCATGACGGCGCTCGAAACTCTGGAAATGGCCACGGCCATGCTGCCGCCCTTCGATCTCGAAACCTTCCACGCCGGACATTTGAGCCCCGTGCTGTTCGGCTCGGCCCTCAAGGGCATTGGCGTGGCTGAACTACTGCGTACGCTGGGCGAATGGGGCCCCGAGCCCCGCCCGCAGCCCGCCATTCCCGCACCCATCGAGCCAGCCGACAAAAAGGTCACCGGCTTTGTGTTCAAGGTGCAGGCCAATATGGATGCCAACCACCGCGACCGCATCGCCTTTGTCCGCCTTTGCTCGGGCACCTTCACCCGCGGCATGCGTCTGAAGAACGTGCGTTCGGGCAAGGACATGGCCGTGTCCAACCCGATGTTCTTCTTCGGCAATGACCGCGAATTGGCCGAACAGGCCGTTGCCGGCGACATTGTCGGCATCCCCAATCACGGCACCCTCTCGGTCGGCGATACGCTCACCGAGGGCGCGACGATCAACGTGACGGGCATTCCCAACTTCGCGCCGGAAATCATCCGCCGCGTGCGCCTCACCGACCATATGAAGACCAAGCAGATGGCCAAGGCCCTCTCGGACCTGTCCGAAGAGGGCGTCACCCAGGTGTTCCGCCGCGTCGTCGGTGCGGATTGGATCGTGGGCGTTGTCGGCCAGCTGCAGCTCGAAGTGCTGAGCTCGCGCGTCGCCAAGGAATATGGCGTGCCTATCACCTTTGAGAGCCTCAATTACGAAGTCGCCCGCTGGATCGAGAGCGATGATCCCAAGGAATTGGAACGCTTCATCGCCGCCCAGAAGATGAATATTGCCGAGGATCGCACCGGCTCCCCGGTTTTCCTCGCGCAAAACGCCTGGTGGGCCGACCGCGCCAAGCAGGATTTCCCAAAAATCCGCTTCCTCACCACGAAGGAACGGCATTGACCGACCGTATCGAAGAGTTCCTGAGCGCGGTGAAATCGGCCTTTGCCGGCAATAGCCTGGTCAAGCTGAAACTGGCCGGCTATCACGGCGGCGAAGCCGATCTTAAATCCATCGACGTCAAGAAGATCGTCGCCAAGGGGGTGGAGAAGTTCAGCTTCACCTTCCACTACAAAACGCGCGACATCATCAAAAATCAGATTCAGGCCGAGGCCCTGGGCAATCTGCGCATTGCCCTCAAGGACGAGTTCCGCAGCGCCCAGCTCGCGACCACCGAGTTCGATTTAAGCTTTGAGCGCAATGGCGACAAAATCCGCCTCAAGCGCAGTGAAGTCGCCGGCCGCGAAGCTCCTTCGACCGATCACAACCGCGCCAAGAACCGCCCGCTATCCGAGACCAATAAGCCGTATCTGCATGCCCTTGGCATTACCGGCAAGGATGGCGTGGTGCGCAACGACGCGCAGGATAAGTTCCGCCAGATCAACAAGATGGTCGAAATCTTTGCCCCCTTGATTCAGGCGATCAAGGCCGAGAAACCCCGCATCGTCGACATGGGCGCCGGCAAGGGGTATCTGGATTTCGCGCTCTACGATTACCTCGCCAATGTCGCCAATCGCCCCGCCGAGATCGTCGGCGTTGAAATGCGCGACAAGCTGGTCGAAGACGGCAACGCCACTGCCGCCCAGTCCGGTTTCGACGGCCTGAGCTTCCAGCCCGGCACTATTCTGGACCACGACGCGACGGGCGCCGACGCCGTCATCGCGCTGCATGCCTGCGACACGGCTACCGATGACGCCATCTACAAAGGCATTGCCGTCGGCGCTTCCTTAATCGCCGTCGCCCCCTGCTGCCACAAGCAAATCCGCCGCCAGATGGAAGCCGGCAAGCCCGAGGACGCGCTATCGAACCTGCTCCGCCACGGCATCTTCATGGAACGGCAGGCCGAGATGGTCACCGATGCCCTGCGCGCGCTTTATCTTGAGCTGAACGGCTACCGCACCAAGGTGTTCGAGTTCGTCTCCGACGCGCACACGCCCAAGAACAATCTGATCGTCGCCGAAAAGGACGGCCGCGTCGGCCGCGACCGCGATGCGATCCTCAAGCAGATAAGTGACACCAAGGCCATGTTCGGCATCGAGCGGCATTATCTTGAGGGTCTGCTGGGGCTCTGAGGGCGCAATCCCGCAATGCCGTGCGCAGGGTTCCTAAACCGTCCCCCAGCCTCTATATCCTTGGTGAACAGCAAGCCCTTAGAGACCAATGACCAAGATCACTTTCGTCCAGCAGGACGGCGAACGCATCGAGACTGAAGGCCAGAACGGCGCCACCGTGATGGAAACCGCCATCATGAACGGCATACCGGGCATCGTGGCCGAATGCGGCGGCGCCTGCACCTGCGCCACCTGCCATGTCTATGTCGATGACGCCTGGACCGAAACGGTTGGCGGCCCCTCGAACATGGAAGAAGACATGCTCGACTTCGCCTTCGACGTGAAAGCCAGCAGCCGCTTGTCGTGCCAGATCAAGGTCAAAGACGAGCTGGACGGCCTCGTCGTGCATGTGCCGAGCCGTCAGGGCTGAGCGGCGCACTCCCCCGGCACATACTTCACTGGGCTGAGACCCGGTACTATCCTCCCCACCGTTCTCCCTCGGACTTGATCCGAGGGCCGCTCTCAGCGCGGCCGGAATGCGAGAAGACCTCGGATCAAGTCCGAGGGAGACGTGGTGGGCGTTGTCTGATCCAGTTACCGCACCGCCACAGCGAGTAAAATTTTCTCCGCTTCCCCGGCGGAAAGATTCATTTAGCGGGTTTGTGGTATTCCCATTGTCGGCGTTCCACGCCATGCCCCGCTAGGGAAATATAAAAGCTATTGAATTTCAACGCCTTGTGTATTCGGGCCAGAGTGGATTATTTTGCCCACCACTCACAACAGGGTTCCAATGGGTTACCTCAACACATTTCCGTTGAGCTACAAGGTACAGGGTCTGCGCATCGTCATCGTCGGCGGTGGTGAAGAAGCCCTCAACAAAGCCCGGCTGGTGACTAAGACGACCGCTCAGGTCGTGATTATATCCCCTCAGATCGAAGCCGACTTTTCCGGCCTCTCCGTCACCCTGATCGAGCGCGATTTCATCGCCGCCGATCTCGACAATACGGCTCTGGTTTTCGTCGCCGAAGAGAGCGCCGCGGCCGACCGCGCCAAGGTTGAGGCCCGCGCTCGTGGCATCCCGCTCAACGTGGTCGATGTTCCCGCCGAATGCGATTTCTACACGCCCTCCATCGTTGACCGTGCGCCCCTGACCGTCGCCATCTCCACCGAAGGCGATGCGCCGGTTCTGGCCCGTCTGGTCCGCGCCCGGATCGAAGCGATGCTGTCGCCCCGCATTGGCAAAATCGCGAGGCTTGCCGGTGGGTTGCGCCACAAGGTTGAGAGCCTGATTCACGATGGTGCTGCCCGCCGCCGCTTTTACGAAGCGCTGGTGACCTCGCCCGCCATTGAGGCCGCCGAAGCCGCAGGGCAGGGCGTCAGTGCCGCCGAAACCCTGCTGGCTCAGCACGCTGACACGGCCCACGCTAATGGCGTTGTCTGGCTGATCGGCGCCGGTCCGGGTTCGGAAGACCTGCTCACCCTGCGCGCCCAGCGACTGCTGCAGGAAGCCGATGTCATCGTGCATGATCAACTCGTGCCCGATGCCGTGGTGCAGATGGGCCGCCGCGATGCCGAGCAGATTTCGGTGGGCAAGGCCAAGGGCCACCACAGCTTCAGCCAGGCCCAGATCAACACGCTGATCGTTCGCCTCGCCAAGGAGGGCAAAAAGGTTGCCCGCCTCAAATCCGGCGATCCGATGATCTTCGGTCGCGCCGGCGAGGAAATCGCCGCCCTGCGCAAGGCTGGCGTGCCCTATCAGATCGTGCCCGGCGTCAGTGCTGCGCTTGCCGCTGCCGCGGACACCGCCACTCCGGTCACCCTACGCAAAGTCTCGAGCGGCTTCGTCATGGCTACCGCGCATGGCGCCGACGATGGCGACCTGACCCATTGGGCGGCCCTGGCCCAATCCGGTCTGACGCTGGCGCTTTACATGGGCAAGTCCATCGCCCCAGACGTTGCCGCCCGCCTGATCGAGCAGGGCGCCAGCCCCGCGCTGCCCATCGGCATCGTGGTCAATGCGGGCCGGGCCGACAAATCCACCTATTGCGGAACTCTGGGGACGCTGGCGGCCAATGCCGTGGCGTTTGCCGATGGTCCGGCAATCATTTTCGTAGGCGAAGCCGTTGAGGCCGGTGATTGGGCAGATGCGGCCCAGCTTACCGGCATGAGCTTCAAGGTAGCATAGCAGCATGGAAATTCTGACCGGCAATGAGCTGATATCGGGGGCGACGGTTTACCTCGACGCCCACAACAATTGGGTCGAGGACCTGCAAGCCGCCCGGCTCTTCGGCAAGGAGGAGACGGCCGAGCGCGATGCAGCCTTGATCGCGACCAAGGCCGGCGGTCGCGTCATCAGTCTCGAGATCGAGGAAGTGAGCCAACTGGACGGCGTTGTCGTCCCCAAGCGCTTGCGCGAACGCATAAGGGCAGCGGGTCCTACCGCGCCCCTGACATTGAACGGCGAGATCTACGACCGCCAGCATCTGGGTGAGGACGGTCATGTATCGATATGACGAATTCGACGCGGCTTTCGTTGCGGGCCGCACCAGCCAATTTGCCGATCAGGTCAGGCGTCGCCTGTCGGGCGAGCTGAGCGAAGACCAGTTCCGCCCCCTGCGGCTGATGAACGGGCTCTACCTGCAATTGCACGCCTATATGCTGCGCATTGCGGTGCCCTATGGCACGCTATCGAGCAAGCAGATGCGCAAGTTCGCCCATATCGCCCGCACCTATGATCGCGGCTATGGCCACTTCACGACGCGGCAGAACATCCAGTTCAACTGGCCCAAGCTCAAGGACATTCCGGTGATCCTGGAAGAGTTGGCTTCGGTCGAAATGCATGCCATCCAGACCTCGGGCAATTGCATCCGCAATGTCACGGCCGACCATTTCGCGGGCGCCGCCGCCGACGAAATCATCGATCCGCGCCCGATTGCCGAAATCCTGCGCCAATGGTCGAGCCTGCATCCCGAATTCAGCTATCTGCCGCGCAAGTTCAAGATCGCCATTACCGGCGCGCCGAATGACCGCGCCGCCATCCGCTTCCACGATATCGGCCTGCAGGCAGCCACCAATGCCGCGGGCGAAATCGGTTGGGAAGTCTGGGTTGGCGGCGGTCTGGGTCGCACGCCGATGATCGGCAAGCTGATCAACAGCTTCGTGCCCAATGAGCACCTGCTGGCGTATCTTGAATCCATCATGCGGGTCTATAACCGCTATGGCCGCCGCGATAACAAGTACAAGGCGCGCATCAAGATTCTGGTGCACGAAGAAGGCCTTGAGACCATCAAGGGGCAGGTGGAAGCCGAGTTCGCCGAAGTGCGCGGTGGTGTGCTGACACTGCCGGCCGAGGAAGTGGACCGCATCACGGCCTATTTCGCGCCGCCGCAATTCAAGGCCCAGCCCGCCACCAAGATCGATGTGGCCTACCAGTCCATCATAGATCCCGCCTATGGCCGCTGGCTCGATCACAATATCAATTCGCATCGCGAGCCGGGTTATGCCTCGGTCACCATCTCACTCAAGCCGGTTGGCGGCGCCCCGGGCGATGCCACCGACAAGCAGATGGACGATATTGCCGATATTGCCGAGCGCTATGCGTTCGACGAATTGCGCGTGACCCACGAGCAGAACCTGGTCCTGCCCCATGTCGCCATTGCCGACCTGCGCGCCATCTATGACGCACTGGTCGCCACCGGCCTCGCCGAAGGCAACAATGGGCTGATCACCGACATGATCTGCTGCCCGGGCCTCGATTTCTGCGCCTTGGCCAATGCCCGCTCGATCCCCATCGCGCAGGAAATCTCCAAGAAATTCGCCGAGCCCAAGCGGCAGGCCGAAATCGGCGATCTCAAGATCAAGATTTCCGGCTGCATCAATGCCTGCGGCCACCACCATGTCGGTCACATCGGCATTCTGGGCGTCGAGAAAAAGGGCGGCGAACTCTATCAGATCACCCTGGGCGGTGACGCCACCGAGCACGCTTCCGTGGGCAAGATCATCGGCCCCGGCTTTGAGGCTGATGCCGTGCCCGGCGCCATCGAAACGCTGGTCGATACCTATATCGCCAAGCGCACCAGCGCTGACGAAAGCTTCATCGCCGCCTATCGCCGCCTGGGCGAAGCGCCGTTCAAGGAGGCCCTCTATGGCAATGCCTAAATTGGCCCCCGTTCCGGCCGCGCATGACAAATTGCGCGCGCTCGGCATTCTGGCGCTCAATGGTATGTTCGACGAAATGGATGCTGTCGGCGTCCTCCGCCAGGCCGCCAGCGAAATCCTCGCGGGCGATCTGGCTGTCGTGTCGTCCTTTGGTGCGGACTCCGCCGTGCTGCTGCACCTGGTCGCGCAGGTCGATCCGAGCCTGCCGGTCTATTTCCTCGAAACCGGCAAGCACTTCCGCGAAACGCTGGACTATGTCGAAACGCTGAAAAAGCATCTCGGCCTGATCAATGTGCATGCCCTCCATCCCAATTCCGAGGATGTGAAGCGGTTCGACCCGACCGGCGACCTGTGGGAAACCGACCCTGACTCTTGCTGCCATATCCGCAAGACCGAGCCGCTGGAGCCGGTCACCGAGCAATATGGCGGCTGGGTCACGGGCCGCAAGCGCTTCCAGACCAAGGAGCGCGGCGTGCTGCCGCATTTCGAGCTGACGAGCGACGATCGCATCAAGGTCAATCCGCTGGCCTATTTCTCCGATGCCGATGTCAACCAATACAAGATCGACCACGGCTTGCCCGAGCACCCGCTCTTCGCTAAGGGCTACAAGTCGATCGGTTGCGCGCCCTGCACCTCGGTAGTTGCCGAGGGCGAGGACCCGCGAGCCGGCCGGTGGCGCGGCCTCAACAAAAAAGAGTGCGGCATCCATTTCGATTTCAACGGAGCGATCGCCAAGCCGATGACTGCCGCGACCAAACACACTCTGTGGAAGGATGGCGCCTTCATCGCTGACCCATTCCATGAATGGGCCGAAGGCGACGACCCCGCGACCGTCAGCTACAAGCACGTGCCGCTGGCCGTGTTCCTGGCCAATCGCGATGCCGTGCTGGCCAATCCGCATCCGCTGGGCCTGCTGATCGTTCCGGGCGACCGGATCGAGGACGCAGAGGCTGATCTGGGCCGCTTTGCCTCCATCGCCATCAAATTCCCCGCCTTTACCGATGGGCGAGGTTATTCAGTGAGCCGGCTGCTGGCCGAGCGCCATGGATATGGCAATGAAATCCGCGCGATAGGCGATGTGCTTCAGGATCAGATTCCGCTGATGCGCCGCTGCGGCTTCAATGCCTTTGTGGTGACCCATGAACCCACAAGGCAGGCGCTGATCGAAAATCGCCTGCCCGAGGTGGCGCTGTTCTACCAGCCAGTGGGCATTACCGAAGTCCCCGCCGGCACGCGCCCCTTCCTTCGCCGCGCCCATTGAGGTAAGTGGAGCGGGTTTATCACATTAACCCACCGGGTCACTCCCGCGAAAGCGGGAACCCCCGTTTTGCTGAAACAGAGGTTCCCGCTTTGCCGGGAATGACACCGAGGTAAACTGTCATGCCTCGGCAAGAACGGACTTTGAGAAAAGCATGAGCACTGAAATCGTCACCGACGTTGTTGTGATTGGCGCGGGCCCCTGTGGGCTGTTTGCGGCCTTCGAACTCGGGTTGCTCGACCTCAAATGCCATTTCATCGACATTCTGGACCGCCCCGGCGGGCAGTGTGCCGAGCTTTATCCCGAAAAGCCGATCTATGACATTCCCGGCTTCCCGGTGGTGACCGGCCAGGATCTGACCGACAATCTGATGGCTCAGATCGCGCCGTTTGCGCCCGAGTTCCACTTCAATCGCATGGTCAATTCCATCGAGAAGCAGGAAGACGGCTCGTTCAAGCTGGCAACTGATGCCGACGAGATTTTCCACGCCAAGGTGGTGGTCATCGCTGCCGGCGGCGGCTCGTTCCAGCCCAAGCGCCCGCCGGTCGACAATATCGAAGCCTTTGAAAACAAGTCGGTGTTCTATTCCGTCCGCAAGATGGACGACTTCCGCGACCAGGACGTGGTGATTGTCGGCGGCGGCGATTCCGCCCTCGACTGGACGCTCAACCTGCAGCCCATCGTGCGCTCGCTGACCCTGGTGCACCGCCGCGCCGTGTTCAAAGCAGCTCCCGCTTCGGTCAACAAGATGCAGGAGCTGGTGGGCGAGGGGAAGATCAATTTCCTCACCGGCCAGATCGGCAAGCTCGATGGCGAGAACGGCCAGATCAACCATGTGCACCTGACCACCGATGCCGGCGATCTCTCGGTGCCCGCAACGCGCCTGCTGCCCTTCTTTGGTCTCACCATGAAGCTGGGTCCGGTGGCCGATTGGGGCCTTGAGCTCAACGACAACACGATCAAGGTCGATACCGAAAAGTTCGAGACCTCGGTGCCCGGCATTTTCGCCATTGGCGATATCAATTGGTATCCGGGCAAGCTCAAGCTGATCCTCAGCGGTTTCCACGAAGCGGCCCTGATGGCCCAGGCCGCCAAGAAGATCGTCTCGCCGGACGAGCGCGTGGTGTTCCAATACACCACCAGCTCCACCAAGCTGCAGAAGAAGCTGGGCGTGGCTTAAAACCCCAAGTCTGCCGAACAGTCTGCGGGCTTTCCCCTTGCGGGGGAGGCCGGGAGGGGGGTATGGACGCCCCGGAGTTGAGGAAGCGCCCATGAAAATCCAAGTCACCGACCAGGCCGGCGACGTCCACGAGCTTGAAGGGCTCGAGGGCTGGCGCGCCATGGAAGTGATCCGTGACTGGGGCCTCAACATCAAGGCCGAATGCGGCGGCGCGCTCAGCTGCGCCACCTGCCATGTCTATGTCGACAAGGACTGGATGGACGCAGTTGGCGCCCCCAGCGACGAGGAAGAGGACATGCTCGACAGCGTCGGCGACGTCCGCGCCAATTCGCGCCTCTCCTGCCAGATATTGATGAGCGACGCGCTGGATGGCCTCAAGCTGACTTTGGCGCCGAGTGCTGCCAAGGACTGAGCCGGCAAAGGCTCAGCACTGCCCCAATTTTGTTCCACCTACAGTGTCATCCCCGCGAAAGCGGGGACCTCTGTTTTGGGGGCCGGAGAAGGAAACAGAGGTTCCCGCTTTCGCGGGAATGACATTGTGGGTGGATCTATTCCGCAGCAACGTCCAGCGCGACGTCCCCATAGCGCTCGATGAACGCGGCAAACTTGTCCGTCCAACCCGAGAGGAACGTCGCCGTTGCCTCGTCGGTCACTTCCAGGTCGTCCGTGATCAGGCCCGGCTTCATGGTGAAATACATTTCCGGCTGGCCCATCAGGATCAGGCCATAGACGGGCAGGATGGACCGCAGATGGCCCTGGCCCGCCGCCGTACCAACGGCGCCAACCGAGGCGCCAATCAGTGCGGTGGGTTTGCCATGCCAGGAGCTTTGTCCCCAGGGCCGCGAGCCCCAGTCCAGCGCGTTCTTGATCAGCGCGGGGAAGGAGCGGTTGAATTCGGGCATGGCGATCAGCACGGCGTCGGCGCTTTCCACCAGCTGCTTGAACTGGGTGACCGCCGCCGGCGGGTTGCTCCACAATTCATTGTCGTAATGGGGCAGGCTGCCCAGATCGGCATAGCTGAATTTCAGCTTGCCGCCGGCCAGCTTTTCCAGCGTCCGGGTCAGCTGGCGGTTGATGGAATTGGGGCTCAGGCTGCCAACGAGGACGGCGACGGTTTTCATGATAAAGCCTATGGTATCCGTTAGAGACTGAGGCTATATGAGTGACTATATCCAATGCCGCAAGACGGCACTTTTGCGATACGATAGGCACCTGAATGAAACCAATTGAGCCCCACCACGATTGCCGCCCGGTCAGCGAAATCCTGCATCAGATTGGCGGCAAGTGGACTGTTTTGATCATCAACAAGCTCAGCGAAGGCCCGATGCGCTTCGGCGAAATCAAGCGGGTCATCGGCGGCATCAGCCAGAAAGTGCTGACTGCTACGCTGCGCGATCTGGAAATGGACGGGTTTGTCACCCGCACGGTAACGCCATCGATTCCCCCCAGGGTCGATTACGAATTGACCGAGCTGGGCCGCGACCTGCAGGGGCCGCTGCAAGCGCTGGGCAATTGGGCTGTCAACAACCGCCCCAAAGTCATCGCCGCCCGGATGCGCTATTTCGACGCCCACCCCGACGCCATGCCCAAGCCCAAGGGCCGGGTTGTGCTGCACCAGCCAATGCAGGCGGCGGAATAGGCATCTTGCTCTGAGTTCGATGTGGTCGCCTCCCTCCCCTTGAGGGGAGGGATCGAGGGCGGGGGTGCTGAGGTCCCCACGAATATTGAGCATTTGGAGGCCGCAGCACCCCCACCCTAACCCTCCCCTTAAGGGGGGGGATTGATCGTGGTTCGCTGTCGCCGGGACTAACTCGCCTTCCCCGCATCCGCCGTAACCTTGGTCAGTTCCGGAATAAAATCTCGCACCATGGGCTGCTTCTGCGTTTCGAACGGCAGCGGCCGCACCACGCGCATGGCGGCAATGCCCACCCGAACCGTCATCAGCCCATTGACCACGCCTTCGCCCAGCCGTGCCGATAGCTTGGCCGCCAGTCCCTGGCCCACCAGCTGCTCGACAATGCCATCGGTCAGCACCAGACCCCCCGTCACCGCCAGATGCGCCAGCACGGCCCCGGTGAGCCGCCAGGAGCCGAAAAAGCCTGGGCGGGCCCCGTACAGCGCTGCGATGGCCCCGGCAAGCCGAATGCTCTCGTAGATCACGAAGGCAATGTCGACCAAGGCGCGCGGCGACACCGCCGTCACCAGCGCCACGCGCCGCGCCGAGGCCGCCGTCAGCGTCTTGGCCCGCGCATCGAGCGGCGCCATCAGGCTCCGCTCGGCCAGCGCAATGGCCTCATGCCCGTCGAACAGATGCGGCAGATTATCGGCCACATGCTGCCGCGCCCGCGCCAGATCGGGCCGAGCCGCATAAATGGCTTCCAGCCGCTCCACCACATGCCTGGCCCTGTGCTGGTCATTGTCGGCGGTCGCCTGTGCCGCGTCGTTCCGCAGATGATCGAGCACCTTCAGCCGCCGCAGCGCAAACATTTCCCGCGCCGCCAGCACCAATACGGCCAGCACGAACAGCACCAGCACGCCGATGCCGACCCAGCCCAGCCATTCATTGCGCTCGAACAGGTCGCGGATCAGCCGGTCAGCGGCCAGCCCCAGCCCCGCCGATACCAGCACGCCACCCGTCGTCCAGGCCAGCCGCCCAAGCCAGCCCATGGGGCGTGGCGGCGGCGCGGCTAGGGTTTCATCCACGGCCGGGTCAAAATCGATCTCGGCAATCTCCACCTTGGCCGGCGCAAAGGCGCGCGGCACGCGGAGTGCCTCATTATCCTCGGTGATCGTTGCTGTCGGGCGGGCAATAGGGCGTTTCATGCGAGCCAATCTCCCACCAGATAGTCCAGCGCCCGGTCAAACCGGATATGGGGCAGCACCACGTCGCCCGCCGCATTGCGGTCGAGCTTTTGCGGCGGGGTGAAGCGCAGGAAGTTCAGCGCCACGGGCGTCCCATCCTCGAACAATGAATCCGGCCGCTCCGGCAAGTCGCCGGGGAATAGAGCAATTTCGGTTTTGCCGTCATAGCTCGTGCCATCTAGCACTTCGCCGGCCATGGGCGTGCCGATAATGGTCGGCAGCGTCTCGCCATTCTCGACAATGCTGCCTTCACGCGTCGCGCGAATGCCCGCCAACGCAATGGATTTGGTTTCCGCGCCGGCAAAGCGCGCTCGCTTGCTGGCGCTGGCCACCAGCCGGTTGAGGATCGCCTCCAGCCGGTCGTGGCTAGTGTGATGCACATGGTCGGCCTTGGTCGCGGCAAACAGGATGCGGTCGATCTTGCGCATGAACGGGCGCAGCAGCGGATTGCTCTCGCCCTGCCGGAAACAGGACAGCACCGCCGTCAGCGCCGTCTCGAGATCGGCCACCGCGGCAGGCCCGGCATTGAGCGCCCGCAGCGTATCCACCAGCACCACCTGCCGGTCCAGCCGGGCAAAATGATCGCGGAAGAATGGCCGCACGATCCGGTCCTTATAGGCCTCGTAGCGATGCTCCAGCATGGCATAGAGGCTCGATGAGCGGGCGCGCTGGTCCGAAGGCGGCAGCGGCGCAAAGGTTAGCGCGGGCGAGCCCTCAAGATCACCCGGCAGCAGGAACCGGCCCGGGGGCAGGGTGGACAGCGCCCCATGCTCCCGGCTCCGCCTGAGATAATCGGTAAACGCCGCCGCGAGCTTTTCCGCATCGGGATCGTTGGCCTCCTTGTGCGGATCAATCGACCCCAGCAGTTCAAGGAACGGCTTGGCCTCCTTGCCCGATCCGGGGCGATGCGCCCGCTCCAGCGCCTCGGCGCTCCATTCGGCAAAGGACAGGCTCAGCAGCGGCAGGTCCAAAATCCATTCGCCGGGATAATCGACAATATCAAGATTCAGCGTCGAAGGCCCGCGCAGCCCCGAATACCAGTGCTTGGACTGATATTTGAGCACGATGCGCAGTTGCGAAATTTGCCGCGTGCTATCGGGCCAGGTCGGCGTCTTGCCGGTCAGCGCTTCGAGATGCCGCTCATAAGCGAAGCGGGGAATGGTCGCGTCGGGATATTCAGCCAGCCGCGCGCCGATGAACCGCCCTTCGGCCAGTGGCGTGAACCCCGGCAGGCGGCCACCTGTCAGCAAATTATGCACCAGCGCGGTAATGAAAATGGTCTTGCCCGCCCGGCTCAGCCCGGTCACCCCCAGCCGCAGCGTCGGGGTAAAGGCGCCGGTCGCGGCGTCGCTCAGATTGGCCAGGGCAATGCCCAGTTCATCCACGATGGTGGTTGGAGATTGAGCCAAACGTCGAGCCTCCCATGTGCCCGCAGAAGGTAAGGGCTAGTGGCGACAATGCAAGAGCGGCGTGCAAGGGGCTATCCACAGGCGATGAATCCGCCCGCCCGCTCAAGTGTTTGAGCCAGCAGCCAAAACCCTTGTCGTCAAAACGTCATGCAATTGTCGCCCGTCTGTCAGCCGCGCTGCCTACAGATTGGAATGGTTCAAAACTTCCAGGCTGTTGAGGAGCTTTCCGCGATGAACGACCAAGCCCCCATTTTCAAGACGTCCCAGCTCGAAGCGGCCGATGCGCCGCCACGCAACATGACCGCCAATCCCACCATGGGCGAGCTGATCGGCGCGCGGTTCTCGCGCCGCGGGTTCCTGCAGGGTTCGCTGGCCGTGTCGGCTATTGCCGCCACCGTCAGTCCGCTGGCCCTTCTCACAGCCCAGGATGCCAAGGCCGCCGGCGGCTCGGCCTTCTCCTTCCCCGAGGTGGAAGCGGGGATCGATGAAACCCACCATGTCGCTGAAGGCTATGACGCCGATATTCTGCTGCGCTGGGGCGATGGCCTGTTCCCCGACGCCCCCGAATTCGACCCGACCGCCCAGACTGCCGCGGCCCAGGCCCGCCAGTTCGGCTACAATAACGACTATGTCGGCTATATCCCGTTCGAGGATTCCTCCGAACATGGCCTGTTGGTCGTCAACCACGAATATACCAACCCGCATCTGATGTTCCCCGGCATCGTGACGCTGGCAGAGGGCGAAATGACCCTCAACCCGCTCTCCAAGGAGCAGGTGGATATCGAACTGGCGGCCCATGGCGGCACCATTGTCGAGATCAAGAAGACCGACGGCAAATGGGCCGTCGTCAAGGATGGCGCGCTCAACCGCCGCGTCACCGTCAACACCGAAATGGCTATCAGCGGCCCGGCCGCCGGCCATGCGCGCCTGCAGACCAATGCGGACCCGAGTGGCAAGAAAGTCTTCGGCACCATCAACAATTGCGCCGGGGGCGTCACGCCCTGGGGCACCTATGTGATGGCCGAGGAAAACATCCACGGCTATTTCGCTGGCGAGCTTCCGGCCGGTCACCCCGAAGCGGCGAACTACGATCGCCTGGGCATCCCGGAAGGCTCCTATGAATGGGCCAATTTCTATGACCGGTTCGATGTTTCCAAGGAACCCAACGAGCCCAACCGCTTTGGCTATATCGTCGAAGTCGACGTGATGGACCCCAATTCCATCCCCAAGAAGCGCACCGCTTTGGGCCGTTTCAAGCATGAAGGCGCCGAGTCGATCGTCAACAAGGACGGCCGCGTGGTGTTCTATCTCGGCGACGACGAGCGCTTCGATTATGTCTACAAATTTGTCACCGCCGGCAAATTCAATCCCGATGACCGCGCCGCCAATATGGACCTGCTCGACGAAGGCACGCTCTATGTCGCCAAGTTCGCCGAAGACGGCACCATCGCCTGGCTCCCCCTGGTGCACGGCGAAGGCCCGCTAACCGAAGCCAACGGCTTTGCCAGCCAAGCCGACGTGGTCATCGCCACCCGCCTCGCCTCCGATCTGCTCGGCGCCACCAAGATGGACCGCCCCGAAGACATCCAGCCGAACGGCGTCAACGGCAAGGTCTATGTCATGCTGACCAACAACACCAAGCGCGAGGCCGACCAGGTCGACGCGGCCAATCCGCGTGCCGAGAATGCCTTCGGCCACATCATCGAGATTGCCGAGGCCGATGGCGATTTCGCTGCGACCACCGGCACCTGGGAAGTGCTGCTCAAATGCGGCGATCCCTCGATTGCCGAAGTCGGATCGACCTTCTCGACCGACACCACTGTCAATGGCTGGTTCGGCATGCCCGACAACTGCGCGGTGGATTCGTTGGGGCGTCTGTGGGTCTCGACCGATGGCAACAATCCCACCGCCACCGGCCGCACCGATGGCCTGTGGGCTGTGGATACCGAGGGCGATGCCCGCGCGACCTCCAGGCTGTTCTTCCGTGTGCCGGTCGGGGCCGAAATGTGCGGCCCGCTCTTCACCCCCGATGATGAAACGGCCTTCGTCGCCGTGCAGCATCCGGGCGATGGCGGCGACGATTGGGAAGGCTTCGGCCGCGTCTCCTATTACGAAGACCTCTCGACCCGCTGGCCCGACTTCGACGACGCACTCCCCGTGCGCCCCTCGGTCGTCGTCATCACCAAGCAGGGCGGCGGCAAGATCGCAGTTTAAGAATAGTGCTAGGGCGTGTGTCTAGCCGACACACGCCCTAGTGGCGGTTGGCTTTGCGGTCAGGGAGCCACGATCCAATCCCCTCCCCCTTGAGGGGAGGGCTAGGGTGGGGGTGTCGCGACCTCCACGAACTCTATGCTGGTGGAAAGTCCGACACCCCCACCCTCAATCCCTCCCCTCAAGGGGGAGGGAGGCAGATCGCGAGTGGCACTTAGCCCCGCTGCCTACTTGCCAATCTCGTCCATGTCATAGGGCGTCGTCTGGTAGATCTCGTTGATCCAGTTCTGGAACAGCAAATGCGCGTGGCTGCGCCAGCGGTTTTCCGGCTCGATGCTGGTGTCCCCGTTGGGGAACAGATTGGCCGGCGGCGGCGTATCCAGCCCGGATTTGATGTCGCGTTCATATTCGTCGGCCAGCGAGCGGTTGTCATATTCCAGGTGATTGAGGAAATAGACCGCCCGGTGCTTGCGGTCGCCCAGCATGGAGACCCCGATCTCCGCATTGTCGATCAGCACTTCGAGGTTCTCCCCCAGCGTCGTCCGGTCAATATCGTTGTAACGCGACACCGGGATCATCGGGCTGTCCGAAAACCCGCGCAGGAAGGGCGAGCGCGGATTGGTCACCTGATGGCGGAATACCCCGAACGCCTTGTTGTCCATGCGATAGCGCCTAGCGCCATGGAAATGGTGCAAAGCCGCCTGCGCGCCCCAACAGATGAACATGGCGTGGTGCACATTGGTCTTGGTCCACTCCATGATATCGAGCATTTCGGGCCAGTACCGCACCTCTTCGAACGGCAGGTTGGCGATGGGCGCGCCGGTCACGATGAAGCCGTCGAATTTCTTGGTCCGCACCTCTTCCCAGGTCTTGTAGAAGGTCTTGAGGTAATCCTCGGAGGTGTGCTTGGACTGATGATCGGTGATGCGCACCAGCGTCAGATCCACCTGCAGCGGCGTCGAGCCGATCAGCCTGGTGAACTGGGTCTCGGTACGCTCCTTGTTGGGCATCAGGTTGAGCAGGCCGATTTCGAGCGGACGGATGTCCTGCCGCGCGGCGCGCGTGGAATCCATCACATAGACGCCCTCATCCTCGAGGGTCTTGCGGGCGGGTAGATTGTCGGGAATACGAATAGGCATATCAGCCTCTTAAGCGAGAATGATCGGAAGGCGATTCAAGGCCGGCGCGTCTCCAATGGGAGAACGCGCTAACGCATTCGCCTCTCGATCGCCGCGGCCATCAGGTCCACGAATTCGTCCCCGTCGCGGACCATGGCGAGATCCGATGCCTCAACGACATAGCCAAAATTATCCGCCAGCGCCTGATAGCGGGGCAGGCGGTCATGCAGCAGCGCCTCGAACCCCCAGGCGCCGAACCCGGCCGGGTCGACGTCGCAGTCCTCGGCGATCTTGTTGAGCGCCTTGTACTCGGCCCATTTCTCGACGAGGAATGGCGGGCGGTAATACATCGGCTTGGGGCTCTGCTTGAAGCGCCGCACCAGTTCGGCGGCGTCCTTGTCGGTGCCACGAATGTAGAGCAGGGCGGTGGAAGCCGCCAGCGTCCTCACCACCGGGTCTTCCGGGTCGGTGGGGTCGATCACCTCGATCAGCGAGCCGCCGGTATCGGCGATGAAATCATCATAGCCATAGAGTTCCTTGGCCCGCTCGATGAAATGCGGCACGTCCTGCAACGCGGCAATCTCGGCCACCCGATGCTGTTCCTGCCGGCGCTGATATTCCGCCAGCGGCAGCCCGCCCTTGTCCGGATTGCCGGGCGTGCCGAGATAGCTCGAGAGCGGGTCGAGATTGTCGAAGGTGATATTGGACGAGATATAGATCGAGTCCGAACGCAGCAGGTCCGCTAGGAACGGCACCTTCATGGCTTCGCGCTTGAAATTGTCGACGATATATTCGCCCATATAGCGCGTGCCGATGCGGTAATCGGCCGAATAGTGGAACCAGCGCGACGTCCGCAGCATATTGCTGAGCCGCGTCTTGCCGACGCCGGCCATGCCGAACACCGTCACGGTGCGGCGATCGGCCTTCACGAACTCATCGGCGGACTTGAACAGCATGGCGGTGGTGATCCCGGGCGCAGTGTCTTTGTGCATTAATGCACTTGCCGCCATCAGACAAGCGGGCGGCAATTTCTGCCGGTAGGCCCGGACTCAATTGCCGGGTTTTCGCCGCAATTGCACAGCGTGCGCGCAAATTATCGTTTAAAATCAATGCCAGGTGCAGTTGGCACCCTACTTGCTCCTATCCGTGCTGAACAGGCGCAACCAGCGCGAGCAGTTTCAGGAGTTTTTGATGGGTATTTACGGGGCTCTTTCCAGTGCGGTGACGGGTCTGCGGGCGCAGGCACATGCGCTGGAAAACATTTCCGGCAATATCGCCAACTCGCAGACGACTGGCTACAAGCGCATCGAAACCGATTTCCTGGATTTGATCCCCGACGCCCCGATCCGCCGCCAGGTGCCCGGCGCGGTGCTGGCGCAGTCGCGCGGCACCAATGACGTCAAGGGCGACATCAAGACGGTGGCGAACGAGACCTTCATCGCGCTCAATTCCAACGGCTTCTTCGTGGTCGAGCCCAAGAACGGGCAGGCCGATGGCGACGGCACCTTTGCCGGTACCAATTTCTATACCCGCCGCGGTGATTTCGAGATCGACAAGGATGGCCTCCTGGTCAACGGCGCCGGCTATTACCTCAAGGGCCTGGCGATCGATCCGGCCACCGGCAACGTCTCGGGCTCGGCGCCCGCCGTCATCAAGCTCTCCAACGCCTTCCTGCCGGCCCAGCAGACCACGCGCATCAATTACCAAGCCAACCTGCCGCAATTGCCCAAGACCGACGCCTACAAGGCCTCGGTGCCCAATAGCGAGCTGATGCGCGCGGGCGATTACCTGCCGAGCACCTTCACGCCGGCGCGCTCCACTTCGACCACGGCATTCACCGCCACGCCCGCCAGCATGGTGGGTCAGTCCCTGACCATCGCGATCAGCGGGACGGCGTTCAACTACAATTTCTACTCGGCCGCTGCGGGCGCTCCGCCCGCCAATAACGCCTCCAACATGTATATCGACACCGATGGCAAGACCGTCGCTCAGGTGCTGGCTGAGGTTCAGACCCACATGCAGGGCCGTCCGAATGGCGCCGGCTCGACCGTCGCTATCCCAGCCACCGGTACCGACGCTGGTAAACTGCAGATCACCATGCCCACCAATTCCGGTTTTGCCATGACGGCCTCGGCCAGTGCGGGGCTTGCGACCTCATTCACTACCACGCCGCCGGTCAGCTCGGTGGCCAATGGCACTCCAGTGAACGCGATCTCTGCCAACCAGAACGCGCAATTCCTCACCAACACGATCCCGGCCGGCTCCATCACGGTTTATGCCCAGAACGGCGCCCCGGCCGAGGTGACTATGCGCTGGGCCAAGGTCGACAGCGCCACCAGCACCCCGCCCGGCAGCGACACCTGGCACCTCTACTACATGTCCAACGGCAACGCGGCCGGAACGGAGACGCAGTGGACCCGCGTCAACGAGACCTTCCAGTTCGCCGCCAATGGCTCGCTGGCGGCGCCGACGGGCGGCGCCACCACGCTGACCGGCCTCAATATCAATGGCGTTGGCGTGGGCGATGTGGAATTGCGCTACGACACCAACGGGCTGACCCAGTTCGCCGACGTGAACGGCAAGGCCAATACCTCTACACTGAACCAGAACGGCTATGGCGCCGGTGAATTCGTCTCGGTGGCCATCAACGACAATGGCCGGGTGGTTGCCACCTATTCCAACGGCGAGCGCATCGACATGGCGCAGGTGGTCACGGCCAATTTCAACGCCATCAACTCGCTCAAGCGGCTCGATGGCGGTGTATTCGCGTCGACCTCGGAATCGGGCGAGGCCATCCTGGATCTCACCGGCGAAGGCATTATGGGCGGCGCGCTCGAAGCTTCCAACACCGACATTTCGGACGAATTCACCAAGCTTATCGTGACCCAGCAGGCCTATGCCGCCAGCACGCGCATCGTCAGTGCGGCCGACAAGATGCTGCAGGAAGCGCTCAACATGATCCGCTAGCCGCAGCGGCGACAGTTTGGGTTCGCGGCACTGGCTGCGGACCCCGTTCTCGCGTGAGGAGCCCAAGACATGGGTTTGACGACATCTCTGACAAATGCGGTTTCGGGTCTGCGCACCAGCCAGGATGCGCTCTCCATCCTCAGCCGCAATGTGGCCAATGCCGGCACGCCTGGTTATCACCGGCAGTCGCTCAACGTCGTCGACTATAATTCGCAGAACAGCAGCTATGCCCGCACGCAGGGCACGGTGCGCGCTTTCAATACCAGCCTGCAGACCTATTACACCCGCCAGGTCAGCGACGCCGCCAATTCGGGCATTCAGGCCAATTATCTCGATCGCCTGCAGGGGGCGCTGGGCAAGCCCGGCACGGCCGGTTCGCTCGATACCATCTTTGCCGATCTGCAGAAGACCCTGCAGGGCATTGCAACCAGCCCCGACAATTACGCAGCCCGCTCGCAGGCTGTCGCCTCCGCCCAGACCATGGCCGAGACGCTCAATCGCCTGTCCGGCACCATCCAGGGCATGCGCCAGGAAACCGAAGGGCAGATCGCCAACCACGTCAACAATCTCAACGGCATGCTCAATTCGCTGGCCGAAGTGAACAACCGCATGCTCGACCTGGGCATGACCGATTCCGCGCGCGCCTCCCTGCAGGACCAGCGCGATCGTTTGGTCTCGGGTGTCGCCGAGCTGGTCGACGTGCAGGCAGATTACCGCGCCAATGGCACCGTTTCGCTGATGACGCGCTCCGGTGTCGGCCTGTTGGACAATGGCGTCGGGCAATTCTCTTTTGAAAGCGCGGGCAATCTCTCTCCCAATTCGCAGTTCAATGTCGATCAGAACCAGACCTCGGTCGGCAAGCTGATCCTGACCACTCCGTCGGGTCTCAAGCTCGATCTGGTGGCCCAGGGCATCCTGCAGGGCGGGGAATTGGCGGGCCTGGTCACCCTGCGTGACCGCACCCTGGTCGAAGCCCAGGATCAGCTCGACGAGATCGCCGCGGGCCTGGCCCAGGCCTTCTCCACCAAGACCGCGCAGGGCACGGCCACGAGCGCCGCGGGCGCCAATGGCTTTGATCTGAACCTGGGCAATATGCAGCCCGGCAATGACATGCTGCTGACCTATACCGAGAACGGCGTCGAACGCCGCGTTCGCGTGGTCAACAGCACCGATGGCAAGGACTATGTCGACGCCACCGGGCAGCGCGTTATCAGCATCAACCTGTCCGGCGACGCGACCGCGGCGGCAAACATGCTGGGCAGCAAACTGCCCAATCTGACGATCTCCAGCACGGGCGCCGGCAATATCCGCGTGCTCGATGCCGGCGCGGGCGGGCCAACGACGGTCAAGTCGGCTGCCGTGCGCACCACCGCCTCAGGCGTGCAGGGCGATGGCCTGGCGTTCAACCTGTTCGTCGATCAGGGCGACGCCTCCTTCACCAACAATCTCAATGGCGATCCGCCGCAGAAGCAGGGCTTTGCCGCCCGCATTACGGTCAATAGCGCCATCCTGGCCGACAATCGCCTGATGGTGCAGCACGAAGTGGGCGGCACGCTGGGCGATGCCGATCGCGCCAATTTCGTCATCGGCCAGCTCAGCAGCCTGCAGTTGGTTTCCGGTGGCAATCCCGCCGATTCCAAGAATTTCCAGCTCAACGGCAATCTGGGCGAGATGATCGGCCAGGTGCTCAATTTCCAGGGCTCCAGCATCAATGCGGCCCTGACCCGCTCCGATGATCGTCAGCTGACCCTCGATACCATCGTGGACCAGATGTCCTCGGAATATGGCGTGGACGTCAATGCCGAGATGGCCCGGCTGATGGAGCTGCAAAACGCCTATGCCGCCAATGCCCGCATCGTGTCGGTGGTCAAGGAACTGCTCGACGCCCTGTTTGCTTCGACCTGAGGAGACCCCTGAATGATCGTCAACAAGTCGATGTATCCGATCCAGACCGGGTTCTCCGTCATCTCGCGCATGCAGGATCGTTTCGCCACGCTGCAGGTCCAATTGGGCACCGGCATGAAGGCGTCGACTCTGGCCGAAATGGGCAACGATCTGCCCATGTCGATCTCGGTGCGCTCGCGCCTTGCCAAGATCGATTCCTTCTCCGCCAATATCGATACGGTCAATCTGCGCCTGAGCTTTCTCGACAATGCCATGGCGCGTTTCGACAAGCTCGAGGCCGAGGGCCGCAGTTCGGCCGTGCAGGGGCAATACGGCACCAACAATATCAACCTGGCCACGGTGCCGGGGCTCGCCTATGGCCGGCTGGATGAGATGGTCACCATGCTCAATTCCGATATTGCCGGCCGCTATCTGTTCGGCGGCTCCAACACCGACAAGGCGCCACTGCCCGATACCACCACGCTGCTCGAAGGGCAGGGCGGTCGCGCCGGCTTCAAGGCCGTGGTCACCGAGCGCAAGGCCGCCGATGCAGGCCTTGACGGGCGCGGGCGCCTGCAATCCTCGCACGCGGCGGGCACCACGAGTGTCAACCTGGTCGAAGATGGCGTGCATCCCTTCGGCATGAAGGTGTCCGCCATCTCCACCACCAGCGGTGCTGTCACCGTCTCGCAGCCGGCGGCGGGTGGTGGGGCGCTGGGCAACCAGGTCGGCGTCACCTTTGCGCCCACGCCGGCCGAGCAGATCGCCGCCGGCCAGACCATTTCCATGGGCTTCACGCTGCCCGACGGTACCGAAACGCAGATCACCATGCGGGCGATCGCAGCGGCCGATGCGCCCGGCGGCATCAATGAATTCGTCATCGGCGCGGATGCCGAGGCCACCGCCGCCAATTTCAAGACGGCGCTGGACAAAAAGCTGGTCGAAGTGGGCGGCACGACCCTGTCCGGCGCCTCGACCTTCGCCGCTTCCCAGAACTTCTTCAACGGGGCGGGTGAACCCGTGCTGCGGGTCGATCAGAGCAGCGGCAATCCCCCAACCAGCCTGCGGCTCGCCACCGAGGCCGACACGGTCATGTGGTATACCGGCCAGACCCCCGCAGTCGCCGCCGAAGGGCTGGGCCGCCTCGAGATCGGCACCAATGGCGCCAATGTCACCCTGGGCGAAAAGCAGCCTGTCTCGGCCGCCCATGGCTTCCAGGTCAGCGGCATTTCGGCGTCCACCGCCAACATCACCACCGGCTACACGGCAACGAACCCGTCCCAGGCCACGGCGCAATTCACGGCCGTTCCGGCGCCCGGGGAAACCGTCAATATCACCCTGACCGAACCGAACGGCACCACCCGCACCATGGCGCTGACCGCCGTGGTCGGCAAAGCGGGTCCTGGCCAGTTCACCATCGGGGCCGATGTGAACGCCACCGCCGCCAATTTCTCCAAGGCGCTGACCGGCGTCGTCACCGATGCTGCCATCCTGGCCGAAGGCAATCCGCGCCAGAGCGTCACCGCCCAGATCGACGATTCCACCCGCGTCAATTACGGCCTGCAGGCCAATGAATCGGGTCTGCTCGCCCTGATGCGCACCACCGCCGCCATGTCGGTCGAGACCTATCCCGATGGCGATCCGACCGCCACGGGCCGCTTCGACGCCATGGCCGAGCGCCAGCAATCGGCGCTGTCGGAGGCCCACAATGTCAAGCGCGGTTCGGTGGAAATCCTCACCATGGAACTGGGCATGGCCCGCAGCGCGCTCAACAACACCACCACCCGCCATTCCAATTACAAGCTGCAGCTGGAAAACCTGCTGAGCGATGTGGAAACGGTGAGCAAGGAAAACGTCGCCATGGAAATCCTGGCCCTGCAGACGCGCCTGCAAGCCAGCTACCAGGCCACCTCCATGATCAGCCAGCTCAGCCTCGTCAACTTCATGAAGTAGGGGTGCGGCGCGCGCTCTCCACGGGGAGGGCGCACTGGCTCGCCACTCAAACCCACGACACTATCCCCACCCACGGTGTCACCCCGGCGCAGGCCGGGGCCCATCTCGATATGGTAGACGTGCCGCAAGGTATGTGTGCGTTTGCACGGCCACCTGGCGGCACAACCACGATCTCAGGATGGGCCCCGGCCTGCGCCGGCGTGACACCGTGGGAGGGGATGGATGAGGTTTCACAGCCCAACACCCAAAAATGAGAAAGCCCCGCAATGCGGGGCCTTTTCATTCATTCCATCACGCTCAGTTCGCGCGCAAACCTTGCGCCAGCTGGCGGTTGATGTTGATCAGCGTGTCCAGCCGATTGGGGGATACCGGATCGAGCAGGATCTCGCGCGTCTCGTTGAGGATATACATCCCCAGATTGGCGATGTTCTGGCGCACCATGGCGGGCAGCGCATTGTCATCGCGCGTCACCGAGGTCATGAAGATGGTCCAGAGCTTGCGATTGAAGGTCAGCGCGCCCTTGAGCACTTCGCTGTCAGCCGGCCAGTTGTCGCGCACGGACTGCAAGCTCGCGGCGGATTTGATGAGCAACGCAGCTTCTCGTTCGCGGGGGGATTCAACCGTCTTGGCTGTCGTCTGATAGGCTGCCGCGCCGTATTGCTGCATGCTCAAACAGGTCCTGTTCGTACTGAATCAGCTCTTTGGCTGTCTTGAGAGCTTTGTACAGGTCGCCAGTTAAGATGTCGTTATTGATACGGTCCGCAATTGAAATTGTGGAGGGCGCCGCGCTCACGAAATCGTTGATCAGCGTGAAATATTCGTCCCGCAGCGTGGTGATGTCTTCCTGGATATACATCAGCTGCACGGCCAGGTAGATGCGCTTGGCGGGGGTGTCGGCAGTGTCGGTGGTCAGGATGTCCTTTTCACGCAGAATGGGCGCCTTGCCGTCGATAAACAGCCGCGAGCGCTGTTCGGAATTGGTGATGATGCAATTGCCCACCAGCAGTTTCTCGCCGGGCTTGAGTTCGACCTTTAGCGCCAAGGCATTCTCCTTCACATATTCGTTTGCGCGCTCACACTAGCGCCATTTGCGGCGCTTTCTAGTCCGAGCGGACAAAGAAAAAGGCGGGCTCGAAAGCCCGCCTTCCTCAAGCTGTTTGCGGTGCGATTAACGCAGCAGCTGCAGGATGCTCTGGTCAGCCTGGTTGGCCATCGACAGGGTCGAGGTACCCAGCGACTGGCGGGTCTGCAGCGCCATCATGTTGGCAGCTTCCTGGTTCATGTCGGCCAGCGTCAGGTTGCCAGCACCGGTTTCGAGCGTGTTGATCATGGACTTGGTGAAGTCCTGACGGTTCTGCACGATCGACAGGTTCGAGCCGAAGGACGAAGCCTGCGAACGAACCGAGTTCAGGGCGCCCTTGACCTGGTCAAGGAAGGCGTCGATGCCGGCGTCGCTGTCCAGGTCCTTGGCGGTCAGGGTCGTCGACAGCTTCAGGTTGGCGGCGTTGACTGCATCTTCACCCTTGCTCTGGATGTCGATCGAGGAGGTGCCGGTTTCGTTGAAGGTGATCTTCAGCTTGTCGCCACGCAGCAGGTTGATACCGTTGAACGAAGCATCGTCCGACAGCTTGTCGAGCTGGTCGCGCAGTTCGTTGAACTGGTTGGCCAGATCGGCACGCACGGAGTTACCGGCGATTTCCGAGGCAGTGGTGCCCTGGGTCACGTCGAGCGCCTGGGTCGACAGGTTCTCGATGCGCAGCTTGCCGTTGTCGTTGGAAGCGCGGATCTTGCCCTTGAGATCGTCGTTCTTGTTGATCTCGGAGACCAGCTCGTCGGTCGACTTGGCGGCGGTCGCGTCGGCGCCGAAGCCCAGAACGGCTGCGCCACCAGTGGTGGTGCCTTCAGCAACGGTGATCGCAGCGCCAGTGCTGTTGGAGACCTTCAGCTGGCCATTTTCCACCTTGGCGGTGATGGCGTTGCCGGCAGTGGTGGCAGCGGTGTTGATCTTGTTGGCGATGTCGGTGGCGGTGTCGCCGGTCGCCAGCGTGATGTCGAGGGTAGCAGTCGTGCCATCGCTGATGGTGAACTGCTTGCCGGTGTCAGCAGCGGCAACCGTGCCCGTAAAGGTTGCGGTCTTTACAGTCTTGGTCAGGGCCACATCAACGGCCGTGTCGCCGACAGCGCCGCCCTCAAAGCTGATATTGCCGGTCGTGGCAGCGGTATCGAGCGTGTAGGACTGGGTCTGGAACGACTTGTCCTGGCGAGCCTGGCGCAGGGTGGACTGCATCGATTCCAGGTTCTTGGTGATCGAGGTCAGGCCGTTATTGGCAGCTTCGATGGTCTTGATGCCGTTAGCCATCGAGTCCATCAGGTTGTTCAGGTCACCGGCGCGGCTGTTGAGCGACGCGGCAGTGAAGAAGTTCGTGGGGTTGTCGAGTGCCGAGTTGACCTTGTTACCGGTCGACAGGCGGTCCTGGGTCTTGGCCATCAGCGTCGCTGTGTTCTGCAGCGAGGAGAGATTGGACCGGACGGCGGCAGTGAGATTGATATCAGCCATGGTAAAGTTCCCTTTCTAGGAGACTCGTATTTTGCTTTGACGCCTCATTCTGAGACAGCGTGGAGCATGCACGGGGCGGCATAAAAAATCGTTAACTTGATGCCGCAGCTTGCGTTGATCTTGAGGATTACTCAGCTCGGTTAAAAGCAGGTGAAGAGCCTGCTACCCGGGCGGAATCCGGCGGAATCTGGGCCTCCAGACAGAACAAAGCCCCGTTGTCCGGGGCTTTTGTGGCAAGGACAAGGCTATGGGGCCCAACGTATCAGGCCATTAAGTCTTTCAGCCGCGCCATGGATTCGGGGGGAATGGTTGCGGAGCCGATGCGCTGGTACAGCTCGGCCAGCGTCTGTGGCGTCGGGGCAAGGGCGCCGGCAATTACCGCCGCGGCGAACATGGACGAGGAATCGCGCGCCGGCGCTTCCTGTTCGCTATCGCTGGAGCGCTCTTCGCGGTCCGGGTTCGGCTTGGCATTCTTGGGAGCGGATGGCGTGCTTTGCGGCAAAACGGTGCGTTCGCCCAGCGCGGCGCGATAGCGGTAATCCGAAATATTGGTATGACTCGGGCCAATCGGCTCGGGTGCGATTGCGGTGACCATGACGCTGTCCTTGCATATACGAATGCAGTGGCAGCCTAGGCACGAACAGATTGTGGCGCACTTACCGGTTTAGGGCGGATTAGATTCAAATGCGAAAGTGCGGCACACCTTATGAGGCCCCCTCATCCCAACCGAAATTCGCCTTCGCGAATTCGGTTTCCCTTCGGGCACCTTCTCCCACGAGGGGAGAAGGGGGCTCGCTGGTTCGACTGAAACTCGGAGCCAACCCTCGCCCTTGTGGGAGAGGGACCGTAATTTCTTCGTCCAGAAGAAATTACAGGGTGAGGGGTGCGATGCTGCCGCAAGCACCGCCCCTACATCGAGCGATTAACCGCAATCCCCCGGGCCGAACTCGCCGGATCGCTCGCCACCGCGCCAGCCCGGCCATAAGTCTTGGCCTTGTTCTGCTGCCCGACGATCTGCGCCACATCGGTCAGCAGATCCTCGGTCACCGTGCGCGCTGTCGCTAGCACACGCAAATTCTCCGCCATCTGCGTTGCGAGGCTTTCGTGCCCCTGTTTCAGCCGGTCGACGGCCTTGGGCGCCTCGGCGCGCAGGCGATCGCCCTGGCGCTGCACCGCGCGGGCAAAGCCCACATAGTCCTGCGCCAGCCGCGTCTTGTCGGGCGTCAGCGTGCTGGCCTGCTTGATGTGGCCGGTGCGCAGCAGCACGGTTTCCTGGTTCATGATATCGACAAGCGCGGCGAGGGCGACTTCGGCCATCTGGCACAGATCGTCGGCCGGCAGGCTGTCGAGGGCGGCGAGGCGGGCTGCGGCGGTCATGCTCAATAGGCTCCCTTGGGAAGTGTCAGGCTGTTCTGCGCGTTGGCGGCTTCCTGCAGGGTCAGCAGGTCGCCCATCAGCTGGTCGGCAATGCCGAGCCCGCCATTTTGCGCCATGGAATTGGCGAGTTGTTCCGATTGCATCGAGCGCCAGGTTTCCTCGCCAAAGCCGCCGCCAAAACCGTTCTCGCTCTTGACGCTTTCGAACATGGTCTTGGTCAAGGTGTTGAGGAACACGCCCTCGAATTCCTCGGCCTGCTGGCGCACCTTGGCGATCTGGCTGGCGCTGAGGGTGGAACCGGGCTTGGCGATGGCCTCGACCATTACAGCACCTCGATTTCGGCTTGCAGCGCGCCGGTGGCCTTGATTGCCTGGAGGATCGCGATCAGGTCGCGCGGCGCAATGCCCAGCGCGTTGAGCCCATCCACCAATTCCTGCAGCGTCACCGATTCATTGACTACCGCCAGCGCCTTGTCCGAGGCGAAGACATCCAGATTGGTGCTCGGCTCCACTGCCGTCACGCCATCGCTGAACGGGGCCGGCTGCACCACTGTGGGGTTTTCGGCAATGGTCACCGTCAGGTTGGATTGGGCCACGGCGACGCTGGACACCCGCACATCCTTGCCCATGACAATAATGCCGGAATTCTCATCGATGACGATCTTGGCCGGCTGGTCGGTTTCCACCATCAGCTGTTCGATATCGGTGAGCAGGTCGACAATATTGCCGTTGAAGCCGCGGGGCAGGGTGACCCGCACCGTGGCCGGGTCCTCCGGCGTTGCCGTGGGCACGCCGATGAAATCGTTGATCGAGAGCGCGATGCGCCGCGCCGTGGTCAGGTCGGGATTGCGCAGCGCCAGCCGTAGCGAGGTTTGCGAGCCGAGATGGAAATCGATCTCCCGCTCGATCACCGCACCCGAGGAAATCCTCCCCGTGGTCGGCACGCCCGAGATGACGGTGGCGGCATCGCCCTGCGCCTTGAAGCCGTTGATATTCACCGGGCCCTGCGCAATGGCATAGACTTCGCCATCGGCGCCCAGCAGCGGGGTCACCAGCAGCGTGCCGCCCTGCAGGCTGTCGGAATCGCCCAGGGCCGCCACCGAAACGTCGATGCGCGAGCCCTGCGTACCGAAGGGGGGCAGATTGGCGGTGACCATGACGGCGGCGACATTGGCGGTGCGCACATTCTCGCCCGCCGTATTGACGCCCAGTCGCTCCAGCATGGATTGCAGCGATTGCTTGGTGAAGGGGGAATTGTTGAGCCGGTCGCCCGTGCCGTTGAGACCCACCACCAGGCCATAGCCGACCAGCTGGTTTTCACGGACGCCTTCCATGTCGACAATGTCCTTGATGCGCGCTGCCGCGGCGAAGGCATCGGCCATCGGAGCCAGCAGCAGGGCGGCGCTGAGGGCAGTTGCAGCGAGCCGTCGCAAGATCATGTGCATCGTCATCCCCGTCATTCGGCCGCTCCATCCCCATGGCGCGGCATTTGACGAAGGCATTGCGAAAAGCGTGCCAAGCCGAGTTTTTTCTGTAAATCTTTGAAAGAAAAGGATTTTGTGTTGGTTTTGTCGGCGCCAAGACGCGCAACGACCCAGCGCTGAGCAATTCTTGCCGGGTCGATTAAGCTCTTGTTAACGCCTTGCGGCAGATTTTGCCGGGGATAGGCACCGAACTGATTTGAGTCTGGCTTTGCGCATCGAAACCAATACTCGCACCAATGGGGTCAGTGGCCGTAGCGCCGCAGGCCGCGCCGGCTCGGGCATGGCCTTCGTTCCGGCCGGCGAAGACAGTGCCGTGCGCACCGCCGCTGCCGCGCCCATGGCCGCCAGTGCCGGCATCGACGCGATCCTGGCCTTGCAGACTGTCGAAGACCCATTGGCCGGCAAGAAGAAGCGCGCCGTCAGCCGTGGCGCTTCGCTGCTCGACACGCTCGACGCCATCAAGGCAGACCTGTTGATCGGCCGCGTCGGCGCCGACAAGCTTGATCAGCTCGTCATCCTGCTGGGCGAAGTGCGCGAGCGCTCGATGCCTGGGCTCGATGCCGTGCTCGACGACATCGAACTGCGTGTCCGGGTGGAACTGGCCAAGCTGGGCCGGTTTCTCTAAGGCGTCACCGCCAGGGCAGGTTCAGCTTGCCATCCAAGCTCCAGGCGCCCGGCCCGGCGAACACCAGATAGAGATAGATAAAGCAGAACAAGATGGCCCCGGTGCCCATATTAACCGCGGGGTAGAACCCCATGGGCGCATGCCCGATCCAATAGCCCACCGCCATCATGCCCGACAGGATGAATGCAGCTGGCCGGGTGAAGAGCCCGATGGTCACCAGCGCGCCGCCCACCAGTTCAAGCACGCCGGCGGTCGTGGTCATCGCGTCCAGCGGCACCGGAAATGGCACAGGAAAGCCAATGAGCTTCTGCAGGCCGAAATGCACGAAAAGCAGGCCGGTGATAATTCTCAGGATCGCCAGGACATAGGGCGAAAGGCTGTTCAGTCTCGCAATCATTGATAGTCCCCTCAGACATGATGGAGCGAAGGGGTATTATACCCGTTCCCCACCACGACGACCAATAGGCGTCGGATTCGACAGCGGGGACGTCCAGATTTTTGCTTGGCCGTGTCGAAGTTGGGCCCGGCCGTTCGTTGGGACAGTGAAGTCGATGATCACCATCCGGAGCCTGTCATGATCCCCACCATCACCGCATTTGAACGCTCGCCCGACCGTGGCCAGGGACTGGCGCGCGACATGCGCGTGCGCTGGGCATTTGAAGAAGTGGGCCAGCCCTACAATGTCCGGCTGGTCTCCTTCGCGGAAATGAAACAGCCCGCCCATCGCGCGCTGCAACCCTTTGGACAAATTCCCACCTACGAAGAAGGCGATCTCGCCCTGTTCGAGACCGGCTCCATCGTGCTCCACATCGCCGAGCGTCATGCCGGGCTCTTGCCCGACGATCCCAATGGCCGCGCCCGCGCCATCACCTGGATGTTTGCCGCCGCCAGCACGGTAGAGCCGCCGATCCTCGAACTGCAGACCCTCAAATTCGGCGAAGGCGACAAGCCATGGTTCGAAGCACGTCTGCCCCTGGTTCAGGGTCGCATCCGCGCCTATCTGCGCGACCTCGCCGCCCGCCTGGGCGATGCCGATTGGCTCGATGGCGCCTTCAGCGCCGGCGATTTGATGATGGTGCATGTGCTGCTGCGCGTGCGGCCATCGGGGATCCTCGACGAATTTGCCACGCTTTCGGCCTATTGTGACCGCGCTCGGGCGCGCCCGGCCTATCAGCGCGCCTTCGCCGCTCAATTGGCACTGGCTACTGGCGCCTAGGTCGCCGCTTCCGGCTGGTTCAGCCGCAAGCCGAGCACCAGTGGCACGCTGAGCGCATAGACCGCCACCACCGATAGCCAGATCGCGCCGGGCCATTGCGCCTGGACCACGAAATAGAAGCTGGAAAAGCCCAGCGGCGCGGCGATCGAGGCCAGGCTCACTGCCGAGGCCAGTACGCCCTGGAACTGGCCCTGCTGGCTGGCATCGACCTGTCGCGTCGCCAGCGATTGCAGCGCCGGCACGCCAATGCCACCCAGCGCAAAGATCGGCATGATGGCAAAGATCATCCAGCTTTGATTGGCCAGTGCCATGACGGTCAGCGCAAGGCAGGCGCAACCGATACCGGTCAGGATGGCGGCGCGTTCGCCCAGCAGCTTCACCGCCGGCCCCGGCAGGAAAGCCTGCGCCAGCGTCTGGCAAATGCCGAAGGCGCCGAGCGACAGCCCGATCCACAGTCCGTTCCAGCCGAACGTGTCATTGCCCCACAGCGCCCAGCTCGTGCCATAGGCCTCGCCGGTGGCGCTGAACACGAAGAAGATGAAGACCACCGGCAACAGGCTCTTGAGCGAAAACACCCAGCGCAGCGGCCGCAATGGGTTGAGCGACGCCAGATCGATCTTCGCCTTGCTGGGGGTGCGCGATTCCGGCAGCACGAAAAAGGCCAGCAGCAGGTTGGCGGTGTTCAGCACTGCCGCCGCGATGAAGGGCAGCCGCAGCCAATGATCGCCCAAGGCGCCACCCAGCACCGGCCCGATGATGAAGCCAATGCCGAACATGGCATTGAACAGGCCGAAGCGCCGTGCCCGCTTATCCTCGGGCGAGATGTCGGTGATATAGGCCATGGCCACCGAAATATTGGCGCTGGTCAGCCCGGCAATGGCCCGCCCGATCAGCAGCAGCCACAGGCTCGGCGCGAAGGCGAGGAACAGGTAATTGACGGCAGCGCCCGCGATGGAAATCAGCAATACGGGCCGCCGTCCGAGCCGGTCGCTGAGCGAACCGAGTACGGGCGCGCAGATGAACTGCATGATCGCGTAGAGCGCCGTCATGATGCCGATATAGGGCGCCACGTTTTCGGCATGGGTCACCTCCTGCAGCAGCGAGGGCAGGATGGGGAAGATGAGGCCGATGCCAACGGCATCGAGGACAATGGCGGTGAAGATGACGGCGAGGGGTCTGTTCATGTGGACGTGCTCCGGCGCAAACATGCAGCGCCGCGCGGCGCCCATGGTGCGCGATTGAGCCTGATCGTGTCAGGCGGTGATGTGTTGGAGCCGCTGGCCGAGGCATGCCTTGGGCATGGACGGCCTGTGCTTGACCACCTGGACGACCATTCGTCCACCTATTTACTCCGCCACTGAGCGGATCAAGGAAAGCGGTCGCTTTTCGCGACATGCGTCAAATACGCCTGATCGCGGAGCACGGCAAGCGCTTTTGCGGCGGCGGGAATTCGAGCATCGAGCCGCTTGCCCGCCTACAAAAAAGCCGCTACCAATCAAGTGTGAGGTACGTACCTCATATTTTGGAGGGGAGAGCCAAAAATGTCGGACTTCAAGGTCGATCCGGACTTCACCATCACCGATGAGCAGACGCTGCGCAGTCTGTTTCCGGCGCAAACGGCGCTGGCCATTCACAAGTGCCAGAACCTGCTCGATAGCTATGCACAGGACTTTATCCGGCGCTCGCCTTTCGTCTGTATCGGCACCCAGCATGCCGATGGCCGGGCCGATGTCAGCCCGCGCGGCGATCCGGTCGGCTTTGTCGAAATTCTCGATCAGCACACCCTGGCTATCCCGGACCGTCCCGGCAATAACCGGCTCGATAGCCTGGTCAATATCCTGGCCAATCCCAATGTCGGCCTGCTGTTCATCATCCCGGGCTTTGACGACACGCTGCGCGTCAACGGTCAGGCCAGCCTCGTCACCGACCCGGCCATTCTGGGCGGGATGAGCGTCAATGGCCGCCAGCCAAAGCTCGCCATCGTGATCAAGGTCAGCGAAGCCTTCATGCATTGCGCCAAGGCGTTCCGGCGCTCGCATTTGTGGGACCCTGAACATTTCCAGGATCGCCGTGACATGCCCTCGCTGTCCAAGATCATCCTGGACCAGACCACCGGTGCGCCCAGCGACGCCGAGGCGATGCGCCAGATCGATGCCGATCTCGAAGTCGAATACAAGAAGTCGATGTACTAGGCGGGGCAGGGGCCCGGCCTGCTGCAAACAGCGGCCGGGCATCAGCTCATTTCGCTGCGGCAATGCCGTTGAGCACGGTCATGTCCTCGTCCGACAGCATAAGATCGGCGGCGAGCAGGTTTTCCTGCAGATGCGCCACCGAGGACGTGCCGGGGATCAACAGGAGATTGGGCGAGCGGCGCAACAACCAGGCCAGCGCCACCTGCATCGGGGTGGCACCCAGCCGGCTCGCGACCTCGGACAGCGCCGACGACTGCAGGGGGCTGAAGCCGCCCAGCGGGAAGAATGGCACATAGGCAATGCCCGCCTGCGCCAGCTCATCGATCAGGGCATCGTCCTCGCGATGCGCCAGATTGTACTGGTTCTGCACGCATACGATCGGCACCAGCTTGCGCCCTTCGGCCACCTGCGCCGCGGTGGCATTGCTCAGCCCGATATGGCGCACCAGGCCCCGGCTTTGCAGCTCCGCCAGCGCCGTCAGCGGCGCCTCGATCGAGCCCTCGGTCGGCCCCATGCCGAACATGATCCGCAGATTGACCACTTCGAGTACGTCGAGGCCCAGATTTTTGCGGTTATCCTCGACCGCTTGCGCCAGGTCGGCAGCGGAAAAGGCCGGCAACCACGAGGCATCCGCTCCGCGCACGGCACCGATCTTGGTCACGATGACCAGATCGTCCGGATAGCTGGGCAGCGCCTCGCGGATCAGCTGGTTGGTAATGTGCGGCCCATAGAAGTCGCTGGTGTCGATATGATTGATCCCCTGCGCGATCGCTTCGCGCAACACGGCGCGGGCGGCGTCGGGATCGCGCGGTGGCCCGAACACGTGGGGGCCGGCGAGCTGCATTGCACCATAGCCCAGGCGCTTTACGTGACGCGGGCCCAGGGCAAAGGTTCCGGCTGCTGCTAAGTTGGACATGATCATCTCCATTACTACGCCGCCAAGATAAGGTTTGCCCATTGCTAGGATAATGGGTCACAGTTCGCACGGGCTGTCCGACAAGGCGTACAATGAATCCTGATCTCAATGACCTTAGGGCTTTCGCCGCCGTTGTGCGCAATGGCGGCTTTCGCGATGGCGCCCGCGAGACCGGCAAGAGCGCGTCCAGCCTGAGCGATGCCGTCCGCCGGCTCGAGGCTGGCTTGGGGGTCAGGCTGCTCAACCGTACCACCCGCAGCGTCCTGCCCACCGAAGCAGGTCGCGACCTGCTGGCCCGGCTGGAGCCTGCCTTGCAGGAAATCCAGGCGGCCATGGATGTGGTCAATGCCCATCGCGAGCAGCCCATGGGCACGCTGCGGCTTAATGTGCCGGTCAGCGCCACCCGCACCGTGCTGCCCGCCATCATCCCGGCCTTCCTCGCCGCCTATCCCGATATCAGGGTGGAGATCGTCGCCGAGGAGAGTTTTGTCGATATCCTGGCCACTGGCTGCGATGCCGGCATTCGCTATGAGGAACGCCTGGCCCAGGACATGATCGCCGTGCCGATCGGCCCGCGCGTGCAGCGCTTTGCCCTGGGCGCCTCCGCCGCCTATCTCGACCGCCGCGGCCGCCCCGAACACCCCCGCGATCTGCTCAGCCATGCGTGCCTGCAGGGCCGCTTTCCCAGCGGCGTGCTGTTCTCCTGGGATTTCGAGCGCAACGGCGAGACGGTGAGTATCGAGCCGCAAGGTCCGCTCATCGTACAGGCCGGCGCCGCGACGGAACTGGCTATCGATGCCGCCATTGCCGGCACCGGCATTGTGGCCCTGTTTGAAGATTGGCTGCGCCCGCATTTCGTCAGCGGCGCGCTTCTGCCGGTGCTCGAGCCCTGGTGGGTCAGCTTTTCCGGACCCTTCCTCTATTATCCCGGCCGCCAGCTGGTGCCCGCACCGCTGCGGGCCTTCGTCGACTTCGTCCGGAAAATGCAACATTCCGTGCCGGCCAAAGGGGAGTAAAACCGCCATGAGTGACAAGATCAGGACGGGCGGGTGCCTCTGCGGCGCCGTGCGCTACGAAGTCTCGGGCGAGCCCTATATTGCCGGCCTGTGCCACTGCACCAAGTGCCGCAAGCTGACCGGCTCGGCCTTCTCAGCCACGGCAAATTGGCGCCAGGACCAGTTCACCATGACCGGCAATGTGCAAACCTACGACCGCCGCCAATTCTGCCCCGCCTGCGGCTCGCGCCTGTTCTTCCTGTTCGACGATGGCGTCGAAATCTTCCTCGGCACCCTCGACGACGCCCCCTACGACATCCCGCCCCATCTCGAAGTCTGGACTGCACGGCGCGAACCCTGGCTGCCGCACATCCGTGGCGTCGACATGCACGAGCACAACCCGCCGCCGCTGTGATTAGCCTAAAGGACTGCCGTGCCATCGAGGACGTCGCTGCCGCCAGGCCGATAGCTGTCTGGCTCCAGAGTTAATACCCCGATTGGACCGCATTCCGGTCGATTTCGTAGGCGGGGACATTTTCCGGCGCAGCCAGGCGTCGCCGCTGGCTGGCGGCATTTCGCTCTGCAATGAGTGCTGCTTTAAGTTCGGCTCGTGTGTAGCCAATGTCATTGAGCAGCCGGGGATCGTTTGGGATGTCCCGGATGCCACCATAAAGTTCATACTCCAGTTTGATTTCCTGAATCAGTGTGTGAATCAGCCTTCCGATCAAAGAGGTCATTTCTGCTCTCCGCGTCTGTGGTCGGATCACGCTAGGCCGTTGGCGCCGATCGCTCAAACGAGTATAAGGCAGCTCAGATAACCTGAGGTTGTCCGATGAAGCGCAGCCGTCTACCCCTTACCGCATTGCGCGCCTTCGAAGCGGCTGGTCGGCACCAGAGCTTCAAGAAGGCGGCCGAGGAATTGGCGGTGTCGGAAGCTGCCATTAGCCGGCAAATCCGGGACCTCGAGGGCCAACTCAGCGGCGCCTTGTTCGAGCGGGGGCATCGCAATGTCCGGCTGACCTCTGGCGGGGCGCGGCTATTGGGGCAATTGACGAAGAGTTTCGATGCCATCGACACGGCCTTGTCCGAACTGCTCGCGCCGCCACGCAAAAAGCGAGTATTCGTCAGCGTCGAACCGACCTTCGCCACGCTGTTTCTGATCCCCCGGCTTGCCGAGTTCACTGTCGCACACCCCGATATTGATGTTCAGATTGAAAGCAGTTCGACGCTCGTGGATCTAAGCGGTGACGATGCTGGCGTCGCCGTTCGCTACAGCCTCACCGACAAGAGCTGGCCACGGTTGGAGGCCCGGCATCTTATCGACAATCTGCTCACGCCCGTGGTCGCTGCCGGGCACCTGGCAATCGAGATAAAATCCCCTTTGGACATTGCAAAAATTCCGCTCCTGCGAGACGAAAACGAAGCGCCATGGCAGCGCTGGCTTGCTATTGCCGGGGTCCAGGCACGCCCGACATGGGGGCCGGTTTTCTCAAATGCCGCGATAGCCCTGCAAAGCGCCCAACTCGGGCATGGCGCCGCCCTTGCTGACCGTCACCTGGCCGATCGCCTCCTCAGGGATGGCCACCTCCGCGCACCGTTCGATCTGGATATTGAGAATGGTGCATATTGGCTGGTGGCACGGAGCTTCGCCAAGCTCACACTGTCCGAGAAGACGTTTTGCGACTGGCTAGTGGCGGCCGTGGGCATCTCCGGAAAATCACCCGCCTCCCGCTAAAAGCGGTCAAACGCCGCAAGCGAAAGCCGATACCGGGTTTGCCACTGGCCCAGCGCGTAGGCGGCTCTCGCATCGGCGGGTTCTCTGGTTGTGCCAAATGGGACGAGCCGATATTGCCGCTCGCAGATCCCCGCCTTGATGAACTTGGCAATCATCGCTACCAAAACTGCATTGCGACCCTGCAGGATAGTGATGCGGTGACCAAAGTTGAGCGGGCTTCATTTGGTCAGTTGCTGCTTTATCCCGGCTTTGTGCGGCTCTGGATGGCTGATGGGCTCTCCAATTTCGGGACGTTCATTTTCGGATTGTCGCTGCAGCTCTTGCTGATCCAGGTGCTCAATGCCGACCAGCTGGAGATCGGCTGGGTGCGGTCCGCGCAGTGGCTGCCCTCACTGTTGTTCGGGCTTTTGGCGGGCGTGGTCGTTGATCGTGTGCAGCGCAAGCAATTGCTGATCGCCACCGATATTGCCAGTTGTGTGCTGCTGCTGGCGATTGCCGGCATGGCTTGTTGGGAATGCTCTCCCCGTTTGGGGTGGCCGTGCTGGTCTTCCTGCTCGGCACCGCTGCGGTATTGCAGGGTGGGGCGCATCAATCGTTCACCGCCGACCTGCTGCCGCCAAGCCTTCTTGCTTCGGGCAACGTGGCGTTGACCCAGACCTATACCGCAGCGCAGACACTAGGGCCCTTGCTGGCAGGGGTACTGGCTGGTGTCGTTGGCGCGCCGGTCACCATGCTGATCAACGCTGCTACCTACGCCGCCTCGGCGGTGCTGTTGGCCGGCGTGCCCGGCAGGCAGCCCACCGAGCGCACGGCTCCGTCCTCGCTCGGCGCCGACCTGAGGGAAGGAATTGCCTGGGTCTACCGGCATCCGTTCCTCGCCCCCTATGCGCTTTGCCTGCATGTCTGGTTCATCGGCAACGCTATCGCCGGAACGGTTTACATCTTCCATGCGACGCGCCTGGGTCTCGATGGGGGCGCCGTCGGATTGACGCTGGGAATGGCGGGTCTGGCCGGGGTGATCGGGGCGGGGCTGGCCGAACGGACGGCGCGGCTGCTCGGGACGGGCAAGGCCATCCTCTGCTGCGACTTTCTGACCGGGTTCGCCTGGCTGATAGTGGCCGTGACGCCGCAGACGGGCGTCGCACTCTATGCGCTCTGCGCCGCGCAATTCGTCTATGGCATAGGGCTTGGCCTGCGCGGCCCCCTCGAGATGAGTTTCCGCAATGCGGTGACGCCCTCGCGGCTGCGGGGACGGATGAACACGACGATCCGCTCGATAAACTGGGGCCTGATCGCGCTGGCGGCACCCCTAGGCGGCTGGCTGGCCTTGCAATTCGGCGATCGCGCCGCACTGACAATTGCGGGTACAATAATGGTGGGGACGGGCACAGCCCTGCTACTCTCACGGTTCCGCCACGCCGCCATGCCCACTGACGCACCCGGCTAAGGCCACTGAGCATGAAGTCGAAGCTGCCGGGCAGGGAAGCGAGATAGGCCAGACGCTCCTGGCCCAATTACCGCCGACGGTGACTTCACAACTGGTCGACAGCGATCTACGACCTCAGCCGACCGCGGCCCCTTGCCCACCAGGTCGCCCAGGTTGAATATCCGGGTAATGCCGGCTTCCTGGATATGCGCGAGCACTGTTTCCAGCGCCGTCAAATTCCCATGCACATCGGAGATGATGGCGATCCGCTCACCTGCGTCCTGTGACCCATCCAATCATTCGCTCCATTTGTGGTATTGGTCCCAATGCTGTGGCAGCCCTCGGTCCATGGTGCGGTTCCTTCCGTTACCAAACCTGCAAGCGGACGTTCACCATCTTTGCAGCAACATGTCACTTCGCGTTGCAGTGATGGTCCGAAAGAACGAAATTGCATCTGAGTGGTAGGAACCGTGACCGAGTGGCTAAATTAACCGCGAAACCCGCATCATTGGATGTCTCGCTTCTTATTGTCATTCTGATATTGAACAGCTTTGTGCCCAACATTTTTGCCGCATTTGGCGTCAGAAATTTGTTCATTGGGCTGGCTTGCGCCTTCATAAACTTGGCGCTCTGCGTGGCTGGGTATTTGACGGGCCGTTTCCGCATATTTTGGGGGCTATGGGCGCTTTCTTCCGTGATCGTGCTTGTCCTCTTTGGCATGGTAAATCCCCTCGGGGCAGTCATGGTCCTGTGGAAGATTTGATCCTGGAAATCGAGGCAGCCTAGCATTTGCAGCGAGCGGAGGGGCAGGTGCCTGCATAGGCACAGACCGAACCTACGCCATCGCACCCGCACAGCTCATCGCGCCAAACCATAATTCCGATAGCCCCATTCATCAAACCGTTGCCGATTATCGGCTACACGGCCGGCACGGGGCGGTTTGTCGCGTTGTCCACCGGGTCATTTGTGTGCTTGCCCGGGCTCGCCTGCGCGCATATATAGGCCGCCTAAGGGGTGCATTGGAGTTGAGTCTACTGATGTCTTCGGTTGTTGACCTAGTTGAATACCGGCCCAGTGATGATGAGCCGTTCATGAATCCGCGCCAGCGCGAGTATTTCCGGGCTAAGCTGAATACCTGGAAGGACGAGATCCTTCGCGAAAGCCGTGAGACGCTCGCCAATCTTCAGGAAGAAAGCCAGAACCACCCCGATATGGCCGATCGCGCCAGTTCGGAGAGCGATCGCTCGCTGGAACTGCGCACCAGGGATCGCCAGCGCAAGCTGATTTCCAAGATCGATGCTGCGCTCAAGCGCCTTGACGATGGCACTTACGGCTATTGCGAAGAAACCGGCGATCCGATCGGCCTGGCCCGGCTCGATGCCCGCCCGACCGCGACGCTGAGCCTCGAGGCCCAGGAAATGCATGAGCGGCGCGAAAAGGTCTACCGCGACGAATGATCCGATAGCACCACAGAATTAAGGGCCCGCTTGCCACAAGCGGGCCCTTTGTCGTTTCCACATCCATCAGCTCAGAAGCCGAACACGCCGGTGAGGCTGGACTGGCCGTTGCCGTTCTGCACGCAGGAGCCATTGGTGTTCTGGCCGAACTGGAACAGGCCGCAGCTATTGTTGTTGCCATTCTGATGGATCGTGCCGTTGTGGCCATTGCCATTCTGCACGATGACGCCGTTATTGCCCGAGCCGGTCTGGCTGCCGCCGGCGGAATTGCCATTGCCGTGCTGGCTGACATTGGCACCCGTCGCGTTCATCCCCTGAAACAGCGAATAGAGGCCAAGCCCCAGGCCGAGCATCTGCGCCTCATCGGAATTGGTGGGAGCGTAACTGATGGAAACCTGCCCGGCGGCGGTGGCCGGGGTGGCAATCGCGGCGACGCCGATGGCGGCAGCGACAAGGGCGGCAAGGGTGGTCTTGATGATCTTGGTGGTCATGGCGTCTCTCCTGTTTGTTTTGCGCTGGGGTGATCCAGCTGATGGTTTGACTATGCAGGGGAGCGTCTGAACCGATCTGGAGCGTGATATTCACTCGGCGTTCACAGTCCGTGCACCAATTGGGCCAAAGTGCTAACGCAAAAGGGCCTCAGCGAACTGAAGCCCCTGTGGGTGTCGGCGATGCAGTCTTGATTCAAAGCGTGGTGACAAGGTCCTGATCGCAATCGAGTTTCTGGCCATTAGCCGTCACTTCGAACACCAGATCATATTTGGAACCGGCATTGATCATGACTTTTCCGAGCGAAACCTTGTCATGCGCCGCCGCCGAAAAATTGCCGCCCTGGCTGATATTGCTGCTGCCGCCAGAACCCGAGCTTTGCAGGCGGAACTGGTAGGACCCATTGACCGCCACATCGGTGCGCAGTGCCCCTTCGAGCATAAGCATGCCGTTCTGGGTGGTCGAGGTTATGCCGCACTGCACCGGGCCAGTGCTGGTGGTTTCGGCCTGTCCGCTGGTCACGGCGAAGGCTGCAAGGCCTAGGCCGAACAGGGCAGGGATGACGCCTAAACGTTTGTCGAAGCTAAGCATTTCTAAAAATCTCCCGTTCTAGGATGCAGCCGGAAGGAGCAAGCCCTTCCGGCTCAAGATCCATCAAGCATCAGGGGCAGGCCTGCACGAACGCGGTGACATTGCCGGCACCGGCCTGGGTGACATTGGCGCTGCAGCCATTGCCGACCTGTACGCCGGCGGCGACATTGCCATTGCCGTCCTGGGTCAGGATCGCGGTGTGGTTGTCGCCGAACTGGCCGACGCCGGCGGCATTGTTGTTGCCGTGCTGCCAGGTGTCGCCATAGTTGTTATTGCCCTGCTGGCCGATGGCGCCGACATTGTTGTGGCCGGACTGGTGGCCGACAGCGGAGTTCCAATTGCCGGTCTGAGAAATGCCCAGGCTGTTGTTCCAGCCAGCCTGGTTGCCGCCGGCGGCATTGCCGAAGCCCCACTGATTGACCCAGACGCCGGCCGCCATGGCGGGCGCTGCGGTGACGGCGAGCATTGCGGCGATTGCGGCGGTGATGACGATGCGCTTCATTTGACTTCTCCTGTTTGGCGGCGCTCCCTCCGAGCGCTTCTTGCCGATGACTGATGGTTTAAACAGGCGAGCCGGAACGCTGACTGAACCCGGGATTCAGATTCCGTTCATTCTCAAAAAGCGCAGCGGCGGGTTTTACCCCAGCGCGATCTCCCGCTCGATGCCGATGGCGTCGAGGAAATCGCGATCATGGCTGACCACCAGCAAGGCTCCGTCATAGCCCCGCAATCCGGCCTCCACCTGCTCGATGGCGTGAATATCGAGGTGGTTGGTCGGCTCGTCGAGGATCAGCAATTGCGGCGGATTATTACCGCCAATGGTGCAGGCCAGTCCGGCCCGCAGGGTTTCCCCGCCGCTGAGCGTACCCACCAATTGCAGCGCAGCCTCGGCCCGGAACATGAAGCGAGCCAGCGCCGCTCGTCCGGTATTCTCATCCGCATCGGGATTGAGGCGGCGGAAATTGTCGCGAATGCTGAGGGCAGGGTCGAGCAGGCTCACGGTCTGGTCGAGCAGGGCATAGGGCACGAGGATACGCACCGCGCCAGCGGTGGGCGGCAGATCGCCTGTCAGCAGCCGCAGCAGCGTCGTCTTGCCCGAGCCATTGGGGCCGGTAATGGCCACGCGCTCCGGCCCGATAATGCTGAACGAGGCGTTGGCAATGATCGGCGCCTCGGGCACAGGTCCGCCGCTGAGGCTATCGACCTGCAATACGGTGCGACCTGCTGGGAGGCCCGAGGGCGTCAGCGTGACGGAGAGCGGGGTCAAGATTTCGATCTGTGATCTGGCCTCGCTGGCGGCTTCCGATGCCTCGGCACGCAAGCGGCTGGCCAGCCGCGCATTGCCGCCGCTGGTGTTTTCCGAGTTCTCCTTCATGCCGCCCAGCATGATGCGCGGAATGTCACCCTTGGCCGCCTTGCGCTTGCCAGCGCTGTCCTTGCGCGCTTTCTTTTCAGCGACGGCCTGAAGCTTGCGGTCGACTTCGGCCACCTTGCGTTCAGCCGAAGCTAATTGGTGCTCGGCCGAGGCCAGTTCCAGCGCCTTGCGCTCGCTGTAATGGTCCCAATTGCCGCCATAGGTCTTGGCGCCCAGGCTGGTGAGTTCAACGATGGCATCCATTTCGCGCAGCAAAGTGCGATCATGGCTGACCATGATCGCGCCGCCGCGCCAGCGATGCAGCAGGTCGGCCACAGCCTGCCGCCCATCGGCGTCAAGATTATTGGTGGGTTCGTCGAGCAGGATCATGTCGGGCTTGGCGAGGATCAGCCGGGCGAGCGATAGCCGGGTGCGCTGGCCGCCGCTCAGGGTGGATATGAGGCGATTGGTGTCCAGCGTCGGCAGCTGCACATCGGCCAGCGCAGTCTCGATGCGGCCGGGTAGGGACCAGTCGGCTTCGCCGGCGTCGTCGGCAGTGCCGAGACCCTGTTCGAGGCGATCCAGCCGCGCGAGTTCACCGGCAACACCCAAACGACCAGCGACGGTTTCAGCAGGATCGACCTGCACGGATTGTTCCAGCACGCCCAGCGTGCCGGTTATGCTGATCGAGCCGGATGAGGGTGAAACCTCTCCCGTGATCAGGCGGAGCAGGGTGGATTTGCCCGTGCCGTTGCGGCCGATCAGCCCGGTGCGTTCACTGCCGAAGCTGAGGTCGAGGCCGGTGAAAAGTGGCTGATTGTCAGGCGTGGAATAGGAGACTTGGTGCAGCGTGATGGAGGCAGGCATGGACAGATTCCGAATGAGCGATGCGGATGAGGCAGTCGGTCATCGAGAATTCCATTGGGTACCGTCCGGTCTGTGCTGCGGATGGGGTGAAAATAGGCAGGGCGACGGAGATGTCAAGTTTTGGCCGGGAGGGCTCCCGTGCGGTGAGGAAGTCTCTTACCCCGCCGCACCGTCATTGCCCGGTTTGTCCGGGCAATCCATGTTGCAGCATATGCGGGGCGATGGATCACCCGGACAAGCCGGGTGATGACGATGGTGGGTGGGTCGGGGCCGACGGAAATTGATTCCGCCGTCCCGCCTACCGCGTTGATCTATCGATAAAACTACGCCAGATACCGCTTCTTCAGATGCGCCTTGAAGAAGTCCGCGTTGAGCGGTTCGCCCGTGGCCCGGGTGATCAGGTCCGGTGTCGACCAGCGCGAGCCCTGGCTCCAGATATTGTCCGAGCGCCATTGATTGACGCCGCTGAAGTCGCCCTTGCGAATGTCCTCGCGCACCTTGGGTTGTGCCTTTTCCAGCGCTGCCCATTGCTGGGCCGCGATCATGGCGCCCAGTGTGTAGCTGGGGAAGTAGCCGAAGGCCCCGCCCGGCCAATGTACGTCCTGCATCGGGCCGTCCTTGGGGTCGGCCAGGGTGGAGAGGCCCAGATATTCGGTCATCTTGGCGTCCCAGGCCTCGGGAATCTGGCTGGCCTCGAGCTTGCCATTGACCAGGTCCTGTTCCAGTTCGTAGCGCAGGATGACGTGGAGCGGGTAGGTGACTTCGTCGGCATCGACGCGGATATAGCCGCGCTCGACATAGTTCACTTCGCTCAGGATATCGGCAATGTCCCAGCCTGGAATGGCGTCCTCGCCCAGATGCAGATGCACCAGCGGCAGAGCGAATTCCCAGAACTCGGGACTGCGCGACAGCTGCATTTCCACGAACAGGCTCTGGCTTTCGTGGATACCCATGCCGCGCGCCTTGCCCAGCGGCCAGTGCGACCACTCCTTGGGCAGGCCCTGCTCATAGAGCGCGTGACCCGTCTCGTGCAGCACACCCATCAGCGAGGACAGGAACTCGTCAGTGCGGTAACGCGTGGTCATGCGCACATCGGTCGGCACGCCGCCACAGAAGGGATGGTGCGACACGGCCAGCGAGCCATGGGTGAAGTCAAAGCCCACCGCGCGCATGGCGGCAAGGCCAAGCTCGCGCTGCTTTTCAATGGGGTAGGGGCCGCTCAGCGCCTTGCGCGGCCGCTTGGCGAGCCGCTCTTCCTGCGCCGCCAGCGCCTCGGGCACGAAGCCCTTGAGGAAGCTCTTGAGATCGCCGAAGACCAGATCGAGATCGGCTGTGCGGTTGCCGGGATCGTATTGCTCCATCAGCGCGTCATAGGGCGCCAGCTTCAGCGCCTCGGCGCGCAATTGGGCTTCCTCACGCACCAGCGCCACGACGCCTTCAAGTGCCGGCAGGAAGCTGTCCCAGTCATTCTTGGCGCGCAATTCGCGCCACAGCTGTTCCGACCGCATGGTGGCAGTGGTGCGGCGCTCGACGAATTCGGTGGGCAGGCAGGTGGCGTTGATATAGCTGCGCCGGAATTCGACCAGCGCCAGCTTCTGGTCTTCCGACTCAACCTCTGTTTCCGCCGCCGCGATCCAATCGGCGATTTCGGGCGCGGTGGATTGGGCATGATAGAGCCCGGCCAGGTTGGACATGGCCTCGGCCCGCTTTTCCCCGCCGCCAACGGCCATGTGGGTGGCTTCGTCAGCCCCCAGAATGGACAGCGCATGCTCCAGCGCTTCGAGTTTGCGGCCGAGATCGTCGAGTTTGCTGAAGGACATGGGCTAGGCTCCAAATTTGCGCCCAGAGGTGTTCCATAGCTCGGCGTTAAGGGCAAGGTGTGCCCATAAAAGGGGAAGAGGCGCAGCCAGGGAGACTGCGCCTCTGGGGAAGGCCGGATCTGTTCTGGAGCCGGCCAGGCAAGGTCCTTCTGGACCCCGCCGGGAGAGCCCGGCCGCACCATTGGGGGAATGCGCGGCGGGAAACTGGGGAGTGGCGCGCTGCCTAGAAAGGCAGGATGGCGTCCATAACCTGCTGGCCGTAGCGGGGCTGCTGGACATCGGTGATCTGGCCGCGGCCGCCGTAGGAGATGCGGGCTTCGGCGATCTTGGCCGAGGGGATGGTGTTGTTGGCGCGGATATCGGAGGGGCGGACAATGCCGGTGACGATCAGGTCGCGGACTTCGAAATTCACCCGCACTTCCTGGCGGCCTTCGATGACCAGATTGCCATTGGGCAGGATCTGCGTCACCACGGCGGCAACTGAGGTCTCCAGGCTTTCCGAGCGGTTGACGGAGCCGGCGCCCTTATTGGCCATGCCCGAGGTGAAGTCGACGGCAGCGGAGGGATCGATGGCGCCGGCCGAAACGTCCTTGATGGCAGTGCCCAGGATGCCGCCCATGCCGGCGCTATTGGTGGCGCTGCGGCTGGAATTGGTGGCGTTGTCGATCTGGGCGCTGTCATTGATGGTCACGACGATGGTCAGGATATCGCCGATGCGGTGGGCGCGCTCATCCTTGAAGAAGCCGCGGGCCGAGGTGCGGTAGAGCGAATTGGCCTGGTAGGTGTCGGCAATGGCTTCGGGCATCGGCATGCGCACCGGCTGATAGCCGGCCACGGTCGTGGGGTCCTCGATGGCCGTCAGCACCGGGGCCTTGCCCACATTGGCGAGGCGATCAGTGGTGGTGCAGGCGACGAGCGAGCCGGTGAGCAGCAACAGGGCGGAGAGTTTGACGAGCAGCATTTTGGGGCTCCTGAGCTTAGAGGCCGGCAATTGAAAGGGGGGCGGCGCTGACTTCGACGGCGCCGGCGGCAATGGCGGTGGCGTTGATGACGCGCTTGGAGATGAGGTTGAGCACTTGCACCGGCCCGCCGGTGGCGGCGCTGGTAATGGCCTGCCCCTTGACGGTCAGCGTCATCGGGCCCTTGCGGAAATAGATGGTGACCAGCTGGTTTTTGGCGATCAGCTGGGGGATGGCGACGTCGGATGGCTTGAGCATCATGCCCTCACGGGTCTGGCGGGTCAGGGCCATGCCCACCAGCTGGTTGAGCTGGGCAATGCCGGCTGTTTCGGCAAAGCGCAGCGCCACCGGGCGCATTTCGATGTCGTCGGCCGACAGCACGGCGCCGGCGGGCAGGTTGGCTTTGAGATGGGGCGCCGCGATCATCAGTTCGATCGTGCCGGCAACATCGAGCGGCTGGGCTTCCCCGGCAATCGCGAAGCGGGCGGTGAAGGCGCCGGTACCCGGCAAGTAGCGCAGGCTGATAATGCTGGCGGGCTCGGCGACCGGCTCGGCGTTGAACGGGGCGATGCGTGTGTTGAACAGCATATCGGCCGTCATGCCATCGGTGATGATGCCGCGCTGGCGCAGGTCGGCGGTAATCAGAGCGGTGAGGCTTGCTTCATCCACGACGCTGCTGGCGCGGGTCACGCGGCTGGCGGTGGCGCCGCCATTGTCGAACCCGGTAATGCCCACCCGCGAAGCGGCGGCGGTGATGTCGGCCAGCGGCACCAGACCGCTGGTGCCCGGCTTGGGCGAGCGGAACAGGGGCTGCTCGGCGTCGATCCCGGCCTGCTCGAACATGTCGCCCACGGTGACCACTGCGGCCGAAACGACGATGTCGGTCTTGAGCACGGGCGCGGCAAAGGCGGTGCCGATCAGCAAGGTGGTGGCGAGAGCGGCAAGCAATGTGCGGGTCATCTAGGCTCTCCCTTAGCGAAGTTGGCTGGTGGCCTGCATCATCGTGTCGGCGCCAGAGATGATGCGGGCATTCATCTCGTAGGCGCGCTGGGCAGCGATGAGGTCGGCAATTTCGGTGACCGAATTGACATTGGCCATTTCGAGATAGTTCTGCAGCAAATTGCCGGTGCCATCCCGATTGGGCAGCTCCACCTGGGCCGGGCCACTGGCGGCGGTTTCGGTGAAGAGGTTATCGCCCAGCGATTCCAGGCCCGATTTGTTGACGAAGCGGGCGAGCTGGAGCTGGCCCAGTTCAGTCGGGTTGGTGTCGTTGTTGAGATAGGCTTCGACCACGCCATCGGCCGAGATCGACACCGAGGTGGCGGTGCCCGGAATGGTGATATTGGGCTCGATGGCATAGCCGCTCGAATTGACCAGCGTACCCTCGGCGCTGCGCTCGAACGAGCCGTCGCGGGTATAGCCGGTGCGGCCATCGGGCATGGTGACCATGAAGAAGCCTTCGCCGCGAATGGCGACATCGAGCTCGCGTTCGGTCATGTTCACATTGCCCTGGCTCATCACGCGGGGCGTGGAGACGGTACGCACGCCCGAACCGATCTCGAGGCCGGCCGGCAGCATGGTGCCCTGGTCCGAGGTTTGCGAGCCGGCGCGGGTGATCTGCTGGTAGAGCAGGTCCTGGAATTCGGCGCGCTGGCGCTTGTAGCCAGTGGTGCGCATGTTGGCGATGTTGTTGGAAATGACTTCGACGTTGCGTTCCTGAGCGCTCATGCCGGTCGATGCGATGTAGAGGGCTTTCATGGCTTTTCCTCAGGACTTAAGCGTTGGCATCGCCGAGACGCTGAATGGCCGAGCGGCGGAGCTCGTCCTGTTTCTGCGTCAGCGAGGCGATGGATTCGTAGGAGCGGGTGACGCGGATCATCTCGGCCATTTCGGACACGCCCGACACGTTGGAGCGTTCGACAAAGCCCTGCATAGTGCGAGTATTGGTGGCCGCGACGGGCGTGCCGCCGGCATAGAGATTGGCGCCTTCGCGGGTCAGGTCCTGCACATTGGCGAATTCGACCAGGCGCAGCCGGTCCTTGGGGCCGGCGCTGGAGCTGACCGAGCCGTCGGCGGCAATCTCGATGCCGCTTTCTTCGGGGCCGAACTGGATCGGACCGCCTTCGCCGAGTACCGGGTTGCCGTTGAGGTCGACCAGTGTGCCGTTATTGCTGATCTGGAAGGAGCCGGACTTGGTCCAGCGTTCGCCGGCGCCGGTCTGCACGGCAAAGAAGCCCTCGCCATTGAGCGCGACATCGAGTTCGTTGCCGGTCTGCACCATGGCGCCGCCGGACATGTCATGCATTGTCGCCCAGTCCTGCACATAGGAGAGAGGCTGGTCGCGGGTCTGGAAATCCTGGTCGCGGGCGACCGGCATGATGTATTCTTCAAACAGCAGGTTCTCGGCCTTGAAGCCGGTAGTGTTGATGTTGGCCATATTGTTGGCCACCACATCCATCTGCCGCTGTAGCGCGATCTGCCTGCTGAGGCTGATCAGTTGCGCGTTTCCGATCATCGCTGATCCCCGGTGTTAACGTCCCCGAAGCCGCCGACTTCCCCAAGCCTTGGCCTCGCCATTTACATTGCAGAAACCATGCCAAGTCGGAAAATTTAATAAAATCAGACGGATAGGATTTCGGCGGGCTTAGCCCTGCCGGGTTAGTCTTTCCCCTTGCGGCAAAAGCTGCCCGGCAAATTTTGCCGCTTTGCGTGTGTTTGTAACCAATCGTTAACCATCCGGCGCTTAGCTGGACGCAGAGCCGGAATCGTCCGGAATTCCTCGTGTTTGGCAGGTTGGCATGGTCGCTGAAGCAGAAGCCGGTGAAAGCGCTGCCCGCAAGAAGGGGATACCCAGGCTCTTCCTCATTATTGGGGCCGCCGCCGTGGTCGTGCTGCTGGGCGGAGCGGGCCTCTATTATTTCCTCTCGTCGGGAAGCTCTGCGGAAGGCGCGGCCGATGGCCATGGCGCCACTGCTGCCGCGACGACGCCGACCTTCATATTCAATTTGCCGCCGATGACGGTCAATCTCAGCAATGAGGCCGGCGGGGAATCCTTCATGCGGCTCACCATTGCGCTGGAAGTGGCCAATCAGGAGGTGATGACCGCCATCCAGCCCAGTCTGGCCAAGGTGACCGACGCGTTCCAGGTCTACCTGCGCGAGCTGCGCAAGAGCGACCTGGAAGGCTCAGCCGGCATTTACCGCCTCAAGGAAGAGCTGACGCGCCGCGTCAATGTCGCGATCTATCCGCAGCGGGTCGAGAGCATCCTGTTCAAGGAAATCCTGGTGCAGTGATGGCTGGACCAACCGATCAAGACAAGCTGTCGGAAAACTGGGGGCTCGACGCCGCCGGCAAATCCGAGGAAGCGCGTGCCGCCGAAGCCGCTGCCGAATGGGCGGCGATGATCGAAGGCGTCGCCGGCGACGGGGAAGATAGTGGCGACCGCGTCCTCAACCAGGACGAAATCGATAGCCTGCTCGGTTTTGACGCCAGCGTGGGCAGCAATGTCGAATTGACGGGCGTGCAGGCGCTGATCAATTCGGCGCTGGTCAGCTATGAACGCCTGCCCATGCTCGAAATTGTCTTCGATCGCCTGGTGCGGCTGACGACTACCTCGCTGCGCAATTTCACCTCGGACAATGTCGAAGTCACACTCGACTCCATTTCCTCGGTGCGCTTCGGCGATTATCTCAATTCCATCCCGCTGCCGGCGATCCTGTCGGTGATCCGGGCCGAGGAATGGGAGAATTACGGGCTTTTGACCGTCGATTCCTCGCTGATCTATTCGATGATCGACGTGCTGCTGGGCGGCCGGCGAGTCGGGGGCAATATTCGCGTCGAGGGCCGGCCCTATACGACCATCGAGCTGGCGCTGGCCCGGCGGATGATCGAGGTCATTCTCGACGATACCCACCGTGCGTTCGAGCCGGTGACGCAGGTCAATTTCAAGCTTGAGCGCATGGAAACCAATCCGCGCTTTGCCGCCATTTCCCGGCCGGGCAATGCCGCCATCCTGATCGAGCTGCGCATCGAAATGGACGATCGCGGTGGCAAGATCGAAATCCTGCTGCCCTACGCCACCATCGAGCCGATCCGCGAGCAGCTGCTGCAGATGTTCATGGGCGAAAAATTCGGCCGCGACCCGATCTGGGAAGGCCATCTGGCCACCGAAATCTATTCGGCCGATGTCGAGATCGAGGCTGTGCTGCATGAGCAGGAATTGCCCTTGTCGCGTGTGCTCAACCTCAAGACCGGCGACATGGTGATGTTCGAGCGCACGCCGAGCGATCCGGTGCGCCTGCGCTGCGGCGATGTGGAACTCACCGAGGCCATTATGGGCCATATCGGCAATCATGTTTCGGTGCGGGTTACCCGGCCGCTCAATCCTCCCAAGGTTACCATGGCGGCCTTTGAGGAACTCGACGACACAGTGGAAGGACGATGATGTTCGGTTTGCCCCTCGGGATATTCGTGGAAGGCGCGGTTGCCGTACTTCTGGCTCTGACCATCGGCTATTGTACGGTCCTCAACCAGCGCCTCAAGCGGCTGCATGCCGACAAGGATGTGATGCGCCAGATGGTGGCGGATCTGGTGGGCGCCACCAATCTCGCCAATCAGGCGATCAAGGAACTCAAGCAAACCGCGGTGGAAGCCGATCTGGCGCTCAATTCCCGCCTTGAGGAAGCCGAGCGCTTCGGTATCGAACTCGCCAATCACGTCACCTCCGGCACGGCCGTGCTGGAGCGCATCGCCAAGATCACCAGCGTTGCCCGGCAGAGCCAGGCCCCCGAGCCGGTGGAGCAGCCCAATAAGGTGCAATCGGCGCTGGAACAGCTCTCCTCCCGCGTTCGCAATCGCGGGGTTGCCGCGTGAAAACGGTTCGCCTGCTTCCTGTCGTGGTTATGGCAGTTGCGGCCCTCCTGGTGTTCAAGACCATCGGCCTGGTCACCAACGGCGGCTATGTGCTTACTGGCGTGACCGCCGCACGGGCGGCAGGTGCCAGCGGCGGCGAAGCTGCCTCGAGCCAGCCGGGCGAACCCACTCTCGACGATTCCGCACCGACACTGTCCGATACGGCTCCGACCCTGGGGGGCTCCGAGACGGCAGCGGGCGGTCATGGTGAGCCGGCGCCGGCCGAAAGTCCCGCGGCCGATCATGCCACTCCGACCGCTGCGACATCGGGCGACAATTGCGTCGCTGTCGATGCCGAGTTGAAGGAAAACGGTTCGGTGACCACGACAGCCCCGGCTGCCGCCGCCGGCCATGGCGAGACCGCGCCTGCCGAAGGCGCCGCCGCGGACCCCGGGACCAGCAGTTTTGTGGATTCCATGGCGCTGGATTGTTTCCCCTCCGGCGACGCCGTGCCGATGCAGGTCGATGCCAACGGCGTGCCGGTGCCCATGACCAATGTGCAGGGCGGCTCGGCCACGCAGGATACCATTTTGCAATCGCTGGCGGCGCGCCGCACGGAACTCGAAGCCTACGAGAAAGATCTGGCCCTGCGCGCCTCGCTGGTCGACGCCGCCGAAAAGCGAGTGGCCGAGCGGCAGACGACGCTGGAGGCGCTGGAAGCGCAGATTTCTGCGCTGGTCGATCAGCGCCAGGAAATGGAAGCCGGGCAATTTGCCGGAATCGTGGCCATGTACGAGACCATGAAGCCGCGCGACGCCGCCAATATCTTCAATGCCCTGGACATGGATGTGCTGCTGCGCGTCGCCAAGACCATGAATCCGCGCAAGATGTCGCCCATCCTTGCGGCCATGGATGCCGCCCGGGCGCAGGAACTCACCGTGCGCATGGCGGCACTGGCCGACCAGCCGGCCGCCGAGATGACACCGGACGACCTGGCGGCGCTGCCGCAGATCGTGGGACAATAGGGCTTTGTCCCTATTGGAGTAAGCCGCCGTTAAGCCCGGCACGCTATGGGTTAGGCACAAGAGTTTGTGTAACCCACGTGTTTTCAAATTCCCGGCAAGAATAGCCGGCGGAGAAGACGCGTCAGAGTGCTCGGGGTAGCGGCCGGTGAAGACCGCAATACTTGCAACCTGGCAGAAGGCCAGGCGTGCGTTGGCAATATGTGCGGCGGTGACGCTTTGCGCTGTTGCACCCGCTTTTGCCCAGGAGCAGGGCCAGCTCTACGTGACCCAGGAAGACGGCTACGGCCGGCTGATCCTGAGTTTCCCCGGCCTTGATCGCCTGCCCAGCTACAAGATGCGCATCGAAAACGGCGTGCTTTCGATCGAGTTCGGCGAGCAGGTTTCGATGATCCTGCCCGATGTCGGCACCACCATGTCCGATTATCTGTCGGTGGCCCGCGTCGATCCCGATGGGCGCGGGCTGCGCATGGGCTTGCGCAAGGCCTTCAATTTCAACCGCATCGAGGCCGGCGAGAAGCTGTTCATCGATCTGCTGCCCACCACCTGGCAGGGCATGCCACCGGCTTTGCCGCAGGAAGTGGTGGACGAATTGGCCGAACGGGCGCGGCTGGCTGCCATCCGCGCCGAGCGCGAGCGCAAGGCGGCTGATGCCGAAGCGCTGAAGCCGGAAGCGAATGTCCGCATCGGCCGCAATCCCACTTTCCTGCGCCTGCAATTTGATTGGACCGTGCCGACCACGGCGGAATATGTGCAGGATGGACAGACGGGCCATATCGCCTTCGAGTGGCCGGTCGGCGTCGACATGCGCGGTCTTTTGGCTGATCTTCCCGCCGAGATTGTCGGGGTCGACAGCGCCGTCACGCCCGATGGCGCCAATGTCACGCTGCAACTTGCCGAGGGGGTGACGCCTCGTTTTTACCAGAATTCGTCGCGGCAATTCGTGCTCGATATCGATATTGCCGGGCAGGCTCTGCCCAGCTTCCAAGCGGCCGAACTAGCCGAAGCCGTCAAGATTCCGGCCAGCGCCGGTCCAGCCGGGGAGGTGGGTGGCGCCCCCCGCATTGGCGCCTTGCAGGCCGAGACGCCGGGCGCCACGGTAAAACCCTTCGTTAATGTGGTGGGCTCGACCATCCGCGTCGTGTTCCCGTTCGAGCAGGATACGCCTGCCGCGGTGTTCCGGCGCGGTGATACCGTCTGGATGATTTTCGACACCACGGCCGGCATTGCCCCGCCGGCCCAGTCGGACGAGCTTGACGCTTTGGCCGACGAATTCTCGGTGGTCGCCGCCGGCGATACGCAGGTGGTGCGGGTCAATCTCAACCAGGATCGCTTGGCCAGCCTTGGCTCGGAAGGCATGGCCTGGGTGCTGTCGCTGGGCGACACCGTGCTGACCCCGACCGAGCCGATCCAGCTCAGCCGCCGCCGCGATGTCGAAGGCTCGTTCGAGATCACCGCCAATATCGCCCGTCCGGCCAAAGTGCATGATTTCCGCGACCCCGATGTGGGCGACATGCTCAAGGTGGTCACCGCCTATCCCCCCGCGCGTGGCATTACGCGCGCGCTGGACTATGTCGATTTCTCCGCGCTGCGCAGCGTGCATGGCCTCGTGATCAAGCCGGAAACCGAAGGCCTCGCCATGGCCATTGACAGCGATCTGGCTGTCATCTCGGCGCCGGGCGGGTTGACCGTTTCGGCGCTCGATGGTCCGCGGAGCATTGGCGGCGCTGCTGCCGGGGAGGGCGCGCGCGGCAGTTTTGTCGATTTGGCCCGGCTCGAACAGCCCGACCCCAAGGCCTTCGCCACCCAGCGCGATGCCTTGCTGGCGACTGCCGCCGAGGCTGACGGTGCGCAGCGCGACGTGGCCCGGCTCGATCTGGCGCAATATTACCTCGCCAACCAGCTGTCCTATGAGGCGATCGGCGTGCTGCGCGTGCTCGAAAGCCAGCTGCAATCCATGGCGCTGACCCGCAAGCTGCGGATGAGCCTGGCCATTGCCGATACCGTGGCGCACCGCCCCAAGGAGGCTCTGGCCATCCTCAATACCTCGGCCATGGCGCAAGAGGTCGATGGCCTGTTCTGGCGCACCATTGCCCGCGCCGACGCCTACGATTTCAAGGGTGCCAAGCTGGATGCCCTCGAAGCAGCCAGCGTGGCCGGCTCCTACCCCGCCTGGGCGCGCAATCGCTTCTATTTCGCCGCCATGCGGGCAGCCGTCGAAACCGGCGATAGCGCCGTGGCCGAGCGCTTCCTCGGCCAGGTGGATTTCGCCAGCCTCGATGCCGAGGACAGCAGCCTCTATCACCTGATGTCGGGCCGGGTCGACGAGGCCAATGGCCGGGTCGATGAGGCCATCGACACCTATGGCCAGGTCATTGCCGCCGATATCCGCCCCACCCGCGCCGAGGCGGTCTATCGCACGCTCTATCTGCTCGATCAGGCCGGACGGCTTGATCTCGCCAAGGCCTCGCAGACGCTGGCTGCTGAAGCCCTGCTATGGCGCGGCAATCCGCTCGAAGCCGACATGCAGAAGCTGTTGGCCGAATTCTATTTCCGCGAGGGCGACTACCGGCTGGGCTTTGAAGTGGTCAAGCAGGCGGTCGGCACCTATCCCGATGGCACCTCGACCAATGCGATGCGCGACGAAGCGCAGGCCGAGTTCGGTGCGCTGTTCCTCGATGGCAAGGCCGATACGCTGGGACCGGTCGAAGCCCTCAGCCTTTACTACGACTTCCGTCATCTCACGCCGCCCGGCCGCCGTGGCGACGAGATGATCCGCAATCTGGCGCGCCGGCTGGTACGGGTTGACCTGCTGCCCCAGGCCGCCGAATTGCTCGAATACCAGCTCGACAATCGCCTGCGCGGCGTGGCCAAGACGCAGGTCGCCACCGATCTTGCCGTGATCTACGTCGCCGATCGCAAGCCGCAGGATGCCCTCCGCGTGCTCAACGCTACCCAATTGCCGGGCCTGCCGGAATCGCTGGTGCGCCAGCGCCGGCTGCTCGAAGCCCGCGCCATGATCGACCTGGGCCGCGACGTGCTGGCGCTCGATATGGTGCGCGACATGGATGGGCGCGACGTGAGCCTGTTGCGCGTCGATGCCCATTGGAAATCCAAGCGCTATGTCGAAGCCAGCGAAATGCTGGAAGCATTGTATTCCGCGCCCAACCAGACCGATCCCTTGGGCCAGCCCGAGCGCATGAGCGTTATCAAGGCGGCGGTGGGCTATGTCATGGCCAATGACACGCTGGGCCTCTCCCGCCTGCGCTCCAAATTCGCCGATCGCATGGTCACTTCGCCGGAATGGCCGATGTTCGACTACGTCACTGGGCCGATCCAGGTCGATAGCCTCGAATTCAAGAAGGTGGCGAGCCAGGTATCGGGGACTGATGGCCTCAACGCCTTCCTTGCCGCCTATCGCCAGACCTATGGCGGCGAGGACGCCCTGGCGCCGCTCTCCGCCAGCCAGCCCGATGCAGGATTGGCGGCGCTTTAACTGCTGACGAAACTTCGCACCAGCGAGCCAGCCACCAGGTACCAGCCGTCCACCAGCACGAAAAAGATCAGCTTGAACGGCAGCGAGATCACCACCGGGGGCAGCATCATCATGCCCATGGACATCAGCACCGACGCCACCACCATGTCGATGACCACGAAGGGCAGGAACAGCAGGAAGCCAATTTCGAAAGCGCGGCGCAGCTCCGAAATCATGAAGGCGGGCACCAGCAATTGCAGCGGGATAGCTTCGGGCTCCGCCGGCGGTTCGGCGTTGGTCAGGTCGAAGAACAGCTGCAGATCCTGCTCGCGCACATTGGCGCGCATGAAGGCATGCAGCGGGGCCGATCCCGCCTCAAAGGCTTCGGCAACCTCGATCTGACCCGCCAGCAAAGGCGCGATGCCCTGGTCATAGGTCTGTTGCAGCGTGGGCTGCATGACGAACAGCGTCAGGAACAGCGCCAGCGACACCATCACCGAATTGGGCGGCGCGGTCTGTAGCCCGATGGCCGTGCGCAGCAGCGACAGCACCACCACGATACGGGTGAAGCTGGTGACCATCACCAGGATTGATGGGGCCAGCGACAACAGTGTGATCAGCCCGATGAGCTGGACGGCTCGCTCGGTCAGCGTCGCTTCGTCACCGAAATCGATGGAAAGGTTTTGCGCATAGGCCAGGCCCGGCAGCGCCAGCAGGACAAAAGCGGCAAGGCCGGCGACAACGATCAGACGTCGCGCACGGCGCGGCGATGCGTCAGTTCCGGTTGGCCGTGCTATCGCCGTCGACAAGATCAGTGCCTTCCACGTCCTGCTGTGCACTGTCTTCTTTAGCTGAGTCGGCGGGTCGCGAAGCCGCTTTGTCGGAGTTTCCCGCCTTTACTGCGGGTTCGGCGGGTTCCACCGACCGCATCAGCCCGGTCTGCCGCAAGGAGCGGGGCCCGCGAGGCTTATCGGCCAGCTGCTCGACCACCGCGACAGGTGCGACAGTGGGCGCGACCACCGGCTCTGGCGCCATAGCTTTAGGGGTAGGGGCCACTGGCTGCATCGGCTTGCGGCCCAGCATCGGCACGGGCCGGCGACTGGCGAGTGCGGTTTCATCGACCGCTATGCCGGTTTCGATCACTACGTCCTGCGGCCCGCCGATCAGCACCAGATGTTCGACATTGTCGCGCCGCACGATGAGCAATTGCCGCTTCTGGTCGATAGCGAGGCTATCGATGACCGACAGCCGCCGATTGCGCCCGCGCGCCACATTGCCGGTGGCGCCGTACAGCAGCTTGAGCAGCCACACGGCCAGCACGATGAGCACCAGCACGATGCCGAGCGCAAAGACCACCGTGAGGATGGAGTTTTCCGTACCGCCGAACAGGCTGGTGATGAATTGCATGATGGCTCCCAGAACGTGCCGACCCGAATCCGGACGGTATAAGCGGCATATATTGCCTATTTGGCGGCGGCAATTTGCAAATTGCGAGGCCGGCGCCGGTATTGCAGGGGTTAATTAACACTTGATTAACCATGACCCGGCAAGATTTGCCCATCGCGCATTATCAGAAGACTCGCGGGGGTATCGGCCAATGGGCCTTATGGACATGCCGGTTTTTGCCGCGCTCACCGACAAGATGCGCTGGCACCAGGCCCGTCAAGGCCTGCTTGCCGAAAACGTTGCCAATGCGGAAACGCCCAATTACCGCGGCCGTGATCTGGCGCAGTATGATTTTGCCGACCAGATGAGCGGTTTCTCCTCTGCCAGCGTCACCACGCTCGCCACCCAACCGATGCACTTTTCCGTGTCCAGCAGCGAAGGCGGGGCCTTCGGCGCCCAGCGCATGGCCAATTTCGAAATCACGCCGGAGGGGAATGGCGTCTCCCTCGAAGACGAGATGATGAAGGTGACCACCAACATGATGGACTATCAGGCCGCCACCACGGTCTACCAGAAGTCGATCAAGATCCTCAAAACCGCGCTTGGCCGCTCGGCCTAGGAGCCTTAAACATGGATTTCAATTCCTCGCTCCGCATCGCCGCTACGGGCCTGCACGCGCAGACCGCCCGCATGCGCGTCATCGCCGAAAACATCGCCAATGCCGACTCGGCCGGCAAGGCGCCGGGCGAGGAGCCCTATCGCCGCCGCGTCCCCACCTTTCAGGCGCAGTATGATGCCGAAGTAGGGGGCAAGGTCGTCGAAGTGGGGCGCCTGGCCTATGACATGAGCGATTTCACCAGCCGCTACGAGCCCGGCCATCCGGCCGCCGATGCCAGCGGCTATGTGCAATATCCCAACGTCAACACGCTGATCGAGACGATGGATATGCGCGAGGCCCAGCGCACTTATGAAGCCAATCTCAACGTCGTCACCGTCACCCGGCAGATGCTGGGCCGCACGCTCGATATTCTGCGCGGCTAAGCGCGACAAGGATAAGCCAGATGGTCACCACCCCGTTCAACGCCGCCACCGCCGCCTACGGCAATGCCAGCCGCCTGATCAACCAGGCCGCCAAGCCCACCACCGATCTCAGCGCTGCCGCCGGCGGCTCGGGCAATAATTTCGCCAGTATGCTGGCCCAGCAGGTGCAGGGCGTGATGGATGCCGGCAAGACTTCGGACGCCATGGCGCTCGACATGGTCAATGGCAAGGCCAATGTGGTGGATATGGTCACCGCCCTCAGCCAGACTGAACTGGCCATCGAAAGCATGGTCACGGTGCGTGATCGGGTGATCTCGGCCTATGAAGAAATCATGCGGATGCCGATCTGACACTGACCCCCGCGCGGGAATGACGCGAGGGGAGTAGACTGGGCGCGTGGGCGACGATTCGCCCGACAGGACCTGCAATGACCGGCGCCGAAGTTCTCGATATTTCCACCGATGGCATCTGGACACTGATCATCGTCGCCGCGCCGATGATGATCGTGGGTCTGCTGGTCGGCGTGGTCGTCGCGCTGTTCCAGGCGCTGACGCAGATCCAGGAACAGACCTTGGTCTTCGTGCCCAAGATCATCGCCATTTTCATCACCATGCTGATCACCCTGCCGTTCCTGGGCGCCACCATGGGCGGCTATATGAACCGGGTGATCGACATGATCATCGTGGGCGGCTGATGATCACGATCGGGCTGGATTGGCTGCCCAATACCGCCTTTGTCTATTTGCTGTTGTTTTCCCGCATCGGCGCCATCCTGATGCTGATGCCCGCGCTGGGCGAAACCATGATCCCGGCGCGCATGCGGCTGGCTTTTGCCCTGGCCTTCACGCTGGTGGTCTATCCGCTGCTGGCACCCAACCTGCCCAATATGCCGGTGGATTTCATGGGCATTGTCGGACTGATCTTCCACGAACTGGCCATAGGGCTCATGCTGGGCGCCATTGCCCGCATCACGGTAATGGCGACGCAAGTTGCGGGCGCGGTCATCGCCTTCCAGTCCGGGTTGAGCGCCGCCATGGCCGCCGATCCGACCCAGGCGGGTGTGCAGGGCGCGGTGTTTGGCAGTTTCCTGTCCTTCCTCGGTGTCACGCTGATCTTTGCCACCGACCTGCACCACGTCGCCTTGGCCGCCACCTATGACAGCTATGTGGTGTTCGGCATCGACGCTCCGCTGATGTTCGACGATGCCGCTCAATTGGCGCTGCGCACTGTCGCCAGCGCTTTTTCCATCGGCATCCAGATGTCGGCGCCGTTCATCGTTTTCGGCCTCGTGTTCAACCTGGGCGCCGGCATCCTCGCCCGCCTGATGCCGGCGCTGCAGGTGTTTTTCCTGCTGATGCCGGCCAATGTGATGGTGGGGCTCATTCTTTTTGCCCTGCTGTTGACCATGATGATGGGCTGGTACATCACCGGCTTTGAGAACCATCTGGCGATGTGGAGGGGCTGAGTGTCAGACGAAGCTCCGGAACAAGCCAGTAAAACAGAAGACCCTTCTCAAAAGAAGCTGGAGGACGCCCATCAGAAGGGCGATGTCGCCAAGAGCCAGGAGGTGACCACCTGGTTCATGCTGCTCGGCTCGGCCACCATTTTCGCCATGATGGCGCCCTCGACCAGCGCGAGTCTCATGGAATCGCTCAAGGTGGTGATGACCAATGCCGATCAGTTCGAGTTGGGCGGTTCGGGCTTTGCGGTGTTCTTCAATGGCTTGGCGCTGGCGCTGCTCGGCACAATTCTCGTGCCGCTGGCCATTCTGACCTTTTGCGGGGTGGCCGCCAATCTCATCCAGCATCGGCCTCTGATCTCGACCGAACCGATCACCCCGAAATTCTCCAAGATTTCCCCGCTCGCCGGTTTCAAGCGACTGTTTTCGACGGAATCCCTGGTCAATTTCGGCAAGGGCCTGCTCAAGATCTGCATCGTGGGCACGGTGCTGTTCTACGTCGTCTGGCCCGAGCGCGACCGCCTCGACACCATGATGACGGCCGACCCGCTCATCATCCTGGCTGATTTCCAGGAGATCGGCCTCAAGATTTTCGGCGCAACGCTTGCCGTGCTGACCATCATCGCCTTGGCCGATTACATCTATGTCCGCCAGAAATGGTGGAAGCGGCAGATGATGACCGTGCAGGAAACCCGCGACGAATATAAGCAGATGGAAGGCGACCCCAAGATCAAGGGCCGCATCCGCCAGATGCGGCAGGATCGCGCCCGCAAGCGCATGATGGCCTCGGTGCCCGACGCCACCGTGGTGATCACCAACCCCACCCACTTTGCCGTGGCGCTGAAATACGACCGCTCGATGGGCGCCCCGCAATGCGTCGCCAAGGGTGCCGATGCAGTGGCCTTGCGCATCCGCGAAGTGGCCAAGGAAAATGACGTGCCCATCGTCGAAAATCCCCCGCTGGCCCGCGCGCTGTTCGCCAGCGTCGATATCGACGACGTCATCCCGGGCGAACATTTCCAGGCCGTCGCCGAAGTCATCGGCTTCGTCATGCGCCTCAAGAAACCCGGCGGCTGGAAGGCGGGGTAGGGGCGCCTCCTTCCCACCGCTCTCCCTCGGGCTCGACGCGAGGGCCACTCGCCACTTGCGCCGGGCCAGACGTGTGGCGCTTTTTCACGCCGGTGTTTATAACTTTGTTCACCCTCCCAACGGGTCGGTTCCTTTGCTAGACCTGTCGCAGGCCCTGATTCGCCCCGACTCACCGTCATCCGGAGCACCACGACCCATGGCATCGACGCCGCTCGGCGAGGACACCTATCCCGATCCACTTCTGGCCTCCGAGCGCAGCAGCGCCGGGCTGTGGCGCGTTGTGGCCCTGGGCGTGGCGCTGGTAGCGTTGGCCGTCGTCTTTTCCTTCTTCAGCGACCGGATCCCGATGGATCTGGTGATGACCTTTGTCGGCATCCTGGCCGTGGTCGGCGTGTTCTGCCTGTTCGGGTTGGCCGCGGGCCTGTTCCGCTTTGCCGGCAACGCGGAACGCCGCACCATTTCCCGCGCCGTGGTCGATAGCCTGCCCTTCGGCGCGGTGGTGTCCGATCGCGACGGCAAGATTTCCTACGTCAACGCCCACTATGGCAATTTCAGTGGCGCGCTGAACAATGGCTTGCCCGTGGGCGTGCCGCGCCTGTTCGCCGGCCAGTCCGACGCCAGCGAAGCGATTTATCGCCTCTCCCGTGCCGCCAAGGATGGCCGCAGTGCGGTCGAAGATATCCGCCTCGTCGGTGGACTGGGTGGCTCGCAGGCCGAGAGCGCACGCCCCTTCTGGTATCGCGTCGCCGTGCGCCCCTTGCCCGAGAGCGACGAAACCAAAAAGCCGCTGGTCATCTGGTCGGTGGAAGACATCACCCGCGACCGCGACAACAATGAGAGCGCCTTCCGCGACCTGCAGCGCGCCATCGATTATCTCGATCATTCCCCGGCCGGCTTCTTCTCGGCCGACGCGCATGGCCGCATTCAATATCTCAATTCGACGCTATCGGATTGGCTCGGCTACGACCTGGCCGAGTTCAATGCCGGCCATCTGGGCCTCTCCGACATCGTGCGCGGCGACGGCGCGACGCTGTTGATGCGTGGCCGTGGCGATGGCGAGATTTCGACGGAAGTCATCGATATCGACCTGGTCCGCCGCAATGGTACCAGCCTTCCCGTGCGCCTGCTGCATCGCGCCGCCCGCATGGCCGATGGTGAATTGGGCGAGACGCGCACCTTGGTGCTCGACATGTCGAGCGCCCCCGACACCGAGGAAGAGCTGCGCGCCGCCGAAGTGCGGTTCTCGCGCTTCTTCAACGACACCCCGTTTGCCATTGCCACGCTGGATGGTGAAGGTCGCATTATCCGCACCAATGCCCCGTTCGGGCGCATTTTCAAATGGTCGGGCGAGGAAAAAAGCCTCGAAATGCAGCCGCTGAGCGAACTAATCGGGGAGGGCAGCCGCGACAAGTTTGCCCGCGCCATCGGCGACGCTACGGCGAACCGCTCCGAGGTCGAGCCGGTCGATGCTCTGCTCAATGCCGAGGGCGATCATGCCGTGCGGCTTTATCTGTCGGCATCGGAGCTCAGCGAAGGCTCGGCCGAGCAGGTCAATGTCTATGCCCTCGACATGACTGACCAGCGCAAGCTGGAAGCTCAGTTCGCCCAGAGCCAGAAAATGCAGGCTGTGGGCCAACTCGCGGGCGGCGTAGCGCATGATTTCAACAATCTGCTGACCGCCATTATCGGCTTTTCCGACCTGCTCCTGCTCAAGCACAAGCCGGGCGATCCCTCGTTCAGCGAATTGATGCAGATCAAGCAGAATGCCAATCGCGCCGCGGGCCTGACCCGGCAATTGCTGGCGTTCTCGCGCCGGCAGACGCTGCGTCCGCAAGTGCTCGAACTGCCGCTGATCGTTGATGATCTGACCGTGCTGCTCAAGCGCATGATCGGGGAGAAGAATACGCTCACCGTCGAGCATGGCCGCAATATCTGGCCGGTCCGGGCCGATGTGGTGCAGCTCGAACAGGTCATCATCAACCTCGTGGTCAATGCCCGCGACGCCATGCCTGATGGCGGCGCCATCACCATCCGCACTTCCAATGTCGAGCAGGCCGAGGCCGAACGTCTGACCTTCGAGGGCATGGTGCCGGCCGATTTCGTTTTGATCGACGTGCAAGATACCGGCACCGGCATGAGCCAGGACGTCATCGCCAAGATTTTCGAGCCCTTCTTCACCACCAAGGAATTGGGCAAGGGCACGGGCCTTGGCCTCTCGACGGTCTATGGCATCGTCAAGCAGACCGAGGGCTATATCTATCCGGTCTCGACCGTCGGGGTCGGCACGACCTTCAAGATTTTCCTGCCCCGCCATGTGCCCAATGAGAACGAAGTGGCCAGCAAGGTGGCTATTGCAGCCCCGGCGCGCGATCTCACCGGCCAGGAACGTATTCTGCTGGTGGAAGACGAGGAAAGTGTGCGCGCCTTCTCCGCTCGCGCCCTGCGTGCCACGGGCTATGAAGTGTTCGAGGCCGATGGCGGCGAAGAAGCGCTCGAGGTGCTCGAAGATATCGACTTCAAGATCGATCTGATGATTTCCGACGTCGTGATGCCGGAAATGGACGGGCCGAGCCTGCTCAAGCATGTGCGCAAGCAAATGCCTGACCTCAAGGTGATTTTCGTCTCCGGCTATGCCGAGGAAAGCGTGCGCCGCGATATCGAGGACGACCAGAGCGTGGACTTCCTGCCCAAGCCCTATTCGCTCGATCAGATCAATTCCAAGGTCAAGGAAGTGCTGCAGCGGCTGGGCAAGGGCGAGGTCAATTGAACGAGTTGGGTCGCTTCGGCGGCGCCGAGTTCAATGTGCTAGGAGAGCCCCTGCAACCCTGTTCCAGTGATCCGCTCACCGGCTTTTTCCGCACCGGCTATTGCGCCGCCGGACCAGACAGCGCCGCTGTGCACCTGGTCTGCATTGAGGCGACCGACGAATTCCTCGAATTCTCCGCCTCGGTCGGCAATGACCTCTCGACACCACATCCGGAATTCTCGTTTCCGGGTCTGGTGAGCGGCAACCGGTGGTGCCTCGTTGCCGGCCGCTGGGCCCAAGCCCATGCCGCTGGCAAGGCGCCAAAGGTGTTCCTGCGCTCGACCAATCAGGCGGTACTCGGACTTATCCCCCTTGGCGTGCTCAAGGCTTATGCTCTGGATTTGAACTAGGGCAGTAGAGACCTCATGGTGAGCCTGTCGAACCACGAGGTCGCGCGAGTGGAGATTGGGGTGCCACGACCTCGTCCTTCGACAAGCTCAGGATGAGGTCTACTGGGGGCGGGTCAGGAACCCCACCCCTCCGCCAGCAACGCATCGAGATGCTGGAAACTCATCTCCATGCCCTCGGCCATGCCCGTCGCCGCAATCTGATCCCGCAGGGCCTTGGACGCATAAGTCAGCCGATTGACCACCGTGGTGCCCTCCGGCTTTTCCGCAAAATCCACCGCAGACTTCGACGTCCCACCTGTCGCGTCCTGATCGAACGCCTCTTCGCTCAGAATATGCTCCGGCACAGCGATGGCATGGATCACGCCGGACATGGCCAGACGTTCCTCGCCCTTGTGCCATTCATAGCGGTAGCGGCCACCCGGCCGGGGCTCAAAGACGCAGACTGGCATGGTCCAGCCCGGCGGGCCGGTAAGCCAGCGCTTGATCAGCGGCGGCTGGGTGTAGCAGGCAAAAACCAGATGCCGGGGCGCAGCAAAGTCGCGCTCGGTGAGAATTTCGGTGTCGCTGGGCATGGATATCCGCAACGGTCCGCCAAATGCCATCCTGCTCTCCCTCAGGTCTTGCCCGTCATCGCCTCGAGCCGCTTGAGTTCATCCAGCAGGTCATCGAGCCGATCGAACTGGGATTCCCAATATTTGCGATATTCGATCAGCCAGCCTGTCGCCTCGGCCAGCGGCTGCGCCTCGAGCTTGCAGGGTCGCCGCTGGGCGTCGCGGCCACGGGAAATCAGCCCAGCATTCTCCAGCACTTTGAGATGCTTGGAGATGGCCGGCTGGCTCATATCAAAGGGCTCGGCAAGCTCCATAACCGATGCCTCGCCCTGCGCCAGCCGCGCCAGAATGGCGCGCCGGGTCGGGTCGGACAGGGCCTGGAACGTGGCGTCGAGATTGGCAGACGTCGGCATGAATGACCTTTGGTTGCAAAACCGTTTGGTTATTCAACGCCTGTTCGGCGTAGTCGTCAAGCGACGCCGCCCGGAATGGGTGTCCCCACCGCCAGCAGCCCCTGATTGGCCAATTCCCCCCACAGCGCATCCGGAATTTTGGCGTCCCACCACTTGAGAATACCATCCAGCTCTTCGGGAGATTTCGGTCCCGGCAAGACATTGCACACCGCCGGATGCGTCAGCGGGAATTGCAAAGCCGCGGCGGGCAGGGCCACGCCAAAGTCCTGGCAGACGGTTTCCAGCGCCTTGACGCGGTCGACAATGGCCTGCGGCGCCTTGGCATAGTTGAAGGTGGAGCCGCCCACCAGAATGCCCGAATTGAACGGTCCACCGATCACCACCGAGGCGCCGCGCTCCAGGCATGTCGTCATGAAAGGACTGAGCGAAGTCTGTTCGAGCAAGGTATAGCGCCCGGCGAGCAGGAACACGTCCCAATCGCCCAGCGCAAAGGCGTCCATCAGCACCTGCCACTCATTGACGCCCAGCCCGATCGCCTTGACCGCGCCGCTGTCGCGCAGCTCCCGCAGGGCCCGATAGCCGCCGGTCTCGAGCTGCTTCCACAAGGGCTTGTTGCCCTCGATGCCATGGGTCGCCGTGCCAATATCGTGCACATAAAGAATATCGACGCCATTCATGCCCAGCCGCTGCAGGCTGTCCTCATAGGAGCGCATCACGCCGTCATAGGAATAGTCATACACTTGGTCAAAGGGCAGGGGATTGACCCAGTTATGCGGCTCGCTCCACCCCGTCACCGGCTTGAGCTTGCGGCCCACCTTGGTCGAGAGCACCGTGCCGGCCCGGCGCTCCCGCAGTACGTCGCCGACCAGATGTTCGGAGCGGCCATAGCCATATTGAGGCGCCGTATCGACATAGTTTATCCCCACATCGAGGGCGTGGCTTATCGTGGCCCTCGCCTGGTCGGCCGGCACATCGGTGAAAATGCCGGCCAGGGAGGCGCAACCGAGCCCCAGTGTGGTGATTTCCAGACCGGTTTTACCGATCTGGCGCTTCTCGATTATGCGTGCCGTCATGACGTCCTCCCAGGTGAGGGATAACTGACATGTTAGTTGGCCGCCGTAAAGCCGCTGCGCTTAATAGACGTTGCCGACGATGACGGGATGCTCGGTTTCCACACGGATCGGGTTGCGCAGCGCCGCGCCGAACTGGGCTTCCTCAATCTCGAAAATATCGTTGGGCTTGGTCGAAATGCCGTCGGCAAAGCTCAGCGTTGCCGTGCCGAAGCAATGCACATGGATGTCGCCGGGATTGCGGAACAGCTCGTATTTGAAGTGGTGATATTCGAGGTTGGCGATGGTGTGGCTCATATTGTCCTCGCCGCTGAGGAACGGCTTTTCCCAGATCACCTGGCCATCGCGCCAGATGCGCGACTTGCCCTCGATATGGGCCGGCAGATCGCCCAGCCGCAGTTCCGGCCCAAACGAGCAGGCGCGCAGCTTGGAGTGCGCCAGGTAGAGATAGTTGATCCGCTCGGTCACGTGATCGGAAAATTCATTGGCCAGGGCAAAGCCCAGCCGACGCGGCTGGCCATTGTGATCGATGAGATAGATGCCAGCGATTTCCGGCTCTTCGCCCGCGTCGAGCGCAAAGCTGGGCGAGGGAATGGGGTGGCCGGGATTGACCACGGTGTAGCCATTGCCCTTGTAGAACCATTCGGGCTGCACGCCCTTGGTGCCGTCTGTGGGCTTGCCGTTATCCAGGCCCATGCGGAACATCTTCATGGAATCGGTCAGGTTGTCCTCGGTCTTGGTGCCGTTGGACTTGTGCATGGCGTCGCGCGTTGCTGCGGAGCCCAGATGGGTTAGGCCCGTGCCTGTGACATAGAGATGGGCCGGATCAGGATGATCCACCGGCGCCAGCAGCCGGCCCTCGGCCAGCAACGCTGCCTTGTCGACCGTCTCGCCCAGTCCCTGCTGCGCAATCAGCGCGCCAATGCCGGTTTGAGCGGCAATGGCGGCCTGGGCCAGGGCATAGACGCTGGTCGCGCCATTGACCTGGCGTGTGACATCGCCATCCACCGCGCCCACGGCTCGTTCGCCATTGAGATCGAAATACTGGATCAGATTCATATGTGTTCCTCCCGCGGGGCGGCCCGGCGGGCCAGACTGGTGGCAGGCATAGAACGCAACAGGGGTACTCTAGGCAAGCCCAAAAATCATACTAATAAAATCTTGCCGCACCTGCGCCTTGCGTTGGATTGTGCCAAGTCCCTGGCGTCTCTATATCCAGGGCTGCGCCAGGGCGGCGCCGGGGATGACTTGACCATGCTGGATAGCGTCGAAAGTGCGCTCGCGGCGATTGCCGCAGGTGAACTCGTGGTGGTGGTGGACGATACCGACCGCGAGAACGAGGGCGACCTGATCATGGCGGCCAGCAAGGCGACGCCGGAAAAGATCGCCTTCATGATCCGCCACACCAGCGGCATCATCTGCGTGCCCATGACGCTCGAGCGCGCCGCCGCGCTCAATCTCGATCCCATGGTCGCCAACAATATCGATCCATTCCGCACGGCCTTCACTGTCACGGTCGACTATCGCGTCGGCATGACCACCGGCATTTCCGCCACCGAGCGGACCGCGACGATCCGGGCGCTGGCCGGCGGCAATGCGCATGCTGGCGATTTCATCCGCCCCGGCCATATCTTTCCGCTGCTGGCCCGCGAGGGCGGCGTGCTCGCCCGCTCCGGCCATACCGAGGCGGGTATCGATTTGGCCCGCATGGCTGGGCTTGAGCCGGCCGGCGTGCTGGCCGAAGTGGTCAATGACGACGGCACCGTCAAGCGCCTGCCCGAACTGATCGCCTTCGCTCAGGAGCACAATCTCAAGATCATCTCGATCGAGGATTTGATTTCCTATCGTTTGACACAGGAAAAGTTCCTCTCGCGCCAGGCCGTCGTGCCCACCATGGTGGCTGGCTTGCCCGCCGTGGCCTATGCCTATCAGACCCCGTTCGATCCCGTGCAGCAGGTGGCTTTGGTGCTGGGCGACGTCGAGGGCAAGAGCAACGTGCCGTGCCGCATCGTGCGCGAGCAGCCCTTGCGCGATCTGCTGGGCCGGGCCGCCGGCGATGCCGATCCGGTGGAACGCGCCGTGGCCGAAATCATCGCCCGCGGCGGCACTGGCATTGTCCTCCTGCTCCGCGGTGCCTCGGCCGGAGACCGTGAAGAGGATAGCCGCCGCTCCCCGACCCAGGACGGGCAGGGCGGCGAGCATCACGGCAGCGCCGTCAAGCGCATGAAGGGCTGGCGCGAGATTGGCGTGGGCTCGCAGATGCTGCGCGATCTGGGCGTCAAATCCATTGCCCTGATGACCACCTCCGGCCGCCAATATGTCGGCCTGGGCGGCTTTGGCCTCGAAATCGGGGAAACGATTCTGCTCTCCTGACGTCCCGGGCCTGTTTTCTTATTTTGTTCTGGTTCCCTACTTGACACTCGGGAAACAAAATGAGAACAAATAGGGCACATTAAATGGACAGCGACCTGCGGTGCCAACGCGTTGCGCGGCCCCCCAGAGCGTGAAATAAGGAGAGAACTATGGCTAGCTCGCCGCTTCGCGTTGTTGAGGGTGGAACGATGGATAAAGAAAAGGCACTTGCCGCTGCACTCGGCCAGATCGAGCGCAGCTTTGGCAAGGGCTCGATCATGCGGCTGGGCGAGGCTGCATCGATCGAAGTGGAGGCCATCTCCACCGGTTCGCTCGGCCTCGACATCGCTTTGGGCATTGGTGGCCTGCCCAAGGGCCGCATTGTCGAGATTTTCGGGCCGGAAAGCTCCGGTAAAACTACGCTGGCGCTGCATGTCATTGCCGAGGCGCAGCGTGCCGGTGGCATTTGCGCCTTCGTCGATGCGGAACATGCGCTCGATCCGATCTATGCCCGCAAGCTGGGCGTCAATGTCGATGATCTGCTGATCTCCCAGCCCGATGCTGGCGAGCAGGCTCTGGAAATCACCGATACTCTGGTGCGTTCCGGCGCCATCGATGTGCTGGTGGTCGATTCGGTAGCGGCGCTGACGCCGCGTGCGGAACTCGAGGGCGAGATGGGCGATTCTCTTCCCGGTTTGCAGGCCCGCCTGATGAGCCAGGCTATGCGCAAGCTGACCTCGTCGATTTCCAAGTCGAAATGCCTGGTCATCTTCATCAACCAAATTCGCATGAAGATCGGCGTGATGTACGGTTCGCCCGAAACCACGACGGGCGGTAACGCGCTCAAGTTCTATGCTTCGGTCCGTCTCGACATTCGCCGGATCGGCGCGATCAAGGATCGCGAAGAAATCGTGGGCAACCAGACCCGCGTGAAGGTGGTCAAGAACAAGCTGGCGCCCCCGTTCCGCCAGGTCGAATTCGACATCATGTATGGCGAAGGTATTTCCAAGACCGGCGAGTTGATCGATCTGGGCGTCAAGTCCGGCATTGTCGAGAAATCCGGCGCTTGGTTCTCCTGGGATAGCCAGCGTCTGGGGCAGGGCCGCGAGAATGCGCGCCAGTTCCTCAAGGACAATCCGGATGCAGCGGCGACCATCGAACGCGGTGTGCGCGAAAGCTCGGGCCTGCTTGGCGAAGTGCTGCTGGTCTCGGGTGGTGACGAAGAAACCACCGACGAATAGTCATCCTGCCCATGCAAGACATTTGGGAGGTGGCGCGAAGGCGCTGCCTCCTTTGCTTTTTCGGCCACGATTGGCTGCTCTAGATGCCCTCTTGCTGCCGCAATGCTGGACAGAGGCGTAAACCCCGCGATAGAAAGCCCGCGACCTTCTGCGGCGCGCTCGCGCCATTCCGATGAAAGCCTGTTGATGACCAGCGTAAACGATCTCCGCTCGAGTTTTGTCGATTACTTCGCCCGCAATGGTCACGAGGCCGTGCCGTCGAGCCCATTGGTGCCGCGCAACGATCCGACGCTGATGTTCACCAATGCGGGCATGGTGCAGTTCAAGAACGTCTTTACCGGCGTCGAAAAGCGCCCCTATTCGACGGCAACCTCGGCGCAGAAATGCGTGCGCGCCGGCGGCAAGCACAATGACCTCGACAATGTCGGCTTCACCGCGCGCCATCACACCTTTTTCGAGATGCTCGGCAATTTCTCGTTCGGCGATTATTTCAAGGATCGCGCGATCGAATTGGCCTGGAATCTGCTGACCAAGGATTGGGGCCTGCCCAAGGACAAGCTGATGGTCACCGTCTATGAGGACGATGACGAGGCGCTTGAGCTCTGGAAGAAGATCGCGGGCCTCTCCGAGGATCGCATCGTGCGGCTCGGCGCCAAGTCCAATTTCTGGCAGATGGGCGATACCGGTCCCTGCGGCCCGTGCTCGGAGATTTTCTACGACCACGGCGATCACGTCTGGGGCGGCCCTCCGGGCTCGCCGGAGGAAGATGGCGATCGCTGGATCGAAATCTGGAACCTGGTGTTCATGCAGTTCGAGCAGCATGCCGATGGTTCGCGAACCGGCCTGCCGCGCCCCTCGATCGACACCGGTATGGGCCTCGAGCGCGTCGCCGCCGTCATGCAGGGCGTGCACGACAATTACGATATCGACCTGTTCAAGGCGCTGATCAGCGCTGCCGCCTCGGCAACCGGCGCCGATATCAATGGCGAAGGCAATCGCAGCCTGCGCGTCATTGCCGATCATCTGCGCTCGATGTCTTTCCTGATCGCCGAAGGCGTGTTGCCGTCGAACGAAGGCCGCGGCTATGTGCTGCGCCGCATCATGCGTCGCGCCATGCGCCATGCGACCCTGCTGGGTGCCAGCGAGCCGGTGATCCACAAGCTAGTGCCGACCCTGGTGCGCGAGATGGGCCAGGCTTATCCCGAGCTCAGCCGCGGCGAATCCATGATCAGCGAAACCGTCAAGCTCGAAGAGGGCCGCTTCCTCAAGACGCTGGGCCGTGGCCTGCAGATTCTGGCCGACGAAAGCAAGGATCTGAGCGAAGGCCAGGTGCTGAATGGCGCCACCGCCTTCAAGCTCTACGACACCTATGGCTTCCCGCTCGATCTGACCGAGGATGCATTGCGCTCGCGCGGCATTACTGTCGATCAGGCCGGGTTCGATACCGCCATGGCCCAGCAGAAGGCCGAAGCCCGCAAGAGCTGGTCCGGGTCGGGCGAAGCTGCCACCGACACGATCTGGTATGGCCTGGCCGACAAGCTCGGTCCCACCGAATTCCTGGGTTACGAAACCGAGATCGCCGAAGGCGTCGTCATCGCTCTGGTCAAGGGCGGTGCGGAAGTCGCGTCGCTGGCTGAAGGCGAAGAGGGTTTCGTGGTCGTCAACCAAACCCCGTTCTATGGCGAAAGCGGCGGTCAGGTCGGCGATACCGGCGCCCTCAAGGGCGAAGGCGTTGCCGCCACGGTCTCAGACACGCAGAAATTCCACGGTGTCTTTGCCCACAAGGTGACAGTAACCGCCGGTGCCCTCAAGGTCGGCCAGCCGCTCGAATTGCTGGTGGATCACAGCCGCCGTTCGTCGATCCGCGCCAATCACTCCGCCACCCATTTGCTGCATGAAGCACTGCGCATCGTGCTGGGCGATCACGTCGCTCAGAAGGGTTCGATGGTTTCCCCCGATCGGCTGCGCTTCGATTTCGTGCACACCAAGCCGGTGAGCGACCAGGAAATGGCTGAGGTCGAAGACATCGCCAATGCTATCGTGTTGCAGAACACGCCGGTCGAGACGCGCCTGATGGGCGTGGAGGAAGCCAAGGAATCCGGCGCCCGCGCCCTGTTCGGCGAGAAGTATGGCGATGAGGTTCGCGTGGTTGCCATGGGTGAACCGACGGGCAATGGCCTGGGTTGGTCGGTCGAATTGTGCGGCGGCACTCATGTGCGCCGCACTGGCGATATTGGCCTGATCTCGATCGTTGCCGAAAGCGCGGTCGGCGCCGGCGTGCGCCGCATCGAGGCTTTGACCGGCAAGGCTGCCCGCCATCGCGGCAATACCAATGTCGCCATCGTCAATGCGGCTGCTGGGCTGCTGCGCTCGGGCAGCCACGAAGTGCTCGATCGCATCACGGCGTTGCAGGACAATATCAAGAAGATCGAGCGTGAGCTGAGCGATGCCCGCAAGAAGCTGGCTCTGGGCGGCGGCAGTTCCGGCGCTGCTGCCGCGGTGGACGAAACTGTCAATGGCGTCATCTATGTGGGTCGCACCGTCGAGGGCATCGAGGCAAGGGACGTCAAGGGCCTGGTCGATACCGAGAAGAAGCGCATCGGCTCGGGCGTGGTCACCGTCGTGCTCAAGGGCGAAGACGGAAAGGGCACTGTAGCCGTCGGCGTGACGCAGGACCTGACAGCGCGCTACGCGGCCGGCGAATTGATCAAGCTGGCCACGGCGGCTTTGGGCGGGCAGGGCGGCGGCGGCCGTCCCGACATGGCGCAGGGCGGCGGACCGGACGGCTCCAAAGCCGCCGAGGCCATCGCCGCCGTGCGGGCCGGGCTCTAAAAATATCAAGACCTCATCCTGCGCTTGTCGCAGGGTGAGGTCATTGCCTACAGGCCGGTGCGGTAGAAGAACAGCCGCGGCTTCCAGACGATCTTGATCTTGTCGGTCAGCACATTGGCAAGGCCCGCAGTCAGCACAATGACGAGGCCGACAATGGCCACCCAGTCGGGGTACTCGCCAAAAAACGCCGCGCCGAACACGATGGCCCAGATCAATTGGCTATATTGCACCGGCGCCAACAGATTGGCCGGCGATCGCTTCGCCGCCGAAATCAGCAGCAGCCCGCCAGTGCCGCCCATCAGGCCGATGCCGACAAACACTGCCAATTGCTCGAGCGACGGCAGCACGAAAAACGGGATCATCAGCAGCCCGTTGACCAGGCCCGAATAGATCACCTGCAGCCCCACCAGGCTCACCCGACGCTCCCGCGGCGCAACATGCCGCAGGATGATGGTGGTCACGCCGCCGAAAAACACGCTGCAGAATATCGCCAGATGCCCCAGCTGCAGCTCGCGCACGCCGGGGCGGATCACCAGCACGACGCCGAGAAAGCTGATGATCAGCAGCAGCCAGCGATGCACCGCCACATGTTCCTTGAGCACCAGCACGCCGAGCAGGGTGACCATGATCGGCGTCAGGAAACCCACGGCATAGACGTCGGCAAACGGAATGTGGGTAAAGGCATACATGACGCAGGCCGTGCCACCGATTGCCGTGGCGCAGCGCAGATGCACCAGAAAGGGGTGCTTGAGCTTGTAGAGGTCGCGCCAGCGCTCATTGCGCTTGGTCAGCATGGCGGGAATGATCGAAAAACTGGTCGTAAAGAACGCGATCTCGAAAACCGACATGGCGGGGCCGGTTGCCTTGATCAGGGCGTCGGCCATTGAAAAGCTGGCATAGGCCAAAAAGGCCAGAATGACGCCGACCGGCATCGCAATATCCAAAATATGAAGAGGACTCGGGGAAACAAATCTACCATACGAGTTTGCCGCGAAGCCGTCGACCGCCGAAAGCCCAGCAAACCCGCTAAATTTCGGGGCCCTGCACCTCGGTAATATTGGTCTTGGGGCCGGGTCGGGCGCGGTATTCGGCAAAGCGCCCGGCAATGCGGGCGCGAGCGCCGTCGATGAACACGTTGACGAGCCCGCTAAGGATCACCACGGCGAGACCCGCATAGGCGAGCAGATCGGGGTGCTCGGCATAGAAATAGGCGCCCAGGCCGATGGCCCAGACGATCTGCACATACTGCACGGGCGCGACCTGGCTGGCCGGGGCGTTGCGCGTGGCGGCAATCAGCAGGATATGGCCCATGCCGATAAAGCTGCCGCTGGCGAGCAGCAGGGCAAATTGCTGCCAGTTCGGCATGATGAAGCTGGGCGCCATGAGCAGGGCATTGACCACCAGTAGATAGAGCGCGGGCAGGGCGATTAGGCTGACGCGCTTTTCCTCGCTCGCCACAATGCGCAGCACGGTGGTGGTGGTCGCGCCGAAAAAGGCGCAGCCCAGAGCCGCCAGGTGCCCCAGTTCCAATTCGCGAAAGCCGGGCCGCACCACGAGCATGACGCCGGCAAAACCAGCCAGCAGCATGGTCCAGCGCATGGCATGGACGCGCTCCTTGAGCAGCAGCACCGACATGACCGTGATGAACAGCGGCATCATGAAGACCAGCGAATAGGTCTCGGCAAAGGGGATGGTAACGAAGGCGAAGGTCACCAGCGACGAAGACGCCACGCCGCTGAACGAGCGCAGATGCACGAGCGCAGGATGCTTGAGCCGGAAACTGTCGCGCCAGCGTTCGCCCTTGGGCTTGGCGAACATGGCCGGCACCAGCGAGAACAGGGCGATGAAAAAGCCGATCTCGAACACGCTGAGCGTCTGCCCGAAACCCTTGATGATTGCGTCACCGCAGGCATAGATCGAATAGGCGGCAATCGCGTAAAGCACGCCGATCGGCATGATAAATCCGGAAAAATCGAGGACAGGCAGGAGTATGACCTTAAGGCCGCTCCTTGCCTGCGTCGATGGGCATTATGCCGGCAATCAGTCGTCGAGCGAAATGTCGCCGCCGCTCGATGAGTCGAAATCGGTCTGGGCTGGATTGCCCTCTATGTCGATATCGCCGCCGCTTGAGGCTTCAGCTTTGACGCTTTGGCTGGCATGCACGGCAATGTCCGCCCCGCTGGAGGCTCCGGCTATAGCCGTGGCGCAGACCAGGTCGCCGGCGTCGATCCCAGAGCCGCTCGAGGCTTCGGCGTCAATGCTGGTGCAGGTGCCGGAGAGATCGATGCTAGCGCCGCTCGAGGCACCGGCGCGAACCGCGCCGAGGGTCGCGCCGGTCAACTTGACGTCGGCGCCGCTCGATGCCTCCAGATCAAGCTGGTCGGATTTGATGCCGGTGGCGCGCACGTCCGCGCCGGAGCTAGCCGAAACGCCGGAGATGGCGGGCAGGGTGATGTTGATGGTGACCGCATTGCCGCTGTTGAGCAGCATACCGACCAGCCCGCCGCTGATGATGAAATCGAGGAAATCCTGATCGAGGCGGGCGGTGAGCACGCCATCGGCGACGCTGAGTTCGAGATTGTTGAGGGCATCGGCGCTGCCTGACTCAGCGCGAACAGCGAAGCTGTCGCCAATGGTCACGACGGCATCTAGCCCGGTGGCGATATCGATGCGGTCGAAATTGTTCAGCGCGAAATCGCGGCTTTCCGCCTTGGCCGCACCTCCGAATGTCAATCCAATCGCCGTGGCGAGTGCAAGTGTGGCAATGGTCCGCATAGTCTTCGCTCCCTCGTTGACTGCCTGGCATATGGTGGTTGGCGGCGGTCGCTCAAGAGAGCTTGGCGATATAAAGGGGCCGGAGCATGGCCCCGACCCGCTGTCCTAGAACGATGCCTTGGCGCTGAAGCTGAAGGCCAGGACGCTGCCGATATCCCAGGTTTCCCCCAGCGCATTGGTGCCCGCTTCGATCATGGAATAGGACACGCCGCCGGACAGTTCGAAATTTGCGCTGGGCTTATAGGCGGCGCCCAGGTTGGCGCCCCAGCGATCGGCCTGCGTGCCATTGGCCAGGATTCCGGCGCCGTTTTGGCGCGACGTGCCCTTGTCCCAGACCAGGCCGGCGAGGATTGTCAGGTCCTCGGTGAGTTGGTGACCAACGCCGGCCGATACAGTCCAGCCGTCCTCGTAGTTGAGCACAGTGGTCAAGGTGGGGCCGGGCGTGGTCACCGTCAGTGCATCGACCACGGACCAGTCCACCCACTTGATCCCGCCCAGCACCAGCCAGCCGGGTGCGATGCCGCTCTGCGCCTTGACCTCAAAGGCCTGGGGCGTGGTGACGCTGGCTGCCGCCGGCAGACCTGCCGCAAAGGTGCCGGACAGGTCGTAATCGATGGGGGCATTGTAGATGGCGCTGACGCGCAAAGCCATTTCGGGCACTTCATAGGCCGCGCCGATGCGCCAGCCAAAGCCGTTTCCGTCCAGCTCGACCGGGAGCGTTCCCAGGGTCGGGCCGGGCAGCAGAGCGGGGACCAGGGCTTCATAATTAAGGCTTTGCGCCGAAACGCCGCCGATAATGCTGAGGCTGCCGGGGCCGACGTCAAAGCCATAGGAGCAGGTCAGGCCCAGATCGTTGGACCAGATGCGTTCGCGGGCCGACTGGCCGGTGACTGCGGCATAGGTCAGCAGACGGTCGGTGCCCGAACCCCATGGATTTTGCGCCGAAACCAGGCAGGAAACGTTCTCGAACAGATCCCCCTTGGCGGCGAAGTTGTAATAGGTGCGGTTGGACGAGGTGGCGACAGTGCCCAGGCCAGGCGCGGCAAGGCTGGTAATGTCATGGTCGATAATGACCCGGGTCACCGTGCCCTTGCCGACATAGGTGCCGGGGTCGAACAACAGGTCCCAATTATAGCCATTGGCTTCGAGGCCCCCGGCATGGGCTGCGCCCATGCTCGAGGCGGCAAGCAGTGCGGCCAGCGCGATGCTGCGAATACGTGGCATGTAGAATCCTCCCAGATTTAGTGCGGCATATTTTCGCCGCTTCGTCCGTCGGGCCGTTTGCCGGCCACGTTGACGTTAACGTCTAGTAGGTCTTGTTTGCGGCAGGTCGTCAACCGGCGCGGCCGTCGGATTAAGACTAAAATGTGTCATTGACGCAGGGGTGCAACACTGTTGCGCGAACGGCACAAACAAAAAGGCCGGAGCAATGCTCCGGCCTTTCGGTATCTATCGGCTTGTGGCGGTTACGCCATGGCCTTCTGCAGGTTCTGGTCGATCGCGTCGAGGAAGCCGATGGTGGAGAGCCAAGGCTGATCGGGGCCGACGAGCAGGCTGAGGTCCTTGGTCATCTTGCCTTCTTCGATCGTGTCGACGGTGACTTTTTCCAGCGTCAGCGCGAACTTGGCCAGCGCCTCATTGTCGTCGAGCTTGGCGCGGTGGGCTAGGCCTCGGGTCCAGGCGAAGATCGAGGCGGTGGAATTGGTCGAGGTTTCCTTGCCCTGCTGGTGCTGGCGGTAGTGACGGGTCACCGTGCCGTGGGCGGCTTCGGCTTCCACGATCTTGCCATCGGGCGTGGCCAGAACCGAGGTCATCAGGCCCAGCGAGCCGAAGCCCTGCGCCACGATGTCGGACTGCACGTCGCCGTCATAGTTCTTGCAGGCCCAGACGTAGCCGCCGCTCCACTTGAGGGCCGAGGCGACCATGTCGTCGATCAGGCGGTGTTCGTACCAGATCTTCTTGGCTTCGAACTGTTCCTTGAACTCGGCCTCGTAGATCTCCTGGAAGATGTCCTTGAAGCGGCCGTCATAGGCCTTGAGAATGGTGTTCTTGGTGGACAGATACACCGGCACGCCGCGGGCGAGGCCGTAATTGAAGCTCGAATAGGCGAAGTCGCGGATCGAGTCGTCGAGGTTATACATGGCCATCGCAACGCCGGCGGCCGGAGCCTGGTAGACTTCGTGCTCGATGACCTTGCCGTCTTCGCCGGTGAACTTGATGGTGAGCGTGCCCTTGCCGGGGAACAGGAAATCGGTGGCGCGGTACTGATCGCCAAAGGCGTGGCGACCCACGATGATCGGCTGGGTCCAGCCGGGGACGAGGCGCGGCACGTTCTTGCAGATGATGGGCTCGCGGAAAATCACGCCGCCCAGAATGTTGCGGATGGTGCCGTTGGGCGACTTCCACATCTTCTTGAGCTTGAATTCTTCGACGCGCTGCTCATCGGGGGTGATGGTGGCGCATTTGATGCCGACGCCGTGCTGCTGGATGGCGTGGGCGGCATCGACCGTGATCTGGTCATTGGTGGCGTCGCGGCTTTCCACCGACAGATCGTAATATTCGATGGGCAGGTCGAGATAGGGATGGATCAGCTTGTCCTTGATCGCCTGCCAGATGATGCGGGTCATTTCATCGCCGTCGAGATCGACGACCGGGTTGGCGACTTTGATCTTGCTCATCGGCTGGGCTCCCTTTGCCTATGCAATATGGCCCGGTTTGGCCGGGCAGTTCATGGTGCGCCCCTATAGCATTGGCAGCCGGCAGCGCAAAGGCGCGTTATGGCATGGGGGCTTGCCCAGCTTGACGCCGTGTATATGCACGACTATATCGCGGCGATGCAGGACGATTTTTCACAATGTCTGGTGCTCAATACGCGGATGGCGGCGCGCGCCATTACCCGGCGGGCCGACCGCAAGCTGCGCCCCTATGGCGTGACAGCGGCGCAGTTCACTATACTGACGTCGCTGCAGAGCCAGCCCGGCCTGTCGGTGACCGAGATGGCGGACCGGATTGCGATGGACCGCACGACACTGTCGCGCAATCTCGACCTGCTTGAGACCAAGGGCGTCGTCATTTCGACACGCCCGTCCGGTGTGAATGGCCGCGTCTGCGTGCTTACCGATGCGGGGCGGGAACTGGTTGCGCAGACCGTGCCGGTATGGCGGGCCTCGCAGGCCGAGTTGCGCGAAATACTCGTCCGCCCCGATTTCGCCGTGGTCATCACGGCACTGCAGCAACTTTCCCGGCTCTAGGCCGGACACAATCGCAACCCAAGGAGACAGAATGCTGAAACCCGATCCCGCCGATCCCATTGTCGTCACCGGCATGGGCGCCGTGAGCCCGATGGGCGTAGGGGTGGAAACGCTCTGGACGCGATTGGTGGCTGGCGAGAGCGGGGTGGTCCGCAATGACCGCTTCGACACGACTGGCTTCACCTCGGGCATTGCGGGCCTGGTGCCCAGCAAGGCCGATGTGCCGCATGGTTTCGATCCCGCCGATTTCATCGACGGCAAGGAAATCAAGAAGATGGACCTGTTCATCCAGTATGGCATCGGCGCCGCTGCCGAGGCGCTGAACCAGGCTGGCTGGCATCCGACTTCCCCCGAAGATCAGGCCGCGACCGCCACCATTATCGGTTCGGGCGTCGGCGGATCGCCGGTGATGGCGCGGGCCGTCGAGATCATCCAGGAAAAAGGCCCGCGGCGGCTCTCGCCGTTCACCGTGCCGTCCTTTCTCGCCAATCTGGCAGCCGGCTGGATTTCGATTCTGCATGGCTTCAAGGGCCCGATCGGCGCCCCGGTGACGGCCTGTGCGGCTTCGGCCCAGGCCATTGGCGATGGTATGCGCCTGATCATGACCGGCGAGGCCGAAGTGGCCGTCGTAGGCGGCGCCGAAGGATCGGTCGATCCCATCTCCATCGGCGGCTTCGGCGCCTCGCGCGCCCTGACCTCCTCGCATAATGACGCGCCGCATCTGGCCTCGCGCCCGTTCGACAAGGGCCATGACGGCTTCGTGCTGGCCGAAGGCGCTGCCGTGCTGGTCATCGAAAAGCTCAGCCATGCCAAGGCGCGTGGCGCGATCCCGCTGGCGATTCTGGCGGGTTACGGCACTTCTGCCGACGCCTATCACCTGACGGCGGGCTCGCCGGATGGTGCCGGCGCGCAGGTCGCCATGCGCAATTCGCTGAAGATGGCCGGGCTTGAGCCCAGCCAGATCGGCTATGTCAACGCGCATGCCACCTCCACTCAGGTGGGCGACAATGCCGAAATTGCCGGGATCACCGCGGTGTTCCCCGGCCGCGGCAAGGATCTTGCCGTGTCCTCGACCAAGTCGGCCACCGGCCACATGCTGGGTGCTGCTGGCGCAGTCGAGGCGATCATCTCGGTTCAGGCGTTGCGCACTGGCATCCTGCCGCCAACGATCAATCTCGAAGACCCCGAGGAAGTGGCCGATATTTTCGACCTCGTGCCCAAGGTCGCCAAGCCCAAGGCCATCGACTACGCGCTGTCCAATTCCTTTGGCTTTGGCGGCGTCAATGCCAGCCTGGTGTTTGCGCGTATCTAACGCGGGTCGTTTCGCTCCCGATAGGTCTGGTGCCGTGGCAGGTGATCTGCCACCAGGTCCCAGGTCTGTTGGGAGCGAGCGAAAATCAGCTGATTGGGATCAAACCACTGATTCTGCCCGGCAAAGAAGCCGACCGGCAGCATGCGCACATCCGGCGCCCGCGAGGATTGTCCGTAGAGCGGGGTGCCGCAGACGGGACAAAAATGTCGGGTGAAGATCGCACCGGAATCGGCGGGCCGCGCGAAATTCGCCGTTGCTCCGGCCAGGGTAACAGCCTCGGCTGATACCAGCGCCACCGTGGAATGGCCGGTGCCGGTGGCGCGCTGACAATCCAGACACGAACAGACCAGCATCGACAGCACGCGGCCGCGCAGCGTCATTACCACGGCGCCGCACGCGCAGGCGGCGGTCACATCCACCATGAGCCGATCGGGCTTGTTCATGCCGCAGAAGCTTGCACGGCCCGCCTGTTGCGGCAAGGCGCGGCTCTTGCCTTTGTGAACGAGCTTGGCAAGAGTGCGCGCGCCAAAGCTGGAGGACGCAAATTTGCACCCGGACTATCCGCTTGAAACGGCGCGGTTGCGACTGCGTCCCTTCACGCGCGGCGACGTCGACGCCGTGTTCGACTATCGCCGGCGCGAAGATGTCGCACGTTATCTGTTCGACGTGCCGCTGAGCCGGGAGGAATGCGCGCTGGCGGTACAGCAGCGCATCGGCCAGGTGGCGCTGGAGGCCGACGATGACAAGATCATCCTGGGCGTGGAGCTGGCGGACGAGGGCGCGCTGATCGGCGAGGTTTCGCTGATCCTGCGTAATCTCGACGCGCGGCAGGGCGAAATCGGCTGGATTTTTCATCCCGATTATCAGGGACATGGCTATGCGACCGAAGCGGCGGTGGCCTTGCTGGACCTGGCGTTCAAGGACGGCGAAATTCACCGGGTCATGGCGCGCTGTGATGCCCGGAACAGTGCTTCCGCCAAGTTGATGGAGCGGTTGGGCATGCGCCGTGAAGCACATTTCCGCGAGCACGCCCTGTTCAAGGGCGAGTGGGACGAGGAATTTGTCTATGCCATTCTGGAGACGGAATGGCCAGAAAAACGCTATATTTTCTTCGCTCGTTGATTCAGGTTTGCCGTCGCAATCTCTTGATATAACTCGATTTTGGCAGGTTGAGTTGGCCGGTCGCCGCTTGCTCGCAGCTCGGCGCCATCATCCGAAATCGTTCCCGGCGCTGGGGTAGAATATTTCTCTGGCTGGCAGGAACGTCTCGGACTCCCCTCGCGTTGAGTTTTCGCAATGCCCAGCGGGAGGGAGCGCAATCATGTCGTCACTGAGTCTGCCCATCGAAACCGAGCGGTTGACCCTTCGTACCTTTGAACGAGGGGATTTGGAGTCGCTCAACGCCTATTTGTCGCTGCCTGCGGCACAGCGTTATGCAGTCAGCAAGGCACGGGACAAGAATGAGGTGGCTCGGGCGCTCGAGGTGATGCGCAGTCATGTCAGCCTGCAGCGGCCGGGCGACACGCTAACCTTGGCCATGGTGCGCAAGGGCGACAAGCAATTGATTGGGCATGTGTCGCTGCATTGGTCCGATGCCACGGCGGGGCAGGGCGAAGTGCGCTTCGTGATCAATCCGAGCTATTCGGGACAGGGCTTTGCCTGCGAGGCGCTGGGTGCGCTGTTCGACCTGGCCTTTGAGCACTTCCGCATCCATCGCGTCTTTGCACGCTGCGACGGTCGCAATCACCATTCCATCAAGCTGATGCAGAGCATGGGCATGCGGCTCGAGGCACATTACCGCGAACATGCCCTGTTCCAGGGCGAATGGGACGAGGAATTGCATTTTGCCATGCTGGATCGGGAATGGAACCGACCGAGCAAAGTGCGGGAATTGCCGCAGCGGCATCGCGTCGCCTGATTTGCATCCGGCCCGGCAAATGCGATATGTGCGCCTGACTTCACGGATTGGGCGCCATGGCCGGTACGGATTCTTCGAAACAACCCACGCTTGCGCCGACCCCGGCGATCATCCTGTGCGAACCGCAGCTGGGTGAGAATATCGGCACGGCGGCGCGCGCCATGGCCAATTTCGGGCTCTGGGATTTGCGCCTGGTGCGGCCGCGCGATGGTTGGCCCAATGAAAAGGCCATCAATGCCGCCTCCCGCGCCGATCATGTGATCGAGCGGGTGCGGGTATTCGAAACGCTGGAAGAAGCGATTGCCGACCTGACGCTGGTCTACGCCACCACCGCCCGCTCGCGCGATATGCAGAAGACTGTGCTGGGACCCGAAGAGGCAGCAACCAATCTGGCTGCCCAGATCGGTTCGGGCCGTCCGGCTGGCCTGTTATTCGGGCGCGAGCGCTGGGGCCTGCTGAACGAGGAAGTGGCGCTGGCCGATGCCATTGTCACCCTGCCGGTGGAGCCGGCCTTTGCCTCGCTCAATATCGCCCAAGCCGTGTTGCTGCTGTCTTATGAATATCGCCGCCACAGCGAAGCCGGCGCGGCCCTGCCATTCTCCGACGCCCTGGCAGAAGTCGCGCCGCGCGAAGAGCTTGTGGGCCTTTTCGGACATCTTGAATCCACTCTGGACCAGTCCGGTTTCTTCACCGCCCCCGACAAGCGTCCGACCGTGGTCAACAATCTGCGCACCATGCTGGAGCGCGGCAAATTCACCAGCCAGGAAATCCGCACCTTGCGCGGGGTGATTTCCTCGATTGACCGGCGCCACCAGCGGCCAAATCCCAATCGGCAGAAGCCGGGCAGCAACACGGACTGATAAAGCACGCAGGCGAACCGAATTTACCCGTTCCGCCTTTGACTGCGACACTTTGTCATGCGATCTGCTTGCCCCATGAGCACGCCCGCCCCGCAAGACAAATCCCGCATCGCTTTCACCTATGTCGGTTTCCGCTTTTTCTGGCTGACCACGCTGCTGGTCAGCTTTGCGGTACAGATCATGTCGGTGTCGATCGCCTGGCAGATTTACGATGTCACCGGCAATGCCTTCCTGCTGGGGCTGGTGGGCCTGTGCCTGTTCCTGCCCGCGCTGCTGCTGATCCTGGTCACCGGGCTCACCGCCGACCGCTTGAACCGCCGCTTCATCATGGCAATCTGCCTCGGCGTCGAGCTGGTCTGCGCCATGGGCTTCCTGGTTTTCGTCAACGCGGAAGCCCATGAAGTCTGGCCGATTTTCGGTATTCTGATCGTTCTGGGCACGGCGCGCGCCTTCTGGGGCCCCGCTGCGCAGTCGCTGGCGCCCAACCTGGTGCCGCCCGAAGCCCTATCTAACGCCATCACCGTAAATGCCTCGGCCTGGCAGTTCGCCGCCATCATGGGCCCCGCCGCCGGTGGCTTGCTCTACGGCCTCGGGCCTGCGGTGCCGTTCGCAACAGCCGGGGTGCTGCTGCTCGCCGCCGCCATCAGCGTATTGCTGATCCCCAAGCCCGCGCAGCGGGAATCGCATCAGGCGACCAGTCTTGAGACCATGCTGGCCGGCTTCCGCTATATCTTCTCCAACAAGGTGGTGCTGGGCGCCATCTCGCTGGACATGTTCGCCGTGCTGATGGGCGGGGCCGTGGCGCTGCTGCCAGTCTATACCAAGGACATCCTGCATGCCGGCCCGCAGGAACTCGGGCTGCTGCGCGCCGCGCCGGGGATCGGCGCTATCGTCATGGCACTGTTCCTGACCCGTTTCCCGATTCGCAATCATGCAGGCAAAATCCTCTTCCTCTTTGTCGGGCTGTTCGGCGCTTTCACCGTAGTGTTCGGCCTCTCCAGCACCGTATGGATTTCCATTCCCGCGCTGGCGCTGGTGGGCGCCTCCGATATGGTCAGCGTCACCATTCGTGAGACGATCATGCAGCTTTGGACGCCCGAGGAAGTGCGCGGGCGGGTCAATGCGGTCAATTCGGTGTTTATCGGGGCTTCCAACGAATTGGGCGAGTTCCGCGCCGGCACGGTGGCGCACCTGATTGGCCCGGTGCCTGCTGTGGCGCTGGGCGGGCTGGGGGCGATTGCCGTGGCGGTGATCTGGAGCCAGGTCTTCCCCGCGCTGCGCGAGCAGAAGACGCTCGACAAGAAAATGGCCTGAGGCCCGCGCTGGCTTGACTCCTGGGCCGTCCAACTATATCACGCGGCCACCTATCGAGGCTTTCGAGCCTATAGGCGCACCCGGGATCTCCTGAATTTTTGGGGTCTGTCGGTCATCCCTCGGGATGGCAGAGGAGGGCGCGATCCATTCACCTGTTAAGAAGGATACGCGATGTCGAAGCGTCATTCAGTCAAGTACAAGATCGATCGCCGTCTTGGCGAAAATATCTGGGGCCGTCCGAAGTCCCCGCTCAACGCCCGTGCTTATGGCCCCGGCCAGCATGGTCAGCGCCGCAAGGGCAAGCTCTCGGACTACGGTCTGCAGCTGCGCGCCAAGCAGAAGCTCAAGGGCTATTACGGCTCGGTCACCGAAAAGGCGTTCAAGCGCCTCTATACCGAAGCTGCCCGCGTTAAGGGCGATACCGGTGAGAACCTGATCGGCCTGCTCGAGAGCCGTCTGGACGCGATCGTCTACCGCGCCAAGTTCGTTGCCACCGTGTTCGCTGCGCGCCAGTTCGTGTCGCATGGCCACATCCTGGTCAATGGCAAGCGCGTCAATATCCCGTCCTACCAGGTCAAGGTCGGCGACAAGATCGAAGTGCGTGAGCGCTCCAAGCAGCTCGCCGTGCTGATCGAAGCCACCCAGCTGGCCGAGCGCGACGTTCCTGATTACGTCGAAGTCGACCACAACAAGATGACCGCCACCTTCGCCCGCGTTCCCGCGCTGTCGGACGTGCCGTACCCGGTCCAGATGGAACCGAACCTGGTCGTCGAATTCTACTCGCGCTAAGCGAAGCAGAATAACAGATTTGAAAAGGCCGCCCCTCGGGGCGGCCTTTTTTGTTTTGGGCGTGTGGAAGGGCGACCCTGGTTGGTGCTGCCGCAAGGGGACAGACGCGGCATCGGAGTACCCCCTCCTAGCCTCCCCCTGATAGGGGGAGGGACCGCCTTGTGGTTAGAACTCGACCCTGCCCCAAGAGTGGAGAGATCCCTCCCCCTATCAGGGGGAGGCTAGGAGGGGGTACTCCGATCTAGCCAGATTCAACGAACCCCACCCATCCTACTGCACAGCAGGTGGCACCCCGCGGAGCGATACATTGATCGGCTCCTGATCGATCGGGATATAGCTCTCGAACTTGCGCAGACGCATGAACACCGATTGCAGTTCCACGATCGTCGTCCAGGCCCGGGCGAAGAACTGGAACGAGCTCGACACCTGCCCGAAGGCCAATTGCACCTGTTGGTAGAGGCCCATGGTCAACGCGCCCGCCAGGATTGACGGCGAGAGCGCCAGCAAGGGCACGTAGCCAACCATGTTTAGATAGGCGTAACGCGCCAGGTTGAAGTAGGTGTAGTGGAAATAGAGCCGGAAATAGTTCTTCTGCACGCCGGCAAAGAGTTCCTTGACGGTGGGCGGGTCGGCCCGATCGGCGTGATCCTCACCGAACACCAGTTCCTTGCGATACGCCGCTTCGACGCGCTGATTGGCGAAGTTCAGGCCTGGCAGCTTGACGCCCACCACCGCGAGCAGCAGCGTGCCGAAAACCGCGGTGGCCAGCGCCACCCAGACCAGGCTGCCGGGAATATCGCCGACAATGGGGAGGCCGGTAATGTTCTGGGAGAGGTTCCAGAGCAAGGGCAGGAACACGACAAGCGTAATCAGCGACCCGAAGAAGGCAGTGCCCAAATCCTCGACGATGGTGGCGAAGCGCATCGTGTCTTCCTGCACACGCTGGGCCGCGCCTTCCGTTTCGCGGATTTTTGGCCAATGCTCCATGTAGTAAAAGTTCATCGCCTTGCGCCACCGGAACACATAATGCGAGGTGACGAAGGCCAGCAGCACGGCCACGATGATGGTGGGCATGAGCACGGCGAAGAGCGTGAAGACCTCGCCATAGAATCGCTCGGGCGTCACTGAACGCGGTTGCGTCAGCGCCAATTGGATCATGTCGAAGAACACGCCGGACCATTCGTTGACGAAGGCGTCCACCTGAACCTGGAAATAGATGACCAGCAGGATGCCCGTCGAGCCGACGACCGACCACCAATACCACTCGTTGCGTTTGTAGAAATACCAGAACAGGCAGAACAGCAGCGAGATCAGCAGGACATATTGGTAGAGCCAGACGCGCTCGCCATTGAGAAAGTTGGCGGCCGAGGATTCATTGGCGCCTGCCGCTGCGGCCTGCTGGGAGGGGCTGGCGCTCTCGGTCGTCGCGGGCGCGTTGGGGTTGGCCTCCCCGGGGGTAGCGGCCGGCTGGGCTTGATCGGTCGCGGCGGGCGTTGCTGCTGGGGGCTGATCGGGAGTGGCCGGGGCCGCGATCACCGGATGGGTGAAGCGGTCGATGCTGATGGCCGATCGCAGCGGCGTGCCGATGGCGAACCAGGCGACGACGGCAAAGAGCAGCCAGAGGACTGCGGAGGAAAAGAAGATTTTGGGTTCAGGGAAGAAAGAGCGAAACACCACGAGACTCCTGGGTGCCGGTGAGGTGTGTCATGTAACTGCCGCAAAACGTCCAAAGCAAGAATGGGAAATTAAAGCTTGGTAATGTTCCCCAAGGCCGGTTTTGCTTTCCTCGCGGGGGCAGGGGCGATATCAGCTACGACATGATTGCCACAAGAGTTCTGCCATGAGCGCCGTTATGGATGCCGCCCCCCAGGCCGAAGCCGACGAAGCCGAATCCGGCGCGCACCCGATTTTCGCCGGGGCGCCGCGCAGTGTGGAGTTCAACAAGCTGCGCAAACGCCTGATCCGCAATACGCGCGAGGCGCTGGACCGGTTCGCCATGGTGCGGGCGGGCGAGAAATGGCTGGTGGCGCTGTCGGGCGGCAAGGACAGCTATGGCATGCTGGCGCTGCTGCTGGACCTCAAATGGCGCGGGCTTTTGCCGGTGGAATTGCTGGTCTGCAATCTCGATCAGGGGCAGCCCAATTTCCCCAAGCATATCCTGCCCGAATTCCTGGGCGGGCTGGGGATTCCGCACCGGATTGAATACAAGGACACCTATTCCATCGTCACCGACAAGCTGCCGGCGGGGGCGACCTACTGCTCGCTGTGCAGCCGGTTGCGGCGCGGCAATCTCTATCGCATTGCGCGGGAAGAGGGCTGCACGGCGCTGGTGCTGGGCCATCATCGCGACGATAGTCTGGAAACCTTCTTCATGAACCTGTTCCATGGCGGCAAGCTCGCGGCCATGCCGCCGCGCCTGCTCAATGACGAGGGTGACATCGAAGTGTTGCGGCCGCTGATCTATTGTGCGGAAGACGATCTGCAGCGGTTTTCCGACGCCATGGCCTTTCCCATCATCCCTTGCGATCTGTGCGGCAGCCAGGATGGGCTGGAGCGCAATGCGATGAAGGCCATGCTGAGCGACATTGAAAAACGCATGCCGGGGCGCAAGGACGTGATGATCCGCGCGCTCGGGAACGTCAATCCTAGCCATATGCTCGATCCGAAACTGTTCGATTTTGCAGGGCTGTTCGAACGAAGGACCGGAGTATGAGTGTTGATATCGGCAAGCTTGCCACCATTCTGCGCGATGCGGCCAAGGCCGAAGTGCTGCCCCGGTTCCGCCGGCTGGATGCGGGCATGGTCAAGATCAAGACCTCGGCAATTGATCTCGTGACCGAGGCCGACGAGGCTGCCGAGCGTTTCATCAAAGCCCGGGTGGCCGAATTGGCGCCCGACGCGCTGTTTGTGGGCGAAGAATCCGTCGCGGCCGATCCGGCTTTGCTGGACGCGCTGGCGCATGCTGATCTTGCCGTCGTGGTCGACCCGATCGATGGCACGGCCAATTACGCAGCTGGCCTGCCGCTCTTTGCCGTGATGGCGTCGGTGGTGTCCAAGGGCGAGACCATTGCCGGCATCATTTATGATCCGATGGGCGATGACTGGATGATGGCTGAAAAGGGCAGTGGCGCCTGGCTGCGGCGGCCCGATGGCGAGGCGGTGCGCATGCAGATCGCCGAGCCACTGCCGCTGGCGGAGATGGTGGGCTGCTGTTCGGTGGCCTTCATGCCAGTCGAGTCGCGCCCCCAGGTGTTGGCCAATTTCGCCAAGCTCCGAGTGGTGTCCAATTATCGGGTGGCGGGGCATGAATACCGCACCTTCGTTTCCGGCCACGCACAATTCCTCTGCTACAACAAGCTGATGCCCTGGGATCACCTGGCCGGCACGCTGATGGCGCAGGAAGCCGGCGGCTATGCCGCCCGGCTGGACGGCTCGCCCTATCTGCCCCATCACGTCGATGGCGGCCTGATCATCGCCACCGACAAGGACAGCTGGCAGCAATTGCGGCGCGAGGTGTTTACCTACTAGGCGGGGCAACCCAATCCATCCTCCCCGCCGCTCTCCCTCGGGCTCGACCCGAGGGCCACTCGCCGCACGCACAATGCTTTGTGCAAACCTGACAGGTCACCCACAGTGTCATTCCCGCGAAAGCGGGAACCTCCGTTTCGGGATGCTGAAGAAAGCAAACAGAGGTCCCCGCTTTCGCGGGGATGACCCGGTGGTTTGAACGATCACGAAGCCGTGGCCCCCGCTTCCACACGCCCCTTGCTCGACTCATAAGTCTGTGCTTATGTGTAGCCCATGAGCGAAGCGGATATTTTCAAAGTGCTGGCTGATCCGACGCGTCGAGCGGTGTTCGAGCGATTGGCGACGGCCGAGATGACAGCGACGGAACTGCGCGAGGGCTTTGCCATTTCGCAGCCGGCCATGTCCCAGCATCTGGCGGTGCTGCGCGAAGCGGGGCTGGTCAGCGAGCGGCGCAAGGGGCGCTATGTCAATTACCGGATCGAGCCGGCGGGGCTGGCGCCCTTGCATGGCTGGCTGGCGCGCCATCGCGCGTTCTGGCCTCAGTGGATCGATCAGCTCAAGGACCTGCTCAAGGAGATGGACCAATGATGGACGAGGCGTTGGTATATGAATGTGCGCTCGACGCGACGCCGGAAAAGGTGTGGCGGGCGCTGACCATCCCCGAATATCTCGAGCGCTGGCTGGCGCCGGATGCAGCATCGGGCGAAGCGCTCGACCTGACCATGCTGGCGGCCGAGGAGAACAAATCGCTCAGCTATCACTGGCGGGAAGCCGGGCAGGGCGCCATTGGCGATGTCGAGGATAGCGTCGTCACCTTCGAGCTCAAGCCCATGGCCGACGGGCGGACCTGGTTCCGGCTGACGCATGAGCCGGTGGTGATGCCGGTGGCGGCCAACAGCAATCTGGCCGGCCCGCTGATGCTGGCCGCCTAGCCCTTTTAAAACCTAGATCAGAACGGAGGTCGCCGATGCGCGACATGATGCAACTCGTCCCTATGGTGGTCGAGCAATCCAGCCGCGGTGAGCGGTCTTTCGATATCTATTCGCGGCTGCTGCGCGAGCGGATCATTTTCGTCAATGGCGAGATCGAGGACAATATGGCCGCGCTGGTCTGTGCGCAGTTGCTGTTTCTTGAGGCGGAGAATCCGAAAAAGGAGATAAGTCTTTATATCAACTCGCCTGGTGGCGTCGTGACCTCGGCGCTGGCCATGTATGACACGATGCAGTTCATCAAGGCGCCGGTGGGCACGCTGTGCATGGGCATGGCCATGTCGGCTGGCTCATTCCTGCTGATGGCGGGCGAGGCGGGCAGCCGCATCTGCCTGCCCAATGCATCGATCATGCTGCATCAGCCCAGCGGCGGCTACCAGGGCAAGGTCACCGATATCGTGCTGCATGCCGAGGAAAGCCAGCGGCTCAAGCGGCGTATGCACAGTCTCTATGCCAAGCATTGCGGCCGGACCTATGAGGAAGTGGAGGCCGCGCTGGAGCGCGACCACTTCATGACCCCCGAACAGGCCAAGGCCTGGGGTCTGGTCGATCATGTCTATCATGACCGCAGCGAGATCGAGGCGTTGAACCCGCCAACTGCTGATTAGTGCGCGGCGTGGTGGCTCATGTCGGTGTGGGCATTTTCGCTGCCCACGCCGAAGAGCCGGCCATTCTCGGCGATCAGGATGAAGATCAGCGTCAGCACGCCCATGACGAAATAGCCGGCGGCGACGGGCACTACGGTGCCGTTGAACTGCTGGCCGATAAAGCCGCCGATCACGGCGCCGCCAATAGTCTGGATGAAGCCGAACACCGATGAGGCGGTGCCCGCCACCGAGCCCAGCGGCTCCATGGACAGCGAATTCATGTTCGATGCGGCCCAGCCGAAGCAGAACATGATGACCGCCAGGATTGGCAGGAACAGCCAGATTGGCAGGAAGCCGATCCAGGCCAGCAGCAGCCAGACCGCGCTCATGCCGGTGAACACCAGCATGGCACCATGCGACAGGCGCCGCATGCCGACGCGCGAGACGATGCGTGAATTGGTGAAGGATGACACGGCCATCAGCGCGGCCACGGCAGCGAAAGCGACCGGGAAATAGACGCCAAGGCCGTAGATATCGACATAAATCTGCTGGGACGAGCTGATGAAGCCGAACAGGGCGCCGAAGGTGAAGGTGCCGGCCAGGCCGTAGCAGAAGGCCACGCGGTTGGTCAGCACAATGCGGAAGCCATCAAGGATGACGCCCAGCGTTAGTTCGCGGCGATTGCCCAGCGCCAGCGTCTCGGGCAGGCGGATGAAGGCCCAGAGGCCGAACACGGCGGCAAGGCCACCCATGAACAGGAAAATGGTGTGCCACGGGCCGGTCAGCAGCAGCACCTGGCCGATGCCGGGCGCGATGATCGGGATGGCCATGAACACCATGAAGGTCAGCGACATGACTTCGGCCATGGCGCGGCCCGAATACATGTCACGCACGATCGAGGTGGCGATGACACGGGTGCCCGCGGCGCCCATGCCCTGCAGGAAGCGCAGCGCCAGCAAGATGCCGAAAGTGGGCGAGAACACTGCTGCCACCGCGGCGAGGATGTAGACGACAATGCCGATGAGCAGGGGCGCACGGCGGCCGTAGCGGTCCGATAGCGGGCCGAAGGCGAGCTGGGCCAGGCCAAACCCCATCATATAGGCGGAGATGACATATTGGCGCTCGTTCTCGCTGCTGATGCCCAGGGCTTCGCCCATATAGGGCAGGGCGGGCAGCATGACGTCGATGGCGAGGGCGTTCAGCGCCATGAGTGCTGCCATCAGGGCAATGAATTCTGGACGGGATAAAACCCGCGAAAAATGATCGGACATGAATGAAACTCAGGCAGGCCACGGCAAAACGCGCGGCGGAAAGACAAGGCCGACCATGAACCTCATGGCCCGCTTTGGCAAGGCGTCAATCGGCAGATGACGATATCAGGCCGGTTTCAAGGCGAAGGCTGGCGCGGTGCGGTCGTTGATCGGCAGATGCAATGCCGCCGAGCCCAGGCCGAGCAGAATGCCCAGATACCAGACCAGATCGTAATGCCCGGTCAGATCGAAGGCGACGCCGCCCAGCCACACACCCATGAACGAGCCGAGCTGATGGCTGAAAAAGGCGACGCCATAGAGCATGCCCATATAGCGGGGGCCAAAGAACACCGAGACGAGGCCCGCCGTCGGCGGGACGGTGGAGAGCCAGAGCAGGCCCATGGCCGCCGCGAAGGTATAGGCCGTGATTTCGGTGACCGGAAACAGCATGAAGAGGCCAATGGCCACCGCACGCAGGAAATAGATGCTGGCCAGCAATATCTGCTTGGGCACACGGCCGCCCAGATACCCCGCCGACAGGCTGCCGACGACGTTGAACAGGCCGATCACGGCAATGGTCCAGCTGCCGACTTCGGGCGAGAGACCGCATTGCACCAGATAGGCGGGCATGTGGACGTTGATGAAGGCGAGGTGAAAGCCGCAGACGAAAAAACCGATCACCAGCAGCCGGTACGAGCCATGGCCCCAGGCACGGGACAGCGCCTGCATGAAGGGCATGTCCACCTGGCCCGCGGTGCGCTCGCTGCGGCCGCGCAGGGCAAAGGACAGCGGGATGATCAGCAGCAGCATGGCGCCGAGATAGATCAGCGCGGTCTGCCAGCCAAAGGCATTGATGAAGCCCTGGCTGATCGGGGCAAAGGCGAACTGCCCGAACGAGGAAGCGGCGGTGGCGACGCCAAAGATCAGGCTGCGCTTTTCAGCTGGCACGGCGCGGCCGAAAGCGGCCATGACCACGCTGAACGAGCAGACGGCAATGCCGACGCCGGTAATGACACCACCGGTCAGCGTCATGATGCCGGCATTGGGCGAAAAGGCCATGAGCACGACGCCCAAGGCGTAGACGGCGGCGCCGGCGGCCACGGTGCGGGCGGTGCCGACGCGGTCGGCAAAGGCGCCGGCGAAGGGCTGTGCTATGCCCCAGGCCAGGTTCTGGATGGCCATGGCCATGCCCCAACCCTCGCGGCTGAGGCCCAGATCGCTGGTCATCGGCAGGGTGAAGAGGCCAAAACTGGTCCGTACGCCATTGCCGATCGCCGCGACGATACAGCCGGCGATGATGATGACGATAAGGGGAACGGCAGGGCGCAGGGCCGATGAGGTCATGAGGGGGCATCCATATATGGATGTTCTATCTACGCCCGCGACATCATCACGCAAAGCAATATTGCTGAATGGGATCTATCAAGCCTGGTGATGGGTTGACCATTGCGTCAATCGCATCGACAAGTCGCGCCACTATTCGGGAGTCTGAGCGTGATCCGCCATATCGTCTTTTTCACCGCCAAGTCGGATGACCATCTCGACGCGATTTGCGAGGGGCTGAGCCTGCTCGGCACCATTCCGCACAGCACTCATTTCGAGGTGTCGCGGAACAGCAAGGTGGACCAGATTTCCAACGAAGTCGACGTGGTAGTCTACGCCGAATTCGCCGACTCAGCGGCGCTGGCAGCCTATAAGGCGCATCCCACTTATGCCGAGGCGACACGCCGAGTGCGACCGTTGCGGGAGTTGCGGCTTTCGGCGGATTTCGAGGCCAAATAGAAAACGCCGGCCGCTGGGGCCGGCGTTTTGGTTATGAGCTGGTAGAGTTAGGCCGAAAGCTTGACGGGAATGCCGGCGCTTTCGAGATGGGTCTGGAGTTCACCGGCCTGGAACATTTCGCGCACGATATCAGCGCCACCGACGAATTCGCCCTTCACGTAGAGCTGGGGAATGGTCGGCCAATTGGTGTAGGCCTTGATGCCGTCGCGCAGTTCGGCGCTTTCCAGCACGTTGGCGCTGCCATAGTCGACGCCGAGATAGCTCAGAATCTGCACGACCTGGCCGGAGAAGCCGCACTGCGGAAAGTCCGGTGTGCCCTTCATGAACAGGAAGATGTCGTTATTCTTCACCTTGTCGTCGATGAATGCATTGATGTCGGTCATTGCGGCAGCCTTTCTTGGGTCCGGGGGAAACCGGGAAAATCGTTGGTCCATAAATAGGAGCTTGACGAGGCGCTGTCGAGGCCTGCCATCGTCAATTGCCGATCAAGTGTTGTAGCCGGAATGGCTAAAGTCGCTCAGCCACCCAGGGGTGGCTGGTGAAGTCATCGACCGTGTTGAACAGCACCGCCTCCCACCCGCCGGCGCGAGCGCCATCGATCACTTTGGGTGTGTCGTCGAAGAAGAGGGGCTGTTCGGTCTGCGGGCCGATCTTGCTCATGGCGAAGTCGAAAAAGGCCGGGTCGGGTTTGCGCACACCAACCCGGGCCGAATAGAACATATCGTCGAATAGTTCATTGAGCCCCAGATGGCTCCAGAGCCAGCTGGCGCGCAGATGCTCCTGATTGGTGGCGATGTAGAGCCGGATATCGGCTTTGCGCTTGAGCTGGCGGATGCCTTCGAGCAGGGGTTGGTTGAGTTCGCTGTCGTTGATCAGCCAATAGTGGTGAAAGGCGACAGGCGAGCCCTTGTAGCCGAGCGAAGGCAGGCGGCGTTCAAGGGCGTCGATCACCGACATTTCGCCGGTCACGACCTTCTTGACGAAGATATCGAAGATGAACTCGTCGACGAACCGCTTTGGGTCCACGCCCATGTCGGCCAGCAGGTTCTTATCCCAGCGGCGGGTCAGGTCGGGGCGGGCGTGAAAGCCATGGATCAGCACGCCATCGATGTCGAAGAATACGGCACGGGTCATACGGGCTCCGTGTGGCGCAGGCTCACTTGCCCCTGGCCGGTGATGCGCCAAGGCCAGCAAGGACTTCGCGGGGAATGCTGAGGTCCTGAATCACGTCATTGTGGCGCCGAAAACCGATCAATTCGCGATGCACGAAATATTCCCAAACGGCCTGGCGGGCCGCTGCAAGGGCGGGTTCGCTGTGGGCTTCCGCCAGGGCAGCGAGGGTGGCGATCACTTTGCGCTCGGCGGCGCTGATGGAGGAGGCGCGTTCGGCGGCGATTTCATGCTCGAGCGCAGCCGTCCCGGCTTCGGGACGGACCATGCGGATCAGCTCGAGCGAGTCGCGCAGCGACACTGGTCTATTCGGGGGCGCTGGTCTGGAGGGCTAAGGCGTGTAGCGCGCCGCCCATATCGCCCTGCAGGGCGGCATAGACCAGCTGGTGCTGCTGCACGCGGGATTTGCCCTTGAAGGCAGCGGAAATAACCGTGGCGGCGTAGTGGTCGCCGTCGCCGGCCAAGTCGCGAATCTCGATGTCGGCGTCGGGCAACGCGGCCTTGATGCGGCGCTCGATCTCGTTGGCGTCCATGGGCATTGCTCAACTCCTTGGTCAGTCCGGCGACAGCGCCGACTCCACCAAGATATGGCACGGGGCAGGGCGCTTCAATACGAGCGCTGCGCCAAGCTGCTATTGCGTGGGGGCAATCGGAGCGGTTTCAACGGATTTGGCTTCCGCGCCGACGCAGCATTCGGCATCCGAGCGGGTCGAGAAATTGGCGATGATGAAATCGACAATCGGCCGAGCCTGGGCGGCGATCTCGGTGGCAAAGAGGCAATCGAGGGTATAGCCGCGCCCGGTATCGACCGCTTCGGTGTGCACGATGGTCAGCGGGATGCCCATGGGCGAGTCGGTGCTCTGGCCGTCGTAGAGCAGCGCCGGGCCGCTCTGGTAGGGCGTGGTGGTCTTGGTGCCCAGGGTGAAGCCGGGGAAGGTCTTGGCCCAGCTGGAAGCGACTTCGTTGTCATTGAGGCTGGAGAGCGCGCTTTGGGCGGTCCAGTCGGTATCCTGCACCGGCACAATGGTGAGGTCGCATTGCAGCGGCACGCTGGGATGGGTCAGGTTCAGTGGCTCGGTGGCGCCGCCCGAGGGCACCATGACGTCCGGGTAGATCACCGTGTAGGGCTGATCCTGCAGAATCGAGCGCGTGACGTTGACGCTCTGCGCATAGGCGGCGGCCGGCAGCAGGCCCATGGTCAATGCCGCTAGACCACTGATCGCCGGTCGAAAATTCATGGTCGTCTCCGAAATGATAACGCCGCCGCAACAGCACTCCAGCGGAGTGCTGTCACTTCTTTGTTTTGGGGCGTTTTCGAACCGGAAAGCGGTAGCCACTTTTCCTGAAAACGCCCCGGAGTGTCAAAGCACTCCAAAGAGCGGCGATCATAAGGCAGGCAGATTAATTGATAGCCTTACCCGTTCATGTAGTCGGGGAACCAGCCTTCATGCGCTGCGGCCAAGTCGCGGACGGGCAGGGGGCGGGCGGCGCCGAGAACCAGATCGGTGCCGCCGGTCGTGCCGATCCAGGGGGCGTGGATGCCCAGGGATTTGGCCTCGGCCCAGAGGGTAGCGATCTCGTCGCCCTGCGGGTCGAGATTGACGGTCAGCAGGTAACGACCCTGGTCTTCGCCGAAATATTGCAGAATCGGGCTCTGGTCGGTGAGATCGACAATGGTGGCGCCAATGCCCGAGGCAATAGCCATTTCGGCCAGACCCACGGCAAGGCCGCCATCGGACAGGTCATGGCAGGCGGTGGCGGTGGCGGAGCGGATCAGCTTCCGGACGAAGTCGCCCGTACGCTTTTCATGGGCGAGATCAACTGAGGGGGCCGTGCCGTCGCGGCGGCCGAACAGGTCGCGCAGATAGATGGATTGCCCCAGATGTGTGCCACGCGCAGCGGGCGAGCCGACCAGCAGGATGACCTGATTTTCGGCGGCAAAGCCGATGCGGGCCATCTTGTTCCAGTCGGGCAGCAGGCCGACGCCGCCAATGGTGGGGGTCGGCAGGATGCCGCGGCCATTGGTTTCGTTGTAAAGGCTGACATTGCCCGAAACGATGGGGAATTCGAGCACACGGCAGGCTTCGCCAATGCCTTTCACGGCGCCCACGAGCTGGCCCATGATTTCAGGACGTTCGGGATTGCCGAAATTGAGGTTGTCGGTGGCGGCAAGGGGATCGGCGCCGGTGGCGGTGAGGTTGCGCCAGGCTTCGGCCACGGCCTGCTTGCCGCCTTCATAGGGGTCGGCTTCGCAATAGCGCGGGGTGACGTCAGAGGTGAAGGCCAGCGCCTTGGTGTCGTGGCCTTCGACGCGAATGACGCCGGCATCGCCGCCGGGGCGCTGCAGGGAATTGCCCTGGATCAGGGTATCATATTGCTCATAGACCCAGCGGCGCGAGGCGATCTGGTGGCTGCCCATCAGCTTGAGCAGGGCATCGGCCACGTCCATCTGCGGGATGTCGGTGGCGGCCAGCGCGGCCGGCTTTGGCGACTCGATCCAGGGGCGATCATATTCGGGGGCTTCGTCGCCCAAGTCCTTGATCGGCAGATTGGCGACTTCATCGCCCTGCCAGAGCACGCGGAACCGCAGATCGTCGGTGGTCTTGCCGACGGTGGCGAAGTCGAGTTCCCATTTGACGAAAACGGCGCGGGCTTCGGCTTCCTTTTCGGGATGCAGCACCATGAGCATGCGCTCCTGGCTTTCGCTGAGCATCATTTCATAGGCCGTCATATGGGTTTCGCGTACCGGCACCTTGTCGAGGTCCAGCTCGATGCCGAGGTCGCCCTTGGCGCCCATTTCGACGGCCGAACAGGTCAGGCCCGCCGCGCCCATGTCCTGAATCGCGATAACCGCGCCGGTGGCCATCAGTTCAAGGCAGGCTTCGAGCAGGCGCTTTTCGGTGAAGGGGTCGCCGACCTGCACGGTGGGGCGCTTTTCATCGATATCATCGCCGAATTCGGCCGAGGCCATGGTGGCGCCGCCGACGCCATCGCGGCCGGTTTTGGCGCCCAGATAGACGACGGGCAGGCCTACGCCTTCGGCCTTGGAATAGAAAATCTTGTCGGTATCGGCCAGGCCCGCCGCGAAGGCATTGACCAGGGTATTGCCGTTATAGCGCTCGTCGAATTCGACTTCGCCGCCCACGGTTGGCACGCCAAAGGCATTGCCATAGCCGCCAATGCCGGCCACGACGCCGGAGACCAGGTGGCGGGTCTTTTCATGACCGGGCGCGCCGAAGCGCAAGGCGTTCATCGCCGCGACGGGGCGGGCGCCCATGGTGAAGACGTCGCGCAGAATGCCGCCCATGCCGGTGCCCGCGCCCTGATAGGGCTCGATGAAACTGGGATGGTTGTGCGATTCCATCTTGAAGACCACGGCCTGGCCATCACCGATATCGACCACGCCGGCATTTTCGCCGGGGCCCTGAATGACACGTGGCCCGGTGGTGGGCAGGGTCTTGAGCCACTTCTTGGAGCTCTTGTACGAGCAATGCTCGTTCCACATCGCCGAGAAAATCCCCAGCTCCGTATAGGTCGGCACCCGGCCGATCAGCGCGACGATCTTGTCGTACTCATCGGGCTTGAGGCCATGATCGGCGACCAGCTGGGGGGTAATGACGATGTCGTTGGGGAGGGTCATTCGAGATTTGTCCGGGTTTGGCGGGCAATGAGCTTGTCGGCGGTGACGACTGCGATGCAGAGCAGCGCGAGGGCGGCGGCCATGAAGAGGGCGTTGAGCAGCACCTGGCCATAGCCAAGCTGGACCACGTTGAGCACGGGATAGGGATATTCCTGCACCCAGACGCCGCGCGCCAGGATGTAGAGAAAATAGACCAGCGTGGGCGCCAGCATGATGGGCAGCTGGGTCCAGCGGAGCTGGCCGTGGCGCTGCGCTATCAGCCAAAACAGCAGATACAGCGTGGGGCACAGATAATGCAGGATGTTGTCGGCCAGCAGGGCCACGCCATCCAGCGAGCCGAGGAAGCGCAGCACGAAGTAAACATAGAGCCCGACCAGCGCGATATTGGCGGCCATCAGCCCGCGGGTCACGGGGCGTCGGAACAGTTCGAGGCGGGACGTGGGCAGGATTTCGGAGAGGTAGATCAGCACCAGGACGATATTGGTCAGGATGGTGTAAAAGGCGAAGAAATGCCCGAGAAAGCCCAGGAAATCACGGCCATTGGTGGCGGCCCCCTGCATCGACAGGATGAATTGCATGATCAACCCGGTCACGCCGAACCCCAGCCCTAGCCAGGTCAACAGCACTCGCGGTTTGACTGGCGCCCGCAGGGTCATCTCAAGCCGCCTGGCCCAGCAATCCTGAGAACAGGGCCCGTCCATCACTGCCGCCATGCGCGGCCTCGATGAGGTTTTCCGGGTGGGGCATCAGGCCCAGCACGTTCTTCTGCTCGTTGAAAATGCCGGCAATGTCGTTGATCGAGCCATTGGGATTAGTGCCCTCGGCATAGCGGAAGGCCACCTGGCCATTGCCCTCGAGGCGGGCAATGGTATCGGCGTCAGCGAAGTAATTGCCATCGTGATGGGCGACGGGGCAGCGGATGATCTGGCCCTCGGTATAGCCGCGCGTGAACTCGGTCGCGGCATTGGCGACTTCGAGCTTGACCTCGCGGCAGACGAATTTGAGGCTCATATTGCGCATCAGCGCGCCGGGCAGCAGGCCCGCTTCGATCAGGATCTGGAAGCCGTTGCAGACGCCCAGCACCTTGACGCCCTGGGCAGCGCGCTCGCGGACCTTGTCCATGATGGGCGAACGGGCAGCGATAGCGCCACAGCGCAGATAATCGCCATAGGAGAAGCCGCCGGGGATGACGAGGAGGTCGACATCAGGCAAATCGGCATCCTGATGCCAGACCACCTGGGGGGCGGTGCCGGAAATCTTGGTGAGCGCCGCGATCATGTCGCGGTCGCGATTGAGGCCGGGGAAGACGATGACGGCTGATTTCATCGGCAGGTCCTCGCTATGTCTGGGGTTGCGCGAGGCCCTTGTCGTGAGTCTTGGGCAAAAAGGCAAGGGGCGAGATAGAATATCCCGCCCCTGTGGCCCGCTTTGCGATGTGGTTTGCTATTCGGCCGGCGCTTGCACTGCGCGGGGTTCTTCGCGGCGCGATCCGCTGGTGCCGGGCAGGTGGGCCCAGGCGGGGCGCTCGAACAGGAAGCCGCCCCAGCCGGTGCGTAGCACCAGCCAATAGAGGATCAGCGGGGAGATGATGGCGATCGCCATGATGGCGAGGCTAAGCAGGGTCGGCTCGATGAAGCCCAGCTTGATCAGCACAGTGCGGGCAATGCCCATGGGCAGCACGAAAGCCACATAGATGATCAGCGATTTACTGCCCATCCAGCGCAGCCAGTTCATCCAGGGCAGCCGGGTGAGGAGCGCGGCGATGGTGCAGAGCGCGGATGTGCCGACCAGGGCCAGGATGAGATGCACGCCCGGCAAGCCGGCAATGCCCATCACGGGGTGGATGGGGTGCATGGCAAAGCCGGGAGAGAAGACCAGCGCAGCATTGAACGCGGCCCAGACCAGGAGGCCGACAATAGCGAGGATGACGTTCTCACCAGCCCAGTTGGCCAGGCGGAACAATTGAGGCGCCAGGATATAGCCCGAATAGAAGAACACGAAATAGGCCGCGAACTGATCCACGGCGTAGCTGCCGGTGTGGATGGAGGCCATTTGCAGGACGGCGGCAATGATGAACACGGCCCAGCGCGGCGCGCGGATATCGTGCAACAGCTTGGCAACAGCGCCGCAGACGGCCAGCATATAGATGAACCACAGCACGCCATAGGGCTGGACCACGGCCCAGGCCAGTTCGCTCACGGCGCCAACGGGATTGGCAGAGAGCAGGCCGGTCTTGAAGACGATGTGGATGAACGCCCAGAGCACGTAGAAATAAAGGTAATGCACGACGCGGCGGTCGGCGAAGGCTTTCCACGGGCGGTCGATGACCTGGGACAGGAACAACCCGGAAATCAGAAAGAATTCGGGCATGCGGAACGGCGTGGCAAAGGCAATGGCCCAGTGCAAGGCACCGACGCCGCCAGTGTCCTCGCCGACGCTTGAGGCTGCATACATCATCACGACGAGGAAAATGGACAGGCCCTTGGCCATATCCACCCAATCAAGGCGCCTTGCCGATCCAGTCATTGCCAGAACTCCCCAGAACTTGCGGGGCATAATAGCGGCAATGATCAGAGGAAGCGTAAAAGCCTGCGTGAAGGCTTAATGGAAATGCTTAACTGGTAAGGATTTAGCTAAATCCCGCCCAAGCATTTACCCTAGACGGGCACGGACGCGTAAGCGGCGAAGAGCAGGCCCATGGTAGCGAGGAACATGACTGTGAGCGAGATGGTCTTGAGCATGACAATATGGTCCTGCGCCTCGGTTCGGCGCGCCCGAATAGAATAGGAGCGAAAGATTAATTGGAGATTTCGATCGCGTAGTTTTCGATCACCGTATTGGCGAGGAGCTTTTCGCACATATTGGTGAGGGCGGTGCGGGCCGCGGCTTCGTCGCTGCCATCGAGAGCCAGATCGAACACCTTGCCCTGGCGGACAGCGCCGACGCCGGAAAAGCCGAGGCTTTTCAAGGAGCCTTCAATGGCCTGACCCTGCGGATCGAGAACGCCATTCTTGAGGGTGACGGTAACACGTGCCTTCATGATGCCGCTCCGCTGCAACGCTTACTGAACCAGGCGCGGGCCGGTGGCCAGCGCGTTGTCGGTCTCGACCAGGATGCCAAGGCGCTGGGCGACTTCGCGATAGCTTTCGACGAGGCCACCAAGGTTCTCGCGGAAGCGGTCCTTGTCCATCTTGTTGCGGGTCTTGACGTCCCACAGGCGGCAATTGTCCGGGCTGATTTCGTCGGCCAGGATGATGCGCATCAGGTCGCCCTCATAGAGGCGCCCGCATTCGATCTTGAAATCGATGAGCTGGATGCCGACGCCCATGAACAGGCCGGAGAGGAAATCGTTGACCCGGATGGCCAGGCTCATGATGTCGTCGAGTTCGGCAGGGGTGGCCCAGCCGAAGGCGGTGATGTGCTCTTCACTGACCATGGGGTCGTGCAGGGCATCGTCCTTGTAATAGAATTCGATGATCGAGCGGGGCAGTTGCGTGCCGGGCTCGAGACCCAGGCGCTTGACCAGCGAGCCGGCTGCGACATTGCGCACGACGACTTCAAGCGGAATGATCTCGACTTCCTTGATCAGCTGCTCGCGCATGTTGATGCGCTTGAGGAAGTGAGTCGGGATGCCCAGGCCGTTGAGCTTGGTGAAGATGAATTCGGAAATGCGATTGTTCAGCACGCCCTTGCCATCGACAACTTCATGACGTGCGCCGTCGCCAGCGGTCGTGTCGTCCTTGAAATACTGGACCAGCGTGCCCGGCTCGGGACCCTCGAACAGGATCTTGGCCTTGCCTTCATAGATTTTACGACGACGGTTCATGGAACTTCCGGACCGATGAAGGAGGGGATGATTTCGGCCGCTTCATGCGCCACAAAGGCACAAAAATGCAAGCTCTTTCGATAGAAGGCAGGGGATAGATGGAGCGGGCAGCATAAGGTCGCAGCGCTCCGGGCGGCGTTGATTTGGCAGGCTGAACCGCCTATGTCGGTTGGCGAGCGCCGGAAAGGCGCCCCATCAGAGCCAGCGGGAGACATTGATGAGCGGGTTTGACGATCGACAGAAGGGCCAGGAAGCCAAGTTTGCCTTCGACGCCGAGAAGAAGTTCAAGGCCGAAGCGCGCCGCAATAAGCTGCTGGGCATCTGGGCCGCCGAACTGCTGAGCCTGACCGGCGACGACGCCAAGACCTATGCCGCCGAAGTGGTTGCTGCCGATTTCGAAGAAGCCGGTGACGAAGACGTGTTCCGCAAGGTCTCAGCCGATCTCAAGGCCAAGGGCGTGGCGATCGGCGACGACGTGATTCGCCAGAAAATGGCGCAACTGGTGCTGGTCGCCAACGAGCAGGTCGCAGCCGAAGGCTGATCTGCCTTTTGTTCGGATTTTGAGGGAGCCGGACCATGAGGTCCGGCTCCCTTTTTTATTCGGCGGCGACCGATTGCTCGCCGGCGGCGCGCAGGGCTTGGTCGAGGTCGGCCAGGATGTCGTCGATATGCTCAATGCCGATGGAGAGGCGCACATGGCCGGGGGTGACGCCGGCTGACAGCTGTTCTTCGGGGGAGAGCTGGGAATGCGTGGTGGTGGCCGGGTGGATGGCCAGCGAGCGGGCGTCTCCGATATTGGCAGCGTGATAGAGCAACTGGAGGGAATCCACGAAGCGGGCGCCGGCCGCCCTGCCATTGGCCAGCTCAAAGCCGATCAGCGCGCCATAGCCGCGCGTCAGGTATTTGTCGGCATTCTGCCGCTTGGGGCCGGTCTGCAACGAGGGGTGGTTGACCAGGGTGACCTCGGGCCGCTCGCTCAGCCATTTGGCGACCTTGAGGGCGTTTTCAAAATGCCGGTCGACGCGCAGAGCCAGGGTTTCGAGCCCCTGAATGGTGAGGAAGGCATTGAATGGGGAGAGCGCCGCGCCATGGGTGCGGAGCAGGGTGGTGCGGGCTTTCAAAATATAGGCGATGGGACCCAGTGGCTTGGCGGCCTCGACCCAGACAGCGCCGTGATAGGCCTGATCGGGCGTGTTGAGCAGCGGCTGACGCGCGGGATGAGCAGCCCAATCGAAATTGCCACCATCGACGATGACGCCGCCAATGGAAGTGCCGTGGCCCCCCAGATATTTGGTGGAGGAATAGACCACCACAGCCGCGCCATGCTCGAAGGGCCGGGCAGTGAGCGGGGCGGCGGTATTGTCGACGATCAGCGGAATGCCCAGCGGGCGGCCGATGGCGGCGACTTCGGCAATCGGCAGCACGGCGAGCTTGGGATTGGGCAGGGTTTCGGCGTAATAGGCGCGGGTCTTGTCGTCAGTAGCGCGACGGAAATTTTCCGGGTCGGATGGATCGACAAAGCGCACTTCGATGCCGGCTTCGCGGAAGACATTTTTGAACAGATTGTAGGTGCCGCCATAAAGGTCGGTCGAGGCGACGATATTGTCGCCGGACACGGCCAGGTTTTGCACGGCATAGGCCGAGGCCGCCTGACCCGAAGCGACGGCCAGTGCTGCAACGCCACCCTCAAGCGCGGCAACGCGCTTTTCCAGCACATCGGTGGTGGGGTTGCCCAGGCGGGTATAGATATTGCCCAGCTTTTTCAGCGAGAACAGATCGGCGGCGTGTTCGCTGTCTTCAAACTGGAAAGACGTGGTCTGGTAGATCGGCACCGCCACCGAACCGGTGGCTGGATCAGAGCGCCAGCCTGCATGCAGGCCTTGGGTTTCGGGGTGTTTCGACGTCACGGCCATTGCAGCCTCCTGTTGCGAGCGTTCGCGAGGCAAGCAGCTTAGGGCGGGGAGCCTGTTGCGGGACAGGTTTAATCTACTAATTTTGTAGAGATTAAACGAAAAGCTCGCCCCCGAAGCGGGAGCGAGCAGAATCTGGGCGCGGCGGCCCGTTCGATCAGATTGAGTGATCAGGTGTTGAGTGATCGGCTGTTCTAAACTTGGCCGCCGCGGTCCATGCGCTGGAGGTTATCCCAGCGTGACGCTGCTCGCGTCATATTCCTTGCCGTTCTGCTGCCACTTCACAGTGACCTTGGAGCCGGCCTTGAGCCCCGGGTCCTTGAAGGTGGCCGGCAGCTTGTAAGCGACGCCATTGGCCAGGGTCAGCGTGTGGGATTTGAGATCGAACGCCTTGACCGTGCTGCTGATGGTCTGCGGCCCGGCAATGGTTGCGGCGGCAGCAGGCTTGGCGGCGGGCGCCATGGGCGTGGTGGTCGCAGCAAATGCCATGCCGGAGGTGCCGACAACGAAGGCGAGGACAACAGGAACGATGATCTTGCGCATAGTAATGTCTCCGTAAAGACGCCGGGACTGGCCCGGAATTGGCTGGTTTACAGATCGCGTCGTGTCGCAGGTCGTCTTCGAGATGCCGGCGCGGTCCAAACCTGCGAGTAGGAAGCTAGGACCGGAAAAATGCCTTCTCAAGTTAAAGTAATTTAATTCCGCGCACGGGAAAACAGCCACAAAGTCATGGAGTTAGGCTTATCTTGGGCAGGGCAGTGTCGGCGCCGCGATGATTGCGGCTTATGTTGGCGCATTGCGGCGGATTTGGCGCTAAGAGGCCTGTTTCCAGGCTTGGTATGCCAGCTCCCGCAGCATCAGGGATTCTTCCCAGCGGTCGGTGAGGTCTTCGCCATCCGCCCCGGAAATGGCGTAGGGCTGCGGCCCGAGTTCGCACACGAAAGTAAGCTCGGCATCGGCCGCCGCGCGGGCGCGCCAATCGGCGAAGCCAGCCGCCCACCAGGATACGAATTGGTCGACCCAGGGCCGATGCTGGGGATAGGCCAGCGGCAACTGCACCTGACCGCTGCCGGCAATGCGGCCATGAAAGGCCCAGGCGTGGGCAAGCATGGTCAGCATCTGCTGATTGGCCACGGCGTCGATCGGCAGCTCCATCTCGCGCGCCACCACATAATGAGAAAGGTCCGCCAGGAGGCGAAGATCGGGATGCCGGTCGAGCAGTTCCAGGGTGAACAGCAGATCATTGGTCAGCCGGCCGCGATGGGTTTCGATATAGACGGGGACATCGGCCTGATCGATAAGCCGCTGGATGGCCCCGATCAGCCGCGAGGCTTCATCCAGGGTGCGCGGCAGCATCCTCAATTGCAGGTTGAGGTGATGCAGTCGGAAGCGGCTTGCACGGTCCAGCGCCGTTTCCACGTCGGCCAGGCTGGTGGGGATGCACAATCCTTCAAGGACCAAGCCTTCCGCAGTGGCGAGGGCGGCGGCGCGGCTTGCCGTTTCGTCGTCTTCCCACATCGTGCCGAAGCCATCGAACCCGGCCGCCTTGATGCGCGCGACATTGTCTTCGAGCGAGCGGTGGGCCGGGGCGCCGCGCAGGTTCTGCATGGCCCACAGGGACTGAAGCACGAGGAGTTTCTGCATTGTTCAGCCAATCCGCGTCGCCATGCCGATCGAGGCGGGCATGACCGGTTCAAAGCCATATTTGGCGTAGAGGTGGCGCGCGTCACCATCAGCGATCAGGCTGACATAGGCGGTGGCCGGAGCATGCTGGCGCAGATGACCCATCAGGGCCGCCATGATCTGTTTGCCGAGGCCCTTGCCCTGATGGGCCGGTTCGACGGCGATATCGACGATCTGGAAAGCGGTGCCACCATCGCCGATGACGCGGCCCATGCCCACCACGGCGGTGCCGTGGCGGATGATGACGGCGAACCAGCTATTGGGCAGGCCGGCTGCCGCCGCTTCCTGCGATTTGCCGCTGAGGCCCGCGACTTCGCGCAGGCGGCGGTAATCGGCAATGCTGGGCGTTTCGGCGGCGAGGACGTAGTCGGACACGGGTCAGATCCGTTGCATCAGGCGGGTGAACATCAGCAGTCCCTCGGGCCAGGGGCCGTGCCCGGAGGCGACGTTGATGTGCCCGACTTCGCCCGCCTGGTGGAAATCGGAACCCCAGCACGTGGCGAATTCGACGGCGCGGTCGATGCTGCACAGCGGATCATTGCTGGAGGCGACCAGCAGGGACGGGAAGGGTAGTGGATCGCGCGGGATGGGGCGGAAGGGATAGGTTTCTTCCGGCGCGTCGGGGCTGAGCTCGATATCGGGCGGCGCGACGAGAAAGGCACCGCGCACATTGGAATCGATCAGCCGGCTCGCCGTATGGGCCACAGCGATGCAGGAGAGCGAATGGGCGATCAGTACGACCGGGCGGGTGGCGAGCAGAATGGCCTGCTCGATGGTGGACACCCAATCGTCGAGGTCCGGCTCGTCCCAATCGGCCTGCTCGACAATGGCGGCATTGGACATGCGCTCGGCCCAGCGCAATTGCCAATGGCCGGGGCTGGAGCCGCCAAGGCCAGGCAGGATGAGGATGTCGGCTTCCGATATCTTCATGAGCGGTGGGTCCTGTCACGATAGAAGGCAGCATCGGTTTGGGTGAGGCCGATCTTTTTGTAAAAGCCCTCGGCGCCCGGCAGCGAGAGCAGCGCGATGGTCACGCCCGGCCCGAGGACTTCGGCCGCCTTGTCCATCAGCGTGCCACCGATGCCCTTGCCCTGATAGCTTTCGGCGACGGCGAGATCGGCGCAATAGCAGACCCAGTTCCAGTCCGTCATGCCGCGGAACAGCCCCACCAGCGTTCCATTGGTGTCACGCGCCGTGACGATGATGTTGGAGCTGTCGAGATAGGCCTGCACCCGCTCGGTATTGCTCAGTGGCCTTGTCGGTCCCAGCGCCGACTGGCCGACGCAGGCAATGTATTCCTCGGCGGTCAGGCCGGTTTCCTGGGCGCAGATAATGCTCATTTGAAGACCCGGCGGAAAATCGTATCGACATGCTTGAGATGGTAGGCATCGTCGAACATGGCGTCGATTTGTGCGTCGCTCAGGCTGACTTCGGGGTCGGCCTTGAGGTTCTTGGCGAACTGGCCGGCGCGATCGCCGCGCATTTCCCATACCTTCATGGCGTTGCGCTGCACGGCGGCATAGCTGTCCTCGCGGGAATAGCCGGCCTGGGTGAGGGCCAGCAGGACGCGCTGGGAATTGTGCAGGCCCCCGAGCAGGTCCAGATTCTTGCGCATGTTCTCGGGGTAGACGACCAGTTTGTCGATGACATTGGTCAGCCGGGCCAGGGCAAAATCGAGGGTGATCGTGCCATCGGGGGCGATCATGCGTTCGACCGAGGAGTGCGAAATATCGCGCTCGTGCCACAGCGCAACGTTTTCGAGCGCCGGGGTGACCATGCCGCGCACCAGGCGGGCGAGGCCCGTGAGGTTTTCCGTCAGCACCGGGTTGCGCTTGTGCGGCATGGCGGAGCTGCCCTTTTGGCCGGGAGAGAAGAATTCCTCGGCTTCGAGCACTTCGGTGCGCTGCAGGTGGCGGATTTCGACGGCAACGCGCTCGATGGAGCTGGCGACGACGCCCAGCGTAGCGAAGAACATGGCGTGGCGATCGCGCGGAATGACCTGGGTCGAGACCGGCTCGATGGCGAGGCCCAGCTTTTCGGCGACATATTCTTCGACCTGGGGGTCGATATTGGCGAAGCTGCCAATGGCCCCGGAAATGGCGGCGGTGGCGATTTCCGCGCGAGCGGCGACGAGGCGCGCCCGGTTGCGGGTGAATTCGGCATAGGCCTCGGCCAGCTTGACGCCGAACGTGGTCGGCTCGGCATGAATACCGTGGCTGCGGCCGATGGTGATGGTGTCCTTATGCTCATAGGCGCGGCGCTTGAGTGCAGCGAGCAGGGCATCACAATCGGCAATCAGGATATCGGCGGCGCGGGCCATTTGCACCGACAGGGTGGTGTCCAGAATGTCCGAGCTGGTCATGCCCTGATGCACGAAACGGGCGTCGGGGCCGACGATTTCGCTCAAATGGGTGAGGAAGGCGATGACGTCGTGCTTGGTGGTGCGCTCGATTTCGTCGATCCGCTCGACATCAAAGCCATAGTCACCCAGCTCTGCCTTGCGGGCATTCATCACGTCCCAGATTTTCTGGGCGGATTCCTTGGGGACGACGCCCAGTTCGGCCAGCTTGGTGGTGGCGTGAGCCTCGATTTCAAACCAGATGGCGAAGCGGTTTTCGGCCGACCAATTGGCAACCATTTCGGGGCGGGAATAGCGCGGAATCATGGGCTTAGGCCTTCGCGTTCAGAATTTGAATCAGTGTGTGGCGGCGGCGCGGAGCGCAGCAATGCGGGAGGCATAGGTGGCCGGGTCGTTGCCAGCAAAAATGGACGAACCGGCGACGAAGACATTGGCGCCGGCGCGGGCGATCTCCCCGATATTGTCCACGGTCACGCCGCCATCGACTTCCAGATCAATGGGGCGGGCGCCGATCAAGGCATGCGCCTGGCGCACCTTGTCCAGCGTGGCCGGAATAAAGGTCTGGCCGCCAAAGCCCGGGTTGATGGTCATGACGAGCAGCAGGTCGATATCGTCGAGCACGTGCTCGATCGCCGACAGCGGAGTGGCCGGATTGATCGCGACACCAGCGCGCTTGCCCTCGGCCTTGATGGCCTGGAGGGAGCGATGCAGATGCTGGCCGGCTTCAGCATGCACGGTAATGCTATCGGCGCCCGCCTTGGCGAAGGCGGCGATATAGGGATCGGCCGGCGCAATCATCAAATGGGTATCGAAGGGCTTGGCCGTATAGCTGCGGACCGCCGCCATGACCGGCATGCCAAAGGTGATATTGGGCACGAAATGGCCGTCCATCACATCGACATGGATATAATCGGCACCGGCCTTGTCGATGGCTTCGATCTCGGCGCCCAGGCGCGCGAAATCGGCCGACAGAATCGATGGCGCAATGCGGATGGGTCGGGTGGTCATGGGTGGGCACCTCGGCCGGAACGGGATGAGGTTGCTATAGGGCGCGCGCGAACGGGGGGCAAGGGGAGGGGCTTTCCGTTCACCGAACGGAAAGCCTTCTTGTATTGAAGAAATGCGTGTCCGGGGGTACTGGCTTACTTCAGGTTCTCGGCAAAGAAATCAGCGAACGAACTCTCCACCAGCGCTGATACATCCGGCTGGTCGCTGTAAAAGCCGTAGCCGTGGTCAGCCTCAGGTACGAGCACAATGCTGGCCTTGGGATAGGCAGCAACCACCGCTTCGTTGACCGCAGCCGGAACCACCACGTCCTTGTCGCCGTGAACAACCAGCATGGGACCTTTATAGGCGCTGATGGCGTCCAACGGCTTGGAGGCGATCAGTTCGTCAAACCAGGTCTTGCTGAGCTTTTGCTCCTGCCCATACTGGGTTGTGTAGTCGGCATAGCCCTTGTCGGTCGAGGCCTCGGCATAGAGGCGCGCATATTCCTCCGGGCCGCCGAAGAAGCCCTGCAGCAGCTCTTCGCCCCAATTGGCGGAGGGTGCCAGCAGCCCCACGGCCTTGTAGGGATTGTCTGGCGAGCCGGCGATAGTCAGCGCGATACGGCCGCCCATGCTGTAGCCCAAAATCCCGAGCTTGCCGGGGTCTACGGGATAGTTTTCGAGCATATAGGCGAGGCTGGCATTGGAGTCCGAGATCATGTTGGACAAATAGCCCTCGGTGAAGGATTCCTTGCTGTCGCCGTTGCCGGGGAAATCCATGCGGATGGTCAGGATACCGGCATCGGCCAGGGCCTTGGCGAGACGGGCAAAGCCACCGCCTTCCTGCCGGCCGCCACCGTGGCCGTGATTCATCACCACTGCCGGAAAGGGACCGTCGCCATCGGGAATGACCACCGTGGCCGGAACAGCGCGGGCGCCGTTCATCACCGTGATATCTGTGCTGGTTTCGGCCCGGGCGGCGGAACCGGCGGAGAGGGAGAGCGAGGCGGCTACCAGGATCGTCATTGCGGCTTTCACGGCTTGCATATTATTGGTTGTTCCCTTTGAAACTCTTGGCAAAATCCCACTCGCTGACGAAGAGTGGCCCTTCGCGTGCGCTTGTCAACAGCGGGCCCCCGGTAGCGGATAATCTGTTCGCCCCCGCCGCCGTCCGCTTCACAAACCGGCGATGCGGCGAAGCCGCGCATTGCTTTGCAAACACTTCGGGTTAGAAACAGCGCACAAAAGGAGCGTCGGTTGGAATTTTCATTGCCCATGGTGTTCGGCGCCGGCGTGCTGAGCTTTCTCAGCCCCTGCGTGCTGCCGCTGGTGCCGCCCTATCTCACCTATATGAGCGGGGCGAGTTTTGACCAATTGCGGGCCGATGGGACCGGTGCGGCCGCGTTGCAGCGGCGGGTGGCTTTCACCTCGCTGTTCTTCATCCTGGGCTTTGCGGTGGTGTTCGTGCTGTTGGGCGCGACCGCTACGGTATTCGGGCAGGCTTTCCGGCAGGCGCTACCGATCCTGACGCCGGTCGCGGGTATCATGATCATCGCCATGGGCCTGCATTTCATCGGCGTCTATCGCATTGGCCTCTTGGACCGGCAGGTTCGGCACAATGGGCCAGGCGTGGCGAGCGGGCCGCTGGGCGGGTTTTTGCTGGGGCTGGCCTTCGCCATTGGCTGGACGCCCTGCATCGGGCCGGTGCTGGCGGCGGTGTTGTCGGTGGCGGCGAGCAAGAGCACTGCGCTGGAAGGAGCCTCGTTGCTGGGGCTTTATTCGCTGGGGCTGGGCGTGCCGTTCTTTCTGGCCGGCATTGCCATCGGGCCGTTCCTGACCTTCTTCAACAGCTTCAAGCGCCATCTGCATACGGTGGAGCGGGTGATGGGCGTGTTGCTGGTGATTACCGGCGTTTTGTTCCTCACCGGCAATTTCACCCGGCTGTCCTACTGGTTCCTCGAGACATTCCCCGTGCTGGCCAATTTCGGCTGACAGTAATCTCCGCTTAACCGCATGACGCGGCTTTTGCCGCTACGGTGTTTTGCTAGGCTCTTGTTTAGCTCTGATTCATTGTCCCAATGCAAAGTGCTGCCGGAGATTGCAGGGGGCGGGAACTGATACTCAACGCGGCACTATCGGCGCTGCCGGAAACGGCATCGGACACACCTACCGCATCCGGCTTTGCCGTGGCGGGGCTTGATCTGTCGCGCGCGGATATCGCCGCCAGTGTCAGCCATGACATTGAGGCGGTCGAAACCGTGTGGCGGGCCCTGTCGGCCAACGGCATCGAATCGCCGGGCCAGAGCTATGATTTCATCCGTCTGTGGATCAGGGACCGCCGTATCGCGCCGGCCGATCAGCGCTTTGTCGTTGGCACGCTGGATGGCCAGCCCGTGGCGCTGCTGCCGCTACACCGCAAGACGGTGCGCGGCGTGCCGGTCTTTACCTGGTTTCCGGGCGCCCATGCCGGTTGCTATGCGCCCGTGGCCGATATTCCAAAGCTTGCGGCCCTGGGTCCCGCGGGGCGTGCCGCGCTCTGGCAGGCGATGATCGGCCAGTTGAGCGGTGCCGACCTGGTCTATCTGCGCTCGATTCCCATCGAAGTGGATGGCCAAGCCGGCCTGTTTGATGAACTGGGATCGACCCTCACCGTCGAAACGCTCTACCGTTCGCAATATTCCAGCTGGGAAGAATGCGACAAGCTGCAGCGCAGCAAATCGCGCCGCAAGCATGACCGGCAGCAGGGCGACCGGCTGGCCGCCATGGGCGAGGTCGGGTTCGAAGAAATCCGTAATGGCGGCGATATGCGCCAGGCCATCGAAACCATGTTTGTGCAGCGCGCCGCGCGCTTCAAGGTCATGGGGGTGCGCGATCCTTTCGTGCATGACCGGCTGACCGATTTTTATCACGCCATGGCGGCGCAAGGCTCGGGCGTGGATGTGCGGCTGCATGTCTTGCGGCTCAACGACGCCATCGTGGCGGTGCGCTACAACGTCGTCCACAACGACCGCATGTTCTGCCTGATTTCCTCGATGAGCGACGATCCGGCCATCCAGAACGGCTCCCCGGGCAAGCAATGCCTGCTGCGGGTTATGCAGACCGTGTTCGACCAAGGCATGCGCGTGTTCGACATGGGCAGCGGCTTTACCGACGAGAAGCGGCATTGGTGCAATGTGCAGACGCCGATGCGCCAGCACTATATCGGGCTCAATGCGCGGGGCACCCAGATCGTGGGGCTGCACCAGACCTTCCAGAAGGCGCGGGCCAGTATCAAGGCTAACAAGCAGCTCAAAGCCGCGGTGCGCAATATCCAGGCGCTGATCTACCGGCTGAGCGGCCGCAAGACCGTCGAGACCGCCGAAAAATCAGATTAGCTTGAGGCCGCGCAGCGAGGTGTGGCCGGCCTTGCCGATGATCAGGTGATCATGCAGCGTGATGCCGAGTGGCTTGGCGATATCAGCGATTTCCTTGGTCATCCGCACATCGGCGGAGGAGGGCGCGGGGTCGCCCGAGGGGTGATTATGCACCAGGATCAGCGCGGTGGCCGATAGCTCGAGCGTGCGCTTGATCACCTCGCGCGGATAGACCGGGGTGTGATCGACCGTGCCGGTCTGCTGCACCTCGTCGGCGATCAGCCGGTTTTTCTTGTCCAGAAACAGAATGCGGAACTGTTCGATGGTTTCGTAGGCCATCTGGCTGTTGCAATAGTCGATCAGCTGCGACCAGGAGCTCAGGATCGGCTTTTCGGTGGCGATGCGGTCGCGGCCGAAGCGGGCGGCAACGGCCTGGATGACCTTGATATGGGCAACGGACGTGGCGCCCAGCCCATCGATTTTTTCCAACCGCGCCTGGCTGGCGTTGAACACGCCCGAAAAGGTGCCGAATTCGCGCAGCAGCGTCTTGGCCAATGCCTTGGTGTCGCGGCGCGGCACGACGAGCTGCAGGATCAGCTCCAGCAATTCGTAATCTTCGAGCGCGTCGCCGCCCACCTTGAGAAAGCGCTCGCGCACCCGCTGGCGGTGGCCGGCGTGATCATCAATGGGCGAAGGGGCGGGAAACGAGGCTTCCGAGAGTTCGTCCGGCCGATCGCTCATCAGGCGGCCCGCGCAGCGAGCGGGTTGAACAGCCCACCGGGGGAGAGCGTAAAAATCTCGCAGCCGGTTTCGGTGATGCCGATGGAGTGCTCGGCCTGCGAGGACAAGGTGCGATCGCGGGTCACGGCGGTCCAGCCATCCGACAGGATTTTGACGTGCGGGCGCCCCAGATTGATCATCGGCTCGATGGTGAAGATCATGCCCGGCTTGAGCGGCACCCCGGTGCCGGGCACGCCGAAATGCAGAATATTGGGCTCGTCATGGAACAGGCGCCCCACACCATGGCCAACGAAATCGCGCACCACGCTCATGCGTTCGCCCTCTGCCACGGCCTGGATGGCAGCGCCGATATCGCCGGTGGTATTGCCCGGCTTGGCGGCGGCAATACCCGCCTCAAGCCCCTCATAGGTGACTTCAATCAGCCGCTCCGCCTTGCGGGAAATTTCGCCCACCGGATACATGCGGCTGGAATCGCCATACCAGCCATCGACGATCAGCGTCAGGTCGATATTGACGATATCGCCTTCGCGCAGCGGCCGTTCGTCGGGAATGCCGTGGCACACGACATGGTTGATCGAGGTGCAGAGCGAGTGGCGATAACCCTTGTAGAAAATGGTGGCCGGGATGGCGCCATTGTCGCGCGCGAATTCATAGGCGACCCGATCGATGGTGGAGGTGGGCACGCCTGCCTCGACATAGTCGACCAGGATATCGAGTGCCTGCGCCGTCAGCTGACCCGCCTTGCGCATGCCGATAAAGCCTTCCTCGCCATGCAGCGGGATGACGCCAGCGGTGCGGCGGGCTTTGGAACTGGCATCGACATAGGTGGTCATCTAGAACTCCGCAGGAAACGCCATAAACTTAGTCGCTCGTTTTGCCGATGGGAAGGGCGACACACTTGCTTGACGCGGTTATCGGGGGCGGGCATTGCTGGCTGACAGCAAGCCACGGATTTTTACCATGTCGAGCCCTGCCAGCATTACCGCCGCGCTGATCGTTATCGGCGATGAAATTCTCTCGGGACGCACCAAGGACGTCAATATCGGCGCCACCGCCGATTTCTGCACGGATCTGGGGATCGAGCTCAAGGAAGTCCGCGTCGTCAGCGACGAGACCGACGATATCATCGATGCCGTCAACGCGTTGCGCGCCCGCTATACCTATGTGTTCACCACCGGCGGCATCGGCCCGACGCATGATGACATTACCGCCGACGCGGTGGCCAAGGCATTCGGCGTGGCGCTGCCGATCAATCCGCAGGCACGCGCCATGCTCGAAGCGCGCTGGAAAGAGACTGGCACCGAGGTCAACGAGGCCCGGCTGCGCATGGCCCGCATTCCCGAAGGCGCCGACCTGATCGTCAATTCGGTCAGCGCTGCCCCAGGCTTCCGCATCGGCAATGTGCATGTCATGGCGGGCGTGCCGATCATCATGCGCGCCATGCTCGAAGCGCTGGCTCCAACCCTGCAGGGCGGCAAGAAAGTGCTCTCGATGACCGTCAAGGCGGCGGTGGGCGAGGGGACCGTCGGCGGGCCGCTGGGCGAATTGCAGGCGCAATATCCGGACGTCAAAATGGGCAGCTATCCCCAGATGGGCAAGGACCGGGTGATGACCGAGCTGGTGCTGCGCTCGTCCGATCCGGCGCGGCTGGAAGAGGCGACCGCCAAGGTGCGCGCCATGGTGGATGCCGCCCATGCCAAGGCCGGCGTTACGCCACCTGAGGATTAAGCTTCCGGCGCAATAGCGCAGGGCCTGCGCTTTTGCTAAGACGCCAAATTCAATTATTCGGACGCCACGGCGCCGGCGCAGGAGAGATCGAGTGAACAATCCGAACGAAAAGTCCTTCCCGGTCAGCTGGGATCAGTTCCATCGCGATAGCCGGGCGCTCGCCTGGCGGCTGGCGGGCATCGGATCGTTCGACGCCATCGTGGCGATTGCCCGCGGCGGGCTGGTGCCGGCGGCCATCGTGGCGCGCGAACTCAATATCCGCACGGTCGAAACCGTGGCCGTCAAGAGCTACGATCACCAGAGCCAGAGCGGCATCAAGGTCCTCAAGGAAATCAGCGCCCCCGTGCTGGACCTCGCCCGCAATGGCGCCAAGATCCTGATCGTCGACGATCTGGTCGACACCGGCTCCACCGCCCGCGTCGTGCGCGAAATGCTACCCGGCGCCCACTTCGCCACCGTCTACGCCAAGCCCAAAGGCCGCGAACTGGTCGACACCTTCATCACCGAAGTCAGCCAAGACACCTGGATTTTCTTCCCCTGGGATTTGGATGTGGCCTATGCGGCACCGATTAGCGGTGGGACGGACTGAGGGAAGAAACCCCAGGCGAGACGTTAAATCGGTAGATCGAGATTTCGTATCCGCCGGTTTGTCTGGTCCGTGGTATCGTGGATGAATTCAATATAGTGCAACTTGGCTATGTTACCGAGAATCAGAGCCAATCTATCTTCTTCCTCGTATGACAGCTTCGGAACACCGAGCCGGAGAGGCCGCTCCTTCTTTCGATAAATGAGCAGGTTTCGCCCAATAGGCTCGAATTTGGAACCCACCGGCGAGTGCACGAGGGCGACAAGATAGATACTTGACCAAGTGACGTAGGTTGCACCCCACAATGGGGACTCTCCGAGGATTCGATCTTCATCGAAAGCCAGAGGTGTGGCGGGCCCTCCCCAAAACCAGCGGCGCGTGTAAACCAAGGCAAGGGGAGTTAAGATCGCCGCCGCGAATATTGCGATCAGAAGTTTCTGGAGTTCACCTGAATCTATGGCCCAGGACAGCGATATCAAAGTGACGACACATGCCGTGACAATAATCACGTGAGTTGGAGCTATTTGGAATTCGCGCCAGGGTACGAAAACCTTGTTGGATGTGACGTCAAGATCGGCGGTGGGGCCGGACGGCACACTCCAGCGTCGCCAAATTGCGGCTAAAGCAGACAACAACGGCGTTCACCCTAGGCAGGTCAGCGCACTTCGATAGACTTTGCTAGCGCTGGTTTAAAACGAATGCGAGCTAGTTCCGTACGCCGATAGGTCCTGTCCACGTTAGGCCGAATCAACATTCAGCTTTGGATCAATTTGAGGAAGCAGCCGCAAATAGGGACACTGCCGAGGCTACCTCTCGAGGTAATCGGCAGTGCTTCGGTGTGCTGCTGTGATCTCAGAACGAACGCCGTATGGAATTTTAAAACATTCTTCCAGCATCCATTCCCTTGTCCGGAACGCCGCGCATCAATTTAATATTTAGCCACGCTCTTCACCGAAAGAAAGCACATAACTCTTTGCAAAATCATATGGGTCAGACACATATTCTGTGGCGACATCGATCGGACTTTCTGACCAAGCATGGTGTGACCACTTCCATTTCTTGGTGCCTTCATATTCGTTGAACGAACCCCAGCCAGACCGGCGTTCTGTAGAGTTGCATGTCAGTATTAGACACTCTGTCAGGCGCGGCAAGAATACAATTTCTGAGAAAATCCGATTGAGCGCCATCGATTTGGGTTCGAAGTAGATGCCGACATGCACGGACTCCAATTTGCAGTGGTTTAACAAATTGTAGGTCTCGTCGTATTCGTCTGGCATACCAAGCGCGGCGAGTGCACTGAAGCCAAGCCCGCCAAAAGGTTTGCGCCGCTTTGTTTTTTCAATGTCACACTCGACAAAGGAGTCAGAGCCGCCGCGACGTTCCAACAAACTGACAATTGACCGCTTGTTCTGAGCATATTCAAAGTCATCATGTTTAACTATTCGGATCTCAAAGAAATCTGACAGATCTAAAGAAAATTCAGAGTTGCTCAATGCTGCTTCGAATACTCCGTCAATGAACGCTTGTGCATCTTCCTTAGTCGGCACACGGGCCTCAATCCCGTCGATTGCTGCCTTCGCCAATGCGAAGGCTGATACCGTTGACACTATCTCTTCTTGCGCGTCATCGTTGTCCGGACCTGCCAAGAATGTCTTTCGAAGGTCATCAAGACAGCTGGCGTCGGTGCAGAATTTCTCCTGTGATGTCCCTTGACGTATGAAATGGGGCGTCTGACCTGAGTTGGTTAGGAAGGCGTCTCGCAGAGCACCTTCCACATCAGAATAATAAACAGCACCTTGTTCCTTTTTTAGGCACGCCTTGATAAATTCACTCGTGAAGAGGCTCAGTTGATCGCCAGCCAGAGAATATTGACTCTCTGTGCATGATGAAAATTGTACAAAGTTCGTGAATCCAGATTTCAGCGACCGCGCGAGTGGTGCTATGTCGCTCTTGATTAGATTGCGGCCCGCTTCGCAGGCGTCGATGACAATTACTGAAATTTCGGCTTTAAACTGCCTAACTAAGTCAAATGCCTCCGTACGTGACATTCCGGTAGTGTTTGGTGAGGACTCCTTAAATCCCTCAAAGCACATATAGAAATCTTCAGAGTTTGAAAGGCCGTGCCCTGTGAAGTAGATGAATATCTCTTCAAATCCACCTTCCATATCTGATAGTCTTCGTAATTCATCTTTTACGAAGGAGACCGACTTATCTATGAATTCTACGATCTGGCTGAATTTACGAGTCGCTGAAAGCAATTCGCGCATTTGAGCAACATCGTTCGCGCAGCAGTCCAAGCGCGACAATTCAGCGTACCTTGTATTTCCAACCAAGAATGCAATGCTTTGTCCCATACTGTCCCCAAACTCTGGGCGGCGCGTCAACTCTAGCGCTACCAACCTTTGTCAAATTTATAGGCGAGTAATCGCTTTGGCTAGGTGATGCGGGATCCTTCAATGGCGGGGTTTGGGAAACAACAGTGGGACGTGGAACGACCGCAATGAGTCGAAATCGCCCCGCAAAAAACTTATCCCCGCTCCCCCAACCCCGTGTCACTATACCCTCATTCCCGCCAGTTACGCGGCCCCGACGCAGGGCCGGGTGGGGAGACCGTGGGATGGGGGCGCCTGTCCAGTGGGGTTGGAAACTCGGCAGCCGGACCTGCAAGAATGGTACCGCCTGAACCGGACCCTGCATAAAAAGCGGATCGTGACGGGCGGCCATTGGCCCACTCTATTAGTTTCGGAAGGTCCAATGGCCGCCCGTTACCGTATAACCGCGACGCCTCAGGGCCGGGCGGCGCTTTCGGCTGTCTGGGCTGGAACGGCTGCGCATTCGCATGTTCACACTGCCGTTGAGACGCGGAGGATCAACTCGCCACTTGTTTATGGCAATGTTCTCTCCGAGTTTTCAAATGCGCGTTATTGCCGACCGAGTTGGCGCCAGATTCCCAGGTGCCAGTTTCTACATTATGGAAGTGCGGCCATTTGAATGAGTACTGTGGCGCAGGTGGCGCGGCTTGTTGAGCCGTTTTTGGCTCGGCACCCCGAGTTTGTCCGGATTGGGCGCACTTTGGAGCGCAGGCCGGTGGGCCATCTTAGTGTGGGCTTTGACATTCGCCGCACGGCGTATAAGGGGCATATTAGCCCGATGTGGGGCGCGGGTATCACTTTTGGTCCGCCGCCGCATTTTGGCGGGGGCATAGGCCGCACGCTGGATCGGGCAGACGGTTATCTGGATGCGCCGGACCTGCAGGCCCGATTGCTTGATGAACTCGAGCTGGCTAATGAGACAATTCTGCAGCGGTTTACCTCGCTGGAGGCGCTTGTCGAGCTTGAGATGGCCGTTCATCCGAGCTTTGCGATGATCCGATTTCTCAAGGCGGTGCTGTTGGCGGGAGTGGGGCGTCTTGCGGAGGCGGACAATCTGCTCGCGGCCGATATTGAATATCGTATCCGGGAGGGCGAACGCTTTGACCCGCTCTACGTCAAGCTGAGGACCGGTAGCAAAGCTTGGCACAGCCGGCAGGAAGAGGTCAAAAATCGAAGGCTCTTCATAGGCCATCTCAAGCACTTGCACGGCTTCATTGAGCGGCGGGACTTGGCAGGATTGGCGGCCCTGCTGCACGACTGGGAGGCACAGGGCGTTGCGGCCAGAAAGATGACCGACTATTGGCAGCGATCGCCATTTCCTCTTGAATTGGGCGGTGGTGACTAGCTGGATAACGCGCTTCCCGGGGGAGCTTCAGATCAACTTGAGCAAGCCCCGATCCAGTCCCTCCTCCTTGTGGCGAGCGATTGAGGGTGGGGTGCCGAGTGTGCTACCAGCATGGATTCTGGCCGAGTTCCGAATGTCGCCGGACCGTCTGACCACCCTCAGTGCCGCGCTGCTTTTAGAAACTGCGCCGACGGCGAGATGTGTTGTCCGGCAAAGTCAATATCTCGACCCGCAGCAGTTTCTACAAAACACCGCCCTCGACGAGACAGGGAATTAAAGGATAATTAAGCATTATATTCGCAACATTGGGCATTACTTATTTAGTTTTTAGCCCGGTTGTGATGCAAAGAAGCCATTTCCTCTCAGGTATTTGGCCGTCTCGCCAATGCCTGCTCATGTCGAGCGCGCCATTCGTTGTCGCGCTGGCGACGCTCTCGCCGGCATTGGCGCAGGTGTCCATTGGCGGGGATAGCACGCCGTTAGATCCTGCATCCATCGATGGCAGTGTCGACCTGACTATTGGTGTGACCGGTGCTGGTAGCTTGACCATTCTCAATGGCAGCACATTGACCAATGCTAACGGTTATGTGGGGTTTGGTGGCGGCGGCGTCGGTGTCGTCACGGTTTCCGGCCAGGGCTCGCGCTGGGACAATCTCGGTGACGTTGTCATTGGACAGTCTGGCAATGGGGCGCTTGACATCGAGGCTGGCGGGTTCGTGGGTGGAGAAACTGGTCATATAGGCGCCAGTCTGGGGGGCGTCGGTGTGGTGACGGTGTCGGGCGCCGATGGTTCGGGCAATGCTTCGACCTGGTCACTTCGGCAAGATCTGAACATCGGCTATCCGGGGACAGGAACGCTCAATGTGGAGGCAGGCGGTCATGTCGCGGTTGGTGGGCGGATCGATGTTGGTGTTGCGGGGCAAGGCAAAATGGAGCTCTCGGATGGTGCCACTCTATCGAGCAACGACGGCGTCGTCGGCACCGACGCCTACGGTGAGGCCATCCTGACTTCGGGCGCATCCTGGACCATGGTAGGGCAGCTCACCGTCGGTCTGGTCGCCCAAGGCGACCTGCGCATTGAAGACGGCGCCAGCGTCACCAGCAACCAGGGCTATGTGGGCGCCCACCCCGGTAGCGACGGCAGTGTCACCGTGACGGGGCCGGGGTCGAGCTGGGAGATGACCAACTTCAACCTTACCCTCGGCAATTACGGGGTCGGCGCGATGACCATCGAAGATGGCGCGCGGGTTTACGCGAACACCGGCGTCTATCTCGGCATTTCGGACGCGACGGCAAGCGGCACGCTCAGTGTACTGGGCACACCAGGTTCGCGCGGGGTTCTGGAGACCAGCGGTTTCCGGGGCGGGCTGGGCACGGCAGACGTCACCCTGGATGGCGGCATTGTTCGGGCCATCCGGAACAATACGAATTTCTTCAGCACTTATGGCGCTCAGCAGGTTACCCTTGGCGCCGGCGGCGGCTTCATCGACACCAATGGCTACAATATCGGCATTGCCCCTGTCATGATCGGCGCGGGCAGCCTGACCAAGGATGGCCTGGGCACGCTGACGCTCACCGGCGCCAATAGCTATAGCGGTGGCACGACGATCACGGCCGGCACCTTGCAACTGGGCAATGGCGGAACGACCGGCAGCATTGTGGGGAATGTCGCCAATAGCGGCGTGCTGGCCTTCAACCGCTCGGATGTGGTGACCTTTGGCGGGACGATCGCCGGGACGGGCGGCGTCTGGCAGGTGGGCTCCGGGCAGACCATGCTCACCGCCGATAGTTCGGGCCTGTCGGGCGTCTCCCGCGTGTATAACGGCATTCTCTCGGTCAATGGCACGCTTGGCGGCTCGATTGAGGTCATCGGTGGGCGGTTGCAGGGCATCGGCCAGGTGGGGACGACGACGAATTTTGCCGGGGGCACCATCGCTCCGGGCAATTCGATCGGCACCCTGACCGTGGCCGGTAATTATCTCGGCAATGGCGGCACGCTCGAAATCGAAACGGTTCTGAGCGATGATAGCTCGGCCACGGACCTGCTGGCGGTGACCGGCGACACGGCCGGTAGCACCAATGTTCGTGTCATCAATGTCGGCGGCAATGGCGCACAAACCAGTGAAGGCATCAAAATCGTCGATGTCGGCGGCGCCTCCGACGGCGATTTCACGCTGCTGGGGAGCTATACTTTCGAAGGGGCTCCCGCGGTCGTTGGCGGCGCCTATGCCTATCGCCTGTATCAAGGGAGCGTCAGCACGCCTACCGATGGTGACTGGTACCTGCGGTCCGCCTTGATCAATGGGACTACCCCGACGGGGCCGCTTTATCAGGCCGGAGCTCCGGTCTACGAGGCCTACGCAGCGATGCTGCAGAGTTTCAACGAGCTTGAAACCTTCCAGCAGCGCGTAGGCAACCGGTCCTGGACGGCCGGTATGATCGAAACGGGCGCCTTGCCCGAAGCGGCTGGCGCCAAGAGCGGCATCTGGGGCCGGATAGTCGGCCGCCATGCCGATATGAATTCCAGGTTCTCCACGACCGCCGCAGATTTCGACGTCGATACCTGGCAAGTGCAGGCCGGGGCTGATCAACAGCTCTATTCGGGCGAGGCCGGCAAGCTTGTCGGAGGACTTTCAGCGCGATACGGCACCATTGCGGGTGATGTAACCTCGGTGTTCGGAAACGGTTCAGTCAGCAGCACCGGCTATGGTCTGGGCGGATCACTGACCTGGTATGGCTCGTCCGGCTTTTACCTCGATGCCCAGGCCAACCTGACCTGGTATGACAGTGCGCTTGCCTCCTCTACCGCCGCGACCAGTCTGGTTTCGGGCAATGGCGGCTTTGGCTATGCAATCGGCGTGGAGGCGGGCCAGCAGGTCGCGCTCAACCAGAACTGGTCGATCACGCCCCAGGCGCAGCTGACCTATTCCGATGTCAGCTATGATGGCTTCACCGATGCCTTCGGTGCTGCCGTTTCGCCGGCCGAGGGCGATGACCTCACCATCCGGCTGGGCCTTTCGGCCGACTACCAGGACGCCTGGATCGATGAAACCGGCGACACCAGCCGTCTGCATGCCTATGGCATTGCCAATCTCTATTATGACGTCCTTCCCGATAGCAGGACCGACCTTGCCGGAGTGGAACTCGTCAACACACAGGACAATCTGTGGGGCGGCTTAGGGATCGGCGGCACATATAGCTGGGGCGACGACAAATACGCCATCCATGGCCAGGCCGGCGTCAACACAAGTCTGGTCAATTTCGGCAGCAGCTACAGCCTAGCCGGCACGGCCGGGCTCACCGTCAAGTTTTAGGGTGTTTCGGGGGCTAAACCAGCCCCCGCCAAAAACTTATCCCCGCCCCCAAGTCCCTCCCGCATACTCCGTCCATTCCCGCCAGTTACGCGGTCCCGACGCAGGGCCGGGTGGGGAGACCGTGGGACGGGGGCGCCTGTCCAGTGGGGTTGGAAACTCGGCAGCCGGACCTGCAAGAATGGTACCGCCTGAACCGGACCCTGCACAAAAGCGGATCGTGACGGGCGGCCATTGGCCCACTCTATTCGTTTCGGAAGGTCCAATGGCCGCCCGTTACCGTATAACCGCGACGCCTCAGGGCCGGGCGGCGTTTTCGGCTGTCCAAGGGACAGCTTGTCATTGACCAGTATTGCACAGAGGAACCGTAGCGACCTCTGGGACACGAGCCTGGTGCGGGCGGCGGGAATCGAACCCGCAAGGCCAAAGCCGAGGGATTTTAAGTCCCTTGTGTCTACCAATTCCACCACGCCCGCTTGGCTCGGCGGCCTGTGTTTGTCACAAGGCGAAGGGCATGACAATTGGTGCCGTTGATTCTGAAAGCAGGTGTTGCATGATCGAACGTATCGATAGCGGGATCGTGGCCGGAAGCTCGCCGGTGAATGACGCCATCAAGGCGGGCAACCAGGTTTGGCTGGTGGCGATTGCCGAGGACCCGGTGAGTGGCGAGATCGTCGCCGGCGGCATCGAGGCGCAGACGCGGCGGACGATCGAGAATCTGCAGATGGCGGTGAATGCCGCCGGTGGTACACTGGCCAATATCGTGCAGGTGCAGGTGTTTTTGATCGATAGCGCCGACGCCAAGGGCATGAACGCGATCTATGCCGAATATTTCAAGCAGCCCTATCCGGTGCGGGCGACCGTGGTGGTCAAGGAATTGCTGGCCAAGGGGTTGCGCGTGGAAATGCTGGCGACGGCGGTGGTGGGGTAAAATGCTGCTCAAGCGGGAACTGCTCGAAGAGATCAAGGCTGGCAAGGTCGACCTGATTTTCCGGCGCTGGAGCAAGCCGACGGTGAAAGCCGGCGGCACGCTCAAGACCAAGGTGGGGCTGCTGTCGATCAAGGCGATCGATGACATGTCGCCAGACGATGTGAGCGAGGCCGAGGCCCGGCGCGCCGGCTTCAAGGACGTCGCCGATTTCCGCAAATGGCTCGACACGATGAAGCCGGGACATTTGTTCCAGCGCATCGAAGTCGGGTATCTGGGCGAGGTTTAGGCCTCCTAGAGCCCCAGTTTCAGCACCTCATAGCCGCGTTGCATGACCGCATTGTTCTGGCTGGCAAAGCGTTTGGCGGTGTCGGCCAGGGATTCGCCTTCGACTTCGATGGTGACCACGGCGACGAAGAAGGATGCGACGGTTTCGACCGCCAAGCTGGGCTGGGTGTCGGCCGTGCTGGGCTGGGCGAGGAGCCGGTCGGTGATGATGGTGCCGGCTTGCTGGGCCTGTTCTGCGGTGCCGAAGGGCAGGGCGATGCGGACTGCGGCGGCGCCACCATCCTGCGTCAGGGCGATAATGGCGTGGGGGAAGACCGGCAGTGCGGCGCTGGCCGGTTGCTTGGTTTTGGCCGAATCCGGGTTGAGCAGGACCTGGGCCGGGTCGCCGACATCAAGGAAGCCGACGGCGTTCCAGCCGATGGCGGTGTCGAGCCAGCTTTCACCGCTGGCCTGGCGCAGGCCCGCAATGGTGGCGCGCCAGAGGGCGGTTGTGGGGACCGGATTTTCGAGATTGGCGAGCGCGGTGTTCAGTTCGGGCCAGCCGGCGCTGCGGAGCAGAAAGTCCTCGCCCAATGCGAGACGCTGCGCCTTGCCCATGCCGCTGCCGAGCAGATCATCGGCGCTGGCGAGATCGAGGGCATAATCTTCGCCCTTGCTCATCACGGTCAGGCTCGCGACCTCGGAGCGGGTAAAGCCGCGCTTGGTCAAGGCCGCTTCGCTGGCGTCGAGGAAGCCGGGCTTGCCGAACAGTACGGTCAGCTGGCTCGGCGGCTGGCCGGTACTCAGCATGCCGGTGACCTGCGGGAAATCGATGCCGGTGCTGGCATCGACGCCCGTGCCATCGATCAGGGCGTTGAGCAGGACATAGTCGTCGGTGCCATAGAGAGCGGGGTTATCGAGGGTGAACCCACCCAGCGGCGCGACATAGGTGAAGACCAGCGGATTTTGCGGATCGTCGGAAAACAGCGGGGCAAAGCGCTCAAGCTGATCGAAGGCGATCGCGGCTGGCGACGTGGCGGCGATGGCCAGGGCGGCCAAAGTGGCGAGAATCTTGTTCATGGCGCCAGAATAACGGGGAGCCGAAAACCCGGCGAGCCTAAAATGGTGTGGGGGCGGTGAACACCATGAACTCGCCAGTTGTGGGGTGGGTAAAGCCCAGTTCGGCGGCATGCAGTTGCAGGCGATCAGCGGCGGCAAACGTGGCGGAATCGCCATAAAACGCATCGCCCAGAATCACATGGCCGATGGCCTTCATGTGAACCCGCAACTGGTGGGTGCGGCCGGTAAGGGGGTGGAGGCGCACCCGGGTGACGTCGGCCTCGCGCTCAATGACGCTCCATTCGGTTTGCGAAGGACGGCCATTTTCATAGTCCACGCGCTGGCGGGGCTTGTTGTCCCAATCGGTGGCGAGGGGAAGATCGACCAGCCCCGAATCCTGTTCGATCAGCCCGGCGACGCGGGCGACATAGCTCTTGGTGGTCTTGCGATGCTCGAACTGGCTACCGATGCGGCCATGGGCCCGCTTGTTGAGCGCCATGACAAGAACGCCGGAGGTGTCCTTGTCGAGGCGATGCACGATTCCGGCCGTGGGCCAGGTCTGGCGGGCGCGATATTCGACGCAATCCCAAAGGGACGGGTCCTTGCCGGGCACGGTGAGCAGGCCACTCTGCTTGTCCAGCACCAGGATATCGTCGTCCTGATGCAGCACGTTGAGATAGGGATCGAGCGGGGGAAAATAGTCGAGCAATGTGGGCATGGGACCGGGCATGGCGCGGTCCTAGCATTGCGCATGCCAGTTGAACAACTCTCCGCGCCGATTTGGCCCGCAAACGAGGACGTGACGGAACGCTCGGCCCCGTCATCCCGTTGTATCAGGACAACGAGTGGAGGAGCACGTAATGCAGAAGGAACACGTCAAAGGCGCCGGCAAGCAGGCCAAGGGCCATGTCAAGGATGCCGTCGGCCGCATGACCGGTAACGAACGGATGCAAGCCGAGGGCAAGATGGACAAGGCCGAAGGCAAAGCCCAGCAGAAAATGGGCGATGCCAAGGACCGGATGCGAGATACGCTCAAGCACTGACGCTTGCCAATCGCCCGACGAGACCGCCCCCAGGGGCGGTCTTTTTATGCGGTCAATCGAACCTGTAATGCAGGCGGGCGCAACTGGTGTGCAGCGCCTGGGCCGAAATCAGCTTGGGGCTGGCGCGCAGGCCGGTGGGCGGAAACAGCGGAATGCCGCCGCCGATGATTTCGGAGATGATGTAGATTTCGATCTCGTCGAGAGCGCCTTGCTCCATAAAGGTCATCTGCAGTTTGCCGCCGCCCAGCATCCACACATCGCCATCCTCGAGCGCACGCAATTCAGCGATTAGCGCGGGGATATCGGAGCGCGTTTCGAGCGGACCCTTGGGATTGTCGATCGGGCGGGAGGTGACCACGATTACCCGTTTGCCGGCGTACTCCCAGTCGCCGGGATAGCGCGCGATCCAGTCATAGGTGCCGCGACCCATGACCACGGTGCGGATACGCGCAATGAAATTGCGATAGTCGAATTCGCCTAGGTTGAGATCGGGTTGCTGGGTGAGCCAATCGAGGTTTTCATCCGCGGTGGCGATGAAGCCATCGAGACTGGATGCGATGTAACCGACGATTTTCGCCATTTGCCTGCTCCCGTTGCGTGGTGGAAGCGCTGTTTGGGAAATTGTCGTGACAGGATATGTCAGTAGGGTGCGCGGCCATGGTCTTTGCCTCTGGCAAGCGGCGAGTTGGGGTCTTAGGATTGCGCTATGGAAACCGCGATTTTCAACACGGCTTTAGGTGAGTTTGGCATTGGCTGGACCGATGCCGGGCTGGCGCGGTTGCAATTGCCGGGTTTGGATCGGGACGGGCTTGAACAGCGGATCAATCGCGGTGATGCGCAACCGGGCGAGCCGAACCGGGATATCGAGGCGTTAATCAATAGCATTGAGGATTATGCCGAGGGGGCCGTGGTGGATTTCAGCGCCGTGCCGCTCGATCTAGGGGGCGTGCCGGAATTTCATCGTCGCGCTTATGCGCTGCTGCTGGGAATCGGCTGGGGCGAGACGACAACTTATGGAGCGCTGGCGCGGCAATTGGGCGATGTGACCCTGTCGCGCGCAGTCGGGGCTGCGATGGGTGCAAACCCCATTCCGCTGGTTATTCCGTGCCATCGAGTGCTGGCCAGCGATGGCAAGCCGGGCGGCTTCTCGGCACCGGGGGGAGCTGAATCCAAGCTCAGGATGTTGTCGCTGGAGGGTGTCGCCGTTGGCGCGCCGGCCGGACAGATGACGTTTGGGTTTTAGGCAGGGTATGGGTCAGGAAATAGAGCGCAAGTTTCTCGTCGCCAACGATGGATGGCGGATTGGAGCCACCAGCAGTTCGCTGCTGCGACAGGGCTATTTGTCATCCAATGCCAAAGCCACCGTGCGGGTGCGCAGCAAGAACGATGAACAGGGCGTGCTGACGCTCAAAGGCAAGACTGAAGGCATTTCGCGGAGCGAATATGAATATGAGATCCCGATCGAGGACGCGCGGGAACTGCTGGCGATGGCGGAGCCGCTGGTGCTCGAAAAGCGGCGCTATATCGTGCCGTTTGGCGGGCTGATCTGGGAGGTCGATGTTTTCGAGGGGCGGCATGCAGGGCTGGTGATCGCCGAGGTCGAGCTGGACAGCGAAGATCAGGCAGTACAATTGCCGGACTGGGTGGGTGTCGAAGTCAGTGCTGATGAGCGGTATTTCAATGCCAGTCTGGCGCGAAGCGATGGTGTGCCGAAATAACGCATTGGGCGGATGACGGCGGACGCGGATCGGGATAGGTCAGGTCGTCATCCCAAGCCGCAGGTTCACCACTTGTCCGTTACCAAATCCAATCCCACTGCGGCTCTGTGGCTCGCGACCTTCGGTCTGGTTGCCATGGCGGGGATGTCTGCCTGCATTCATGAAGCGGCCAAAGTCGCGCCGGTCGGGCAATTGGTGTTCTGGCGCAGCTTTGTCGCGCTGCTGCCCATTGTCGGCTACATGGCGATACGCGGGCAGATCGGGCCGTCGCTGCGCACCAGATATCCCCACAAGCATCTGATCCGTGGGCTGCTGGGCTGCGTGGTCATGGTGCTGTCGTTCATCTCGCTGGCCTATCTGTCGGTCGGGGTAGCGACGGCGCTGACCTATCTGGCGCCAATTTTTTCGATTTTGGCGGCCATGGTGTTTCTACGCGAGCGACCGACCGCGACGGTGTTCCTGGGTGTGGCGCTGGGCTTTGCCGGCATCATGCTGATGCTGTTTCCGGCGCTGGTCGGGGCGGAACTGCGCGATGGCACGTTGATCGGGATTGCCGCGGCGATCGGCATGGCAGCGGCCAATGCGCTGTCGCGGGTGCAGGTCAAGGACCTGACGCGAACCGATCCACCGGCCAGTATTGCGCTGTCCTTCGCGGTGATCTGCAGCATTGCCGGCTTAGCATCGAGCCTGTGGGGCTGGGCCGAGCTGGACGCGGGCGCATTTTCGCTGCTGATCGCCGCCGGGGTTCTGGGCGGCATGGGGCATGTACTGATGATGGAGGCGACCGCCCGGGCGCCGGTATCGGTGCTGGCCGCCTATGAATATACCGGGATCATCTGGGCATTTTTGTTCGACATCGCGCTGCTGGGCGTTGGCCTCGATGCTTGGGTCGTGGTCGGGGCGATTGTAGTGGTCGGCGCAGCGGCACTGGTGGCCCATGGGCAGGGGCGGTTTGCCAGCAAGCCCGTTGCCGCTGAGTAAGACGAGCTATTGCCAGCGCTTGAAGCTCTTGAGGTGGTCGAGTGATTTGAGCACCGTCTGGGTGATCTTTTCAACACTGTCGGTCACCGGAACAGGCAGTACGTTTTCGCTGGCCGGGTCGGGCACTTCGAGGGTGGCGAACTGGCTGTCGAGCAGGCTGGTCGGCATATATTCGTGCTTGCGACGGACCATGCGCTCGGCAATGACCTCTTTGGTGCCGTCGAGATAGACAAACAGGATCGGCTCGCCCGCCTGTTCGACGAGGAAATCGCGATAGGTTTGGCGCAGCGCCGAGCAGGCGCCGGCTGCCGCGCCTTTCAGATTTGCCGCCTCATGCAGGGCCTTGGCCAGCTTTTCGAGCCAGGGCCAGCGATCCTCGTCAGTCAGGGGGATGCCGGCGCGCATTTTCTCGACATTGGCTTCGGGGTGGTAACCATCGCCATCCAGGAATGGCACATGCAGCCGCCGGGCAATGGACTGGCCGATGGTGGATTTGCCGGACGAGCTGACGCCCATGACGATGACGATGCGGGCGGGGGTGAGAGACATGAACGCTCCTGGTCAGACGGTGGCAGTGAAGGCGCCATCGACATAAAGGATATGTCCGTTGACGAAGCGTGAGGCCTCCGAGGCGAGGAACACGGCGGCCCCGCCGAGCTCTTCGGGCTGGCCCCAGCGGCCCATGGGCGTGCGGCTTTCGATCCAGGCGTTGAACTTGTCGTCCTTGAGCAGGGCGTCATTCATCTCGGTGGCGAAATAGCCCGGCGCAATGGCGTTGACGTTAAGGCCATGCCTTGCCCAATCCACCGCCATGCCGCGCGTCAGGTTTGCCACGGCGGCCTTGGTCGCCGCATAGGGGGCGATTGAGGGGCGGGACAATTCGGACAGCAGCGAGCAGATATTGATGATCTTGCCAGCGCCGCGAGCGATCATGTGGCGCGCGACGGGCTGGCTGACATTAAACACCGAGGTCAGGTTGGTGGCGATGACCTGATCGAATTTTTCGGGCGGGAAGGCTTCGAGGCTCGAGCGAAATTGCATGCCGGCATTGTTGACCAGAATGTCGATTGGCCCGATTTCGTCTTCGATATGGCTGACGGCATCGTTCACGCTGTCGCGGCTGGTGACGTCGAAGGCGACCGCTTTAACGCTGGCGCCGGTGGCCGCCAGATCCTGCGCGGCAGCGCCGAGGGCAACATTGTCGCGGGCATTGAGCACGATCGCCGCGCCGGCCTGGGCCAGTGCCTTGGCCATAGCCAGACCGAGGCCGCGGCTCGATCCAGTGACGAGGGCGCGTTTGCCGGTGAGGTCGAACGGGGATGGTGTGTGCAAGGCAGCCTCCATAGATGGCCGGAACCTAGGGTGCACGGCCTAACCGCGCAATAGCATCTTCCATACAAGCGTGTTGAATAGCCGTTTTTTGCGCGAATACGGCTTCCGTATCGGCCCAGTTTGTGGTCAGTTCCCGGCCGCGCGGCATGCGCTGCGTGCATGGATTGCACAAGACGATCTCGGAAGGACAGACATATGTCGACAGCGGATATCGGCCTGATCGGGCTGGCGGTTATGGGCTCCAATCTGGCGCTGAATATCGCCGAAAAAGGCTACACGATCGCTGTCCATAACCGGTCGCCCGGGCGCATTGACGAATTCGTCGCCGAAGCCAAGGCCGAGGGCCTGGATGGCAAGACCGTTCCCAAATATGACCTGGCCGAATTCGTGCAGGCCGTGAAGGCGCCGCGCTCCATCATCATCATGGTCAAGGCCGGCAAGCCGGTGGACGAGATGATCGAGCAACTGCTGCCGCTGCTGGACAAGGGCGACGCGATCATCGAGTGCGGCAATTCGCTGTTCACCGATACGCAGCGCCGGTTTGATTACCTGACGCCCAAGGGCATAGGCTATCTCGGCGTCGGCGTTTCCGGCGGTGAAGAAGGTGCGCGCCACGGTCCCTCCATCATGGTGGGCGGCTCCAAGGAGCAGTGGCACAACGCCGAGGCGGTGCTGACCGCCATCGCCGCCAAGTTCAATGGCGAAAGCTGCTGCGCCTATCTAGGCGAAGGCGGCGCGGGCCATTTCGTCAAGACCATCCACAATGGCATCGAATATGGCGACATGCAGATGATCGCCGAAGTCTATGGCGTGATGCGCGACGGGCTGGGCATGAGCCCGGGCGAATGCGCTGACGTGTTCAAGGAATGGAACAAGGGTCCGCTCAATTCCTACCTGATCGAAATCACCGGCCATGTGCTGGCCGCCGTCGACGGCGAAACCGGCAAGCCGCTGGTGGAGCTGATCCTCGATAAGGCAGGCCAGAAGGGCACCGGCGTCTGGTCGGCAATTGCGGCTCAGCAGATGGGCGTCCCGGCTACGGCCATCGAGGGCGCCGTTGCGGCCCGCTCGATTTCCTCGCGCAAGGAAGAGCGCGTGGCGGCCGAGGCGATTTATGGCAAGCGCGCTGCCGGCAAGGCCGACGTGACGCTGGCGGATCTGGAAAAGGCGCTGCTGGCGGGCAAGATCGTGTCCTATGCGCAGGGCTTTGCGGTAATTGCGAAGGCTTCGGAAGAAAACGGCTGGAACCTGCCGCTGGCGACCATCGCCAAGATCTGGCGCGCCGGCTGCATCATCCGCTCGCGCTTCCTCGACCAGATGTCGGCTGCCTATGAAAAGGGCGGCAATGTGAACCTGCTGGTGGTGCCGGACTTCGTCACCCTGATGAAGGACGCGCATCCGAGCCTGCGTAAGGTCGTGGCGGCAGCAGCTGTCGGGGAATTCCCGATGATTTGCCTCTCGGCGGCGCTGAGCTATTTCGACAGCTATCGCCAGGCCCAGGGCACGGCCAATTTGATCCAGGGCCAGCGCGATTTCTTCGGTGCGCATGGCTTTGAGATTGTTGGCCGTGGCACCGATCTGCACGGCACCTGGCCGAGCACGCTGGGCAAGTAGGGCTTAGGCCAGCGGCACCCAGCCGGTTTCGGTCTTTTCCAGCATTGGTGAATTGAGTGGCGCGACAATCCTGTCGCGCCACTTTTGCATTGGGGCGTGCCACTTATTGCCCTGCAGCATGGCGGCGCCGATGGCAACGGGCTCGATGCCGGCTTTGGTGAGCAGGCGCATGACAGCGGCCATTGAGGTGCCCGAGCTGATGACATCATCGATCACCGCGACGCGCTTGCCCTCGAGCAGCGGCAACATGCGAGGGTCGATGAACAGGGTTTTGGAGTGACTGGGGCTGGTGATCGAGCTCATTGGCTCGGAAAGGGCGTCGTCGTACCAGAATTTACGCGAGGTGCCGAGCGGCACGATGCGGCTGTGTCCGAGGCGGCGGGCGACATTGGGGGCCAAGTGAAGGCCAAGGGTGGGGACGCCGATGATGATGTCCGGCGCGAAGGGGCGCAGCAGATCGGCGAGGCCATCGGCCAAGGCGTCGGCGACGGTGAAGCTGGCCTGGTTGATGATCAGCGAGGCGACCGCGCGCGTGCCGTCGCCGGGCAGGATGCGGATGGGCAGCAGGAGCCGGCGTCCGTCCGGGAGCGTGGCCGGGTAGGCTTCGGCAAAGCTGCCCGTGGAGGCGGCGTGCGGGGGCAGGATATCCTGCCAGAACTGGTGCGGCAGCAGTGACAAAAGCGAGGTTTTCCTTGCTGGCGGGAGGGGATTGGCCGAAAAGTCACCTATCCCAATTTGACGAGCTTGTCCCGTGACTCTTCCTGACGGCAATGATCCTTTCGACCTCGACACCATGATTGCGCTGCGGCGCGATCTGCATGCCCATCCCGAACTCGGTTTTGAGGAGGTGCGCACCAGCGCCATCGTGGCCGAGCAGCTGGAGCAGGCAGGCATTGCGGTGCATCGCGGGCTGGGTAAGACCGGCGTGGTGGGCACGCTCAAGGTGGGCAACGGCACGCGGCGGATTGCGCTGCGGGCGGATATGGATGCGCTGGCCATGCCCGAGCTGGCGGAGCGGGACTATGGCTCGACCGTGCCCAATACCATGCATGCCTGCGGGCATGACGGGCACACGGTGATGCTGCTGGCGGCGGCGAGGCATCTGGCGCGGACGCGCAATTTTTCCGGGACCGTGCATTTCGTGTTCCAGCCGGCCGAGGAAGGGCGCGGCGGGGCCAAGGCCATGATCGATGACGGATTTTTCGAGCTGTTCCCGGTCGACGCCGCCTACGGGCTGCACAATATGCCGGGACTGACGACGGATGAAATGGCGGTGGTGGCGGGACCGCAACTGGCGTCGTCGGATAGCTGGGAAGTGGTGTTCCGGGGCATTGGCACGCATGGCGCCAAGCCGCATCTGGGGCGTGATGCAGTGACGGCGGCGGGGCAGTTTCTGCTGGCGCTGCATACCATCGTGGCGCGCCGGGTCGATCCGTTACAGCCGGCGGTGGTGAGTGCCTGTGCGGTGAGCGCCGGGGACTTCAAGGCGCTCAATGTCATTCCCGACGAGGTGCGGATCGGGGGCACGGCGCGGGCCTATTCGGCTGCGGTGCGGGACCAGTTGGAAGACGAAATCGGCCTGTTGGCGCGGGGTGTGGCGGCGACGTTCGGGATCGAGGCGGAATATGAATTCCTGCGCCGCATCCCGCCGGTGGTGAATGATGCTGATGCAACGCGGCGGGCGCTGGCGGCGGCGCAGGCTGCGACGGGTAGAACCGTCGTTACCGATTTCCCGCCGTCGACAGCAGGCGATGACTTTGCGTTTTTCGGGTCGGCCGTGCCGGGGGCTTATGTCTGGCTGGGTAATGGACCGGCGGTGGACGGGGCGCTGCACCACAACTCGCGCTATGATTTCAACGACGATGCGATCGTGACAGGCGCGCGGTATTGGACGGCGCTGGTGGAGCAGGAATTGCGCTAGGCGCGCATCAGACCCGTTGCGAGCAAAGCCAGCGCGCCCTCGGCATTGACGTGCATGGCGACTTTCACGGGCGGGACTCCGGCGCGGGCGGGCTTGAGGGCCCCAGACCCGTTGCGAGCAAAGCCAGCGCGCCCTCGGCATTGACGTGCATGGCGACTTTCACGGGCGGGACTCCGGCGCGGGCGGGCTTGAGGGCCCCGGCGTCGCCATCGTCACCAAGATCGACAGCAAGATGGCGTTCTTCGATGCCGAACAGACTGGAGTCGAGCGCCAGCAGCATGACGCAGGGGTCGTGCAGAGGGCGGCTTTGCCGGCCGTCGCCAAAGTATAGCGCGATGACATCGGCGGCGATGGTGCCGGCTGTCGTACCGCGCAGGCTATTCATCCAAGTGGCGTCGGCGCGCACTTTGCGGGTGACGTCGAGCGGCACCAGGGTCAGGTCCAGCCCGGCGCGGAACACAATATCGGCAGCCTCCGGATCGGTGGCGAAGTTGAATTCGGAGCGGGCGCCGATATTGCCCGGCTCGTCCACGGCGCCGCCCATGGCGATAACCTGCCCGATCCGCGCTGCCGCAGCGGGATGGCTGGTGATGAGCTGGGCGATATTGGTCAGCGGGCCGAGCGCCAGAATGTCGATGGTGCCGCTCGGCTCGGCCAGGAGCCGAGCTGCCATCCATGCCACTGCATCGGGCAGCGGTTCGACCGCCGGCTCGGGCAGCACGAGGCCCTGCACGCCATCGGCGCCATGAACCGCCACGACATCGATGCCCCAGCGCCGCAACGGCTTGGCGGCGCCGATGATGACCGGGATATCGCTGCGGCCCATGGCGGCCAGCAGCCTTCCGGCATTGCGGGTGGTGTTGTCGATGCCGATATTGCCGGCCACGGTTGTCAGCCCCAGCACGTCGAACCGCCCGCAATTCAGCGCGTGCAGGATTGCGACGGCGTCGTCGAGGCCGGGATCGGTATCGATGATGATGCGGCGATTAGTCATAAAGCGGCTGCAATATCATTTCGGGGACCTTGACCAGGCCTTTATCCGTAATGCGGATTTCGGGGATGACCGAAAGCGGGATGAGGTTAAAGCCCATATAAGGAATGCTGCAGCCGGCGGCCTCCCAAGCGGTTTTGAGCCTGCGGTTTTCGGCGGCGACGTCATGGACGCGTTTGTCGGAGATCAGGCCCGCGACGGGCAGGCCGACGAAGGCTGTGACCTTGCCGTCCTGCACCACGACGATGCCGCCTTTGGCGGAGTCGATGGTTTCGAGGGCCAGTCGCATATCGGCCTCATTGGTGCCAGCGAGCAGGATATTGTGGCTGTCGTGGCCCACGCTGGAGCCGACGGCGCCGTTCTTGAGGCCAAAATCCTGCAGCAGGCCATGGGCGATGCCGCCCTTGGATTTGCCGTGCCGCTCGATAACGGTGACGAAGCTGAGATTGTGCTTGTCCAGAATACTGGCCCAGTCATTGGCCGGCTCGATTGCCACCTTGCGGTGGGGCAGGACAATGCCGGGCAGTTCGATGCCGATGGCATTGGCGGTGACCGGGACGGTGGGCAGTTCGGGCGTGAGCTTGAGGCCCTTGGGCAGGTGGACGGTATTGTAGGCCGCCTCGGGATAGCGGTAGCGCTGGTTGAGGGTTTCCTCGAGGATCGGCATGACCTTGCGCTGATCAACGACCAGCTCGCCGCCATACCAGGTGCTCTGCGGCTTGAGGTCGTCTCCGAGTAGGACGAGATCGGCGCGTCGACCGCCGCCGAGGCCGCCGATTTCATCGCCCAGACCAAAGCGGGTGGCGCCATGCAGCGAGCCCATGGCCCAGGCCTGTTCGGGCTTCATGCCCAGGCGAATGGCTTCGCGGACGACCCAATCGAGGCCGAAGGTCAGCAGGTCATCGGCGTCGCGATCATCGGTGCAGACGGCGAAGCGCTTGTGGCTGGCGCCGCCTTCGGTGATCGGCTTGATGGCTTCGACGATGGAATTCCACGGCGTGGCAGGATTGCCGCCGCGCAGGAAGACCCAGATGCCGGCGTCGATGAAATCGCTGGAAATGTCGCGGTCGATGGCTTCGTGCGTGTCGGTGACGCCCGAAGCGGCGTAGGGCGCGACGAAATCGCGGCCGTAGATATGACCGGAAACCGGGCGGTTACGCTTGAGCGATTCCGCGATGATGGCGTGGCTGCGCGGATCGCCCATGGCAACGGGGACGAAATCCATCTTTTCGCCCAGCGCCATGGCTTCGGGCCATTTGTCGAACAGGGCGCCGATCTTGTCCGGGGTGAGGTCGCCACCGGCGGTTTCAAGCTCCGGGGAGGTGGCGGGCACGGTGGAGGGAACAGTCAGGAAGATCGAGAGCGGGGCAAGGCGCGCATCTTCGAGCATGGCTTCAACGCCCGCCACATCCATGACATTGCCGATCTCGTGGCTGTCACAGAAAATGGTGGTGGTGCCATTGAGCAGCGCGGCTTCCGCATAGGCGCAGGCGGTGACCATCGAGCTTTCGATGTGGATGTGGGGATCGACGAGGCCTGGCGCGATAATGCCGCCCTTGGCGTCGTAGACGGCTTTGGGCGTGGGGGCCTTCTTGTAGGTGCCGGCGGGGTGGATGGCGGCGATGCGGCCACCGACCAGCCAGATTTCCTTATCGGCGGCGATGCGCTCGGAATAGGTCGAGAGCATGCGGGCGCCGGTGATGACCAGATCGGCGGGGGCGGCGCCGCGGGCTACGGCGGCGAGGGCCTGGGTCTGCTGCCAGAGCGGGGTGACGGAAAAGCGAGTGAGGGCCATATGGTCTACTCCTTGAAGGCGTGGAGGATGCGCACCCAGGAGCGGATGCCTTTGTGGAAGCTCGACAGGTCGTATTTCTCGTTGGGCGAGTGGATGCGGTTGTCGAAGCGGGCAAAGCCGATCAGCATGGAATCCATGCCGAGGCGCTTCTTGAATTCGCCCAGAATGGGGATGGAGCCGCCGGTGCCGGCCAGGGCGGTTTCGCGGTTCCATTCGGCGGTGAGGGCGGCGCGGGCCTTGGTGTGCAGGGGGCCATCGAGATCCATGATCTGGGCGGGCGCGGCGGCATAGGCCTTGAAGGTGACGCTGCAATCAGCCGGTAGCAGATCGGTTACGAATTGGCGGAACAGGGCGCGGATACGGTCGGGGTCCTGGCCCGCGACGAGGCGGAAGCTGAGCTTGGCGCTGGCCTGGGCGGGGATGACGGTTTTGAAGCCATCGCCGGTATAGCCGCTCCACACGCCGTTGATTTCGCAGGTGGGGTGGGCCCAGACCTGTTCGAGTACTGAGCGGCCGGTTTCCCCGGCGGGGACGGAAAGGCCGACATCGGCGAGGAACTTTTCGGCGTCGAAGGGCAGGCGGTTCCATTGGTCGATTATGGCGGCGGGAACCTCCTGCACGCCATCGTAGAAGCCGGGAATGGCGACCGCGCCGTCGTCGCTACGCAGCTTGCCGATAACGGTGCCGATGAGCTGGGCGGCATTGCGGGCGGCGCTGCCGAACATGCCGGAATGCAGGTCCCGGTCACCCGCCGTGATGGTGAATTCCTCGCTGACAAAGCCGCGCCACATGGTGGTAATGGCGGGGGTGTCATGGTCCCACATGTCGGTGTCGCAGACCAGGATCGTATCGGCCTTGAGGTCCTCGGCGTTGGCCTCGAGGAACGGCCCGAGCGAGGGGCTGCCGGCTTCTTCCTCGCCTTCAAACAGCATGGAAATGCGGATCGGTAGCGTGCCGGTTACTGCTTTATAGGCGCGGCAGGCTTCGATGAAGGTCAGCAATTGGCCTTTGTCGTCGGAGGCGCCGCGGCCCAGGATGAAGGTTTCGCCGTCCGCTTGCGGGGCGAGGGAAGGCTCGAAGGGCGGTGTGGTCCAGAGGGCGAGTGGATCGACGGGCTGGACGTCGTAATGACCGTAGAACAGGACATGGGGGCCGGCGATTTTGGGGCCGTGGCCGACGACCATGGGGTGACCCGCCGTGTCGCGGACCGAGGCGTCAAAGCCCATGCCGGCCAATTCGCCCGCCAGCCATTCGGCAGCGCGGCGGCAGTCGTCCTTGTAATGGGGTTCGGTGGAGACCGAGGGGATGCGGATCAGCTCGAAGAGGCGGCTTAGGCTATCATCGAGATTGGCATCGACGGCGTCGAGAATGGCGGTGAGTTCGGTCATCGTGCAGCCTCGTCGATGCGGGTCATTTCGGTCTTGAATTGGGTGGCGATCTGCATGGCGTCGCGCAGGGTCTTGTGGGGATCAAGCGTCTGCACCTGCCGGTTGCGCATCAGCCAGCGGCCGGCGACCATAGTGTCGGTGACGTCGCTTGGCATGGCGGCGAAAACCAGCATGGAATAGGCGTCGTAAATCGGATGCAGGCGTGGGGCGGCGAGGCTGATGCGGATCAGGTCGGCCTGTTTGCCGGTTTCGAGCGAGCCGGTTTTCAGATTGAGGCTGAGGGCGCGGGCGCCTTCGATCGTCGCCATGCGGACGACATCGAGAGCGGGCAGCGGCTTGCGGGAGCCGCCGAGCAGTTTGGCGAACATGGAGACGGGGGCGAATTGGCTGAACAGGTCCAGCGTGTTGCCGCTCATGGCGCCGTCGCTGCCGATCCCGGTCGGGATGCCGGCATTGCGCAGCTTTTCGACCGGGGCGACGCCGCGGCCGGCCTTGCCATTGGAGCGCGGATTGGTGACGGCGCAGACCTGGGCTTCGGACATCATAGTGATGTCGGCGTCGTCCAGTTGCAGGCAATGGGCGCAGATCAGGTTTGGTTTGAGCAGGCCGGCATCGCGGGTGACGGCGACGGTGGACTGATTGTGAGTGTCGCGGGCCCAGGCGACTTCCAGCGTGCTTTCGGCCAGATGCATCTGGACGGGCACGTCGGGATGGTCGGCGGACCAGCGGGCGACGCGCTCCATGACCTTGAGGCCAGTGGAATAGGGGGCATGGGGGGCGATGGAGGGGGTGACGAGCTTGTGGCCGGCGAATTCATCGACCAGTTCCTCGACACGGGCAAAGCCCTGGTCGAAATCCTTGTGGTCGGGCGGGTCGAAATCGGCCAGCGTCTGGCCGACAATGGCGCGCAGGCCCGATTGGGCGGCGACGCGGCCGACGTCGGTTTCGAAATAATACATGTCGGCGACGGTGGTGACGCCACCCTGGATCATTTCCAGCGCCGAGAGGGCCGAGCCGGCACGGACCATTTCGCGGGTGACGAATTTGCGCTCGAGCGGGAGGATGTAGCGATAGAGGCGGTCATCCACGTCTTCGCCCAGGCCCCGGAACACTGACATGCCCATGTGGCAATGGGCGTTGACCATGCCGGGCATGACGATATCGCCGTTGCAGTCCACGATTTCGGCGTTTTCCACGGTGGGCGGGGTGCCGGAGCCGAGGGCGGTGATGGTGTCGCCGTCGATCTGCAGCCAGCCCGGGCGATGCTCAGTGAGGGCGTCGTCGAGGGTGAGCAGCCAGGCATTGGTCAGGATGGTGGTCACGATACCATCACGCCGCCGGTTCCGGGGCCAGGATCGTGCATTGCTCCGCGACCGGCACCAGCTTTGCCGTGGCACCGGTTTCGAGCGGCCGGGTCAGGGGACCGTTGGCCACCAGGGGACCGGCTGGGGTTTCGCATTGGTATTGGTAGGCGCGGCCCAGATAGGTGCGCAGGCCCAGCGTCGTTGGGATGCCATCGGTGCCCGTGTCGGTGACGGCCAGGCCATCGGCCCGGCAGGCGAGGATGAAGCTATTGGGGATGGGGCCGAAATCGTCCTGGCTCAGGGTGAGCTTGGCGCCGCCGGTCATTTGGGCGGTGACTGTGGCGCCGTCGCGGGCGGTGACGCTCATGGGGATCAGGTTTTCGAAGCCGACGAAGCGGGCGACGAAGGCGTTGGCGGGGCGCTGGTAAAGCACTTCGGGGGTGTCGAGTTGCATGACGCGACCGGCATGCATGATGGCGACGCGGTCCGAGATCGAGAAGGCTTCTTCCTGATCGTGGGTGACATAGACCGAAGTGGTGCCATTGGCCTGTTGCAGCTTGCGGATTTCCACCCGCATGTCGACACGCAGCTTGGCGTCGAGATTGGACAGGGGCTCATCGAACATCAGCAGCGGCGGCTCGATGACGAGGGCCCGGGCGAGGGCGACGCGCTGCTTCTGGCCGCCGGAGAGGGCGCCGGGGAGGCGTTCGGCCAGGTGGGCGAGGCCCACGCGTTCGAGCATGGCGGTGACGCGCTTGGTCTTAGCATCGCCGGAAATGCCGCGTTGCTTGAGGCCGAAGGCGACGTTTTCGGCGACGCTCAGATGGGGGAACAGCGCATAGCTCTGGAAGACCAGGCCGATATTGCGCTGGTGAGCGGGCAGGCGGGTGAGATCCTTGCCGCCCAGCTCGATCTTGCCAGAGGTGGGTTCGAGGAAGCCCGCGACGAGGCGCAGGGTCGTGGTCTTGCCGCAGCCGGAGGCGCCGAGCAGGGAGACGAGTTCGCCTTCGGCAATTTCCAGCGACAGGTCTTCGAGGACTTTGGTGGAGCCGTAATGCGCCGTGATGTTTTGAATCGAGAGGTTTTGGGTCACAGCTGGCTCACTTGGCAAGGAAGGTCAGGCCCAGGGTGCGCTCGACAATGGCCATGACGGCCACGGTGAGCGCCATGAGCAGCACCGAGACCGACGCGACGGTCGGATCGAAGAACTGCTCCATATGGGCGAGAATCTGGATGGGGAGGGTGGAAATGCCGGGGCCCGTCAGGAAGATCGAGATCGACACGTCGTTGATCGAGGTGATGAACGACAGGATGAAGGCCGCGATGACGCCGGAGCGCACATTGGGCAGGAGGATGGTGAAGAAGGTTTTGAGCGGGGGCGAGCCGAGGCTGATCGCGGCCTCCTCAATGGAGAAATCGAACGAGGCGAGTGAGGCGCTGATGACGCGGACCACATAGGGCAGCACGAGCAGGGAGTGGCCGACGACCAAAGAGAGGTAGATGGGCGCGTTGAACTGCACGGCGACGTTTTTGAGCAGGGAGAAGCCCAGCACCAGTTCGGGCACCAGAATGGGCAGCACGAAGAGCGTCGAGAGCCAGCCGGGGAGCTGGACGCGGTAGCGGTTGAGTGCGTAGGCGGCCGGGATGCCGATCAGCAGCGCGATGAAGGTCGAGAGAAACGCGATCTGCAGGCTGGTGATGATGGTGCGGCGGAAGGCCGAAATGGCAAAGATATTCTCGAACCAGCGCAGGGACAGGCCCTGCGGCGGGAAGGTGAGATAGGTCGTGTCGCTGAGGGCGGCGCCGACCACGATGATCAGCGGGCCAATGAGGAACACGAAGACCAGGGCGGTGAAGGCGATCAGGGCCGGGTGGAGTTTTGTGGTCATCAGACGGCCATGGGGTTGAGGCGCTTGGCCACGCGGGTCATCAGCAGCACGATGGCTATGGTGATGACGACCATGATGGCGGCGATGGTGGAGGCCGAGACCCAATCGAAGGTGACCATGGCCTGCTGATACATCAGCGTGCCCATGACCATCTGGCTTTCCCCGCCCAGCAGCTGGGGCGTGGCATAAGCGGTGAAGCTGCCGGTGAAGACCAGCACGGCGCCGACGATGAGGCCGGGAACGGCAAGCGGCAGGATGACCTGGGTGAAGGTGGCCATGGGCTTGGCGCCCAGCGAGGCGGAGGCCTGGATCAGGTCATCGGGAATGGATTCGAGCACGCCGACCAGGGTGAGCACCATGAGCGGCACGAAGAGATAGACCATGGCGACGATAACAGCGCCTTGCGTATAGAGCATGGTCATGGGCTCGGCGATGATGCCGGAGCCGACCAGCGCACTGTTGAGAATGCCGTTTTTGCCCAGGATGATCATCCAGGCGAAGGAGCGGACGACGACGCCGGTCAGCAGCGGGAAGACCGCGGCGATGATGAGAATGGATTTGAGCCAGCCGGGCGAGCGCGACACGACATAGGCGGTGATGAAGCCGATAAACAGCGCGATCACGGTGGTGATCAGCGAGACCTGAATGGTGCGCCAGAGAACGGTGCGCCGGAAGCCGCTGCCGAAAAAGCCGATATAGGGCGCAAGCGGGCCCGCCGGGGTGAGGAAGGTGGTGATGATGGTCGCGACGACCGGCAATACCAGGAAGATGACGACGGCGAGCGTCGCGGGGGAGGCAAGGCTCCATCCGGCGAAGCGTTTCATGGGTCAGGCCTTTACTGCACGCGATGCGCCAATATCCACAATGTCATTCCGGCGAAGGCCGGAATCCATCCTGAGATATTGCCAGGTCTGACATCTCAGAATGGGCCCCGGCCTGCGCCGGGGTGACATCGCGGGTATGGAGCGATCGGGGCTCTGCTTAATCGAGGCGTTTTAAAAGGCGCGGGAGGCGGATGCTACCCCTCGCGCCTTCACGATTACATGCCGAACAGTTCGTTCCAGCGGTCGATCCAGCCGCTCTTGGCGGCGTTGAGCTTGGTGTAGTCGACGCGCTGCAGGCCGGCGATCACGTCGGCGCCATAGGTCCACAGGGCGGCCTGCTCGGGCTCCAGCTTGACGGCGGTGTTGACCGGAGCATCGACGCCCTGTTCGGCCAGTTGCTGCTGGATTTCGGGGCTCAGGATGAAGTTGATGAATTGGTAGGCCAGTTCGGGCTCGGCAGCACCGGTCGGGATGTTGACGGTGTTGAGAGTGGCGATCGAGCCTTCCGACAGGTCAGCCCAGACTGTGGTCGGGACGGCGGCCTGAATCTGGGCCAGGGTGAAGTCCTGTGCGATGGCGGCGGAGATTTCGCCGGTCGAGAACAGGTTGATCATTTCCGAGCCGGTATTGTAGTTCTTGACCACGTTGGGCTTGAGTTCTTCGAGGCCCTTGAAGGCGCCATCGGCATCCGCATAGGCATCGACGCCGGCATGATCGCCGGCCTTGAGCACGACCATCGGGCCGGCCGTGGTGGTGATGCCGGGCAGCGAGAGCGAAGCGGCGAGATCAGCGCGCCACAGATCGTTCCACGAGGTGATCGGGGTGGTGACCTTGGCCGAGTCATAGACTACGCCGACGCGGCCGATGGAGTAGGCCGGGCCGTAGCCGCCTTGCGGGTCCTTCGCGAGGTCGTAGAGACCGGCCAGGTTTGGCAGCTTGGCGGGATCGATCTTCTGGAACAGGCCGGCTTCGATGCCCTGTTGGCTATAGCTATCCGAGAAATAGGCGACGTCGACGCCGGCGCCATTACGGATCTGAATCTTGTT